>JBCBWI010000005.1:0-206178 GCA_039817185.1 Cyanobacteria bacterium J06648_16 | reverse complement strand
CCAGGTGACTGTGCGAACCCAGCTTGAATGAGCTTGAACCTTGCCCAGTCAATGTTCGAATGGACAATCCACTGATCGCCAGCGGAGGGTGAAAGCAGTGATGCGGATGTCATAATCGCGCAGGGCGAAGGGTGCGGAAATTCTATTCTAAGCGACACCCCTGTGGAAGGTACATTGACTGTTGAGGGATGAGTATGGATCTACCCCACCAGCAAGTCTTCCTCAGGATAATGAATGACGCTGGGGCTGGGGTCGCCAAGCAATGCCGACATCAGCAGCAGAATGCCAACCCGACCGGTGTACATGGTGACAATCAGAACGGCGTGACCGGCAGTGGAAAGGTCAGCGGTAATGCCCGTAGAAAGGCCCACAGTGGCAAAGGCCGAGACGGCCTCAAACAGCAGGTCAATAAAAGGGATGCCGGGGTCAGTCAAAGACAGCAAAATGACCACGGTGACAACGGTAAAGGCAGAGGCCACAACGACCCCGACGGCTTTGAGTACGCGCGAGTCAGGAATTTGCCGCTGGTAGCAGAGGACTTCGTCCTTACCCTGCAGGACGGTGCGGGTGCAGTTAACCAGAATGCGGACGGTGGTGGTTTTGATGCCGCCGCCGGTACTGCCGGGGCTAGCGCCGATGAACATCAGTGCGATCGCAATAAACAGCGAGCTAGTTTCCATTGCGCCAAAGTCAATCGAGTTAAACCCAGCCGTGCGCGTGAGCACCGACTGAAACCCTGCAGCCAGCAGCTTGTCACCCAGGCTAAAGGTTCGAATCGTAGCGGGGTTGTTGAACTCCGTCGCAAAGAAAATCACCGTCCCAATGGCCAGCAGCACCAGCGACGTACTGGTCACAATCTTGAAATGAAGAGAAAACACCCGCAGCTGTTTATCGCCCCGCAGCCGGTGCCTGAGCCACAAAAACAGCTCCATAATCACCTGATAGCCGATGCCGCCAATCACTACCAGGGCCGCAATGACAAAATTCACCCAGGGGGCCTTGGCGTACTGCACTAGACTGTCGGAAAACAGGCTAAACCCGGCATTGTTAAAGGCGCTGATGCTGTGGAATAGGGCCAGCCAAACGCCGTAGCCACCCCCATAGTCCTGCAAGAACCGAGGCAGCAGCGCAAACGCCCCGCTCAGCTCAAAGACAAGCGTCATCGAAATGATCGAGATAATCAGCGACTTGGCCCCCGACAGCTCCGCCGTATCCATCGACTGCTGAATCGCTAGCCGGTCCTTCAGCCCCAGCCGCCGCCCCAAGATCAGCAGCAGAAAGGTAGTTGCCGTCATGTAGCCCAGCCCCCCCAGCTGAATCAGCAGCAAAATAATGCCCTGCCCCATCGGCGAGAAATAGCTGCCCGTATCGACTACGATCAGGCCCGTCACGCAGACCGCTGAGGTCGCCGTAAACAGCGCCACAATCGGATTGTTCCACTCGCCTGACGCCGTCGCAAAGGGCAGCAGCAACAGCAGCGTGCCCAGAGTGATCACCGTCAAAAAGCCAATGCAAATCGTGCGAGATACGGTCATGCTAGTGCGTTAACCTGTCCAAATAGACCTAGTGTCGCATCTTGCGATCGCACCCCAACACCCCACCGCTGAAAACCTGCCTCCAGATACATATTCTCCATGACCCAGCCACCCGCCGCCCAACCCGAACTCTACACCCGCATCGGCCAGTTCTATGATGCCTCCTCCCGACTGTGGGAGCAGGTCTGGGGTGAGCACATGCACCACGGCTACTACGGCCCTAACGGCACCCACCGAAAAGATCGCTATCAGGCCCAAATCGACCTGATGGATGAGTTGCTGAACTGGGCCCAGGTAAGCGCAGCCGAGACTATTCTGGATGCCGGTTGCGGCGTCGGTGGAGCGACCTTGTATCTCGCCAAAAAGTTTGCAGCACGGGCTGCTGGCCTCACCCTCAGCCCGGTGCAGGCCGAACGCGCCCAATCCCGCGCCATCGAGCAGGGGCTGATTGTCGAACCGGTGGATATGTCCACTGAGGCCAGACCCACTGTCGAATTTCGCGTAGCCGATGCCCTGCACACCCCCTTTGCCGATAACTCGTTTGACCTGGTCTGGACGCTGGAAAGCGGCGAACACATGCCCGACAAACACCAGTTTCTGCAAGAGTGCTACCGCCAGCTCAAACCAGGGGGTACTTTTCTGATGGCGACCTGGTGCCACCGGGCAACGGACTCTCTGGCCGGACCGCTGACCCGCAGTGAACAAGACCAGCTCCAAGCGATCTACGATGTCTACTGCCTGCCCTACGTTATCTCTTTGCCCGAGTACGAAGCCCTAGCGCATCAGGTCGGCTTTCAGCAGGTGCAAGCCGCTGACTGGTCCGATGCCGTCGAACCGTTTTGGATGGATGTGATTACCTCCGCGCTCGATCCCTCGGTGCTGGTCAAACTACTCAACACAGGCGGAACAACATTACAGGGGGCGTTATCGCTAGGGCTGATGGCAACCGGCTTTCAGCGAGGGCTCATTCGCTATGGCCTCGTCACAGGGACCAAATAAGCACGATTTCCAATTGCCTCCCACCCGCCGTCACATCCGTAGGTTGGGTTGAGGAACGAAACCCAACTCCCCTGGATTCGCTTACGCCAAAAAATCAAGTAAAGCCTGGGCCGTCTCCTCAGGGGCTTCCTCTGGCAGAAAGTGCCCACAGGGCAAAGCCTGCCCTTGCACATCGACAGCCCGTTTCTGCCAAACGCTCATCACGTCGTAATGCTTTTCCATCGCGCCCTTTACGCCCCACAGCACCAGCAACGGACACTGGATTTTTTGCGCTAGATCGGCCTCATCGTGGACCAAGTCAATCGTGGCGGCAGCCCGATAGTCCTCGCAGGTGGCGTGAATGGTCTCAGGCTGGCGGAAGCACCGCAGGTATTCAGCCATCGCTGCAGGCGTGAATGCAGCCGGATCGGCACTCCAGCGAGCAAGCTTGGTTTTCAAATAATCATCCGGGTCATGGCCGATCATGCGCTCAGGCAGACCGTCTGGCTGAATAAGAAAAAACCAATGCTCATAAACGGTCGCCATCTGCTGAGTGATGGTCTGATAGATATAGCGGGTTGGCACAATATCGAGCAGAGCGGCCTTAAGCACCGGCTGAGGATGATCTAGCAACAGTCGGTGAAGCACACGAGCACCCCGATCGTGCCCCGCTGCCAGGAACTGATCAAACCCTAGCGCCGCCATTACCTCAACCTGGTCTTGAGCCATGACCCGCTTCGCGTAAGGCAAATGTTCGGTATCCGTCGCAGGCTTGCTGCTATCGCCATAGCCACGCAGGTCAGGGCACACTACCATGAAGTGGTTTGCCAAGGCTGGCGCAACCCGGTGCCACATTGCGTGCGTTTGCGGGTAGCCATGCAGTAGCAGCAGCGGGGGACCAGCACCCCCTATTCGGGTAAAAATCTTTGCGCTGTCCGTGTCAATAACCTGCGTGTCGAATCCTTCAAACATCAGTAAGAACGGTTCTAGAATTGCTATAGATCGAATCAGTCTTTGGATATCTTGCTATGCCCGGTGATGCCCCTGATAATGCCACACTGCGCCACTCAGAATTGCTGGACCGAATGGTGCTGGACTACGACACCACCGAAACAGTGGGCACGGTCGATGGTCTGCTGGTCGATGTAAAGCAGGGCCGAGTTGAGGGGCTGATGTGCAAAGCCGGGCTGATGGGCCGCCAGAAGGAAGTCTTTGCCTGGTCGCAGTTGGAGAGTATTGGCGCAGACAGTCTGATTGTTCGCGCCCAAAGCGGCGCAGGCAGCGAGAAGCTAGCAGTGGCACAGCTGGCTACCGGGCTCGAAGTGTGGACAGACACGGGCAGCAAGGCCGGACACATTGCCGACTTTCAGCTGTCGCGCACGACGGGCGAAATTGTTCAATATCTCTTTGCCGCTGAGGGCATCAAGGAAATCGCCGACGGGCTGTACGGTCTCAAGCCTGCCGACATCCTCAGTGCTGGGCGCAAGCGAGTCATGGTGTCTGCTAGTGCAGTAGAGCAGGCCGAACTGCAGACCGAAGGATTAAATCAAAAAGCAGCCCAGGCCGCAGAGTTTATCCGCTCAGACTACACTCAAACTCGTCAAGATTGGCAGTCGCTAGTGCAGGGCGCGCGGTCTCTCAGCCAGAAAGTGCAGCAACGCGCCCAAGACCTCAAAGACTACACTCAGGAGCACTTGCCCGAGATTACCGATCAGCTACAGG
Source organism: Cyanobacteria bacterium J06648_16 (assembly GCA_039817185.1). Lineage (GTDB taxonomy): Bacteria > Cyanobacteriota > Cyanobacteriia > Phormidesmidales > Phormidesmidaceae > CAWUKV01. The sequence continues at coordinate 201,943 of JBCBWI010000005.1, read as the reverse complement.
ACAAGACTCACCAAGCTAGCAACACGGTTCAAAAGCGAGTGGAAGAGCTCAAAGGTCGTTTGCAGCAACGCTCACCTTCCTCAGACAGCAGCGAGGATACTATCGATATTCAGTCTTTTGAAGTCTGGGAAGATGATTGAAGAGGAACGCGTATCGCTCTACATCCAGGCTAGTACACCGATGCTTCTACTTTTAGGGCTCGAAACTTTGCCGAACTACGGCCAAATCCTGAATGAGCATACGGCTTACCTGATGACGTCTTTAAAGAGGTTTGATTTTACCTATGAGCATTGAATTTGAAGCCGCGGCTGCTCTCAAACATGTTGCTTTAGATGAGTCTATTAAAGACTATGTCCTCCAACAGCCCGATTTATACAATGTGCTCTTGAAGCCAGCTATGCGCTTCATCGGAGGCGAAACTTTGCTTCAGTGCGTTGACGTGGCCAAACAGCTGAACGAACAAGGTCACGCAGTTACGATCGACTTCATGGGAGAGAGCACCCGCGATGCTGAAACCGCAACAGCAGCAACGCGAGAGTTTTTGAAGGTTGTTAAAGCAATTACCGAGCAGGGTCTGGATGCATCCGTATCGTTGGACCTATCGCATATTGGCATGGTAATCGATCCGGGACTCTGTTACGAGAACACTGTTATCTTGGCAGAAGCTACCCAAGATGCAGCGATAGAAGTCATGATCAGCATGGAGGGGCCTGACAGAACAAACAGCATTCTGAATATGCATGAGCGGATTTGCGAACGGTTCAACAACGTTGGTATTACGCTGCAGGCCTATCTCTACCGGACGCCAAATGATTTGATGCGCGTCTTGCAGCGTCCAGGAAAAGTTCGCCTTGTGAAGGGAGCCTACGAAGCGTCTTCTGATATCTCTCTAAACAGGGGTGCTGACTTAGACACTGCTTATAAAAGCCTGATAGCGACTCTGTTTGCCAACCGTCGGACTTGTTCGCTGGCAACCCACGACGAAGCGCTACTCGACGAAGCGCTACATCAGTTAGAGCAGGAGAGTGATTCAGAGTGGCTGGAATTCGAAATGCTGAAGGGAGTGACGCCAGAGCGATTGGACAGGATGCTTGCTGCTGGCTATCGGACCCGCGTTTACTTACCCTACGGAAAGGAATGGCACCTCTACTTGTGCAATCGCCTGGCTGAGCATCCACCAAACATTTACCAGGCAATTGCTGATGCTGCAGCTAGTTCAAAATAACGGACATACAGTTTTGCCTATGCTGTTTTCAAAGCGCGCTGGTGCTTGCGCTGGGCGGCCATTGCCTGATCGAGGTCTTTGATCGCGCCCATCTTGTCCCCGGCTCCAAAGCGAACCATGCTGCGGTTGATGTAGGCATCGGAGAGATCGGGATTAAGGTCGAGCGCCTTGTTGATATCGGCCATGGCACCATCGCGGTCGTGAATGTGAAATCTGAGCAGGCCCCGGTTGCTGTAGGTCATGGCATCGGTGGGGTTGAGCATAAGCGCCCGGCTGTAGTCGTCCAGCGCCCCTTTGTCGTCTGCCAGGGCAGCTTTGGCCTGTCCTCGCTTGGCGTAGGCCTCCGATAGGAAAGGATTGAGATGAATCGCCTGGTCAAAGTCTTCAACCGCACCTTGGTGGTCGTGGAGGTGCTGGCGGGCCGTACCCCGGTTGCTGTAGGCGGCGGCGTATTCAGGGTTGAGATGAATTGCCTGGTCAAAATCGTCGAAGGCGCGGCGATAGTTGCGGGCATAGAGGCGAATCAAACCGCGATTGTTGTAGCTGTTGGCCTTGTCAGGGTCGAGGCGAATGGCCTCGCTGTAGTCATTGATGGCCCCTTCTCGGTCACCCAGGGCAGCGCGGGCGTTGCCCCGATTGTTGTAGACCTCCGGCGTCCCTGACGAGAGCGAAAGGGAGTGGTCGTAGTCGTTGACGGCGCTACGCAAGTCGCCCAGGGCCTGGGCGAGTACCGCCCGATTGTAATAGACCTGATTAATTTCGGGCTGTAGCGAGAGGGCCTGACGATAGTCGGCCAACGCCCCAGCCTCGTCGCCCATCTCGGCGCGGACATTGGCCCGATTGTTGTAGGCCTCTGGAAAGTTGGGGTCTAACTCGACAGCCCGATCAAAGTCGGCAATGGACTGGTCGTACTCGCCCAGGCAGAAGTAGGCCAGCCCTCGATTGTTGTAGGCCTCGGGGCACTCGCTGTCGTAGGTAAGCGCACAGTTGAGATCGGTGATAGCCAGTTGGGGCTCCTCGCTGCGCAGCCAGGCAAACCCCCGCCAAAGGTATGCCTTGGGAAATTCAGGCTGCAGGGCCAGGGCCTGGTCAAAGTCTCGGATAGCGTTATCGTAGTCTTCGAGGTCGAGCAGCAGCAGCCCGCGGCTGCCGTAGCTCTTGGCAGCGTCAGGGGCGATCGCAACCCCCCGATCAAAGTCGTCCATCGCCGCATCGTAGTTGCCCAAATGCCGCTGGGCGTTGCCCCGGTTGATGTAGGCGTGCAGGTAGTTGGGGTTGAAGTGTATCGCTAGGGTGAAGTCGTCGATAGCCGCGTCGTATCGGCCCAGATCGCAGTAGGCACAGGCCCGGTTGTAGTAGGCCTTTTCGTAGCCGGGGTCGCGGTCAATTACCTGATTGAAAAGTGCGATCGCACCGACATAATCTTGCCGTCTAGCCCGATCCACACCCTGGTTCAATAATGTCTTAATTGTCATACCTACTATCTAATGACCCAACTGTTGGTGGTCTGAAGCAACTTATTAATCTGTTTCAAACCAACCGGGAACGTTCAACCACACACAGACATTTTGAAACAAACATTTTGAAACGAGCATTTTGGGGCAGGCGCCCCCATCCCACCGCGCAGACGGGAGGCCCACACACCGAGCAGCCCCTGTAAAAATAACGACACCTGGCCCAACCGGTGTTTGTCTATTATCACCGTAGATATACCCAGTTGGGAACGGCATTGGCTATCGGAAAAGGAAGGATTTATGTAATCTTTAAGCCTCTCCGCCACGTCCTTTTTGCAAGTTTTAACATTTGCCCGAAGCAATCCTCTTAGCTCACGGATACCTACTTGCATCAACAAATATGGATGTTTCTAACAGGTTCCCTGCAAACATCAGCCAGTACTCAACAGCGCTAGGTCGCTAACTGATATCCGTATTTTTGATGAAGTCGGAGTAAATTTGATACCTCTAAGGTTGTAACACAGCCGTCACTCACGACGGGCTGACCGTTGATAAAGCTATGGCAGACGCTGCCGGTTTGACAGAAAATCAGGGCCGCGACCGGATCCGCATGGGTTCCCGCAAACTCAGGTCGATCGATATCAATCGTCACGAGATCAGCGGCCATGCCAGGGGCCAGATGACCAATATCGTCACGCCCCAATACCTGCGCCCCGCCCCGGGTGGCTAGCGCCAGCGCCTCGCGGGCGGTCATATCCGTCGCCTTCTCGGCCCGCACACGGGCCAGTAAGAAAGCCATCCGTGCCTCTTGCAGCAGGTGAGTCGCATCGTTCGACGACGCCCCATCGACACCCAGACCGACGGGCACGCCGTGGTCAAGCAGGGCGCGAATCGGGGCAATCCCGCTAGCCAACCGCATATTGCTACAGGGACAGTGGGCGACCCCCGTGCCGGTTTCGCCAAAGGTGCGAATGGCCCGGTCGCTCAGTTTGACGCAGTGGGCATGCCAGACGTCCGGCCCCAACCAGCCGACCGAGGCGGCATAGTCACCGGGACGCAGACCAAACTTTTCCAGGCTGTAGGCCACGTCACCCGAGGTCTCGGCCAGGTGGGTATGCAATCGTACGTCGTAGCTTCTAGCCAGCTCGGCAGAGGCCCGCATCAGATCGGGGCTGACCGAAAACGGTGAACAGGGCGCCAGGGTAATACGCGTCATCGCATAGCGGCTAGGGTCGTGGTACTGCTCGATCAGCCGCTGCGAATCCTGAAGAATGGCGGATTCTGACTCGACCAGGGTGTCAGGCGGTAGCCCGCCCTGGCTTTGGCCAACGCTCATACTGCCACGGCTGGCATGGAAGCGCAGCCCGGTCGCCTGGATGGCCTCAATTTCGTCGTCCAGGGTGCAGTCGTTGGGAAACAGATAAAGGTGATCGCTAGCCGTCGTGCAGCCTGAAAGCATCAGCTCAACTGCGGCCAGCTGGGCACTGAGCCGGATGCCCTCGGCAGTGAGGTTTGACCAGAGGGGGTAGAGCGCCTGCAGCCAGCCAAACAGGTCACTGCTCTGGGCAGCGGGGACCACCCGCGTCAGGTTCTGAAAGAAATGATGGTGAGTGTTGACAAGCCCTGGCAGTACAATCTGCCGATCGGCCAGATCTAGCACGCGATCGGCAGTAGACGGCAGGCTATCAGTAGGACCCACCTGCTCAATCACCCGATCTCGCAGATAGAGACCGCCTCGACGAATTTCGCGCCGCTGATCGTCCATCGTGACGACAGTGTGCGCATTCTTAATTAGCGTGGTGGCCATAGGCTGCGCCGAGCAGAAGCGATTTGGGGTTACTGAGCCCAGAAGCCGGTTACCAAGAGCGGGATCAGTAGGAATGCCACGATGACTAATAAGAGCGTAGCCGGATCGATGTTGAGGGTCGGCGGTTTTTGAGGCGGTTTCATGGGGGGGTAACCGAGGCGGACAAAGCCGGGATAGTGGAATGGTTGGGTTCGGCCGTACCTTGAGCAGCCTGCTGCTCAAGGGCAGCTTCGCTCAGCTCAATGATGCGATCAAACTGAAAGGCTGTTGCCAGTGTAGTCAACTGCTGGCGCAATCGCGACTGCTCGACCGGCATATTCTTGAGACATGCAATGACTTGTTCTTCGTTGCAGGCATAGGCCGTATGCCTGAGAGTCTCAATCCACTCGGTCGAGAGCGAACGCCAGTCAGAGAGGGGGATCGCTGCTTCAAGAGCGGTCATCGTAGGGGTGGTGTCTACAGCAGACGTGGGCGGCAGTAATAACCCCTCACAGGGGGTCTCACCGAGGTGATGCAGCAATTTTTGCAGGAGCACCCTGATCTCGATGGGCTTGCGGATAAAATCGTCACACCCGGCCTCAATGGCGGCTCGACGATTTTCCTCAAAGGCGTAGCTGGTAATGGCGATTACCACTGTTGCCTGCCCCTGAGGTGTGGCCTTAATCTGGCGAGTGGCTTCGTAGCCATCCATCATCGGCATCGACAGGTCCATCAGGATAATGTGGGGCTCCCACGTTTTCCATAGCTTGAGACAGGCTTGACCGTTCTCAACTTGACGGAGCTCCAGATTGGGAATGGTCAGCAGCTGCTGGAGCAGATAGCGATTTTCGGGCTGATCTTCAGCAATAAGCAGGCGGCAGGGGGGGAACTGGCTCAGCTGCTGGTAGGCTTGCTGCAGGCTGAGCGGATGCGCTTCTGGCTCTGACACAATCCAGGCAGGCAGCACCAGGCGGAATTGACTGCCGACCTCAGGCCAACTCTGCACCTCGATCTGACCGCCCAGGAGCTGAGCAAATTGTTGGCTGATGGTCAGTCCCAGTCCGGTCCCGCCGGGGGTTAACTGTCCGGCGGCAGTTTGCGTAAAGGGGGCAAAAATCTGATCGATTTCGGCGGCGGTCATGCCGATACCGGTGTCTTTGATCTCGAAGTAAACCTGACGATCTGGGAACGAGTAGGGGGCGGCCTTAGACAGTTCTGCCGGATCTGGGGAGGCGCTCTGAATGCCCACCTGCAGCGTAATCTGGCCCTCATCGGTAAACCGAATGGCGTTGGCTAACAGGTTGGTCAAGATCTGTCGGAGTTTACTGTCATCGGTGCAAAGGTAGGGGGGGACTTCGCTGTCGATCCGCCACTGGAGAGCGACATGTTTGCTTTCTGCCTTGAGGGTGAACATGTCAGCCAGGCTGTGCACTAATTCGGGGATATTGACGCTGGTGTAGTGGGCCTCTAGGCAGTTGGCCTCAATTTTGGACATGTCCAGCACGTTGTTGATGAGCGTCAGTAGGTGGTTGCCGCTCTGGTTGATGATGTCGAGATATTCGCGGTTGCGCTCGTCCATTTGGCCCTGGCAGCTCATCAGCTGGGTAAAGCCCAGAATGGCATTGAGGGGGGTCCGAAGCTCGTGGCTCATGCTAGCCAGAAATGCACTTTTAGCCCGACTGGCAGTCTCAGCAGCGGTTTTGGCCTGGGCGAGCTGGGCTTCAACCTGTTTGCGATCGCACACCTCCTGTTCCAGTGCGGCGGTGCGTTCCTGCACCTTGTCTTCCAACGAGGTGGAATAGGACTGGATATCACTACTCATCTGGTTAAAGGCACTGACCAGGCCATCCATCTCTTGAATGGGTGAAGGAGGCAAGGACGAATCAAACTCACCTGCGGTGATTTTTTCACTGGCCTGACTCAGCCGTCGGACCGGGCGCGCGATCCACCGGGCCGTCAGGAGTCCCAAGGCAATCGCGATCCCGGTTGCGCCCAGGCTCAGGTAAACGGTGTCGCGGGTACTGGCCCGTAGCGGACCCATCAGGTCACGCTCCGGGACCGCCACGACAATCATCAGATCGAGCCCATCTAAATCCCGGAAGGGCGCGACCTCAACAAATACTTTCTCATCGTTGTACGGCACCTTGAGGGTGCTGACCTTGGCCAGCGTCGAAGCGGTGACGGACTGTTCAGTCAAGGCCGTAGCCGTGGCTCGAATCAGGGGGTGGCCGCTATCGATGGAATGAATCCGCTGTAGGGTAACCGTGCCACCCTGCACCTGACGGTCATAGATAGCGCTGTCGGTAGAGGAGCCCAGCAGCAGCCCGTCCTGATCGATGACAAAAATCACGCCGTTTTCGCTGACGCGGAAGTCGTTTAGAAATTCGTCAATGACAGACAGCACAATGCCAGCGGAGGCCACCCCTAGCAGCTCGCCCGCGTCGTCGAAGATCGGCAAATTGGCGTTGAGTGAAAGGTTTTGGTCATCCCCCGTCTGAAATACCGGGCTCCAAACCGATGCACCTGCCTGGGCGGCGGATTCGTACCAGGGCGCTTGGTGAACATTCTTAGTGCCGAGAGACTGAATTAGGGACCGGCGCTGACCGTCTGCGGACAGGGCGTAGTCTTGAATCTGGCTAAGATTTTGACTGTTGTCATTGGCAATCAGTCGCAGCTGCCCCCGCCGGGTGGCGGCCCGAAAATCGCCCTCGGTGGTGCCGATCAAGATGCCGCTGATGTCTTTAAATTCTTGCAGACGGTTAAATAGCGTCGCCTCCACGGCGTCCAAATCAGCCAAATCGAGCTGACCGGACTTGACCGCATTGGCGTTAATTTGGTTGATCAGTAAAGGCTGGGCGAAGTAGCTCCTGAGGCGCAGGCCAGTCCGCTGACAGACCTCGTGGATCATCTGCCCAGCCAGGTCTTCGACGGTACGCTCGCCGTTGCGCACCGATAGGTAGCCCACCAGCCCCACGACACCGATCAGTTGAGCGACAAATGGAACCACCAACACCCACGAGAGGGGAACTTTCAAGGGACTGCGTCGATGCATGAAATCTCGGATGGGCCAGAATGCCCGCTCTCACTAAAGAATAGTTAAGTATTTTTTCGCACCCATCTATCAAGTTTTACGTAAATGATAGCGGCGAGAAATCCGCAAATTTACTGAGTAAGCCTGGAATAGGCCAACATCAGCCCCCAGTAAACCCTCGCGTCTCAACTCATCAGCCGCAAACGCCCCTGCCCCGCTATTTGTAAAACCTGACCGGATATTTGTAAAAAGATACTGCTGTTCGGTCTGCTGTTCGTCAGAACGGCGTCATGATAGGGACGTTTGCTCACCTAAACGTTTAGATAGTTCTACAGATTTCGGGGGAGGCACAAGCATGGTGAAGACGGTACGGCAATCGAACGGCATCTTTGCTGAAAATGTCTTTACTCGACCTGGGGCAGGAGACACCCTATCCACCTCGGTTTTGGTCGTGGGCGGGTCCACAGCCGCCTACTCAGCCACGCTAACGGCACTGAAGATGAACCTGGACGTGTGCCTGGTACAGCCGCAGAAGGTGCTGGGTGGTCAGTTTACGGCCCAGGCCCTACCGGCCTCTGACGACAGCCACCTGCTCAAGCAAAAGGCTGGGCTGATGACCGTCAGTGGCGAAGAATTTGGCATTTCTGTTTGGCAGAAGCAGTTCCGCCAGCGCCAGCGCCAGCTGCAGCCAGTGCGCGGTCGAGTGGTCGAAAATCCTGGCGGGGGCTGGGTTGGACCGATTGCAGTGACGCCGGTAACCGCTGCGATCGCACTCAACGAACCCCTAATCCCTTACCTGAGCCACCGCAAACTCACCCTCATCCCCGAGGCCCACCCGATTGAAGTTGTGTTGGTCAACCCGCGCACGGAGCGCCCTCGGGTCACAGACGTCAAATTTCGTGACTCGAATGGCCGGACCTTTACCGTCACCGCCAAAGTCACCGTCGAAGCCACCGATCTGGGCGAACTGCTAGAGCTAGCCGATTTCCCTTCCCGCGTGGGTCAGGAAGCCCGCCACGAAACCGGCGAAGCGATTCTTCCAGACGTGGCTCGACCCGAATGCCAGCAGTCGTTTACCTTTGATGTGCTGGTCGAGCGGGCGGCCCCCGGTCGCGGAGTCCCAATCGGCAAACCCCCTGCCTACGGCATAGCCGACTGGCTCAACCTCGACGAATTTACCAGCCTGTTTTACACCAAGCAGCCCCAGGGCTGGAGCAAGCGCGACTTTTTCAATCCCTTCGGAATTTTTCGCTATCGCCGTTTGCTACGGCACCGTTCCAATGAAAAAACCGTTGCCGTTGGCGACGTCGCAGTCATCAACTGGGGCACCTCGGCCAACCCCTGGTCAGGGGCTAACCCCTTCTGCGGCAACGACTACCGCAACGGCTACCTGATTGGCCACCCGCCCGAGGAACGCAAGCAGCAGATTGAGCGCGCTCGCACCCGGGCCCAGGCCTACATTCATTACCTGCAAACTAAAGGTGGCGCTGCGGATCTAAAGCCTCGGGGCGACCTGACCTGGACCCACGACGGCATTGCCCTAGAGCCCTATATCCGGGAGTCACGGCGCGGCGTTGCCCTGACCACGATTCGCCATGAGGACGTGGCAGAAACGTTTTTTCCTGGCGAAGCGCGGTCCCACTGCTTCCACGACAGCCTGGGCATTGGTGACTATCACTACCTCGACCTGCATGGCAACTTAGTCCCCGGGCACGTTAGCCCAAAAGGGAAAGACGTGATTGCGCTGCCGTTTACCTTACCGGCCGGTTCCCTGGTGCCAATGACGGTGGATGGCCTAGTCCTATCGGCCAAGAGTATCGGCACCACTCATATCACCAACGCGGCCTATCGGATGCACCCGATGGAATGGGCGATCGGCGAAGCCAGCGGCTTTTTGGCCGCATACGCCGTGTGGACGGACGAAGCGCTGAGCAAAATTGTCACCACCCCAGCTCACCTCCGTAAGCTCCAGGGCTTTCTCACCCGTAACGGCATTCCCATCTTCTGGTTTGACGATGTGGCCCACACCGACCCCGACTTTGAGCCCATTCAGGTAATGGCCGCTGCCGCCATCGTCCGCAGCGAAAGCAAGCAAAACCTTCACTTTCGCCCCCATGCTCCGGTGAGCCGGGCCGTGGTCTCCGCCGCTGTCGTCAACCTGCTCGAACTCGAAAAGGTGGCCCCCGCCCGCCCCAGCTTTAGCGACGTACAACCTGGCAAGCACTGGGCCTACAGTGCCATTGAAACCCTTAAGGCTCAGGGTATTGTCGCCGGGCTGCGCGGCGGTCGGTTCGCTCCCGACTCGCCCATCACCCGCAGGCAGCTGGGCTATATCGTCAAAAATGCGATGCCCAAGGCTTACAGCCAGGCGTTTGCCAAAACCCCTCAAGACAACCAGTACCTACAGCGCCGGGAGCTATCGCGGGTGCTGTACGCGCTCATGAAGACGCGGCTAGACATCGGTTAGGCGTCCGGGCGCTAGGGGTTTAATTCGCGACTGCCTGATTTCGCTTGGGGTCACCCAGACGATACTCGCCCTGGTTAAACTTCACGGTGGCTTTCAGCTCGGATGGGACTTCAGCAGCCTTACCCCAGCGCTGCTCCAGCGACTGCAAAAGCTGATCCTGACGGTCGCGGAAGGTGTTTAAGCCGCTGCCATAGTTGACGACCGCAAACCAGACGACACCCTTGTCCTCGGTGGGGAATGCCCCGGCCAGAGAGCTGACCACCGCTAGGCTACCGGTCTTCACCGTGGCGTTGGCGGGCATGGTGCGATCGCTAATGGTGCCCTTGTCGGTGCCATACACCGGAAAGACATCGGCGACGTTAAAACGGTACTGCTGCAGCTTGACCTGAATCGTCTGCATCATACTGACCACGGCTCTAGCCGAGAGCTGGTTGTCTTCTCCTAAACCAGAGCCGTTGACCAGGCTAATCTCTTGGGGTGGCACGCCCGCGACGGTCGTGGCAATCTGCATAACGGCGGTGGGGCCTCCCAGGGTATTCGCCACCATCTCCGACATGACGTTGTTGCTGTAGATATTCATCGCCTTGAGAATGGCCACCATCGGCAGCGACTGGTGACGGACCAGCCAGGCAGAGGCCGTATGGGTCAAGTCCGGTGCACCGACCTGTACCTGACCGTCGATTTGAATCTGGGGCTTGGGGGTACCGGGGGGTAGGGCCTGGTACTGCTTATTGGCTTCGCCGCCCCAGCTGTTGGCGTTGAAGGCCTGCTTGAGCAGCCCACCCGCCACGGCAGGGTCGGTTTTGTAGTTCATTACAAAGCCGGGGGTGACGATCAGGTTCCCCGTGACGCGCTTGACCCCCAGCTGCTGTAGGGCGTTACCCAGCGCGATGGCTTCTTCCCAGACAAACAGCGGGTCGTTGCCCCCTTGTACAATCAGGTCGCCCTGCAGGGTGCCGTCGGCCAGGATACCGCGCATGCCAATGTAGGTCTCAAACTGGTGCTCTACGCCCCAGGTTTCGATGGCGGCTAGGGTGGTCGCAACTTTGGTCAGGGAGGCGGCGGGCAGTCGCCGGTCGGCCTGGAAGTGGGCGATTGGGTAGCGGTTGGCCTCAACCAAAATGCTCTGCAAGTCGGGATCGAAGCCGGTTTGATCGAGCCTGCTGACGTACTGACTCAAGATCGCTTCGGCCTGGGGGTCAGCCATGAGCTGCTGTACGACCCAGGGCGACTGCCATTGGGGGAGGAGGGCTACCGAGGCCAGGTTGATTTGCTCGACTTCTTGCAGCGAGCTGGGACCGAGTAGCAGCGACAGAATGGCGGGGCGAAGCCACAGCAGCGGTTGCATAGATGCGGGGGTGGGGAGCAGTTCTCGCTAAAGATACACTAGATTTATTGAACTTGTGTGCGGTTTATTGCTTTCGCCGTATCAATATTTATCTGCAATTTTTAGTGACGTTTCCTGTATGACTTTGCATGGCTAAGGCAGATCAAAATCAGGTACTCAGACAGCTCCCCATTGTCGTGGGGGCGCTCGGAGGGACCTTGCTGATGGTCAACCGTTTACTGACCCCGGCGCTGAGTGACTCCCAAGCGCGGGGCGATGCCCTAGGCGTAATTCTGAGCGCGGTGCTGATCCTCACGGGTTTGCTGTGGCAGCAGGCTCAGCCCAAGCGGCCCGATTCTGTCAGGCTCGAAGGCAAAGAGGGGTTTGAGCTCAAAGATACGCTGCCGGACGCGATTAAAACCGAACTCGCCTGGGCGTCTCACCTGCTGCTAACCAATACGGCAACGCGTACGATTGTGGCCTATGCCAACGGCGAGGTGCTGATGCGGCGCGGCATACTGGGCACAAAAGCAGAGGTCACGGAAGGCCCGATTCTGAAGCGCGTTCTAGAAAAGCAAAAGCCGGTCTATCTGGTCAGTCTGAAGCTGTATCCGGGGCGGCTAGAGTTTGACTATTTGCCAGAGAACACCCAGGGCGTCATCTGCCAGCCGATGGGGGAAGGTGGTGTGCTGATTTTGGGCGCAAACGCGCCGCGCAGCTACACCAAACAGGATGAAATTTGGATCGAAGGGATTGCCGATAAGGTGGGTGCCAGTCTGGCGGATGCAGAACAGTTTGTGTAAGTCAGTTCCGACAGACCTTTGAGAAGTGGCTGTCAGTAGAGATTCTGGAATTAGTCGCATTCCGATTGATGAAGATATTGGTGGAACTTGTTTCAAATGGGCATGCTTAGTTTGCTAAGTATGGCTATGGAACGCTATCTCAATCACTGAGTCAGCACGGACCCGATACCTTTAGGAGTAACTGAATATGACAACTTCCGGCGGAACAGGCGCAGATAAGAAACTAGTTTGTGGTATTTGCGGCATTTTGATCGGTGCCCTCGGCGTACATAAGTTTATTTTGGGCTACACCACTGAGGGGCTAATTATGGCCCTAGTGAGCGTTTTGACCTGTGGCTTTGCGGCACCTATCATGGGCATCATCGGCCTGGTCGAAGGCATCATGTACCTAACAAAGACTGACGAAGAATTTGTTTCGACCTACGTCAACGCTAAGAAAGGATGGTTCTAAGCCGAACGGGCAAATATGTGAGATGGGGACTGCTGAGCTTTCTAGCGGTCCCTGCCAGCGTTTTGGGATTGCAGTTGCTGGGCTACCCGGTGCATCTGTGGGGCTGTCCGATGAAGGCGCTGACGGGGATTCCCTGCCCAACTTGGGGGATGACGCGATCGGTGGTTGCGATCGCAACTCTCCATCCTCACCAATCCCTCCACTACCACCTCTTTGGCCCGCTGGTGCTGGTGCTTGCCCCCCTGCTTGCACTGCTCCTGGCAAAGGAACTCTACACCCGCCGAACCTCTCCGCTTTGGCTCCGGCTTAGACAGCCCGCTATTTGGGGTGCTGCGCTGCTGGTCGCCTTTACCTACCACGGCTGGCGACTGAGCCAGCTATGGGTCGCGGGTACCCTGCAAACTGACTTTCACTTATCGCCTCTAGGCCACTTTGTCCAAGCCGTCCTATGAAGTCATCCCTTTTTCGCCAGCTCCCAGCAAAAGCCGGATTCGCCCTGATCGGCCTAGGTTACTTTCAGGTTTTCTCGCACCTTGACGTGAACCCGTTTTTGAGAAACTACCTGCTGGTTGTGCCGCTGCAGGTTGGCGCACTGGCCTACGTGGGTTACTTCTACTGGCAGCGTCGAAACGAGATTCGTCGGTCCGCTGTCCGCCGCTAGCGCATCCCTATTTGAGATGTTAAAAACGACCTACTGGCCTGCGGCTATCTGCATGATCAGTGGACCAATCGCCTGAAGCGCAGAGGGCAAGACTGCCACGGTTGCAGCCACAACAATGATTGTGGTGGCTAGCCTGACCAGCTTGTCTGAGGCCTTATCATAGGGGTCAAACTTGTACTCCACTTTTTAAAGTCGCTGATCGACATCAGTTTTGAGTTCTCTCAGCTCGTTAAGAATGTCGCTGAGTGTCGGTTCTGGCGCAGATTGCATAGTGATTGGTTCTTGACCCTGACAGTAGCCTAGCAAATCTAGAGTGCCCGCCTCTAACCGTAGTAAACTCGGTCCATCGAACGTGCGATCTCAACTATGGTTCCCGACAGCCTCCCCCAGCCAAAGCGCGTTTTTTTACCCCCACTCACCATTTCTACCGGGCTGATGTGGGTCGGCATTGCGATTACGCTATTTTTCGTTCTCACGGCCCTGTTTGCGCCGCTAATGCAAAGCTGGGGCTGGCTGCGTGACCCAACCGTGACGCTGACGAACCCAGTTCACGAGCCGCCAGGGGCGGAGTACTGGTTCGGCACCAGCCGCCAGGGCTACGACATTTTTTCACGAACGCTGTTTGGGGCCAGGGCCGCCTGGCAAGTCGTGCTGCTCGCCACGGCGATGAGCGTGATTGTGGGCGTGCCCCTGGGCATGGTCAGCGGCTACCTGGGCGGCAAGCTTGACCGGGCGCTGCTGTTCTTTATGGATACGATCTACACCCTGCCGGGGCTGCTGCTGTCGGTGACGCTGGCGTTCATCGTAGGTCGCGGGGTAGTGAACGCAGCGGTGGCGCTGAGCATTGCCTACATTCCCCAGTACTACCGGGTGGTACGAAACCATACGGTGAGCATCAAGACCGAGCTGTTTATCGAAGCGGCTCAGGCGATGGGGGCCTCAACCTGGGCAGTTCTATCCCGTTATCTATTCCTGAACGTGGTGCAGAGCGTGCCGGTTCTGTTTACCCTAAACGCGGCGGATGCGGTGCTGATTCTCGGCGGTTTGGGGTTTCTCGGGCTGGGCCTACCGGACGAAGTGCCAGAGTGGGGCGCATCGGTGCGTCAGGCGTTGGACGCGCTCCCAACGGGCATCTGGTGGACAGCGCTGTTTCCGGGGCTGGCGATTACGCTGATGGTGACGGGGCTGTCGCTGATTGGCGAGGGGTTGAATGATTTGGTGAATCCGCTACTGCGGCGGGAAAGCTAATTGAGCCATGTCTTAGGAATGCGTCATGTCGATTGAGGATCTGTGCCAGCATTGGCTGAGATCGCACGAAGAAGAACGAGACGACAGCATACAAATCTACCGGCCCACGGGCACATCCTTACCGGCCCGTCGCTTTCGGATGGCCTACCGATTCCATAGCGATGGCCGTTGGGAGTGGTTGAAACTGGCTCCGGACTGTCGTCACTATTTCACGGCTGGGGCCTGGCGGCTAGAGACGGGCTCAAGCTTGACGCCTGAGGGGACTCGCCAAACTCATATGTTGTACTTGCGTGGAAGCAGCCCAACGGCCAGAACCTCACGCTTAGGCTCGGCAGATGGCTTGGGAGGGTTCACGGGCGGGGATCCGGATAGCTCCGAAGCCGCTTATCTTTTGGTGCGGCTCACTCCAAATCAGCTCTGCTTAAGACCCGTTATCTTCGATTAGGCTAAGGGCATTTCTGTAGCCAAGCCAACATTTTGTGGCCCAATACGGCTTCCCCCCCTTCCACCCGTACAGTCATTCTTTTACAATCTATTTACAATTAGAAACGTTGTCACGATAATGAAAGGCTGGGGATGGTATTACCCGCTTTTCTGGTCGCTTGACCCGTTGGCACCCTTCGGTATCTCAGTTCCCTTCGAGTAGGCCCATCGCAGGCTCGAAGGCCGATTTATTTGGTGCGATCGCGCCTTCGCATCGTTCCTTACCAAGCACCTAGCCTAGAACGCAACTATGAAAGACCTCTCGAAATATCGCAATATTGGTATCTTCGCCCACGTGGATGCAGGTAAGACTACCACTACCGAAAGAATTCTGAAGCTCACTGGTAAGATTCACAAAATCGGTGAGGTGCATGAGGGTGCAGCAACCACTGACTTCATGGAGCAGGAGCAGGAGCGAGGCATTACGATTCAGTCCGCTGCCACCACCTGCTTCTGGGATGACCACCGTCTCAACATCATCGATACCCCTGGACACGTTGACTTCACTATCGAGGTGTACCGTTCGCTCAAGGTCCTTGACGGCGGCATCGGCGTATTCTGCGGCTCCGGCGGTGTAGAGCCTCAGTCTGAGACCAACTGGCGCTACGCCAACGACTCTAAGGTGGCTCGGATCATTTACGTCAATAAGCTCGACCGCATGGGCGCGGACTTCTACCGCGTGGTGGGTCAGGTTGAGAATGTGCTGGCGGCGCAGCCGTTGGTGATGGTATTGCCCATTGGCACCGAGAGCGACTTTGTTGGCGTGGTTGACCTGCTGACGGAGAAAGCGTGGATCTGGGACGACTCTGGCGATCCGATGAACTACGAAATCAAGCCCGTGCCCGACGACATGAAGGATGATGTCGCTGAGTGGCGCGAAAAGCTGGTCGAGATGGCCGTCGAGCAGGATGACGACCTGATGGAGAAGTACCTGGAAGGGGAAGAGGTCTCCATCGACGAGCTGAAAAAGTGCATTCGTAAGGGCACGCGCAATCTGGCGTTTTTCCCGACCTACTGCGGTTCTTCCTTTAAGAACAAAGGTGTACAGCTCGTGCTGGATGCCGTCGTTGACTACCTGCCCAGCCCCACGGAGGTGAATCCCCAGCCGGAGGTCGATCTGGAAGGTAACGAGACCGGCGAATTTGCTGAGGTGACGCCCGATCACCCGCTACGGGCGCTGGCGTTCAAGATCATGGACGACCGCTTTGGCGCACTCACCTTTACGCGTCTGTACTCTGGCGTGCTAAACAAGGGCGACACTATTTTGAATACCGCTACGGGCAAAACCGAGCGGGTTAGCCGTCTGGTAGAGATGCATGCGGACTCCCGTGAAGAAATTGACCAGGCTCAGGCCGGTGACATTGTGGCGATTGTCGGCATGAAAAACGTGCAGACCGGCCACACCCTGGCCGATCCAAAACAGCCAGCCACGCTGGAGCCAATGATCTTCCCTGAGCCGGTGATTTCCGTCTCGGTTGCACCGACCCAAAAGGGCGGCTCTGAGAAGATGGGCATGGCCCTGAGCAAGATGGTTCAGGAGGACCCGTCCTTCCAGGTGGAGACCGATCAGGAAAGCGGCGAGATCATCATGAAAGGGATGGGCGAACTGCACCTGGAAATTAAGGTAGATATCCTGAAGCGGACCCACGGTGTGGAAGTCGAAGTGGGCAAGCCGCAGGTGGCCTACCGCGAGTCCATCACCAAGCAGATCAACGACAGCTACACCCACAAAAAGCAGTCCGGTGGTTCCGGTCAGTACGGCAAGATCGACTACATCCTGGAACCCGGCGAGCCCGGTACCGGCTTCGAGTTTGAGTCGAAGGTCACGGGCGGTAACGTGCCGCGTGAATTCTGGCCTGCGGTTCAGAAAGGCTTTGAGTCTTGCATGGAAAAGGGTACGATGGCGGGCTTCCCCGTGGCTGATATGAAGGTGACGCTGACGGACGGCGGCTACCACCCGGTTGACTCAAGTGCGATCGCATTTGAAATCGCCGCCAAGGCCGCCTATCGTCAGTCCTTCCCCAAGGCCAAGCCCCAGCTGCTAGAGCCGATTATGGCGGTGGACGTGTTCACCCCCGACGACCACATGGGCGACGTCATCGGCGACCTCAACCGTCGTCGCGGCATGATCAGAGCTCAGGAAACCGGTCCGATGGGCGTGCGCATCAAAGCCGATGCCCCGCTGAGCGAAATGTTCGGCTACATCGGTGACCTGCGCACCATGACCTCTGGTCGCGGTCAGTTCTCGATGTCCTTCTCTCACTATGCGCCTTGTCCCAATAACGTGGCTGAGGAAGTGATTAAAGAAGCGAAAGAGCGTGCAGCCGCATAAGGTTGACGCCTGAATGCACCTGTTGAAAGCCCAGGCAGATAACTGCCTGGGCTTTGACTATTCAGGGTGGGCTCATCAATGCCTCAGATTGTTCACGTAAGATTGCCGTGACGATTTTAAAAACTCATGCCATGTCCCGCACACTTCTCTACACGCTGCCCGGAGCCGTTTGCTTAGCGGCTCTGCTGAGTATTGCTTTTACTGCTCCTGAGGACGCCTTGTTAAGGGAGTCAACTCGATTGTTGGACACTGCCGTGCAGGCGCAGGTCACACCCGATGCGCTGGCAGAAATGTCCATAGAACGACTGGATCAGATTTTGCAGAGCGAAGCGAACGATCTCCAAGGCGGCAACGGTCAGTGGCAAATGACGGTTGAGGGGCAAACGGTAATCGTGCTGGCAGATGCGACCAATAATCGGATGCGCATTGTCGCCCCAGTTGTGCCAACCAGCTCCCTTTCGAGCGAGCAGATTCAAGCGATGCTGGTGGCAAATTTTCACTCTGCGCTGGACGCGCGCTATGCCGTGAGCAACGGAAATGTTGTTTCTATATTTGTTCACCCGCTATCGACGCTGCAAGAAACTGACCTGCGCTCAGGGCTCCGCCAGGTAGCCGTTTTGGCAGATACGTTCGGCAGCAGTTACTCAAGCGGCGGCTTGGGATTTTTGCCCAACGGTCAGCGTCCCACTGCACCGGTTCCAGACGGCAGCGTTGGTATTTAGCATAAAAGCCTAACTCTCGTGGGGTGGCCAAGATGGCCACCCTATAATTAATTAGACCCGTTGCTTCTGAAATTCTCTCGCCGGACCAGAGCCAGACGAGATTAACAAAGAACATTTTGCATTGTCTAAAGCACGGTGCTCAGATGGGCTGGCTGATTGACCCTGACAAGCGGACCGTTTTTGCTCATGTTCCCAATCAGGTGCTGAGGGTATTTGACCAGTCAGAGATGAGGTTGCCGGTTCCAGACTTTGCTGAGGGTTTGCAGCTGACTGTAGGGGAGCTGTTTGTTTGGCTAGCTGATTAGCGGGTGCGGGTTGCGATCTCATTCGTTCAAAACCGAGCTTGAGCAGGGTACCCCGCAGCTTGCCTCCAGCAACAGTGAGGCTTTGTGAAATTCACAGCCCCAAAAGCCACGTGCTTAAAGCAAACTCGGCAACGCCTGCTTAAAAAAGTCAACAAAGACTTTGACCTTCGCGGGAATATACCGGCGGGATGGATAAACCAACCATGCAGCAGTGTCGAAGTCTGTTGCCGTTACATCGTAGTTGGGGAGCACGTTAACCAGCCGACCGGTTTTCAAGTCATCTTGGATGAGCCAATTGGGCAGTATGGCCAGACCTATACCCGAGACCGCGCAATCCCGCAGGGCTATTGCATTGGATACAACTGTCTGTCCTTTTACAGTGACTTCTGTTATCTGCTTCTGCGAGTCTCGAAAAATCCAGCGAGATCGAAAGACTGCAAGCGGGAATAGCAGGCAATTGTGGTGAGCCAAGTCGGTCGGCTGCTGTATCGGCTGGGTTTGTTTTAGATAGGCCGAACTGGCGCAGATGGCATAGTGGGTCGGGATCAGCCGCTGGGCAATCAGAGATGAATCCGCCATTAGCCCTAGCCGAATAGCCACATCAACCCGTTCAGCTAGCAGATCCAATACCGTGTCGGTCAGTAGCAGGTCTACTGTCAGCTTGGGATACCTGGCCTGAAACGCTGGCAGTAGCGGTACGATGCATCTGAGGCCAAAGGAAACGGACGCGGTGACGCGAAGCTGTCCCTGGGGCTGTGTAGCAATATCTGCTGCGATGGTGCCCGCCTGCTGGAGGTCTTCAATCAGGGATTCAATGCGCTCAAAATAGTCGGTTCCGGCTTCGGTAGGCGAGAGTTTTCGCATGGTGCGCTGAAACAATCGAATGCCCAGCTCAGCTTCTAGTCCGGCGATTGCACGCGATACCGAAGACGGATCCAGGTTGTGATCGCGCGCCACCGCCGCAAAGCTGCCCTGCCGCACCACTTCTACAAAAAGCTGCAACGTCGAAAGTTCCACCGCGATCTATTCCTGCAACCTGTGCACGAGTCTAATTCAGAATGATGGGTTTATTGCACCTTCCCCATCATTTAGGCTCGCAAGCGTAGTCGTAATGGAAGTAACCATGCAGCAGATTGCAGTTTTAGGGACAGGGGCAATGGGCTCTCGTTTGGTAGAAAACCTGATGGAGGCAGGCTATAGCGTCGCTGTCTACAACCGTACTCAGGAGCGGGCAGAGCCATTGGTACTAAAGGGAGCGACCTACATGGCCACGCCACGGGCGGCGGCTAAGGGAGCTGAGGTGGTGATCAGCATGGTTCGAGATGACGAGGCATCGCGGCAGATATGGCTGGCTGACGACATAGGGGCGGTGCATGGGATAGCGGAGGGTGCGATCGCAATAGAACTGAGTACCCTCACGGTCGATTGGACCCGTACCCTGGCAGCAGCAATTGCCAACCACAACCATGCTTTCTTAGCGGTCCCAGTGGTTGGCTCACGTCCACAGGCGGAGGCCAAGCAGCTGATTGGGTTAGTCGGCGGCGCTCAAGCAGCGCTCGCTCAGGTTCAGCCTTTACTGGAGGCTGCGGGCATCTCGTCGCTACAGTGGGTCGGTTCAGCCGCGCAGAGCATGGCGATGAAGCTAGCTGTGAACGCACTGTTTGGTATTCAGGTAGCGGCCCTGGCTGAACTGCTTGCTTCGCTGGGGCGCAGCGAGATTTCCCGTGAGCAGGCGATGGACATTTTCAGCCAGCTGCCCGTGCTCAGCCCTGCAGCCCGAGGGGCCGGTAGCCTGATGCAGAAAGAACAGCATTCACCTTTGTTTCCCATCGAATTAGTCGAAAAAGATTTTCGCTATGCTATCAACGCAGCGCAGACATCTGGGAATATAGATGAGTTTTCAGCGCCGGTAACGACAGCTGTTTGGCAGCTATATCAGCAAGCGGCCACCCAGCAGTACGGTCACGTCAATATCACCGGCATCATTAACCTCTTTACCTGAGCTGTGTGTCGTAGACTTTTGAACGAGATCCGTCAACGTTGCATACTAAAGTGTTGCCCAACGGATGTCGCCTCATCCATAGAACTATGTCTTTCTTAAGCCAGCAGCGTCTGTCGCTTGACCATGCTGCCTTTACGGACCTACTGGCAGACACAGACAATCTGCTGGTCATTCAAGACCTGGATGGCGTCTGTATGGGGCTGGTCAAAGACCCGCTGACGCGCAAGATGGACCCAGCCTATTTAGAGGCCGTCCCGGCATTTGAGGGTCACTTCTATGTGCTCACCAACGGTGAACACATTGGCCAGCGGGGCATCAACGGCATTGTCGAACGAACGATGGGTAAGGCGGCGAAAGGTTACTACCTGCCAGGGCTGGCAGCCGGAGGCGTACAGTGGCAGGACCGTTATGGCGAGCTGACCCACCCCGGCGTGAGCATGGCAGAATTAGACTTCTTGCAGTCGGTACCCGAAAAGATGACGGTAGCGCTGCGGGCCTTTCTTGAGACGCATCGACCGGAGATGACGGCGGAGCAGATGCAGGACTGCATTCAGTCCTCAGTGCTGGATAACGAAGCCTCACCGACGGCGAACTTGAATACCTGCTACGAGGTACTGCAGGACGGGGCGCTGTACCGGCAGTTGCAGCAGCAGATGGTGGCGTTAGTGGATGAGCTACTGGCGTCAGCCAAGGCGCAGGGGCTAGACGGGTCGTTTTTTGTGCACTACGCACCGAATCTGGGTCGAGACGAGTCGGGCAAAGAGGTGGTCTGGTGGGCAGATGATACAACGTCGGGCACAACGGATTTTCAGTTCATGCTGCGCGGGGCGATCAAAGAAGCGGGGGTGCTGGCCCTGCTCAACCGCTACTACTTTGACAAAACTGGCCGCTATCCACTGGGAGTGAGCTTTAGCGCTCGTGAGTCACCACGCACGAT
The DNA here is from genome assembly GCA_039817185.1 of Cyanobacteria bacterium J06648_16. Taxonomy (GTDB): domain Bacteria; phylum Cyanobacteriota; class Cyanobacteriia; order Phormidesmidales; family Phormidesmidaceae; genus CAWUKV01. The sequence continues at coordinate 180,709 of JBCBWI010000005.1, read as the reverse complement.
GGCGGATATGGTGGCACTGGTGAAGCAGTCCTTTGACCCGGCGCTGATGCCGACGATGGTGGGTGTGGGTGATACGGTCACTAGCCAAGCGGTGATAGAGGATGGGCAGAAGGTGTTTAAGCGGGGCGGTAGCGATCGCAACTTTCTGCAGCTTATTCAAGACATCGGCCCAGCCCTCAACCAGCCCAACGTCATCGCCTACGTCGACAGCAGCGGCGGCGAACTCAAGAACCGCCGTCCCCTGTCGATTGAGCTGGGTGTCGTCGCCAGCGGGCCCGGCGATCCGGCAGACACCCACGACCCACTAACGCTCAATGTTGTTTTCCCCGGCGGGCACGAGCAGTACATTGGCGCGTTTCGAGCTGCCGCCGCCCGACGTAAGGCTTCGCCTGCGGCGTAAAATGCCTAGAGGCATAGCGCTAGAACTCGATGAAACAAGTGATTGGTGTGGATGTAGGCGGCACGGCGATCAAGCTGGGCCGTTTTACCGAAGTGGGTGAATGCCTGGCGTCGCTCACGGTTCCCACACCGCAGCCCCAGCTGCCGGAGCCGGTTTTGAAGGCGGTCGTTGCGGCGATTCAGATGCTAGATCCTGATGGTCTGGCAGCTGCCGTTGGATTGGGCACACCGGGTCCGGCTTGCCCCAAGAGACGTACCGCTCGAATCGCGATCAACTTACCGGAGTGGATTGACGTGCCGGTAGCCGATTGGCTAGAGCCTCGATTAGACCGTCCGGTTACCCTCGGCAACGATGCCAACTGCGCCGGATTGGGAGAGGCCTGGCTAGGGGCGGGCAGACATTTTCAGCATCTGATTTTACTCACGCTGGGGACCGGCTGTGGGGGATGCGTCATTCTCAATGGAGAGCTGTTTACCGGACATGATGGCGCGGGCGGAGAGCTGGGGTTGGTGACGGTGAACCCAGACGGTCCCCCCTGCAACAGCGGGAACAGCGGGTCGCTCGAACAGTATGTGTCGATCGGGGCCGTGCAGCGGGAAACCGGGCTGGACCCGGTGACGCTCATGGCCAAGGCTGAGGCGGGCGATGAAGATGCGATCGCATTCTGGCAGCGCTACGGTCAGCGACTCGGCATCGGCTTAGTCAGCGCGCTCTACATTCTCAACCCCGAAGCGGTGATCATTGGCGGAGGCATCAGCGCAGCGGCTCCCTGGTTTCTGCCCGCCACCGAGGCCGAAATCCATCAGCGCATTCGCCCCCACTACCGACGTGGCCTACAAATCCGCACGGCGGCATTGGGCAACCAGGCCGGGACCGTCGGCGCAGCTCGGCTGGCGCTCAGCCGACTGTGTCAATAGTCTTTTTACCGATAAAAAAGACGTCATAACCTGCCCATAATCTAACGTTAACTTGAGTAAACAAACCAGGGATCAGGCCAGCCGTTCGTGCTAACTTAAATCCATAGAAACAAACGAATAAAAGGGTTTGGCAAGCGCTAAACAAACGCTGAACAAATTGTTTAGATGTCTTGTTTAGTTAGTAGCCAGAACCGTTTAATTCAACCCCAAACTGACCGGCTGATTTTGTCTAAAAATGGGCTTTACCCTTTACAGGGAGCCAAATCTAAAAACGATATCAGACAACAAATCAAACGGCGTTGTAAACCGATAACTTTGAGTTAATAGCTCATCGAATCCACTTCAAACTAACAGCACACTAGCGATTGTTTTTGAGTTTTGCCAAATGTTCAAGGGACTAGCTGCCTTCAGCCAGTCCCTATATTTTTGCTTATTTTTTGCCTTAAAGCGCGTAGATTAAAACCATTTGAATATGCTAGGGTTTTGAGCGATTGTTTGAGGCTCAAGACCGAATGACGACGTGGCTAGCGCTGGTGGTAGGCAATTCGCGATCGCACTGGGCCCTCTTCAACGGCAGCACCTGGCAAACCACCTGGCATACTGCGCCGCTGCCCCCCGAGCAAATTCGATCCCTAACTGTAGAAACCCTGGCATCCCTACTGCCCGATGGCGTTGCTGACGAGCCGACCGAGATCTGGTGGACCTCGACGGTGCCTGAGCAGTCAGCGCAGTGGCGACAGGTTGCGATCGCACGCGAGATTATCGCCGAAAAAATGCCGGTTAAGGGGCTCTATCCAACGCTGGGGATAGACCGGATGCTCAATATTTTGGGTGCGGGCAGTACCTATCGGTGGCCCGTGCTCGTGGTGGATGCCGGTACCGCCCTGACCTTTACCGGCGGCGTACGGCAGCACTTCGCCGGGGGTGCAATCCTGCCAGGACTGCAGCTGCAGCTGCGATCGCTGTCCCAGGGAACGGGCACGCTGCCGGAGGTGGCGCTACCTGGGCATCTGCCCCTACGTTGGGCCACCGACACACCCGCCGCGATTCAGAGCGGCGTTCTGTATACCTTACTGTCGGGGATTCAAGCCTATATGGCCGATTGGTGGCAGCATGCCCCCAACAGCACCGTCGTCTTTACCGGCGGCGATGGCGAACGGCTCTATCAAATGATGGCGGAACTCTTCAAGCAAGAAACCCCTGACCTGATGGAGTCGGGGGTTCGCTTTGACGAAAATTTAGTTTTCTGGGGGATTCGAGCCTATCGCAGTGCCGACACCTGAGAGCTGTAGTAGCTGGCGTCGGTACCGTTGTTGGCCCCAGCAATCGCCTCATCGTCAAGCATGTCTTGCAGACTATCTACCCGGTTATCGGCGTGGGGGTGTGTGCTGAGAAACTCCGGCGGTGAACCGCCCTCACGTACCAGTTTTTGCATAAAGGTGACCATCCCCGACTGGTCATAGCCCGCTTCGCCCATGGTGACAAAGCCATGCTCATCAGAGGCGTACTCAGCCTCGCGGCTAGCGGGCAGGTGCAGCGCCACCTCGACCCCCAAACCCACTAGCTGGTCGTTGCCAAGTCCTAGCGCGCCAGCAATACCTTGGGAGATAGCGGCCTGCTTCATCCGCTCTAACGAATGCTTGTAGGCAATATGGCCGATTTCGTGACCGATCACACCCGCCACCTCAGCTTCGTTGTCTGCCTCGGCCAGTAGGCCAGTCGTGACGTAGACGTAGCCGCCCATCGTGGCAAAGGCATTGACGCTATCGTCATTGACGACCTGAAAAGTGTAGGGGATGCCGGGGCGATCGCTGTAGGGCACCAGTCTGTCACCGATGCTCTTGACATAGTTATTAATTTGCGAGTTGTTGTAGGTGCGAAACTCAGTTGCCATCAGCTGCTGGTTAATGTCAGCGCCCAACGCAACCTCTTGCTCGTCCGACATATTTGAAATTTGCAGGACCTGAATGCCGTTGAAAATCAGGTCAAACAGCCCCGCCTGGGAGGGAGCTGGGTTGACCAGGCCAATGCCCAGCGTGACAAAAAAGGCCAATAGGCCATAGGTTGTCCGGCGCAGTAGCTTGCTTTTCAACACGGCACGAAAAGAAACGAAGTCAAGCATGGTTTTGGACAATGTCAGCAAACAGCGGATGAAATAACTGCTAGAGGCTAAAAAGCGGAGACGCCTCTAGCATTTGAGGGAGTTTGACGTGAGGGCTTTGACGTGAGGGCTTTGGAGGTTTTACGTAACCAGTAGCAGGCCTTAACAGGTAAGCCGGCCCATCTTACGAAGAGAATAGGCGGTTATGTATAAGACTAGCAGGCAGACGAGTGATGCCCACAACGGCTGTGCCAGTTACAAAAGCGTGTGGTTAGTACAAAAGCGTGTGGTTAGTACAAAAGCGTGTGGTTAGTACAAAAGCGTGTGGTTAGTACAAAAGCGTGTGGTTAGATGCGGCCCCGCCCCTAGCGGACTGGGCTGGATTTAACCGGCCCGGCCCCGTCACAAACAGCCCTCACAAACAGCCCTCACAAACGGCGCACAGGATTTTTACAGATATCCGTCATCCCCGTGCTTAAATACTAACGATTGCATCCCATCTGTAACAGGGTGAGGTTACGTATCTGTCATTCACTGCCCTTCGTGGGCACATCGGTTTTATGGCCATTCTGGATTCAAAAGGGCGTTTGTTTGGTAAGGTCAGCCTGCTCGACTTAGGCGCAGGACTGCTGATTTTGGCGGTCATCGTGGGCATTTTCTTTTTCCCCGGCACATCGGGCTCGGTGGCACAGGTCGGCTCAACCACTCAAGACATTGAGGTTGACGTCATGGCTCGGGGCTTGACCGTCCTGAACCCAGAGCAGTTCATGGCTGATATGAAGAACGACAGCAAAACGAAGATCATCATCCGCAACCAGCCCTACGGCGAGGTGGACCTGCTGGATGTGCAGCCGTTACCGCGCAGTACAGCCGTGCCCCAACCCGACGGGAGCGTTGTCTCTTTTCCGGACCCGCGCCCCGAGTTGGGCTACACCGCCGACATGTTGATCACCCTGGGCGGCCAGGCGCAGATCACCGAGAATGGTCCTGTTCTGGGCAACAGCAATATCAAGGTTGGCACCCCCATTGAGCTAGACGGCACGCTTTACAACTTCAAGGCCAGCACCGTCGCCGTGCGCATCCTAGACGGAGAGTAGGCTGGCCAACTGGACTGGCCAACTGGACTGGCTAAATTGAGTCTTCGCGATCAGTGGCCTTGCTGATGAACTCGGCGCAGGAACCGTCTAGGGCGACTTTGCGATTAAACAGCGGCGAGGTCGGCTGGCGGCATATCTGTCCCTTTAGAGCGCGACAGTTGGCACAGCTCGGCACCTGCGCATCTTTCGGCAGCGGACTGAGCAGCTCTCCTGGGTCTACCCCTCGAATCACCAAATTGGCTCCCTGCCACTGGGCCGAAATCAGACCTGTTTCGGCAAAGGTCCGCCAGCGTGGATCGGTCACAATATCAGCGGGCAGCGTCAGCACCGCGTCCGCTGGCTGGGTTAACTGAATCGTTACCTCCCCTTCATAGGTCGGGGTGCTGGTTGGGGTAATGGGCTGTGAGGAGCGCCAAAACTGAGTATCCAGCTCCAGAGATAGTTGCTGAGCGGCAGTGGGAATGTGCAGCTTGTAGCGGGTTTGCAACGTTTCTAGGTCGGCCAGGGCGGTCAGCCCAGTTGGGTCGCCGTGCTGTAAGACGACATGGCGAGGCCTGAGATTGTGGATCAGCTGAGTGGTGCTGGTCCCGTCACAGTGTTCGGTGAGCAGATAGGTTTCGAGCTGTACCGTCCCCAGGGCCGTCGCATTTTTAAGGGCATCTAGCCAGTCACCGTGGACAGAACCAGGCTGCTCGGACTGCCAGGTGGCAAGGTTGCCGGTTTCTGACAAAAATACCGTCCAGTCACCAGTGTCGTTTTGACAGTAGGTGGCTGGCAACGTCGCCGGGTGAACAATAAAAATAGCCGGTGCGTCAGGATTGAGGCCAAGGGGGGCGCGGCTGGCCTCATCGGGCAGCCGCTTCACATGCGGAAAAACCCGATCGTCCCAAAAAATCGACTGGTGCTGGGCAAAGTTCTGAACGGACCGGGCCAGTGCCATAGGCATTTGCAGGTAAGCGTCGCACCCGACCGCCACAATCGGGTCAACCCAGATGGTCACCGGGTAGCCCGCCGTATGGTAGTGACTGCGCAGCAGCATGAGCAGTTCTTGCCCCAGCCCCAGGGACGGGACAGGAAAGACAATGCGCGATCGCAACTGATGATCCAGGGCATGCCGCAATCGAGCGGCCAGGTCATTTTCTTGCTGACGGCGGTGAGGGTAGCGAGCATTGCCGTAGCTGCCGTCTACAATTAGCACGTCCGGTTCAAGCCCGCGCAGGGCCGTCAGCGGCAGCCCCTCGACCAGACGCATCGCCGACAAAAAACAATCGCCCAAATGGAGTAGCCGGTAGACGCCCGTACCGGTTTGGTAGGTCAGCAACGTGGCAGCGGCTCCAGGCAGGTGCCCGGCAGGCCATAGCTCGACCGACAGCTGGCCAGAGGCGCTGTCGCTATCCTCCGTCGCCGCATCTTGTGCGGCAGTTAACGAGAACGGCGTTCGCCAGGGTAGCCCTTGGGCTAGGGGGGCGGCCTGGAGGGCGAGCAGAGCAGCGGTGGGTTCGCTGCTATAGATTGGCACGGTCGGCCAATGCTGGCGCAGAGCGCCTAGCCCGCGGGCGTGGTCAGTGTGGGCATGGCTGCAGATCACCGCATCCCACGGTTCATCGATCAGTAGGGGTGCCACATCCCTCAGCCCACAATCCAAAAGCACCCGGTACGGGCCAATTTCTACCCCGAGGCAGACCCCTTCATCGCGGTGACCAACGGCAAAGGGAATGCAGGTAAGGGTAGTCACGACCAGATACCGGGTGCAGGGGGATTCGCCAACCCAGGCTCAGTGCCAGGCGCTAATGGGCCGATCCGTTGCCGTGGTAATCGTCAGAGTCGTAAAAGCCGTTTTGGGTGCCAAAGAACAGGCAGGCAACAGTGAATACAATAGCCAGAACCGGCAGAATTGTTTTGATATCCATAGGGGATGAGATTGAATGAGAACGGGACGCTGGCTCTGATCGTAGCAATTCCCTCTGGGTAGGCAATAAAGATGTGTCAAAAGCGCAATGTCTGTTACTAATCGCAATAGAGAAGCCGGTGCGATCGCACCGGCCTTCACCGGCCCTGACAGCTGGTTTTCGTTTACCCGCCAGTCAGCGACCACGGTTGCCCCGGCCCTAGTGGGCTGTCGCCTACACCGACGGTGGCCAAATGGCGACACCTGCAGTGGCCTGATTGTTGAAACCGAGGCATACCTGCCCGACGACCCGGCCTGCCATGCCTACCGGGGTCGCACCGCCAGCAATGCCCACATGTTTGGCCCCCCAGGATACAGCTATGTGTACTTCATCTACGGCATGTATCACTGCCTGAATGTCGTGACTGCCGCCGAAGGGATGGGGAGCGCCGTGCTGATTCGAGCCGTGGCGCTGGCACAGGTCCCCGCTGGCGTAGACGACAAGGGCAAGCCCAATCGCGTGGCGGCGGGCCCCGGCAAGCTGTGTCGGACGCTGCAAATTGACCGCAGCGACAGTGGCCTGGCGTTCACACCCGAAAATTCTCTCTGGGTCTCGGCGCGAACGCCAGTATTTGAGCAGGCGCTGGCCACCCAGGAACAGACGCTGACCCAAACTATCCGGATTGGTCTATCCAAGGCCGTGGAGCAGCCGTGGCGCTGGTATCTGACCGGTCACCCTGCCGTTTCAAAGCCCTAGTTTCAGAGCTCTAGTTTCAGAGCTCTAGTTTCAGAGCATTAAAGCAGCAGTTCTTCGCCCCGGTTGGTGAATTCTACCGACGTGACCGACCAGTCTGGATTTTTCATTAAGGTTTCTTCGACGCTGCCAAACAGTGACCGCTGCTCACAGCTAGAGAGCGAAACAAACTGCCGCTCAGAATCCGGATCCAGACGCAGATCAACCACGGCAGTGCCCTCGTCGGCGTCATAGTTGACCCGGTAGCCCGCCAGCTCAAAGGCTTCGTATTTCTGACTTGAGATGACCTGGCCGATCGCTTGGCTCATGGCCTGATCGCGAGACACGCGAATGGTGCTTTGTTCATACTCGTTACACTGGTCATCCATCGTGTAGATAGAGACCGCAGTCAGGTCAGCGTCCTCACCCGTCGCGTCATCCGACTGGGCCGCAGTCGGGGGATCATCGGCGTCTGGGGCTTCAGCGCTGGGGGCTGTTGGGGCGCCGCCGTCATCGTCGGTAGCGGCGTCATCAGGTGCCTCGTCCCCGGTTACGTCTTCGGTCGGGGCGGGCTCATCTAAGGTTGTGGCCTCTTGCGTCTGGCAACCGGTGACGATCAGGCTCAGGGCCAAGAAACTACCCAGCAGAGGCTTAGGGAACCGAATCATGGAACGAACGCTCACAAGCAATAACACAGTTTGAACAGTTAAATCGTACTCAACCCCTTGAGGCTGGACGGCGGGAATGTGCCAGTTTGAGGGGCAGTTTGTAGTAACCTTATGGACGACTTGCCGCCATTTTTTTATCGCGTTTTGGGGCCGCTCTATGGCCGACACAACCTGGAATCGTCGTCATATTATCTCTTTAGAGTCGTTTATTCCCGAAGAATACGAAACGATTCTAAAAACAACCGCTAGCTTCAGAGAGGTGCTTTCTCGCCGGACCAAAAAGGTACCCACCTTGCAAGGGCAGGTGGTGACCAATATGTTCTTTGAGCCGTCTACCCGAACGCGTAGCAGCTTTGAGCTGGCAGCCAAGCGCCTCTCGGCAGACACGCTTAATTTCTCGCCCGGTTCGTCTTCCCTGACTAAGGGCGAGACGATTTTAGATACGGCCAAGACGTATCTGGCGATGGGGACTGACCTGATGGTGATTCGCCACCGTCAGGCCGGGGTGCCGGGGACCATTGCCCGCGAGATGGACCGGTTGGCATCGGGGGTCGGCGTTCTCAATGCCGGGGACGGCCCCCACGCGCACCCGTCCCAGGCGCTGCTGGACCTGTTCACAATCTGCACCAGCTTGAATAACGAAGCGCCGACGGCGGCAGACCTGCAGGGCAAGAAAATAGCAATTGTCGGCGATATTCTGCACTCGCGGGTGGCCCGGTCTAATTTGTGGAGTCTGACGGCCTGTGGCGCTGAGGTGCACCTGGCTGCGCCGCCCACCCTGCTGCCCAAGTACTTTCTCGATGCGTTTCAACGCCCCCTGGCCATGCCGGACCAGACGATCGAGCGCCGGGTATTTGTCCACTGGTCCCTGGCCCCAGCGCTGGAGGGGGCTGACTTTGTAATGGCACTCAGGCTGCAAAAGGAGCGCATGGCCGATCATCTGCTGCCCAGCCTACGAGAGTATCACCAGGAGTTTGGGATTGATCGCGATCGCATCCAAGCCTGCGCTCCGAACGTTAAATTACTCCACCCCGGCCCAACCAATCGCGGTGTCGAAATCACCTCCGACCTGCTGGACGACCCGGCCCTGAGCCTGGTCCCCCAGCAGGTGACCAACGGCGTAGCCACCCGCATGGCACTGCTGTATCTAATGGGTGGGGCGAGCGGCTGAAACCGTTCTGAAACCGTTCTGAGAACCGTACTGAAACCCTACAAAACGGTCCAGCTGGCCGGACAGCCCTGATTACTAGCGTCAGGGGTAGGGATGTCAGCGATTTGGAGAACGCCGACGTCAGGAGATTCGCAAAGAACGCTGACGCTGACCTCTTCGCCGGATTCCAGCGGCTCCAGGAAAACAACGGTCACGTAGCTATTCAAGTCGGCCTGTTGGCTGAGGGCGTACTGAACGGCCATCAGCGTCGGATCAAGGCTAATGATGCCGTAGCGGTAACTCTCCGTTTCCGATTCGATGCCAATGGCTAACGGCTCAAGCTCGGTAGAGAATTTAGAGAACTCCAAGTAATGGGCCTGCTGAGCTCGGCCCATGGCCCCGACATAGGTGCGACCCTCTGACCGAGCGGCGTCCTGCTGAGCTGCCACCAGTGTCGCGTTGAGCCATTGCCCAATGTCTGCGGGGGTTTGCCAAGCGGTACTGAGATCGGCATTTTGCAGATCGGTAGTGACCGCGTCGAACATTAGGGCGTAGCTAAAGTTGGCCTCAGTTGCGATCGCACTTCCTAGACTGGCGTATCGCAGGTCGCTACCCGAAAGGTCCGCACCCGTCAAATCGGCCCCGGTCAGGTCGGCCCCGATCAGGTTTAGCCCAGTGAGGTTACCCCCACCATAGAACGCACCAATGCTGGCAAGAAAGAGGGCTTCCGGGTCTTCTGCACACAGACCGATAAAGTCGCCGAGTTCCTCTGCCAGACCGTAGCTATCATCACACAGCTGAGGCCCCAGCTGTCGGAACAACAAGCCCGCAACACAGTCACTGATTTCATTGGCGCTGACTTCACTGCCATTCGCGCTGAAGACGCTGCAGAAAAAGAAGCTGCTGGCGTCTACCAAGCTAGCAGCTTGTAGATTAGCCCCCTGCATGCCAGTACCCACAAAGTTGGCCCCGCTGAGGTTGGCCCCGCTGAGGTTGGCCCGGTTCAGCTGCACGTTTTGGAACTGGGTACCGCCCAGGTCAGCGTCCTGGAGGTTGGCGCCGTGCAAATTTAACCCACTTAGAACGGTGTCGCTCAGGTCACAGCCTGGGCAGTCGCCAGTGCGGACGAGCTGTCGTACATGGTCGGGATTCTCTGCCTGGGCGGGCGAAGCCACACCGACGGTTGCGATCGCACCCAACACACCGATCCACCCCAGCCAATTCAATCTGTCCATCTACCCACACCAATCAACATCAGCGTTATTGTGCCCGGCGCGTCTTCACGCTCAATCGTCGAGATCAATCAGCAGGCGCTTCCAGATCCGCTGCGGGAGCGGGGCGAGTAAACCAGTAGGCCCAGGCAATCAGCACAAACTGCAGCGGCAGCCGGACGACATGAACAATCCAACTATTGGGCACCTCTTCTAGTAACAAATCATTGACGGCCATGTTGATATTGGCTGGGTATACCGCAATGAATAAAGCCACTAACCCCCAGGCGGCCAGCCGTTGCGTCTGAGGGACCAGGAGTGCCGCGCCCAAAACAATTTCAATCACACCGCTGATGTATACCAGCGCTGCCGGAAATGGCAGAAAGCCCGGCACGATAGTGACAAAGGGGTCAGTGATGGCAAAGTGCAAAATGCCCGCCACGATCATACAGACGGCAAGAACACCTCGCAGCTTCCGGCGATTGCTTTTCAGAAAATTGTTCATACTGCATTGATCTCTTTACTGTCTACAGCACAGCTTACTGTCTACAGCACAGCAGCACTAACAGACAGCCTCTCTGCCTGCAGAAAGCGACGCCTCCTACGTGAGAAAGAGATCCCTAGTCACCCGAGACAGGCTCTGACGTATCGCGCAAAAACTGTTTATAGCCCAAAATATCGGTGTCTTCGACAATCTGCTTGGCCGTATGGAAGGTGAACCGACGGTCGCTCGCCGATTCCTGCCAGGCCTTTTGTAGTTTGGTCGAGGGAAATTTGCCCTGGGCGAACTGAGTCATGAGCTGCGGCCAGCGGGTTTTGAGATGATGGGTTTCGCCAACGTAGACACGGCATTGACCAATGTTGGCAACTGCAAAGATTCCAGATTTCATGACGCTTTCAGTGATTGAACCTGACGAGATAAAGGGCTACTGGCCCCAAGGCGGTTGACACCTTGCCAATCCTTTCATCAAGTTTTCCCGTTCTATTTCCGAATTCATCACTACAGACGGCCCTAATGAAGCCATGACGGGTCCTATTTAATACCCTGGGTTATCCAGGCGGCAGAATCTCGCCAGTCGGGATGCCACAATAGGAACCAGCATTCAAATTTCTATGAAGCAATCACTCACCAGTGGTCCCATCAGTACTCGGCTGATCAAACTCACACTGCCGATGGTCTGGGGCGTTTTTGCCATCGTCGCCTTCAACCTGGCGGATACCTACTACGTGGGGCAGCTGGGGACCGATCAGCTAGCGGCCATGAGCTTTACCTTCCCGGTGGTGATGACCCTGGGCAGTCTGGCACTGGGTTTAGGCGTGGGGGCATCGTCCATCATCGCACGAGCAATCGGGCAGGGCGATCAAAGCCGCGTGCAGCGATTTACCACCAACAGCCTGACCCTGGGCATCTTCGCAGTCGCCCTCCTTTCGTCGATCGGGCTGCTGACGATTGACCCGCTTTTTCGCGCCCTGGGGGCCGGGCCAGCAGTGATGCCCTACGTGCAGGAGTACATGCAAATCTGGTACTTCGGCATGGTGTTTTTGGTGGTGCCGATGATTGGCAACAGCGCCATTCGGGCCTCGGGTGATACGGGTACGCCCAGCCTGATTATGACCGTATCGGCGGGGTTTAATATTTTGCTTGATCCGCTGCTGATTTTTGGCCTGGCAGGCTTCCCCGCATTGGGTCTGGCAGGGGCGGCCTGGGCAACAGTGATTGCTCGAGCGATAACGCTGGTGGCGGCGCTGCTGGTACTGAAGTTCAGGGCGCATATGCTCTCGTCCCACTTTCCTGACCTGCAGGAAACGCTCTGGTGCTGGCGTGACATTTTGTATGTGGGGCTACCAGCAGCAGGTACGAACATGATCACGCCGATTTCGGTTGGGGTGATTACCAGCCTGCTGGCAAGTCACGGTGCGATCGCAGTGGCCGGTTTCGGCGTGGCCTCCCGCGTCGAATCCTTTGCCATGATCGTGCTGATGGCACTGGCGGCCAGCATTGGCCCATTTGTCGGGCAAAACTGGGGGGCTGAGAAGTTTAGCCGGGTGACGCGGTCGCTTCAGCTCAGTTTTGGGTTCTGTCTGGCCTGGGGCGTACTGGTGACAGGGGTGCTGGCTGGGACGGCGCAGTGGATTGCGCCGCTGTTTAATGGGGATGAAGGGGTGGTTGCGATCGCAACCCAGTACCTCTACGTCGTCCCCCTCAGCTACGGCACCGCTGGCATCATTCAGGTAGCCAGCTCTGCTCTCAATGCGCTAGGACGACCCCTCCCAGCCGTGGTAATGACGGTTGTACGCATGTTTGTGCTCTATATTCCCGTAGCTTACCTAGGCAGTCTGTGGCTGGGGCCGCTGGGCATCTTTCTCGCCGCAACCGCTGCCAACGTCCTGGTTGGGGCCGGAGCCTACTGGTGGAGCCGCCGCACCTGCTTTGGCCAGCCGACCCTAGCTGAGGTTCAGTAAAATGGGTCTACTGTTTTTGGTGCTGCTATGACCGTTGGCCTACCCTTTAGTCTCGACGTCCAAACCCAATCAAACACTGCCGATCACTTTTCGATTACCTTTGCGCCCCTTTCTCTTGAAGAGGTCTACCGGCTAGCAGACGACGGTGCAAACGGAGCCATCGTGGTCATGAGCGGCATGGTACGCAACAACACTGACGGACAAGCCGTAGTCGCACTGGAGTATCAGGCCTACGAACCGATGGCAGGCGCCGTATTCAAACAGATCGCCGCCGAGATTCGCCAACAGTGGCCTGACGTCACCCATATTGTTATCCACCATCGCACGGGCAAGCTGACAGTCGGCGAGATTAGCGTTTTGGTCGCGGTGGGCTGTCCCCACAGAACCGAGGCATTTGAGGCCTGTAAGTACGCGATTGATACGCTTAAGCACAATGCGCCTATCTGGAAAAAAGAGATTTGGCAGGATGGCTCAACCAGCTGGGTCAGTATCGGAGCTTGTGAAGACGATACCGTCTGAAGATTTCAATAGAATTGGAGATGCGTAGCAGCTTCAACCCCAAATGTTGCTGACAGCCAGCTTGCTAATTTAGGTGGCAGCTGGGCATTTAGCCAGAAGGTCATGCAACCAGCCTCGGGAAATCAATGCGCATGGCCGCAAACAACAGGCAAGCTTGAATATTCGCAGGTTCTAGATCGGGAAAATCTTCGAGGATTTCGCTCGTTGACACGCCTTCTGCCAGGGTTTCTAGAATATCAACAACGCGAATTCGCATTTCTCTGATGCAAGGACGTCCACCACATTTCCCAGGTGTTTGCGTAATCCGCGATAGTAAATCTGCCCGATTAAGCATGGCTGCCTTGTTTCAGTCATCTGCATCTATTATAGTTTCGAACAGCAGTTTTCAAGACCACCAACAGTCTTCTCAAAAGACACAGCAAGCTGGATCACATAGGTTAAGCGTTACAGAGATCCTCGGTATCGTAATTTCGTGCCTCAGCCCATCAAGATCACGTTATCGATAACGTGGATAATGCCGTTACTGGCTTCGATATCAGCAGCAACCACCGTCGCGTTTTTAACTTCAAAGGCTTCCCCGGTTCGCACCGGAATGGGAGAGCCTTCTACTGAGGTGACCTGATCGACCTTGGCTAGGTCAGCCTGGTGCCAAATTCCCGAGGCGACATGAAAGGTAAGAATGCGCCCCAGCTGGGGTGGGTTTTCGACGAGGGTTTGCACCGTGTGCGGGGGCAGCTTAGCAAAAGCAGTGTCCGTAGGGGCGAAAACGGTAAAGGGGCCTTCAGACTGCAGCACTTCAACTAGGCCAGCTGCCTGAACGGCCGCGACCAGAGTGCTGAAGCCTTCTGTCTCAACCGCGATATCAACAATGGTTTTCATGGTCTGGCCTATCGATAGGTTGGTTTTTGAATGTCTTTCAGCCGGGCTTCGGGGCGGATAAGCCGGTCCATCTGCGCTTCAAAAAAGTCTCGATTGGCCTGCAGGTGAGCCGGATTCTCATCATCGAGTGGATACAGCAAGGCACACCGGAGGGCTTGAATAACGGCTGAGGTCACGTTGTACATCGACCGCTGAAAGGTAATACCCAGCTGAATCAGCACGTCGTCATCGCCGCGAGAATGCTGTTCGTAGTAGTCCTGCAAATAAGGCGGCAGAAAGTGCATCATGTCCTGCATGAGCAGGGTGGGGGGAATGCCTGCACTACCCACCGGAAAGACATCGGCGTAGAGAATGCCATAGTGAAAATCTTTTTGGTCCTGAGGCACCTGACCGGCCTGCGCGTTGTAGGACTTAGTGCCTCTGAACGGTGAGGTACGGTAGAAGACTGCCTCAACGTAGGGCAGCGCCGCCTCGTAGAGCCAGGTAAATCCAGCGGACTTAGGAATAATTTCAAAGCATTCATCGCCGATGTAGACGTGATGATAGATGGGCCGACCAGCAATAGCAAAGATGCCGTTAACTAGAAAGTTCATCGCATCGGGGACGCTCTTGAAGCCGCCCTCATCATAGATATCGGACATCTCAAAGAAGACAGGGGCCATGACTTCCCAGAACAAACCCAGGTTGGCGTAGTAAGAGAGTTCTCTCACCTTCTCTAGGAACATGTCTGGGAAAAGTTTATAGAGCCCAAGCATGACCGGATTGCCTTTGAAGTAAGCGCGGATGGCTTTGTCGGCAGCGGCTTTATACTCGTCGGTATACAGATAGTCGTTGAAGCGAGGGTTAATATCTTTGTGCCAGAACATGGCCCGCATGCAGGCTTCGGCGAACTCCATATTCACCCGGCCATGCCAGAGGTGATGCAATATGCGGGGGAGTTTACGACCGGCTTCACCCTTTTCAATAAATTCTTTGAGCTCGGGGTGAACCTCAGCCTCGCCTCGCCAGATCCGGGGGGAGCCGTTGGGTCCAGCGTAGGCATTAGGCCGTTGTAGATAGCCTTCTGAAATGAAGTATTTGAAGGCTGGAAGCGGATTGAGAAAGACTTTTTCAGCGATGTAGAGCAGGTCGCGCCAGTAGAAGTCCATCGGTACGGCGTAGGCTTTGTAGATACCGATAATCTGCATAAGATTTTCGGGTGTGTCGGGCAGCATGGAGCCGCCCGCTTCTAGCCGATGGACGATGTCGCAGAGGGGATGACTGGAGGGGGGCAGGGTTGGTTTGGTGAGGGTGGCAGTCATGGGTGCAGAGGGGAAGTCGGACTTTTGTGGGGATAAGGTTGGCGAATTGAGGATGGGGTGGGGTGTTGGGTTACGCTTTGCTAACCCAACCTACGGGAGGCGGGCAATGTTGTTGGGGTCCGCTGTGGGGGTAAACAACCGTTGAATATCGAAGGTGGTTTCAACCCGCATGTTGGCGGCAACAGCACCGACGGCAGTGGGTTCGCTCCAGCGCAGTAGCCAGCCCGGCTGGATGCCCAATCCGACAATCAAAACTGTGAGTACCAGCGCCGGAATTTTTTCGTTGAGGGTGACCCGGGGAAAGTAGGCCCGCTGGTTATCCAGTCGTCCAAAGCAGGTACGGTTGAGCAAAATAACAAAGTAAACAGCGGTCAGTCCCGTACCCAACACGCAGAGGATAGTGGGCACGGGGAACTGACGGAAGCTACCCTGGAAAACCACAAACTCAGTGGCAAAGTTGACCAGACCTGGAATGCCTGCACTGGCCATGCCACCCATGACCAATAGCGCACTAATGACCGGTAAGCCGCGAATCGGGTTCATCAGCCCATTGAGCTTATCTAGCTCGCGAGTGCCCACCTTGTCTTCGATCAGGCCAACCAGGGCAAAGAGAATCGCCAAAATCAGACCATGAGAGGCCATTTGGGCGACGCTACCGGCTACGCTGAGGGGGGTACCGGCGGCAGCGCCCAGCAAAATGCAGCCCATGTGGCTGACAGAGCTGTAGGCCACCATGCGCTTGATGTCTTTTTGTGCGATCGCAACTATCGCCCCATAGATCACCGTAATCACACCCCACACCGCTAGCCCCGGTGCCAGCACCTGCCAGCCCTCTGGCAGTAGGCTAAACCCAAAGCGCAGCAGGCCATAGGTCCCCAGCTTTGCCAGCACGCCCCCGAGTAAAATCGCGACGGGCGTCGAAGATTCGACATAGGTATCGGGCAGCCAGGTATGCAGAGGAATCATCGGCACCTTGATGCCAAAGCCTAGTAGCAACGGCACCAGCAGCAGCACCTGAGACAGTTCTGATAGGTTGACCTGAGTCAGGGCCGCATAGCTAAAGTCGCTAGCATTACCCAGCCAGACCATGCCCAGTGCCCCCGCCAAAATCAGCGCCCCTGACAGGGCCGTGTAGAGCAAAAACTTAGTGGCCGCGTAGCCACGCTTCTCCCCTCCCCAGATTGAGATCAGCAGGTACAGCGGCACCAGTTCTACCTCATAAAAGAGGAAAAACAGCAGGAAGTTCTGAGCCAGAAACGCGCCCGCCACTGCGCCACTGACCATCAGCATCAGCGCATAGAACAGCTTGGGACGTTCGATATCTAGCTTGGTAGAGTAAATTGCGATCCAGCCCAGCAGCGCATTCAGGCCCACCATCAACAGGCCCAGACCGTCTAGCCCCAGGGTGTAGTCCAGCCCCAGCACCGGCAACCAGGTGAGCTGCTCAGTGATTTGAAAACCCATGTTGCTCAGGTCGAACTGAACAAACAGCCAGCCAGCCCATACAGTCGCCAGCCCTGAAACCCCCAACGCCCCAAGACGAGACTGCTTGGCGGGCAGTGCAAACAGCAGCACCGCTCCCACCACCGGTAGCCAAATCAACACGCTCAGCATTTCAAACTCCCTCTGCGTAAATGCCTACAGTCACTACCCAACAACGTTTGAATCCATCAAGGCGTCATCGAACCGATGAGATTTCCGACCGACATCAGCGTTGTCGGCAGAGCGACCCAGCTCATCAAAATGCCGAGCAACACCACGAAGACAGCAATGGTCAGCACATAGAACTGTGACCGACCGGTGTTGTTGTACTTGAGCGTTTCGCCACTGACGACCGATACCAGCCCCACCAGGTTGACGAGCCCGTCTATCACGTAACGATCCAGCCAGTCGCTAACCGTCGCAAGTGTGCCAACAAGCAGCACCACCGTATTTTTGTAGACCTTCGCCGTGTAAAAGTCGTAGGCCAGCAGCTTCACCAGCCAACCGGGTAGCAGACGCTCGGGATTCTCGATAGAGCGGAGGCCATAAAAGATCAGCCCGCCCGCACAGCCGATCAGGCTAGACCACAGCAGCAATACCCCCATGTCACCAATTCTGACAATCGGCAGCAGTGCTAGCCATTTCAAAATGACCGGGGTATGCAGGGCCATTGCGGCAAAAATCGTCATCGGCAACACCACCAGCCAAATCGGCTCTGGGGCGCGGGCGCTCATTGTTTTTACGGGCCCTAAGAACATGAGACCAAACATTCGCATCAGGCTAAAACCTGCCACCAGGTTCGTCACAAGGATGACACCGACTAGCCAGATATCGCCTGCCTGCCAGAGACCGTCTAGGAGCGTACGCAGAGACCAGAAGTTACCTAGCGGGGGCAGGCCCGCAAAGCTGAGGGTACCGATGAGAAAGCAGATGCCCGTGACTGGGCGGCGAGACCAGAGCCCACCAACTTGGGTGATGTCCTGCGTGATACAGGTGAGGATGACGGAACCGGCACTGGACACCAGGGTGGCCATTGCGATCGCAAACGTCAGCAGCAAGAAGTAGGCCGCCCCCACCTGCTGTGCCCCCACTGCAATAAACACGATGCCGAGGAACGAGCTAGCAAGATAAGACAGCACGCGCTTGGCATCTACCTGAGCGGCCGCAATCAGCGCCCCCCCGATAGCTGTCGCCGCGCCCGCCACAATCGCCAGCCCCTGCGCGACGTCGGACAATGCTACAACTGGCGTCAGCCGAATCAGCACCCAGGCCCCGACTGAGACGACCACCGAATTTCGCAAAATCGTACTGGGCAAGGGACCCTCCATTGCCTCATCCAACCACAGCTGCAGCGGAAACTGCGCACACTTGCCCATCGGTCCTGCAACCAGCGCCACACCCAGCAGCGTTGCCGTCAGCGGCGAGAGCTGCGCTGACTGTGCCCATACCCCCAGTTCGTCGTAGTTCCACGTGCCCGCCAGCGGATAGAGAGCAATCACCGCCATCAGCAGGACTAGGTCGCCAACCCGCTTAGTTAGAAACGCATCGCGTGCGCCAGTAACCACCAGCGACTGGTTAAACCAGAAGCCCACCAGCAGGTAGGTCCCGAGGGTCAAAATCTCAAGCAGTAGATAGCTGAAGAATAGGGAGTCGTTAAAGACTAGCGCAGTCATCCCCCCCTCAAACAGGGCCAGCAGCGCGTAGAATCTTGCCCAGCCCCAGTCCATCTCCATGTAGCCAATGGAGTAAACCTGCACCAGCAGATTCATCCCCATGATGACTGTGGCGGCCCCCAGAGACAGCGACGATAGCGTAAACGGCACCTGGATGGCCAAATCCGCGACCTGGAACCAGGTGAATTGCCAGTGCAGCGGCGGTTGCCCCCAGATAGCCTGCAGCGCCAGCAGGCTATGGGCAAAGCCCACGATCGTCGTTAGCAGATTGACATAACCCGCCGGTCTAGGTCCGGTCTTTTTGATGAAAGCGGGTGACCAAGGAACGCTCAGAAGCGCTCCTAACAGCGGGTACAGCGGAATCAGCCAGCCAGTCTCAAGCCAAACATTGCCCATGTTCTGTGCTCCTCAGATATCTAAGCAGCGCTAACTCCGAGCTCCCGCTCATTTAGCTAGAACTATCTAGATTGAGAAAATCATTGCGAAAAATCTATTCTTAAATCAGTTTAATGTCCGAGCAGGCAAAAAGCCAGCCTCGGAATAGATAATTTTTTATGCCAACTACAAGGCAGATTTATCTTTCTAACCCCATTGCTTAGGGTCTCTGA
The DNA here is from genome assembly GCA_039817185.1 of Cyanobacteria bacterium J06648_16. Taxonomy (GTDB): domain Bacteria; phylum Cyanobacteriota; class Cyanobacteriia; order Phormidesmidales; family Phormidesmidaceae; genus CAWUKV01. Next base: position 161,619 of record JBCBWI010000005.1, on the reverse strand, counting down.
CACTATTATCTCTTAAGCGTGTAGCACTTTGCTCACAGGGGGATTTCTTCAACGGTGGCTAGGTCGAGGCTTAGGGCTGCTGTCGGTCGCTCATTGCCTAGCTCGGCTCTGCCGCAGCGGCGTGCGAAGGTACAGCTGTCGCATCGGCCGGTCGAGATGTCGACTTTGGGGAAATCATTCAGCGCCCGCAGACGGGTCAGGCGGTGGGTCAGCTCGGTTAGCTCAGTCCGGGTCCTGTCGTGTTGAGATCGCGAGTAGCTAAACCGATAGGATTCAGGCACCGTTTGCCCCGCTTCAGGATCGCGCCCCCGGACAAACCAATAGGTCATCGAGACCTGCTCGGGTTCAAGTCCGCTCGTCTCAGTCAACACATATAAATAGAGGCGGGTCTGCCAATTCTTTTCGACCCGGTCTCGCTGAGGGGTGCGCTGGTAGGTTTTCCAGTCGATAATCTGCGCCTGCTGCGGACCCAGTATTAGCAGGTCGTAGATGACGGTGAGCAGATACCCATTGAAAGACAGGGTGCGCTGGGTTTCGCTTTGTCGACAGGGGTCGAGGTCGGCGTTGAAGAATTCGGGGGCCGCCTGCTTGAGCTGGGTAATGCAGGCCATCATTTTGGGATCCACAGGCTCCATAACAGCAATGGGTAGCGCTAGAGCCTGCTGCTGCATGAGCAGGTGAAACTGGTTGCCCCAGGTAGCACGGTCTTGGAGTTCGGGATCGGGGGGGACGGAGAGGCCGTTGATGAAGATGTGCTGGAATTTGCGGGGGCAGGTTTCGAGGAGGTCGAGGTGGGTTTGGGTGAGGGAGGGGGTTGGCATGGGTCGTGGTTTTTGGGGGATCGCGGGGAAATTATAGATGCTGCGTGGGGGTCCCAGGCTCCCCCACATCAGGAGGGAAGCGGGGAGGAAATCCCCGCGCAGAATCCCCCACTTCCACCCCAAAAAATCTACCCAACCTTCTTCAATACAAATAAACTCCCCTGATTCCCCCGCCCAATCCGCATGTCTTCATCCAAATACGTAATCTCCAACCACCCCGGCGGCCGGTCCGAACTAATCGGAAAATCAATCCCCTCCAGCAAACTCAGCTTCGGCGACGCCACCAGCTTCTGAATAAACTGATCCGGCGAGGCATACCCCAACAGTCGCCGTAGCCCAAACACCCCACGCTCAAACGACACCTCCACCCGCTTACTCGATACCGGCTCAAAGGTCGCCGCCACCGAAACCAGCCCCTCCAAATACGGCAACGTCGTCAGCTCAGCAAAGTTATAGATCTGACGCGTCGCCAGTCGCACACACTGGTAAACGTTACCCAACTGGACCAGGGGGACTTTATCAATGCCCAAGAGTTCGCTACTACTGGTGTAGAGCATGCGCCAGTTCCCTTCCAGTAGCTCGGTCGCTGCCAAAGGCTCAGGGGTCGGATTACGGTCTTCCAGCTGGGTGACGGCTGATTGGATGGCGAGCCGGTCTTCTGGAGTCGCCAGCAGACCACGATTGACGGTTGCGATCGCATTGAGCAAATCTAGCTTGTCCAACATGGCAGTGTTTTAAGGAATTGAAGCAGGGTTAGTGAACGGCAGCAGATGGTCACTCTAAAATTGCTCCGCCCAGGGTGATCGAATTTTTCGCAAATTGGGTTATCTACGAACGTAACGGGACGTCAGATAAACTTTTCTGTCTGCACTGTTGACCCCACCGAAGAAGTTCGGTAATAAGCACAGTGTTACTGTAAAAAGTCGCTAGGCTGGAAGAAGACACTGAGGTATAGTATGTAGCCCACGGCGTCAAGCGGGCGAGCCTATGCGAATCGTCCAGCCGTCTGGCTTACCTGCCCAACCAAACTATCCGGCTTCTACAGCTCAGTCAGCGGAAAAAAGAATCAGCCCCTCTCGTTATCCTTACCCTTATCCATTTTATGAGCGACTACAACCCTTCAGTTCATCAATACCCCCGTACTCAGCACGCACCCGTGATTCCAGAACGCCGTAATTCGTCCATTCTCAAATGGCTCGAAAGTACCGGTCGACTGATCAGTCGCGAAACGGACCCAGCGCTTGACGAAGCCGACAGCGAAGAAATTTCGGACCTGATGGGCAACGAGGATAACAGCTTCGAGGAGGCGGATGATTCGGACGACAGCGACGACGATGATTAAGCCCCTCAGGAATAATTTTCCGGGGTTTTAGGTATTTAACCCTAGACATTTCGAAAAATCATCGTAAAATCAGGGCGAGTGAGGGCTCATTTTATATTTCAGCCTTGGTTGAGCGAATAGTTTTAGCGAAAAGTTCGCCAGCGAGCTTGAAGCTATGTGGTGTGTGAAGGAATAAATCTGTGGATGCTAAGTTTTTCACCTCGGGACCCATCGGGCTCTCGGGCGTCAGTTTATCGCTCATTTTAACGGTCGGTTTAGTCAGTGCGGCCCTAGGTCTCGATCTGGCCGCCGGACGTAATCTATTTTTAGAGCCCAGCCTATCGTTGCCCTTTTTGGTGGCAGCCGTTGGCTCATCGCTTCTAGGCTACGTAGTGGTGCCGCTACTTAAGGCACTCAAGGCAGGGCAGTTCATCCGCGAAGACGGTCCCCAAGCCCACCTCAAGAAGGCAGGGACCCCGACCATGGGTGGCATCTTCTTCATTCCCGTGGCCATTGTGGTGGCGCTGCTGTTTGCGGGCGCTAGCGCAAACGTGCTGGCGGTCTGTGCGCTGACTTTGGCCTACGGCTTCATCGGCCTCTTAGACGACTGGCAAGTGCTGCAGAAGCGGTCTAATAAGGGCATCTCGCCCAAGATGAAGCTGGCGCTCCAGATCGGTTTTGCGGTTGCCTTTTGTGGTTGGGCACTAGCGACTCAGCCCGCCGATATTACGACCGTGGCACTACCGTTGGGGATTTCAATCCCCCTCGGACTTCTGTTTTGGCCGCTGGCTGGGTTCACGCTGGTCGCCGAGAGTAATGCCACTAACCTGACAGATGGTGTGGATGGGCTCATGGGCGGGACGGGTGCGATCGCACTTTTGGGTCTCGGCATTCTAGTCGCGCCCACATTCCCTGGACTGATGGTCTTCTGCGCAGCCCTCAGCGGTGCCTGCGTCGGCTTTCTCACCCACAATCGCAACCCTGCTAGGGTCTTCATGGGAGATACCGGTTCCCTGGCCCTGGGCGGCGCGCTGGCAGCGGTCGGCATCCTCAGCGGTAACCTGTTGGGTCTGCTGCTGGTGACCCTGCTGTTTTTCTTCGAAACCGTCTCAGTCATCGCTCAGGTCGCCTATTACAAGGCCACCAAAGGGCCGGACGGCATCGGCAAGCGCCTATTCAAAATGGCCCCGTTACACCACCACTTCGAGCTGTCTGGCTGGTCTGAGATCCAGGTTGTCGGCACTTTCTATCTGGTCTGCGCGGTTCTGGCACTGGCTGCCGTTGGCACGCTGGCCTGATCCCCTTCACACGTTGACGCTCACAAGCTAGCATCACAGCCTAGTATTCAAGGGAGTGCCCCGACCGGGGCACTCCTTTTTGCATTGACTTGCGCTAAATATTTACACTGAATCTTTCTGTCCGGATCCATTAGCAGTGGAGCAGCTGCAATCCCTACCGTGAGCCCTAGCATGAGCAATTTACAGACACTCGGTACGCCCCCCAACGCTTGGCAGGTCAATGCCCAGCAGGCCGACTTGAGCCGCCCGCCCTTGCCCCCTCGCCTCGTCCGCTTCCAAAGCGACACCAAGCAGCTCACGATTGACCTGGCCAAGACGGCCTGCCTGGTCATCGATATGCAAAACGACTTCTGCCACCCCGATGGCTGGCTGGCTCACATTGGCGTGGACGTAAGCCCGGCTAGAACCCCGATCGAACCCTTACAACAGCTACTGCCCGCACTTCGCAGTGCTCAGATCCCCATCCTTTGGGTCAACTGGGGGAACCGTCCCGACCTGCTCAATATCAGCGCCGGACTGCGCCACGTTTACAACCCAACGGGGACAGGGATAGGGCTCACCGATCCCCTCCCCAGCAATGGCGCACCGGTCCTGACCAAGGGTAGCTGGGCCGCTGCCGTGGTGGATGAGCTGCCTGCTGATCCTGCCGACATTCAGATAGACAAGTACCGCATGAGCGGCTTTTGGGATACGCCCCTCGACAGCATTCTCAAAAACCTGGGCAAAACCACACTGCTGTTTGCTGGCGTCAATGCCGACCAGTGCGTGCTCTGCACCCTGCAAGACGCCAACTTCCTAGGGTACGACTGCATTTTGCTGCGAGAGTGCACGGCGACGACTTCGCCCCAGTACTGCATGGATGCGACGGTCTACAACGTCAATCAGTGCTTTGGGTTCGTGGCTAACGCTAGCGATTTACTGACTGCGCTAAGTTAAAGCAGAGCTGTACCCTTTACCCCCTATGACTTCGACAGCAACCCTAGAGACCCTACGCGCCGACCTGGGCGAGCTTGAAATGATCGAAGACGCGACCCAGGTTGCCAAACTGTCGAAGGACTACTACTACTTCAGCCCGGTCCTGGCGCAAAAACTGGCCGACAAGGTGGCCGAACTGGTTGTGCGGCCGACCAACGAGGCAGAAGTTCTGCAGGTCGCGAAAGCCTGCGTGCAGGCCAAGGTCCCGCTGACGGTGCGCGGGGCGGGCACGGGCAACTACGGCCAGTGCATTCCCCTGGAGGGTGGAGTGATCTTGGACCTGACCAAAATGAACCGGGTGAAATGGGTGAAGCCGGGCCGAGCCTGCGTCGAACCGGGGGCGAAGCTAGCCGCAATTGACAAGATCACGCGCCCCCAGGGCTGGGAGATCCGTATGGCCCCGTCGACCTACCGCACCGCAACGATTGGAGGCTTTATCGGTGGCGGCAGCGGCGGCATCGGCTCGGTGATGTACGGGCAGCTGCGCGATCGCGGCAGCCTCCACGCCGTTCGCGTCGTCACGATGGAAGATGAACCCCGCGTAATCGAGCTCCGGAGCGACGACGTGCAGCAGGTGAATCACGCCTACGGCACCAACGGCATCATCACCGAACTCGAAATTCCCCTCGCACCTGCTTACCCCTGGGCTGAGGTAATCGTCACCTTCGACGACTTCATGACCGCCGCCCATTTTGGTCAGGCGCTCTGTGATGCAGACGCCATCATCAAGAAGCTGGTCAGCATTCACGCCTGGCCAATTCCCAGCTACTTCGCGGCCCTGCAGTCGTCGCTGCCAGCGGGCCAGTCTGCGGCCCTGCTAATCGTTTCTGAATCCTGCTTGGAGCCGCTACAGGACCTGATCAAAGACTATGGCGGTACCCTGACGTATACCAAAAACGCCCAGGATGCGGCGAAGGGGGCCGCGATTGGAGAATTCACCTGGAATCACACGACGCTGCACGCGCGCAACGTAGACCCCAGCCTGACCTACCTGCAAACGCTGTTTCCCTATGACCCAGAGCTAAAGCTGCTAGCCCACATGCACGAGCATTTCGGCAACGAGGTGATGCTGCACCTTGAGTTCATGCGCGTCCACGGTCAAAACATTCCCGCCGCGCTGCAGCTGGTGCGCTACACCACCGAAGATCGCCTGAACGAGATCATTCGCTACCACGAGGACCAAGGCGCGTTCATCGCTAACCCCCACACCTACATTCTCGAAGACGGGGGCCGCAAAGAAATTGACGAGGCGCAGCTGGCCTTCAAGCAAAAGGTCGACCCCTATGGTTTGCTGAACCCCGGTAAGATGCGGGGCTGGGCTGAGCGAATGTCATAATCTGGCCGCCTCAACCGGCTTGCCTGCGCTTTGGTGGGTCAACAGCAGATGGCTGATTTCGCAAAAGCCTTCTATCTCGTTTGCCTGGGTCACAAAGGCGGGATGGTGTGCTAGCTGCCCGAGGTAATGTCGGACATTGGCAACGCCTGCGGAAGTCGGAAATAAATCGGCGTTGAAAAGGCTTTCATCATTGGGACTATCGCCAACGGTTAGGACCTGATGGGCTGATAGATGGGGAAAATGCGCTGCAATAGTCCGTTTGAGACCGTTAGCCTTGTCCTGGGGGCCCGGCTTGATATGACACTGCACCGTACTGTAGGTAAAGCTAAAACCGTTGGCCTGGCAACTGTCTTCCATCCAGCTCAAGTCGGCGTCCGTTAGACCGGCGACATCGTAGGTCCAGTCGGTCAGGCGAAAACGGTTGTCGGGGGCTTCTTGCAGATTCGGGTAGGTTTGACGCAGCCGATCGAACTGGGCTTTTAACGTCTGTCGGTGTGCGGCAACGTCTAGCCCTGGCGCCATCAGATGGGGATGAGGATTGTCTTTACTGAGGTAAACGCCGCCATTTTCGGCCATGGCCCCGACCACCGGCAGATAGTGGATCACGGCACTGACCCAGCCTGTCGAGCGACCCGTCGTGATCACCACCGGGACGTTGGCGGCCTGAAGCCGCTTAAGCATGGTCAATAGCGGGGCCGTAAACTGCCCCGATTCAGTCAGGGTGCCGTCCATATCAGTGGCAATCAGGCGGACCTGGGCCAGCGCCGCTTGCCCGGCAGGGCTGGTCAAGGGTTGCAGGGTGGACGTCATGGGGTTACCCTCTGGTGAGCATTACAGGTTGTCTACATTGAGAACGCTGAGCTATGGCTGAACTGACTCCCGACCAGCGCAATTACTACTATCTCCTAGAAGCCGAGCGAGCTGGCATTTACAAGCCAATTTTGGCAGCGCTCTACGATGTCCACGAGTCCCCCAACCTGACAGATGGGGAGACCGGTTTGGGGATTGCACCCGCGAATAAAATTTCTGCGGATGAGGTCAATACCTTTCCAGAACAGGTACAGTACGCAGCTAACACGATTCGAAGCCTGACCAGTGCGCTGACGGCAGAGGGCTGGAATGGGCGCGATCTGTGGGATGCCAGCAAAGCCCGCTACAGCGACCGCTACCTGCAGCGGGTGGCGGAGGGCTATGCCCCGCCCAGCAACGACGAAGCCGCCGCCCGGTTAGAACCCTGCAACGGCGAGCAGCTGATTCGGGCAATGGACGAGGACATCGCCTACGACTACGGCGCAGACGCGCTGCCCCATAACCTGGCCGAGCTCGATGATGAACTGATTGCCTTTTCTGAGCGGATCGCCCCCAACTACGGACGGCTCGACTTTCAGCGAGAAGCGCTGCTCGAAACCGCTCGGCTGTGGCGCAAGCTGGACACCCATGAGGCCACGATTGAGGCCATGAAAGTCCCAATCGAAGGCGACGTGCCCGACGAGGCCGAGCTGGACAAGGCGCTGGTCGACTTCATTCGGCAGGTGTCTCGGTTTTACTCGGGCTATCCCCACCAGCGTGAGGCGCTGCTGCGGCTGGTGCAGCTATGGAAGCAGTTGGACTCGCGCAAAGAGGCCATTGACTACATCGGCAGCACCGATCCCTACGCGGGTGAGACCAATCTGCAGATTGTCGATCCGGCGCTGATTGCCTTTGTCGAACGGGTGCCTGACTACTATCAAAATACGGGCTATCAGCGGTTTGCCCTGACCGAAGCCTATCGCACCTGGAAAGGGCTGGCTTCCCAGACCAGTGCGATCGCAACTCTCGGCATCAGCCCAGCGGAGCTGACCGCCAACAAAAACAACCCGGCGGCCCTAGCAACGGCGGCCCGGCAGCTTGACCAGGCCCTGCTCAAGTTCTACGAAGACGTCCCCAAGCTGTACAAAGAAACCACCGAACAGCGCGAGGCCCTGATTCGTCTGGTTCAAATCTGGCGAAAGCTCGACCGCCGCGTCAACGCCATCCAGTCGCTGTTTGAGGACGTCCGGCGCATGACCCGAGCCGAGCGCAACAGCGTTGATGCCGCACCACCGCCCAAGCCCGCGCCAAAGCCCCCCCGCCCCAGCCGCTGGACGCCTTACAACCTGCAGCTAGACGCGGCCATCATCCCCAATGGAAACTTTACCTGGGCCGAGGCCACCCGAGGCGGGGCTCGGATGCCAGCCAATCAGGCAACCGTCGATGGCATGATTCGAATCGCCAAACTGGCTCAGCAGGCCCGAGATCGCATTGGGCGGCCCTTTATTATCACCAGCTGGTACCGCCCCCCCGCCGTCAATCGGCGAGTCGGCGGCGCCTCCAACAGCCGCCACATCGTGGGGGATGCCATCGATTTCTATGTACCGGGCCTCACCGGCAATCAAATCTACTGGGCACTCGATCCCTGGTGGCCGGGTGGGCTCGGCAGATATACCCGATACCCTTCGTTAAGCCACATCGATGCTCGGGGATACCGCGCACGCTGGCGGCACTAGCTTTCATCCGGCCCAGACGGATCTTCTTGGCTGCACACCAAAACTTCATGTACGTTCGATAGATCCTCTGATTACATTTAAATTACCGGAGGGGCATGCTTGGTGTAACGCAGAAGTAAACGTGCAGCTATGTCAAATACTATCCTGGTGCCCGTTGCCGCCCAAACGCAACAGCCTACGACCCTCCCTTCGAACTGGAACAATACCGCTCTGGGGCTGTTGGGTGCCCTGGTTGTTTTAGGGATTGTCTCGCAGGTGCAGTTTATGTTCGTGCGACGCAAGCTCAAGTTTGAGTCGCGCAAAAATAAGGAACTACAAAAGCGGCTTAAGCTAGCGCTGACCACCATTGCCAAAATGGAGCGCAACCCTGACCTGATCAACTCGCGAGACTTTAACCTCGACTATCTGCGGATGCGGATGGAAGAAGAGCAGTTCCACTTCTCGGTGGTGAATCAGCTCAAAGTCAAGGTCAAGCAGCAGCTTAGCGTGGCCCTACGGCCCCAACAGGCCCAGCAGGGCGTGGTTGGGCTACCCAGCAAGCCCCGTGCCATCGACCAAACCTTCGATGTCGAGCACAAGGCAGGTGACGGCGGGCGCAAGCGGGTGCTGTTCCGAATCCAGATCAAACTAACCAAAAATCCGGCCCAGCCCACTTCGAGCATTATTCAAGAGATTATCGCCTGTATTGAGAACTTTCTCAGCACCGATCGGGATGAGCAGTTCTGGCAGCCCACGCTCCTGGGACGGATTGCCAACATGAGCTGGGATCAAAAGGCTAAGCCCACCCCACTGCTGGTACTTGAGCAGACCACTGAAGGAGTGAACGTTACGCTACGAAGCTCTAACCGCCGAGTCGCGATGTAGGCGCGGCCCCTACAAGGCCAGGTCATTCACCCTACAGGGCTAGGTCATCCAGATTGAGACCGCAGACGCTTAGGCAACCTGACCGATGATCGGATTACCCGCCTATTTCAGCCAGTTCTTGAGCCTAGAGGCAACCTGTGGGCGACGCAATTTGCGCATCGCCTTGGTCTGAATCTGGCGTACCCGCTCCCGGGAGAGGTTAAAAATGCCGCCCACCTCTTCAAGCGTGTGGGGTTCGCCGGTCGTGATGCCATAGCGCAGCGAGATAATATCCTTCTCTCGTTCGGTGAGCACCTCGGTCAGGACATCGGACACTTCCTGCCGCATCATCGACTCGCTGATTTTAGACTCGGGCGAGAGGGTATTACCGTCTTCGAGCAATTCCATTAACTCGGTGTCTTCACCTTTACCGACCCGATGGTTGAGTGACAGCGACTTGCGCCGAACCTGCTGCAGCGCCCGGAGCTGATCGGGGGTCACCTCAAGCGCCGCAGCCAGCTCGGCTTCGCTCGGATTGCGATTCAGCTGCTTGCGCAGCTCTCGACTCGCCTTTTTAAGCTTATTTAGCTTTTCGACAATGTGGATAGGCAACCGAATGGTGCGGGCATCGTTGGCAATGGTTCGCGTAATGCCCTGCCGGATCCACCAGTAGGCATAGGTCGAGAACTTGTACCCCTTGTCAGGGTCAAACTTCTCCGCGGCCCGATTCAGGCCTAGCGCACCTTCTTGAATCAGATCCAGGAAGGGAACGCCTCGGTTGAGATAGCGCTTGGCTATAGAGACCACCAAACGCAGGTTCGAACGAATCATTTTACGCTTGGCGCTATTGGCCTCGCGGTATTGCTGGTTAAACGCAGCCGTTTCCAGGTCAAACGAGGCCGCTAACTCATCGGTCGAGGGTGACCGCTTGAGCGTCTTGCTCAGGGCCTCGGCGTGGGCTTCAACCTCACCAAGGAAACGGACCTGACGGGCCAGCTCGATCTCTTCATCGGCCTTGAGCAAGGGATATCGAGCCATCTCTTTAAAGAAGGCACCGACCGCATCGTCGGTCAGTGATTTACGATAGAGCGCGGCTGAGGGGCGACCGCCATCGTCGTCAGCGTCGCTACCGTCGGAGACGACGTCGTTACCGTCCCCAGTTCTAGCCCGGTCACTCGCATTGGTGCCCTCGTCTAAGGCCCAGCTGTCGCCATCGGCGTCGGTCAGCAACTCAGTCGCAGCAGACTCAACTGTCCCTTCCATAGCAGAGGAGGTGAGACGCTTTGATGCCGATCGCTTGGCAGACTGTTTCGCGGTCGAATTGGAACTATCTTTGGACTGTCCCGATTGAGAATGTTCCTGCTCAGCCGCACGTGCCTTCCTGGTCCGGGCATCGGTGACAGCAAGAGCCGGTTCGATAGCGTGAGATTCAGCGTTACCGTTAGCTTTGAAGGAGGCAGCCATGTTAACCAAATAGTTTGATTGCAATTCCTTAACGAAAGGCAAAGTCAATGTTATCCATCTGCCAGTCAGCTCTACTATAGCAACCTGCTCCAAGATGACCGTTCACTCTGATAGCTTTTAAGTCGGCAAAAGGGCGTTCAACAATGAGCTTAGGATGCAAATGTAACGATTTTTAGATTATTTTACGCTGTGTAACGATTTTAAGAAATAAGCTCTAATTTGGCTGTTTTCTCAGAATTGTCTGACGGTGAAAATCTGCAAATTTTGATACGGTTTGAATACCTTGTACGCCGCTTTGATGTCTCAGGAAAGTCTTGAAACCCCCACTGTGGAGAGCAATTTAGCCGTTGAGGCACTGGTGGACTGCCCCGGCGTTCAGGGTCTCTATACCTATGCTGTCCCCAGTCATTTGTCTATACAAATAGGCGATATTTTGAGTGTTCCATTTAGCGGTCGTCAGCTTAGTGCGATCGCAGTTCGATGGGTTCCACCCACTACGCCCGATCGAATGACCTTACAGCTAAAAGCAGTCACTGATGTCGTCAGTCACGGCTTTTTTTCTAAAGATTATTGGAAGCTTTTAGAACAGGTTGCTAACTATTACCAAACACCGTTAATCCAGGTAATTCGTACGGCCCTGCCGCCAGGTTTGCTGGCTAAATCACAGCGGAAGTTGAGACTGATCAATCGGTCGGCAGGACCAGAATCGCGTTTAGAAAAGAAGTGCCTGAGCCCAACAGCCCGACAGCTTCTGGCATTGCTAGAACGCTCCCCAACAGGTGAGTACACCTGGCAATACCTGCAGCGACAGCAGCGCGGGGCCCGTAACGCCCTACGGCAGCTATTACAGGCGGGTTGGGTAGAGAGCTACATCGCCCCACCCCAGCCCCCCAAGCCCAAGCTCAGACAGGCAGTGACCACCACGGCTGGCCCGTCAGTCGCAGATCCGGACTTGAGCGCGCGTCAGCAAGAAATCCTGCTGACGCTGCAGCGCCAGGGAGGCGAACTGTGGCTCAGCGATGCCCTACAGCGGCTGCACACCACCAGCCAAACGCTGCGACGACTGGCCGATCGAGGCTACCTGACGATTCAGCCGCGCGAAGTGCTGAGAGTCGGCAGCCATTCGCAAGCGTCCCCTGACCAGCCAAAGGCGCTAACCCCCGATCAGGCCCAGGTGCTCAAATCGCTAGCGGGGCTCTCGGGCTATGCCCGGATACTGCTCCACGGGGTCACCGGGTCAGGTAAAACCGAGGTGTATTTGCAGGCGATCGCCCCTTACCTGACCGCCCAAAAATCGGTATTGGTCCTGGTGCCTGAAATTGGGCTCACGCCTCAGCTGACTGACCGCTTCCGCAGCCGCTTCGGGGAACAGGTCTGCGTCTATCACAGCGGCCTATCTGAGGGCGAACGTTACGATACCTGGCGGCATCTGCTCAGCCCTCAGCCCAAGGTTGTCATTGGAACCCGCTCGGCCATTTTTACGCCGTTGCCCAATCTGGGGCTGATCGTGTTGGATGAGGAGCACGACAGCAGCTATAAGCAAGATCAGCCCATGCCCTGCTATCACGCCCGGACGGTCGCCAAGTGGCGGGCACAGCAAGTAGACTGTCCACTGCTGTTGGGGTCGGCAACCCCATCCTTGGAAAGCTGGATAGCGGCCCAGAGCAACGTTGAAGACGCGGCTCAGGAATCGCCCGGGAAACTTGGGCAGCCCGACGATTCCATACGCCCACCTGCGGTGCACTATCTATCGATGCCTACCCGCATCAGCGCCCGACCGCTGCCGCCGGTCAAAGTGGTCGATATGCGACAGGAACTGTACGAGGGCAATCGGTCGATGTTTAGCCGGGCGCTACAGGCCGCGCTCAAACAGATGAAGGCCGACGGACATCAGGGTCTGCTGTTTATTCAGCGGCGAGGGCACAGTCGGTTTGTCTCGTGCCGCAGCTGCGGGTACGTGGTGGAATGCCCCAACTGTGATGTGTCGCTGGCCTACCACCGACCGAGCACAGCGGCCTATTTGCGCTGTCACTACTGCGGGTTTACCCAGGGACAGCCCGCTCAATGCCCCGACTGCGGCTCCCCCTATCTTAAAAATTTTGGCAGCGGGACCCAGCGCGTGGTCGACGATCTGGCCCAAAACTTTCCTGAGGTTCGCTGCATCCGTTTCGACAGCGATACAACTCGGGCGAAGGGAGCCCACCGGGCGCTACTGCAGCGGTTCGCCGACGGTGAGGCAGACCTGCTGGTCGGCACTCAAATGCTCACCAAGGGGATTGACCTGCCCAGGGTAACGGTAGTGGGCGTGATGGCGGCGGACGGGCTGCTGCACCTGGCCGATTACTGGTCGGCGGAGCGAGCCTTTCAGACGCTGACCCAGGTCGCAGGCCGAGCCGGGCGCGGTGAACTGCCTGGGCAGGCCATCGTCCAAACCTACACGCCCGAACACTTCGCTATTCAGGCGGTGCAGCAGCACAGCTACGCGGACTTTATTGAGCAAGAGCAGGCCCAGCGACGAGCGCTGGGCTATCCGCCCTATGGACGCCTAATCCTGTTGCGGCTCAGCAGCCTGGATGCAACGGCGGTAGAACAGGCCGCCTATACCTGTGTGCAAGCCCTGCAAACAGCAGAACTGACGTCCGGAGTGGATATTCTCGGTCCGGTTCCAGCGCCGATTTTGCGAGTCGCTAACCGCTATCGATGGCAGGTTCTGTTAAAAAGTCCAGCGGATCGGCCCCTGCCGACGGTGAGCGATTTACGTCACTGCGTCGGCAAGCAGGTCAGCCTCAGCATTGATGTCGATCCGCTGAATTTGAGTTAATCCATTTTTCCCTAGATCTCGAAATTTTTCCCTAGATTTCGACATTATCCCAACGCCATTCGACGATGGTGGCGTCTACCTGGGCTTTTTCGCTCAAAGTCTGCCTGTCAGCCTCTGGAGAAGGTACGCCAGTCGTGGCCTTGACTAGTGGAATCGCAGCCGTCAGCGCTAAGAGAAGGGATGCTGAAGAGAGAATGAAGCGTTTCATCACAGCCTCCTTTTGTAGTGTATGTAACATTTCAATGATGCTGCGCGGGTGTGAAGGCGGACTGATAGATTTCTGAAAATAGGCTGAGAGCATCTGTGTAAATGCTGAGGACAGATGTGCTGGAAAGCCGGGTTAAGTCAGGATTACGGATAAAAAGTCTGCTTAAATTGTATTTAGTTGTCGTTTATAAAAAAAACGTGTACTTTTGGTTGCCATCTGTTCAGACAGTTGGACGGGTGACGTCTACGTGATAGCGACTAAACGATGAAAATTATTGCAGTTACGGGGTACAAGGGCGGCGTTGGCAAATCTACGACGGCCATTCACATTGCGACCTATTTGAGCAACTTTGGTAAAACGCTGCTGGTTGATGGCGATCCCAATCGTACGGCCCTGTCTTGGGCAGCCCGGGGAGATCTGCCGTTTAAAGTGTCCGATTTGATCAGCTGTTCGACTTCGCAGCAGCAGGCACAGTCGATTTTTCGAGGACAGGACTACGTAGTGATCGATACGCCTGCGCGTCCAGACAGCGGCGACTTGGAGGAGTTGGCGAACGGGTCGAGCCTAATGATTTTGCCAACCACACCGGATATCGTCAGCCTGGATCCGATGCTACAAACGCTTAAGGATCTGCGCCGGGCTCCCTGTCGGGCCCTCTTAACGATCGTGCCGCCCAAGCCCAGCCGAGAAGGCGAGCTGCTGCGGGCCAATCTCAAGGCCCACGGGGTACCGGTATTTGACTCGCTGATTCGACGGTCAGTCGGGTTTCCGAAGGCTGCGCTGGCTGGGGTGCCCTTGCGAGACCTAGCCGGACGCGATCGCATGGGCTGGCTTGACTACCAGGGCCTGGGGGAAGAAATCATGACCTATCTGCGGCATTTAGACCGGGTACGACCCACTGCGATCGCACCGCCGCCCGAAGAACCGGTCCGCTTACAGCCCGCGATTCGCACTGCCGCGCCCGTTGGCCCGACTGACCTGCCAGAGAGACGGAAGCGACGGGTGCCGCCCCCCGTCAAGCGTTCAGACCGACGGAACCGGCTACAGCCGCCTGCCCCGCCCCGTCTCCGTTCGGCCTCGCCTCGCCCGCTGGCCACCTCGTCCGCGGCTAGCTAGCTCTGCCTGCCGCCCCTTACGAACCAGCGGCCCTCTCCTATCGGGAGGCTGCTGGGCGGTCATTGTCTGCTTCAGTGCTGACTAACCAGCACCAGCAGATCAGAACAGGTAGAAACCAATGAAGAAGGTCAAAAATAAGAGATTACTGAAAATGAGTAGGCCCTGAGTGAGTCGCGATCGCAACCACCGAAACACATACACACTCAACCCCAGCGCCAGGAGCATCTCAAACAGCGCAAATACCTGCCCGCCCTTAGCAGGATCCCAATAGGAAACTGGACTCTCGAACCGATAGTTACTCAGCGGCCAAAAGTGGCGGTGGGCGTCTTCTGCGTGAATGGGAAGGTCAACCAGACAATGCAACATAACGCTGGCACAGCAAAGGATGAGCGATACCCCAATGGCGCTGAACCGCCGTCGTCGCCGTAGCCATAGGCCCACGCCAATCCCCACCAGCGCCAGGGGGATGGAGTTCCACAGGTCAAATAGGTTTTGCCAGAACGGGGCATAGTACGCTTCGCCCCAGATTTGGGCGCTGTTCATATCCGTACCCACCGTAGCCCAGCCAAAAAATACAAACATGGCCAGGTCAGGAATCAGCCCTCCCCAGATAATTGGACTATTCCATTCCGGGCGAGACTTGCGCCCCAAAATCGCCAAATTCAAAATCGCATGGGTCGGGGTATTCATAACCGAAATCGATGGCAGACGGACGCTTCAGTTTCTGGGCACCTCCCATCCGTCACAGCCGAGCAAATGTGCTCACATATCAGTAGATAGGTCAGCATACCTGACAAAAATCCATGAAAATTGCACGCATCGGGCTGCTCGGATTGGGCGCGCTCGCCGGGGTAATGGTCTTCACCAATCCTAAACCAGAAGACTACACAGCTTTTGCAGCCGACACCCTAACCCAGACCATGGCAGACAACCTCTGTCGGGCCGAGACGCTAGACGAGTGGTTGGGGAAGGTCGGCCAAAGCCTGGGGGAAACCTGCGAACTCTCCCTACACAGCGGTCGTCGTCTCAGAGCAGCAGACATTGAGGGCATCCTGCTCAGCAGTACCGAAATCAGCAACTACGGTCTCTTTACGATCTACCAGACCACCACACCGACCCACACCTACAAGGCCATTGGTCTTTTGAATCGGTTTATCCTGCTGTAGCCATTTTGGGTTGCATCCGGCAAGCTAGAAGGACGACCCCCCTTTGCGTTTAGCTCCCATGACCCAGCCATCGTCCGCGCCTATTCATCCCGCCGGGCCCATTTATATGGATGCCCATGCCACTACGCCAGTGGACCCCAGGGTACTAGAGGCAATGCTGCCGTTTTTTACCGAGCATTTTGGCAATCCAGGCAGTCTTCACCCCTATGGTTGGACGGCTGAAGCTGCGGTCAAACAGGCGCGTGCAACCCTTGCTGCCGCCATCCATGCTGAACCGGAAGAGATTGTTTTTACCAGCGGTGCGACCGAGGCCAACAACCTAGCCATCAAGGGCGCTGCAGAAGCCTATTTCTCGTCGGGCAAGCATATCGTGACGCTGCAGACCGAGCACAGCGCCATACTTGACCCCTGCCGCTATCTGGAAACGTTGGGGTTTGAGGTGACCTATCTGCCGGTGCAGGCCGACGGACGGGTCGATTTACACGTTTTGGACAGCGCGATTCGGCCCGATACGATCTTGGTGTCGATCATGGCCGCTAACAACGAGATTGGGGTTTTGCAGCCGCTGGCCGCCATTGGTCAGATCTGTGAACAGAGAAATACGCTATTTCACACCGACGCCGCCCAGGCCATCGGCAAAATACCGCTGGATGTAAGGGCGATGAACATTCATCTGATGTCGCTGACGGCGCACAAGGTGTACGGCCCCAAGGGAGTCGGAGCGCTGTACGTGCGCAGGCGAAATCCGAGAGTGCAGGTCGCCCCTCAACTCCACGGGGGGGGGCAGGAACGCGGTCGCCGGTCGGGCACGCTCTGCCCACCGCAGATTGTCGGCTTTGCGCAGGCGATTGAACTGGGGCTCGCTGAGATGGCCGCCGAGTCAGTTCGGCTCACTCGCCTGCGAGAACGGTTATGGCAGTCCCTCCAGGCGTTGCCTGATGTTTTTCTCAACGGTCATCCCACTCAACGGCTCCCTGGCAACCTGAACGTGAGCGTTGCGGGCTTAGACGGTCAGGCATTGCTGCTGGGGCTGCGATCAGTGGTGGCCCTATCGTCCGGCGCGGCCTGCAGCTCAACCCGAACCACCCCGTCTCACGTTCTGCGAGCGCTGGGCCGGTCAGACGGCTTGGCCTACGCCTCACTCCGCTTTGGCCTGGGCCGAACCACAACGGCAGAGGAGGTTGAGCAAGTGGCCCAAGCCGTCATCGAAACGGTGCAGTCACTCCGTCAGCTGAGTCCGGCTCAGCCGATTCCCCAGCCTTAAAATCAAAACCGCCGATCCGCTTGAGTTGAGAATCGGCGGCTGTGGATGCAGGTGTCTGAACTGGCTAGCTTGCGCTGACTATAAGACAGACACACTATGGGGTGGCAGCCCCCGTTTCTTCTTTGTCTTCAGCCGGTTCGTCAGCAATTTTAGTTTCCTTGACGGGCGTTTCCGGACTCTTAGCAGCTGACGACTTTGGTTTCGCGCTACTTTTAGGAGCCGCTGGCGCAGATGTGGCCACTGGCTTCGGCGAGATCTTCGGTGCGCTGACCGTCACAACTGGCTTTTCGGGCCGAACCGGCTTTTCGAGCCCCAGCTGCTCGTAGGCTTTATCGAGCAAGAAGTAGGCTCCCGTTTGACCCGCTTCCATGATGGCCTGCCCTGTCGCGGCCGCCTTTTCTCCACTCTCGCCCTCGGCTTGAGACTGGGCATCAAGCCAGCTGCGGGTATCGCGCCCCCATGCCAAACCGGTCTTACCCAGCCAGGCACCGAGGACAAAGATCGAACAGAACAGCAGCCACAGCAGCAGCGCCGTCTCCTTGAGGATGGTACCGGTCAAAGCCAACATCTTTTGGTAAGTATCGGCTGTCTCAGGCGCAAATAGCAGTTGCCAAAGCTTGGATGCTTGGGTTTGAAGCTTTTCCATCTTTACCTTCCTTCAAATAGATATATCGTTTGCGTCATTGAGATCAGGACACCCAGTGTGGTTACGGCGCTGAGTAGAGAACCCAATGACGTCGCAGCCTTGTCCTAGCGGAACTGGCGGCTGCTATATCGTTGACCACGTTGCGGAGGATACGCGGGGAGAGTCCCGAGCGTTGCGTCGTGGCCCGCTGCCATCATCCACCGATGGGCCCTAAGCCCGACGAGGATGGCTATACACGCTTTAAATCACTGTCTATGACTACATACAACCCGCTACAGCGTTGCATACGATGAGAACCAGCGTAATTTCACGCCATTTATCAAGTCAGCTTGATAGTAGCCGATGGACTCGTTCTGACAGTCTAGCTATAGGTCTACTTAAGCTATCGGTATGGACAGCAGCCATTTTGAAAAGAACCGTTAAACAGTGCCGTCTGCCAATCCCCTATCCAGCCCCTGGCTAACCGCCCCAAACTTTTTGTAGAACGGTATCGGGAGAGAGATCCGACAGGTTACCGGTGGGGGACTGGATTCCCAGAAATCGGGTTTCGCTGCCGTTGGCTGCGGGGAGAACGGCGGGGGCTTTGTCGGCACCGAGCATCGCCAGGGTAAAGACCTTAAGCGCAACGGCCAGCTGCATGACATAGCTTTCAGGCGTCAGGACCAGGTCGGCACCCGCTAATAGGGCCGCCGTCTGACCAATATTGTCGGGTTCGACGACCTTCAGCGCCTGCTGACGACGGCTGAGGGTACTGACCATCGCCTGGCTGGCATCGTCTTTGAGCAGCGCCAGCGCCATCTGGGGCTGCTTAGACTGAAAGTCTTCGATAATTTTGAGCCAGCTCTCGGTTGGGTAGGCATCGCCTCCGGCTGAGCCAGGATAGATCATGACGTAGCCCTCTTTCAGCCCCAACTGTTCTCGCTGCGCGTCGGCCCAGGCGATATCGCCTTCGGGCACGTTTAGCTCCGCTTGGGTGTCGTTGGCTGGTACCTGCAGCCCCGTTAGCAGGGCACGGTAGCGATCGGCAGGGTAGCTGCTGTCACTGGCCGGGACGGTTTGGGTATAGAGCCAGGGGGTACGGGTATTGCTGTCGGCAATGCGTGTGGGAATGCCGCTGAGCCACAGCAGTACACCTTCTTCCCATCGGGGACTCGCGCAGAGGGCGACTTCGAACTCGCGATCGCGCAAAATCCCAAGTAGGTTAGCCCAGTCAGCTGGGCTGTTCGCCGCGCAGTAGTCAAAGGCGATGACGTCATCGACCAGTTTTGAAACGCTGTAGGCCGACTTTGCCCGAGGTTCAACAACGACGCCGAAATTGGCGTTAGGGAAGGCCTGCTTGAGGCTCTCTAGGGTCGGAAGAAAAAGAATCTGCTCGCTGATATCGCCAGGGACTAGCGCCAGTACTCGCATGGGCGGCCTTAGTGAATGATTCGCCCCTTATTTTAGAGGACGGTGGCATGCGCACACGGTGATATGTCCGAGAAAATTCAGATTAGCGATAGGCTGGGTAGCGGGCTTCACGAAGTCGGCCAAACAGGTCAAATGGAGGGCAAGGCGTGCATCTTTTGATTCCGGCAGCAGGCGTCGGCAAGCGCATGGGCAGCGATCGCAATAAGCTGCTGCTGCCGCTGCTCGACAAATCTATCTTGGCCTGGACGCTGCTGGCGGCAGCGGCGTCTAAAACGATCGAGTGGGTGGGGCTGATTGCCCAGCCGGTAGATGAGCCCGACTTTAAAGACATTCTGACCGCGCTAGCGCTGAAGCTGCCCGTCCATTTCATTCCGGGTGGAGACACGCGACAGGCGTCGGTTTATAACGGTCTGCAGGCGCTGCCCGCAACAGCTAGTCATGTGCTGATTCACGATGGGGCACGGTGCTTGGCGACGCCAGCTCTGTTTGATCGCTGCAGCCAGGCACTTTTGAACCACAGCGGACTGATTGCCGCAGTGCCCGTCAAAGACACGATCAAGCAGGTGGGCCAGGACGGCACCATTCAGGCCACCCCGGACCGCAGCCAGCTATGGGCCGCGCAGACGCCCCAGGGGTTTGAGGTACAGCAACTCAAAGAGGCGCATCAGCAGGCGCTGACGCAAGGGTGGGCCGTGACGGACGATGCGGCGCTGTTTGAGCGGTGTGGGCGGCCGGTGGTCGTGGTGCCGGGTGAAGAGACGAATTTGAAGATTACGACGCCAGTGGATCTTGCGATCGCAACCTTCATTCTGCAAGACCGCCTCGACACGGCGTGACCGCTTGCGTGCGCACGTCTGACGAATCTACGCCCCCAGCAAAAAGCAGACCATCGCTAGCCTGCCTCACACTCAAAGTATTCGCGTCAAAGTATTGGTGTACTTGGATCGTATGGGAGCGCTCTAGAGGTCGCCGCCCCGCAGGGACAGCAAAAATACGATCACCGGTCCAGAAATCACGACCATTGCCAACACCGTCAGCTGCGCGATGAGGACAAAATTAATATTGCTGAAAAAATCCATCAGACCTCCAAAAGACCAGACCAGTAAAAAATGGCGTAGATGCCACCGCTGCGGCATAGAATGCGCTACGGTCAGTGGCTATCCACAAATGACTGAGAAAAGGCATATAGGCGCAGCAGCCACGAAAATCTGACTGCTCGCATTGACCCAACCGCCTTTGCACAGCAGTATTTTACCTGCTTCGATCCCCGATAATTTAAGTAAGTTTACAAATTTCTAAGAAGGTTTTTGAAGATGGCAACCTGGCAATGTGTTCAGCAATGTGGCGCTTGCTGCCAGCTCGACCCCACCGAGCGGCCTGAGCTGGCCGACTATTTGAATCCCGAACAGCTCAGCCAATATCTGAGCATGGTGGGCGAAGATGGCTGGTGCATTCACTACGACCAAACTCAGCGGCTCTGCACGATTTACGACCAGCGCCCCAGCTTCTGCCGAGTCACAGCCCCAACCTTTGAAGCCATGTTTGGCATTGCGGCCGAAGACCTCAACGCCTTTGCCATTGAATGCTGTGAGCAGCAGATCGAAGGGGTCTATGGGGGCAAAAGCGAAGAACTCGCCCGGTTTATGGCGGCTGTGGAGGCATGACGGGTCATGAAATCGATCCGGTCGAACTCACTCAGCCCCTAGTCAACCCGATTGCCCTTGGGGGACTTTTTACAGATAATGAAATAAATATGAAAATAAGAATTTTGAAGATCACAATTGACGCTGACCCCGCCTCAGCCCCCCGCCTCAGCTTGGGCAACCACTGATTTGATGACAGACTCTACTTCTTCTCAGGCCCAATCGGCTCAGACCCAATCACCTCAGGATACCGATGCGGTCAAACCGACAGGCAAGCATTTTTGGGGCGTGTTTGTATCGACTTTTTTCACCATCTTTTTGGCGGAACTGGGGGATAAAACCCAGGTGACGACGCTGCTCATGAGTGCCGGGTCACAGTCTCCGTGGACGGTATTTGTAGGGGCGGCGGCGGCACTGATTGCGACGAGCCTGATCGGGGTGCTGCTAGGCCAATGGCTGTCGACACGGGTGTCGCCGCGCACGCTCGATACCCTGGCAGCGGTGCTGCTGCTGCTGATTACAATCTCGCTGATGGGCGATGTGATCGGTGTTTAGGAGATAGGTATTTAGGAGAACAGTCCGATGGATTTCAACTTGCTGGGTCTGAGTTTTGTTGCCGTGTTTATCTCCGAACTGGGTGATAAGAGTCAGCTGGCTGCGATCGCACTGGGCGGCAGCTCGTCCTCCCCCAAGGCCGTTTTTCTAGGGACGGCAGGCGCGCTGGTGCTGGCTAGCTTTTTAGGTGTGGCCCTGGGCAGCGGCACGGCCCAGGTCTTGCCCGAAAAGCTGGTGAAGGGCATTGCCGCCATTGGCTTTGCCGTGATTGCCCTACGCCTACTCTGGGTAGAGGGCGACGCCTAGATCTGCCGATCAACCGTGCCTGACATACGGTGTCTGATATGGAGAATCCCACAAAAGCCATCCCCGCCTTGAGCGATTCAAGGCGGGGATGGCTTTTAGAAGCTATTCACGCAGGGAAGTGAGTCGCTGAGAACTCAGCCACTAGAACTCGGCCGCAACGTCCTGGTAGCAGAGCTTGACAAGGCCGACAACAGCGGCCAGCTTCAGGGCCTCCAGCGTCCAGTACAGGCCATGCATCCAACCCATTGCAGCGGGAAGCGCCGTTTCGCCAGCGGCGTCGAGCGACAGGCCTAGAGCGCTCATCTCTGGCGTGAGGAAGTAGGCATAGGTCAGTGCGATCGCCAGTAGCCCGCCACCAATCAGCAGCGCCCAACGGCTACGGCTGCCGCTCACGAGCACGGTATTGGCCCGCTCGGTAACCCGCTGGTGGAGCGCCAGCAGCCCTGTCAAGATCACGGCGGCGCAGAGCATTTCAACGCGGTTAAACATCCAGAACAGGCCATAGCCAGCGGTGGCGAACCCCTCCTGGGCCATCATGCCGGTTTCATACATCATCGGCATGATCAAAAAGTCGAGCAGCAGGCTGACGCTGAGCCAAAACGTGGCCACAAAGAGAACCAGACTGCCCCAGCGAAACTGCTGTGAAGAAAGGTGGGAAAAGCTTGTCATGATGGCTGTGAAGGAAAGAATTGATTACCTTCAACCTAACAACGCCAGCGGGCATTAGAGTAGCGACGCCTCAACCTGCAAACAAACGTTGCGTAAGCAGCGCTAATTGTTTCCATTTATTGCAGTTTATCGAGCGCTGGCCGCTAGCACTGGGCCTCGCGATCGCCCGTATGGACGGTTTTGACCCACTTCAACCGCTTGGGGCGCACGGCGACGCGTAGCGTGGTCGTACTCATCACGATCGCCCAGTGCATCATGTACACAATTCCCTGCAGGGTTTGCCCCACTGCGTTAAATACTGATACCGGCTGCGTCCGGCGAATACCCATGAACATGCCCCAACAGGAAATCCCCACCGTCAGGGTCGTCAGCGGGGTATAAACCGGCGGACGATGCCGGACAACGGCAAAGACCAGATCAGGCACCGCCGCAATGGGGATGAGGTATTGCATCACCATGAATGCCAGTAAGTCTGACAGTTTAAGCAGGCTCAGCCGCTGGACGATGGGACGCCAGTAGTCGAGATAGCGCTGGTAGCCGCCCTCTGCCCAGCGGTTGCGCTGGTGCCAGAGAGAAATCCCCTGCGTTACGCCCTCTTCCTGTACGGCTGGCACATTGAGGAAGGCAATATCCCAATTTTCCAGGTGAAGCCGCAGCGTCAGGTCTAAATCATCGGTAATGGTTTCTTCGTTCCAGCCACCGCACTGGGTAATGGCATCGCGCCGAATAAACTGGCCGTTGCCCCGCAGCTCGCCAATCCCGCCTAAGGCCACCCGCTGCTGCTGGTAGTAGCTATCGAGCGCCATTTCGGCCCGCTGCCCCCGCGTCCAAAAATTGAGACTGGCGTTGGCAATGACCTTACGGACCTGAACAGCACCCACAGATGCGGCCGATTCGGTCGATTTCTGAGTGAGCATCGGCACGACCTGACGGAGCAAATCGGGCGGGACCTGAGCATCCGCATCAAACACGGCCAGGATATCCCCCTGGGTTCTGGGCCAAACCAGATTGAGTGCGCCGGACTTGCCGCCAATTGCGTCTGCCCCCCGGTGAATCACGTGGAGCTGGGGATACTCATCCTTGAGCCGGTCTAAAATTTCACCCGTCTGGTCGTCGCTGTTGTCATTGATGATCCACAGGTCGTAGCGATGACGGGGATAGTCCAGCTGGCAAAGCGACTCAACCAGACCTTCGATCACTGAGGCCTCATTTTTAGCGGCAACCAGTAATGATATGTAGGGATAGCTCGCAGGACTGGCGATGGCGGCGTCCGTCGCGGCTGCCGCGACAGACGGCAGGGCGAGGGGCGTTGCTTGAGGTTGCGATCGCACCACCCGGACAACGTGCCAACCGACGATGACCGTCAAACAGGCCACCACCCAGGTACCCCAGGCAAACAGATGGAGCACAAGCGTAAAACTCCACAGCAGCGAGAGCGCCATGGCCGCCTTGAAGCGACGCCGGTCTTCATCGGGGAGCAGATCGATAGTGGCCAGCAGCTCAGTATCAGCATCAGGCGTCAGCGACTCAGCATAGAAGTCCGGCATAGCAAAAATGTTAAAAGCTCTTTACACTTTATTCAGATTACTCGATGTTTTGTCAGCTTTCTTGGGATTTTTCGCTGCCGCTGGGCGAATGACGGGCAGGGGGCTCTCAATTCCCTGAGCAGCTGATCAACTCTCGCCAGACTGGGGCATCCTGATAGAGCAGACTCTGCCCAAACGACGTCTTACTGCCATGCCTACTGAAGGAATTACCCCAGCCACTAAGCAAGACTGCGGGGTCTATCTGCCCTACTACCAGGGAAACAAGCGTAATGCGCTCCCCTACACGATTGGGCTGTACAAAAAGGGCAACCTGGAGGGCCTGCGCTCAATTGAGGGCGGCGAAAACATCAGCTTTATTGCCACCTGGAATGTATCGATGCTGCCCGCTGACCTGACCCGCTGTCGTATGCAGTTCGACGGCGACGCCGAACTCAGCTACGAAGTCACGATGGCGACCTTTGAGTTTGTTGACTACCTGTTTGACGTCGTGGCCACCATGCGCATGAAAAAGGCCCCCGACTTTTCTAAATCCTTCTATCGCAAGCTATTGCGGATGGACGACTAGCGCCATTTCTTAAACCGATAATTAAGACCCACTCCTTCGACTGACCGTGCGTGTCACAATAGGGCTGCGCCTAGCTGAATGGAGGAGTGAGCGCGTGCCCAACAATATGAAAAGCCTGCTGATTGGCTCGACCGAGCCCTACAGTGGCAAGACTGCAACCGTTCTGGGTTTGGGGCTACAGCTCAAGCAGCGCGGTCTCGATATCGCCTATGGAAAACCCATCGGCACCTGCTCATCCGAACGGCTGGAAGTCTGTCCAGATGAAGATCGGCAGTTTATTACCGAAACGCTAGAACTAACCGCGGATCGGGTCAAGCCAACCCTCTTTTCGCTGGATGCCGAAACGATTCGAAGCCAGCTGACTGAGCCCCATCGACCCGATTATTCCACCCAGCTAGCCAGCTATCGAGAACCGACCGGTGATTTACTGCTAATTGAGGGCCCTGGGACGCTTGATGAAGGGGCATTATTTGAACTGTCGCTGTCGGAGATCGCAGACCAGACCGATACTCAGGTTATTTTGGTCGCCCGGTTTCAGTCGATGTTGATTGTCGACAGTCTCCTAGCAGCCAAGCAGAAATTGGGCAACCGTCTGCTGGGCGTGGTGATCAACGACGTCCCGGACGCACAGATGTCTCTGGTAGAGACGGCGGTTAAAGACTGCCTGGTGCGTCATCAGATTCCGGTCTTTGGCATTTTGCCCAGCTCACCCATCATGCGTAGCGTGAGCGTCGGTGAGCTGGTCGAACGTTTAAATGCAGAAATTCTTTGCTGTCCAGATCGGACTGATGCCCTCGTTGAAAGTCTGTCGATTGGGGCCATGAACGTCAATTCGGCCCTTAAGTATTTTCGTCGGGCCGATAACATGGCGGTGGTGACCGGGGGAGATCGGGCCGATATCCAATTGGCCGCGTTGGAAACCTCAACTCAGTGTCTGATTTTGACGGGCTACATGCCGCCCAAGTCAGAGATTATCAATCGGGCAAAGGAGCTAGAGGTGCCGATTCTTGCAGTCGACCTCGATACGCTGACCACGGTCGAAAAGATCGAAAAGGCGTTTCAGCAGGTCCGACTGCAGGAGCCGATCAAGGTGCAGTGTATGCACCTGCTGATGGAAAAACACTTTGATATCGACCAGCTGATGGCAATGCTGTCGCTCCCGGCGGCTGTTCCAGTTTAGGAACAGTCACAGGGCTGCTGTCGACATCTCTGCATAAAATCTAGGGGTTTGGTAGCGGGTTTGGTAAAATTAGCGCGTCCATGCACTGGTACCGCTGTTGAGCAATCCTGTTGACACGCCTTTAGACAGCCTCAAAGTTGATGATTTTTTACAAGAGCTGGCCGCCATCCAAGAGTCAGGCTCCAAACGTATTGCGGTTTTGGGCTCTCGGCATGTGCCGATTACCCACCTTCGGCTGATTGAGCTAATGAGTTATGCCCTGGTGTTGGGCGGCAATCGGTTGCTAACCTCTGGGGCCACGGGAACCAATCAGGCGGCGATTCGCGGGGCCATGAAAGCGGACAGCAACCTGTTGACGGTCATTCTGCCTCAGAGCTTGGCGAAACAGCCCCGGGAGTCACGCGAGCAGCTCGACCAGGTCATGCACTTGGTACAAAATTCGGCCAACGATCACCTGTCGCTTGCGGATGCCAGCGCCCTGTGCAACCAGGAAATTATCTCGCGCTGTCAGCAGCTGATTTGCTTTGCATTTCACGATAGCCATACCCTGCTGCAGACCTGTCGTGACGCAGAGGAGCAGCGCAAAATCGTAACGCTGTTTTACTTTGATTAGCCAGTCGGGCGTCACGCCTTCGACCAGGCAGCGCTAATCGTCCAGCGATGCTAAAAACCCAATCCCCTTTTGACCTAAAGCTGTGGCCCTACTGACCCTTCCAAATTTGTTGCTGTACAGCATTCCCCTGGCGGCTTTACTGATTTACGTCCCCTACAGCGTGGTTGCGATCGCACGGGTCAGTTTGGCTCGGTCGCTGGCCGACCCCATGACCGTTTTTGCCAAGCCTCGTACCTTCAACGAAAAACTGCCGGACTATGCCCAGCGGGCCAACTGGGCGCACCAAAATGCGTTTGAGTCGTTCGCGCTGTTCGCACCAGCGGCCCTGATGGCCTACATCACCGATCAGTCCGGCCCGCTGGTGTTAGGGGCCGCTATTGCGTATCTGATCGCCCGCCTGCTGTTCGCAGTGTTTTACATCCTGAACGTGCCACCGCTGCGGTCGCTGATGTTTGGGGTCGGTAGTCTCAGCATTGGTACCCTATACCTGCTGAGCTGCCGATCCATCTGGCCCACTTAGCTCGCCGTTTCTTCCCGTTACCATGGCTTCTAGTTACTCGTTTGATGTAGTAAGCGACTTTGACCGGCAGGAGCTGGTCAATGCCCTTGATCAGGTCCGCCGCGAACTCAAAACGCGCTACGACCTCAAAGACACCAAAACGACGGTTGAGCTAAACGACAGCAGTATCACCCTCGAAACCGCCAGTGAAATGTCGCTGCAGGCGGTGCATATGCTGCTACAAACGAAGGCCGCCAAGCGCAGCCTATCCATGAAAATTTTTGACTTTGGCAGCGTCGAGACCGCCACGGGCAGCCGCGTTCGTCAGGAAATCACCTTGAAAAAGGGACTGGATGCGGAAACCGCCAAGAAGATCTCGAAACTGATTCGCGACGGCCTCAAAAAGGTACAGGCCTCTATCCAAGGCGATCTGGTACGCATCTCAGCAAAATCCAAGGACGATCTGCAGCAGGCCATTCAGCTTATCAAGCAGGAAGACTGGCCCGTGGCGCTGCAGTTTATTAACTATCGATAGCTCACCCCGGCCGTCATTCAGTATCCAATGCCATAGCCGAGCGAAGACACTCCGCTCGGCTATGGCCCTCAAGGCAATCGCTCAAGGCACTGTTAAGCAGTTCAGTTGCGCTACGAAAACTGAGGACCGTCGCTATCCAGTCCCATGGCATTGGCCAGCCGATCGGCCTTGCGTTGGCGATACTTACGCACACCATAGGCCCCGACCATGACCAGACCTGCCAGTGCAGAAGGCTCGGGTACCTGGGTGGGACCTTCGGGCTCTTCGGGCTCAACCACGTCGCTCCAGCGGACGCCGGAGACAGCACCGCTGACGTCAGCGTACTGGAAGGTAATATCGCTGAGCCCCTGGGCCGCTGCGTTGCCGGGATCAATGTCAAAGCGGAAGACGGTGTTGTTGCCCAACTGCTCGCCTTCTTGAGTGATGGTGACCCCACCAAAGCTGTAGCTCGGGTTGGGATCGGTCGAGTTGCGCACCCCGTCTTTGGTCTTGTTCGTGTTGCCGTGGTTGCTGGCATTGTACTGACCGGCATATTTGTTGTAAAAGCCGGTTACCAGCGCATCTACGTCGATGTCGAGAACTTTCTCGCCGAGCGTGTTGTAGCCATAGACATTGATACCGTCATTGCTATTGTGCTCGTCTAGCTCAACGTCTAGCAGGGTAAAGCCATCGAAGTTAACCAACTTCTGTGAGCCATCGTCGTTGGTGAAATCCATATTGATTTCGCCGCCGTTGGCATCGTCGTTGGGGCTGGAGGAGTTGCGGATGCTGTGCTTCTGAATGATCAGTGCGTTGCCCTGATCGGTGGTGCCGTAGTCAGCACCGGTCTCCAGGTCCCGGTCTTGACCGCCGCGGGTACTGGTGTCGTACAGACGCAAAACGGCATCGACGTCGTTACTTGATTTCGTGCCGCCGCTGCGGTAGTTAACGCCGGAGATGTCGACCCCCCAATTGGACCATTCGTCATCGATGTTCTTGTCGCTCGCGTTGTGGGACGCTGCGTCAACAGCAGAACCGGTTTGAGCAACCCCATCGACGTATAGGTTGTTGAAGTCTAGATGATAGGAAACTGCCTGAGCGGATGAGCTAAATATTCCCAGAGCAGCGAGCGAAAGGCCAGCCGAAGTGGCCATCAGTCGTTGTGTATTGTTTGCGTGGTTAGTCATGATCCGGGTAGCATTCGTTACACACCATACTACTCGCTCAAAGATGTTGATCGGTAGATAAAAGACAGGCTTTTCCTAATCTAAATAGCGTCAAAGCTAATACGGAAAAAAGGGATTAAAAACACTTGATTGGTTTGAAACTAATCAGCTTTGAATGATTTGACCTGAGAAAAATCACTGATTTAGTCAGCCAAAAAATTAGATTAGCTGATATTTCTCAGCTAATCTCCCGAGAAATTTTCTATCAGCCTGAAAACTACTACCCGAAGATATACGTAGAAAATTTCAGTTTGGTAGGTAATGATTAGCGCCAATTCGGTCACAAAATAGCTAAAAAAAATTAGCCCTGACGCAGCCTTACAGGAGCGTTGCAGACGCCCGAAGCTAAGCAGAGTCACTATTTGTGACCTTTTGGTCTAGCACCAGACGCGTTTTCGAAAATTTTCTAGAAAAATGTAGAAAATCAAGCGCGGTTAAAGATTAGCGGTTTCGAAGGGATTGCATTGATCTAGATCACCCGACTGCAGACCGCGCTGGAACCAGCGCATGCGCTGAGCAGAGCTACCGTGGGTAAACGAGTCGGGCGTGACATAGCCGCGCGACTGCTTCTGCAGTCGGTCGTCACCAATGGCGCTGGCTGCGTTTAAGGCTTCCTCAATGTCGCCACGCTCTAGAATGTCGCGGGCTTCGTCAGCCCGGTTGGCCCAGATTCCAGCGAAGCAGTCGGCCTGTAGCTCCAGACGGACGGAAAGCTGATTGGCCTGGGTCTGACTGGCCCGACTTTGCAGCTGGCGGACCTGATCTGAGATGCCCAGCACATGCTGCACGTGGTGTCCGACTTCGTGGGCAATGACGTAAGCCTGGGCGAAGTCCCCCGGTGCGCCATGACGGCGGCGTAGGTCGTCATAAAAGCTGAGGTCAATATAAACCTGCTGATCGGCCGGGCAGTAAAAGGGACCGACCGCCGCCTGGGCGCGTCCGCAGGCGGATTGCACCACGCCCGAGAAGAGTACCAGCGTGGGCTCGGGATAGTCACCGCCCAGTTCTTGGAAAATATCATTCCAGGTATCTTCGGTGTCCGCCAGCACCACCGAGACAAAATCGGCCAGTTCGTCTTCCTCAGCGGAGGCTCCGGGCGCTGGAGCCTGGGTGACGGGGCCAGGGGCGACCTGGTCGAGCACCACGGTGGGATCGCCGCCTAGTAAAAAGACCAGGGCAGCAATCAGCAGAACTCCCAGACCACCGCTGCCAACCGCGATGGAGCTGCCGCTGCCGCGACGGTCTTCAACGTTACTGCTCCGACGTCCGGTTTTCTTCATGGCTGGGGGCTCGGGGGATGCGTGATGGGGACAGGAATGCCAGCTGGGGCCGCTTTTCTGGAATCCTATCATCCTCCTTTGGGCCGTCTGAGATTCGTGGCAAACAGCTTAAGATTTAGACAGTAAGCTGCCAGACTGCGGGTTAGGGTCCGGCCACGCAGGCGAGCCTGGGGACAGCGAACGGCATAAGACGACGGCTAAGGCGATGGCTAGGGTATACGTTCTGGTACTGATGGGGGTGTCGGGGTCCGGCAAGACGACCATAGGGCAGTGCCTGGCGGCTGAGCTGGGCTGGCAGTTCGTCGATGCAGATGACTACCACCCGCCTGCCAACATCGAGAAAATGTGTCGGGGGGAACCGCTGACGGATCGCGATCGCATGCCCTGGCTCGATCGTCTCCATCCCGAAATTCAGAACTGGATCGCCCAGCAAAAGACGACAATCCTGGCCTGCTCGGCGCTCAAAGGTACCTACCGTCAGCGATTAGCGGCTGGTTTAAACACCGTCGCCTGGGTCTATCTCCAAGGGTCGGCGACGCTACTGCGGCAGCGGCTGCAGCAGCGGACAGCGCATTTTATGCCGGTGGCGCTGTTGAGATCGCAATTAGACACCCTCGAGATTCCCCAAGACGCACTGGTGGTCAATATCGACCAGCCGCCCGCCGCCCTGGTTGAGCAAATCATGCAGCACTACGGCCTGACCGCGCCGAATCGCTAGTAGCGGATTCTCGGGTCCACATAGGCATTGAGAATGTCGATGGCAATGCTGGTCAGTGCGACAATCGCCCCGAAGAATACCATCAGCC
This sequence comes from Cyanobacteria bacterium J06648_16, assembly GCA_039817185.1. GTDB lineage: Bacteria > Cyanobacteriota > Cyanobacteriia > Phormidesmidales > Phormidesmidaceae > CAWUKV01. The sequence continues at coordinate 131,002 of JBCBWI010000005.1, read as the reverse complement.
CCTGCACCACCGGATAGTCTCGTTGGGAAATAGCCTCGAACAGCCGATTGGCCAGGCCCGGCCAAGAAAACGTTACTTCGGTCAGCACTGCGCCCCCTAGCAGCGAGGCAAAGGTGAGCCCCAGAATGGTAATCACAGGAATCATCGCGTTTTTCAGCGCGTGGGCCGTGAGAATGCGAAATTCGGGAATACCTCGGGCACGGGCCGCTTCGACGTAATCCGACCGCAGGGTTTGCTTTAGATTGACCCGTACCATGCGCTCAAAAATGCCGCTAATCAAAATACCCAACGTTAGGCTGGGCAGTGCCAGGTGGTAAATCGTGGTGCCAAACTGGGCCAAATTCAGGTGCAGCAGACTGTCGAGCAGATACAGCCCGGTGGGGCCCTGCGGCGCGGTCTGGTTGAGCGGAAAGCGGGTCCCAATCGGAAACCAGCCCAGCTGAACCGCAAAAATCAACTGCAGAATCATGCCGAACCAGTACATCGGTGTGGCGTAGGTGACGATACCAAACAGGCGTCCCCCAGCATCCAGGGGGGTATTCGGGCGCGATGCCGCAATCGACCCCACCGTCAGCCCCACCAGGGCCGCAATGGTAATACCACACAGCGTCAGCTCCACCGTCGCGGGAAAGTGATCGCCGATAATTTCCCACACGGTTTGCCCTTGAGTCGCAATCGAGGTGCCCAGGTCCAGACGTAGCAGATCGCCCAAATAGCTGACGTATTGCTGAATCAGGGGCTGGTCGAGTCCAAGTTGCGATCGCAACGCCGTTTTAGCCGCCTCCGGAGCCCTCGCCCCCAGCAGCGCATCCACCGGATCCCCTGGCGTGGCCCGCATCAGCAGAAATACAACCGTCGTGATCGTCCAGATCATCAGCGGTGCCAGCAGCAGCCGTGAAATCACATAGACGCGCAACGCATTTGACCGAGAAGACATCGCCAGACTGCCCCGCCCTGGGAGCTCGATTCATCCCCGCCATTTTACGGTCTGGGGGTCACGTCTGCGTTGTCATTCTCTCAGTCACGGCTTCCCCGCCGCCCTAAGTTGAGGACAGCCGACACGGGGCTATCCGGTGCGCGATACTCGCCCGTTTGGCTGCTAGCGGGTCTTATCCAGCTGCCACAGGAGAAACTGCTGGTTGGGCTGGACGGCGACCCCCTCAACATTCGCCACCGAGAAGACATAGTCCTTGTTCTGCCACAGGGGCACGTAGGGCACATCCTCCGCAGTCACTTCCTGCAGTTCTCTAAACAGTTCGCTGCGCACTGCCGGGTCGGACTCAGCACTTTGTTGGTCTAGCAACTCATTGACTTCGGCGCTGTAGTAAAAAGACCCCGTTCCCTGGGCCGAGCCTTCCTCACAGAGCCCATCACTGGATTCTACGGCACAGCTAAAGAAAGGCAGCGCGAAGTTCTCGGGGTCAAAGTAGTCGGGATACCAGTTGTCTAGCATCGCCGTGTAGGCCCCCTGGCGCATCTGCTCTCGCAGCTGGGCAGATTCTGCCGAGTTAACGGTGACCTCGACCAGCCCGGGTAGGTTACTCTCAATCGCTTCTTTTAGCGTATTGGCCACGATACTGCGGGTCGTTGACGCCGACGGGTACCAAATATCGAACGCCATCGGATTGCTTTCTGAAAAGCCCGCTGCTTCGAGCAGTTCCCTGGCCTGGTCGTAGTTACCGTCACCGTAAAGCCCCTCAAATGCGGGCTCAGATACGTCAAACGTCGGGGGAATCATCGTATATAGCGGTTCGGCCTGTCCCTGGAAAGCCCGCTCGTTCAAAATTTCACGATCGACCATCGCGGCCATCGCCTGTCGGGCTTCCACCTGATCGAAGGGAGGAATCTTCTGGTTGAGCGTCATATAGTTGACCACCGCCGCCCCGGCTTCAATCACCTGCCAGTCATTGGCTGCCGCGTCGTTTTCGAGAGCGGCAATCTGGTCTGGGTCCAATGTCTGATAGGCCACATCCAACCCGCCAGACTGGAAGGTGTTGTACAGGTTAGCCGGACTGGTGAAAATCTGAATATCGACCCCTGCATTCTCGGGAGCATCCCCCCAATAGTCTTCGTTCACATCTAGCTTGATCACGTCGCTAGAGAATGAAGCCAGCTTATAGGGGCCAGAACCGATAAAGTCATCCGGCTTGAAGCTGCCTTCGCCAATCTCATACGCCCCCGGCGGTACCGGGGTCGCACCTGAGAAAGTGAGCATGGACGTTAGCGCAGCGAACGGCTTAGCCAGCTGAATGGTGAGTTCGTATTCCCCAGTCGCCTCTACCGACTCGATCGGATCGGCCAGCAAAAAGGCCGGACGGCCCCCATTCTCCATAAACCGCTCCAGCGAAAAAGCCATCACTTCGGCGTTAAAAGGCGTCCCGTCGTGGAGCGTGACGCCTTCCCGGAGGGGAATCGTGTAGGTCAGCTGATCGTCGCTAATGGTGGGTAGCTCGGTTGCTAGCTGGGGCTCAATGTCGGTAGTGCCGGGGGCATAGGTATAGAGCCGGTCTCCCAGGTTGTAGAGCAAGATGCCGGGGAAGGTCTCGTAGGCATCGGCGGGGTCAAGCGTGCGGGCAGTCAGCGTGGTGCCCACGGCAATGCGATCGCCGCCAGCAGCAGCGCCGTCAGCAGCCGGTTCAGCCGTGTCGGTTGGGCTACCGTTGCAGCCGACGGCCAAGGCTAGAATCAGACTAAACAGGCCGACAAACTGCAGACAGGCCCTCGCTGTGTGGCTGAGGCGACGGCGCAGCCAGCGGCCTAAGAAATTGACACCAGCGTCGATCATGCTCTGCCCTCTTGAGATATCCGGGTACGATGCAGCTATTTTTACCATTCCTGGCGATCACAAGCAATCGCGACGGACAGCGCAATCCCTTACAGCTGCACCACCCGATGGCTGCTACCCAGGGCCAGAAAGTGGAGGCGACCCTTGAAGACCGTAGTGGTCGAGTTCCCGCTGGTGTCGTCTACGAGCAAAACGGAGTTGCCTTCGACCTCTTCTAGCTCCATCCGGGCAATGATGGCGGCGTCTAGGGGTGGTTTTTGTGGTTCAAGCTCACTGGTAAGGGTGGCGGTTGCGATCGCACCGTCAGTCACGGTCCGGGTGGGAGGATTATTTTCGGTCGCGGGTGCGTCAGACATCTCTGTAAAAACGACGCCCAGAGCCTGATCAAACCGGATAAACAGATACACAGCCTCATCATCAGCGACCTGAGAAAACAGCCGGTCGGGTAGCCAGAGTGAATCCCACAGGATGCAGGCAATGGCCTGATGTTGGCTTTGAAAAATTCCTAGCCAGCGAGAATCACGCAGCGTATAGCGTTCGCTGAACTGGCCATAGGTTAACGAGCGGCCTTCCTGCCAGGGCAACGTCCCTCGTATTAGTCGCTCACCAAGCCAATCTGGGTGGGGGTGTATCGCCGATAGCACAGTTAATTAATACTTACTGGATACCTCTATATAGGCATGCCTGATGCGGGTTCGTCAGTATCCATTCGGTATAGATTGACCAAAGCTTTTGTGACGATTGCATTTTCTTGCGCACATCCGGGAACCTAGGCGGGATCAGGCTCTGATTCACCCTGAAAAACAGGCCAGATCCAGTCGGTCAGGATGTGGGACAACAGTCCTATCGGCCCGGCAAACAGGCATAGCGTCAGTGAGTGACGGGTCCACAGGCCCTTCTCCTGACCCTGCAGATAGATCCAGCGCCCCACAAACAGGTCCATCACTAGAAAATGAACCCAGCCGGTCGCCATCACCTTTTCGTCAGAGAAGAGTTCGGCCAGCACGGTCAAGGTTGGATTGGCAAACGATTCCAGTTTGTCGGGGTCTAGACTGGCCACGAAGCAATAAAGATAGAGGGCTGCCAGTACCGCAAAGGGAATGTAGGAAGCCATCACCCGACGGGTGACGCTCCAGTTGGGCGCAACCACCATCAGCACCCAAAACGGCAAAACGAATAGGTTACCGAAGTTGAAAATGTAGTCAAAAATCATCCTGCGTTGCGCGAAAGCCTGCCTGTTCATTTTGACGCAGTTTGCCTAGACTCGGGAACCCGATGCCGGGCGTGTCGGGAACGCAGTCCATCTCTTAATTGGCCCTTCGAATGCTGTCCCTAGACTGTCGCTTAACGCAAAAAACCGAAAATCTGCAGCAATGCAGGGCTTTGCGACTGAAGATCGCTTGTATACGCTTTATCCCTTTTCGTCCGCCATGAAATCGTTCCTGATTGCCCTTGCCCTATTAAGCCCGATCGCTGTTGCTAGCGGCGCAGATGCCCAACTATTGGATACCGCTGGCTCAGAGGCCCAGACTGAGAACACTGTTGCTGATACAGGCTACAGCCGCTACACACTGTCCACGCGATATTCGATTGACTTTCCCAACGGATCCTACGTTTACTACAACGACAATGACTACCTGATCATTTCTAGCTATCTGCCGCAAACGGGAGTCTGCTGCTTTAGCGATGGGAAGCTAAAAACGGACATCTACACGATGGAGACGCCCTTTGAGGAAGCAGCGGCTGCGATCGCAACCGACCTCAGCGGTATGGCCGGTCAGTTTGTCCGACAAGCATCGCTCACCATCAACGGACGACCCGCCGTTAGAAGCTGGTGGATTGGCGGCGAAAACAACTCCGACTCCAGCTTTACGGTTATTCGTATGTCAGCCACCGAGACCGCCTATGTCAATAGCTTCTACGGGACCGGCGACACGAGTCTGCACAGCACTATCGAGGCCGTCCACAACTCGTTTCAGGTGCTCGAATGACGCTAATCGTTAGACGACAAAAGGAGGCCAGCAATGCCAGCCCCCTCTCTATACGTTCAGCCAGTCAAGAACTTAACTAGCGTATTGCTGGATTTTCTCAAATCCGCCTAGACAGCCGCAGCTTCCTTAGCAACCTTGGCATCCAGTTCGCCAGCGGCGTACTTGGCAGCGTAGACGTCAACGCCCTGCTGCTTGATCTTGGAAGCATTGCCTGCAGTACCGAAGGCAGTGTAACGGTCAGAGCACACCTGCTTCATGTACTTGATAGAAGGCTTCAGGAAGTGGCGAGGATCGAAGTTGGAAGGATCCTTCATGGCCGCTTCGCGGATAGCAGCAGTAATTGCCAGACGATTATCGGTATCGATGTTCACCTTGCGAACGCCGCTCTTAATGCCCTTCTGAATTTCCTCGACGGGTACGCCGTAGGTCTCAGGGATGTTGCCGCCGTTAGCGTTGATCATGTCGAGCCACTCCTGGGGTACGGAGGAAGATCCGTGCATTACCAAGTGAGTGTTGGGCAGGCGCTTGTGAATTTCTTCAATACGGCTGATCGCCAGGATTTCACCCGTGGGCTTACGAGTGAACTTGTACGCGCCGTGGCTGGTGCCAATGGCAACCGCCAGCGCGTCAACCTGAGTGGCCTCTACAAACTGCACTGCCTCGTCCGGATCTGTCAGCAGTTGGTCCTTGCTCAGCGTACCTTCGAAGCCGTGGCCGTCTTCAGCTTCACCGGCGCCGGTCTCTAGAGAGCCCAGGCAGCCCAGCTCGCCCTCAACGCTCGCGCCGATGGAGTGAGCCACCTTAACAACCTCAGCGGTGACGTTAACGTTGTACTCAAAGCTGGCGGGGGTTTTGGCGTCCGCTTCGAGGGAGCCGTCCATCATGACGCTGGTAAAGCCGTTGCGAATTGCGGAATAGCAAGTCGCAGGACTGTTGCCGTGGTCCTGGTGCATAACCACGGGAATATGGGGGTAGGTTTCGATTGCAGCCAATACCAGGTGACGCAGGAAGTTCTCGCCTGCGTACTTACGGGCACCGCGAGAGGCCTGCAGAATGACGGGACTGTCAGTTTCGTCAGCAGCCTGCATGATTGCCAGGATCTGCTCCATGTTGTTTACGTTGTAAGCCGGAATGCCGTAGCCATTCTCAGCAGCGTGATCAAGCAGCAGCCGCATGGGTACTAGCGCCATTGTGTATCCTCCTAATGTCGTCTTGCCACCTGGCAAGCGGGTTTACTTACGTCTTGCCATCGGCAAGCAGGTTTAGCTTGTGCCCTCTGGCAACTCAGATTTGAGACCTGCGGTAGGGTATCTGTGCCAATTTTAGGTCAGAATACCTACTTTTATAACGAAACGTTTCAAATCGTCTCTAGATCCCGAACAAAATCTAAATCTATTTACAAGGATAACAGGCTCACTCCCTACGGAACTGTGGGGAGCGTAACGTGGCTATGCTTTTTTGAGAGAGTATTTCTGTGCTCGCCGCCGCACTAGGACTGTGTAGATCGACGTCCAGGCAACATCAAACTCGTCTTGGGTAAGCGATGTTAACCCCACGACGAATCGTCAAAATTATGGGTCGCCTGGGATTCGAACCCAGGACCAATCGGTTAAAAGCCGAGTGCTCTACCGCTGAGCTAGCAACCCGTTCAGGTCAGTCCATAACTGGAAAAATTCGCTGGGCCCGGTTAATCATACTAACACACGCGACGCTAATCAACGGCCTCTAGGTAGCGTTGGTCGATGAGAAAGGCACCACGCTCAAACTTTACGCTCCAATAGCCGCCGGGCTTGCGTTCCAGGAGGATACCTTCTTCGCCAACCGCGACCAGATCGGGCGGGCGCAGCATGGGCATCGTGTCTGCGGTTTTGAGATAGGGTGGCCTGGCGGCGATGCGGGCCTTGCCGCCAACTTTGAGAGAAGCGTCAGACATAGGGCTGTGAAGTCAGTATCGGTTGATGATTCGGAAAGAACTCGCAATTTCTGCTTTTGCCATCACGGAACTTGCCAGATCCGCTCGTGGTAGGCTGCGGGCTGGGCGTAGGGATCTGAGTTGATGTGTAGGTGGTCGTGGCTATGGTGTTCGTGGTGATTGTGATTGTGGTGATTGTGGTGATGGCTGTGGTCCTGCTCTGAAATAGCAGCTAGGCGGAACTTGCACATCTCGCAGTTCATGGCTACCTGACCGAGTTGGGTTTCGATTTCGCGCTGACGCAGAACGGTAAAGAGCTGGGGATGCAGGCCCATTTCGGGCAGGCAGTCGATTTGAATCTCGGGATGTTGGGATTGCTGGGCGGCTGCGATGGCACCCACTTTTTTCATCAGTACACCCGTGAACATAAAGTAGGGCAGCACAATAATCCGCTGAGGCTGATACAGTCGGGCCCGCCGAAAGCCCTCGTCAAGTCGGGGATGGGTAATGCCGATAAAGCAGGTCTCGACCGTATCGTAGCCGCTCCCCTCCCAAATCATCCGGGCCAGCTTGTATACATCGCCGTTGGCATCGGGGTCGCTGGCACCGCGCCCGACAAACAGCAGTACGGTCCGCGATCGGGGAATCGCTTGAGGGTTATGTTGCTCGGTATCCAGCCGATCGAGCCGGGCTCGCCACAGGTCTAGAATCGCTGGGGTAATGCCGAAGTGGCGACCGTAGTGAAAGGTCACCTGGGGATGGCGCTGACGGGCCCGGTCGAGTTCGTTGGTGACATCGAACTTGTTGTGGCGGGCCGCAAACAGCAAAATCGGCAGCACCGACAGGTCGGTATAGCCCTGCTCGACGCACCGATCTACGCCCTCCTGAATGCTAGGCGTCGTGAGTTCTAGAAAGCAGGGCAGGACCAGACGCGAGGGGTCAAGGGCCTGGTAGTGAGTGGCAAAGTCGATCAAATTTTGGCGGCCCTGGGCATCGCGGCTGCCGTGGCCCACCATCAATAGCGGGCGAGCTTGGGGCAGGGGCGACAGCGCTGGCGTGCTGGTGGAGAAAGCTAGGGTGTCTGCCGTATTAATCGTGTGCGGGGTCAAGGCGGCCTGAGTTGAAGCGGCCTGAATTAAGGCGGTCTGAGTTGAAGTCGTCGCAGTCATAGGTACTCCGCTCCCGTGCATCGCGGGAGATAGAGTGAAATAGCGGACTGGCATTCTGACTTAGGGCCGGATCGCGGCCCATCACAGCTGCGGCACAGTGCCGGAATGGTAGCTTTGTGCTGGCCACTCACCGGACTTTCCCAATCTCGCTTAGCTTCACGTGTGCTTTGCGATTTTAGCCCAGGGATAACCCCTTAGAATGCGGGGGGTAGGGATTTTGGAGCCTGGATGGCAAAGTCTGGATCGGTCGCGGAATGGGAACTGAGGTCGTGGGTTCGCCAGGAGCTAGAACAGGCAAAGGGGGAAGTCGGCGTCGGGGTGAACGTTGCGATCGCACTCCTGATCCTGCTCTCTGCGGCCATTTTCGTCCTGCAGACCTACCCACTACCGCCGGTCTGGGCACGCACGCTTCAGGTTCTCGACTGGCTGATCGTCGTCCTGTTTACGGTGGAATATGCCGCGCGGCTGTGGGCTGCAGAGCAGCCGATTAAATATTTCTTTAGTTTGTATGCGCTGGTGGATTTGGTTGCGATCGCACCGGTTCTGCTGGGCCTGTTCGATATTCGCTACCTGCGGCTGGTGCGCTGGTTCCGTATTCTCAAGCTGGCCCGATTTCTCGCCACCGAGGCCTGGCTGGGTCCCGAGGGCATCATCATCGCCCGGATCATTTTTACCCTGTTTGCCATCGTCTTTATCTACTCCGGGGCGATCTATCAGGTTGAGCATCCCGCCGATCCAACGGTGTTTAAAACCTTTTTAGATGCGGTGTACTTCGCGGTGGTCACCATGACCACCGTTGGCTACGGCGACGTCACCCCGGTCTCCGAAACCGGACGCACACTGACGGTTCTGATGATTTTGACCGGCATTGCCCTGATTCCCACGCAGATCGGCAGCCTGTTCCAGACCATCAACCGCATGCAGGGCAAGGTCAAACTCGTCTGCGATCGCTGCGGGCTCGACAGCCACGAGCCCGATGCCCTATTTTGCCGTCGCTGTGGACAGCAACTGCCCAGCCCATCAGCGGAGCAGGGTGAGTAGCTTGGTCAGGGTCCTGGGGCCGACCACCCCATCGGCTAACAGACCGTAGCGCCGCTGAAAAGATCGCACAGCACTGTCAGTACCGGGACCAAATCGGCCGTCGATGACAATGGCCAGCCCCAACGATTCAATGGACTGCTGCAGCCGTTCCACGTCTGGCCCTTCAAAGTTAGGCTTTTTCAGATACAGCACCCGCGCCGATAAAATCTGGCGAGTTTTGGGGCCGACAACCCCGTCCACCAACAGCCCCACATCGGCCTGAAAAGCCTCAACCGCCTCCTGGGTGCGTTTACCAAAGACGCCATCAGCCTTAAGCGTAAACCCCTGACGGGTTAGCAGGTCCTGCAGCTCGGCCACGTCTGAGCCCGTTAGCGGCGGTGTAGCGTAGTACAGCACCCGCGTCTTGAGCAGCTTAAGCGTCTGCGGCCCCACAATACCGTCGGGTTTGAGTCCATTGACCGACTGAAATCGCTCGACCGATCGCCGACTGAGCGGACCAAACACGCCGTCGATAGTGATCCCCGCACCGGTACGCGCCAGCAGCTTTTGCAGCTCTAAAACGTCCTTGCCCTGCATCGCCGGGTCCGCCAAATAGATCAGTCGATCTCCCAGCTGATAGGTCACTGGCGGCGGCGGCGGCGGTTTGCTACCGGGGACATCCGGATAGCTGACCCAAGGGATTGGAAACTCCCCCGTGGGGCGGTTAAACAGGTCGGCCTCGGCCTGTCGTCGCCGTCGCAGCCCGGCCTCGACATTGGTTCCCGGATTGCGGTACAGCAGCAGCGCCGACTCGATCTGGTCCCACCGGCGTTCGCGTAGCACCCGAGTAATCGTGCTGAAGTTACTTCCCCCGTAAAACTTGGCCCCCAGGTTATAAGCAAAGCTCAACAGAGCCCCCTTTTGGTTCTCGTTGAGCTCAGACCAGACTGGAATCTGCTCTAAGCTAGGCAAAAACTCCCGCTCAACCTGCCACTGCAGCAGGTCATCGGCTTCTGCTTGGGTAATCTTTTCGCCCAGTCTGAAGGGGGTGCCGTCCTTACGGCGAGTGCTGCCCCAGCCGACGGTGTAGGGTCGCCCCCCCGACAGCGGATCGGGATAGGCAGACAGATGACAGCCCTCAAACTGCTTGATCAGAGCGAGGCCCGGTGACGGTACCCGTGACATAGCGGTAGACCCTGGTAACGAGTAAGGTAGCCCTAATAGATTGCCCGTAGCTAAGAATATTGCTATCGAATAGGCCGCTAGCGAATGGACGGTAGCCCCTAACGTGCCCAGGGGCTACCACCTGTAGCCCCTAACGTGCCCAGGGGCTACCACCTGTTCGCGGTAGCTGACAACCCTGGGCCCATGATGGCAATCAAGGGCAGGCGCAACGATAGGGATATACACTGGCCTTGATTGAGTTTTCTGAAGGGATAGGTCCCACTTTTCCGCTGGCTATGTCTATTGTTCCTCGCCCTATTCCTGCCTTTAGCGTGGCGCCGATGATGGATCGCACCGATCGGCACTTTCGCTATTTCATGCGGCAGATTACCCGTCAGACGCTGCTGTACACCGAAATGGTGACCGCCCAGGCGATTTTACACGGCGACCTGGAGCGGCTGATTGGCTTTCACCCTGACGAAAAACCCCTGTCTCTACAGGTGGGCGGCGACGACCCACAGCAGCTCGCCCACTGTGCCCGGATAGCTGAAGACTGGGGCTACGACGAAATCAATCTGAATGTCGGCTGCCCCAGTAGTCGGGTCCAGAACGGTAACTTTGGGGCTTGCCTAATGGCCCAACCTGATCGCGTCGCCGACTGCGTAGCGGCGATGATGGCGGCTACCTCGATTCCCGTCACCGTCAAACACCGCATCGGCATTGATGACCGGGACAGCTACGACGACATGCTCCACTTTGTGACCACCGTGGCCCAGACCGGCTGCCGTCGATTTACCGTCCATGCTCGTAAAGCCTGGCTGCAGGGCCTCAGCCCTAAGGACAATCGCAATGTTCCGCCCCTACGCTATGGCGATGTCTACCGGCTTAAGCAGGCTCGACCCGATTTATGGATAGAAATTAACGGCGGATTCACGACCCTGGCCCTGGCCAAGGCACAGCTATCACACGTCGATGCAGTCATGATTGGCCGAGCGGCCTACGACATGCCCTACCTGTTTGCCGAAGTCGATCGGTTGATGGACGCGACCGCCCCTCCACCGCCGAGCCGCCATCAGGTCGTCGAGGCGATGCTGCCCTACATCGACCACTGGACCCAGCGCGGCACTCGCTTACATTCCATCACCCGGCATCTGCTCAACCTCTTTCACGGGCAGCCGGGCAGCCGCGCCTGGAAACGCTACCTGACCGAAAATAGCTGCAAGCCTGGAACAGGCACGGAAGTTGTGATCGCGGCCCTCGCCCAGGTACCCCCGATCGGCAGGCCTATCAGCGCTGCGGGATAGGCAGCCAAGCAGGGCGGTTGTTATGCTTGCCAATGGGATAGCGCCAGTAAGACAGGCAAGTCTATAGCGGCCACTCCCACACAGAGAAAAAACGCACGAAACATTTGAAAAGCAAATACATTCAGCGGACGAATTTGCTTTGAAATAATTCTTAACGCAAAAATACATTACGCAGCAGAGTAGTGAGTAAGGTTTACTCCATTTGTTGCATGGCAAGAATTCGTCTGAAGGTTCACGGCCTCGTGCAGGGGGTTGGATTTCGATATCACACCTGCCAAGCGGCATTGGCAATTGGCGTGACGGGGTACGTCAAAAATCGACCAGACCGCACGGTAGAAATTGTCGCTGACGGTAGCCCCAGTCAGCTCCAGCAGCTCATCGCCTGGGCAGAACACGGTCCGCCTACGGCCAGCGTTGAGCGGGTTGAGCGGGAAGAGTTACTGGCTGTCAATAGCTTTGATACCTTCACCGTGGAGTTCTAGCTGCGTGAAGGCCGCATTAAACAAAAAGGTGCCCCTGCTCATTTGACCGTTGCGCGCACTTCTCGCAGCTTCCAAAAAAAGCTAGACACTAGATTGGTGATGACATGGGCGACCATCGGAACCCATAGGTTGCCGGTTGCGATCGCACTCCCCCCAAGCACCAGCCCGATCACAGTTGCCCATACAACATAGGGCCACTGTCGTATCCCGCTCAGGTGCAGTACTCCAAAGCAGAGGCTAGAGACGATCAGCCCCAGGGGCGTCAAGCCCAGAGCTGGCAGCATCACCCCCCGAAACAGCAACTCTTCACTCAGCCCTGGCAGCAGCCCTAGCCAGATCACATCGGGCAGCACCAGCGGCTTGAGCACAAACTTTAGGTAAAATTCTGCACTGCGCCGGTAGGCGGGCCACAGCACAAACATCAGGGTACTGGCTGCCGTGATCGCCAGCCCCAGCCCCAGCCCCACAGCCGTATGCGTGAGCGAAACCTTTAGGGGCAGCCGTTCCACGCTGTCAAGTGATAGCCACAGGCGAGAGACCACCAGCAACACGATAGACGTCAGTGCGATCGCAACCAGCAGCTGCGTACGATTGAGCGGCTCAAGATCGAAATCTTCGGGTTGAGAAGTCAAGAATCTATCTAAGAAACAGCGACAAAAGGCCTTTCTAGCAGGCCTTTCTGGTGATCATGCTCATCGTAGCTTACAACGTCGATCCGCAGACTTGAGGCCCTGTATTCAGCACCAGACCACCCTATGGGGAAACCACTGTTTCCATCTCTGCGAATGTTCTTTCATCTCCGCAGATGTTCGGGAGCTCGGTTCAAAACAGTGCGCTCTTAGCCCAACTGATCCGTACTAAATCAGGCAATAGCCCATCAAACACTCGCCGTTTAGGGGTTCATTTTCTAAGACGTTTTTCCAAAACAATACCGATACAAAATCGACCAAATTGCTGATTGGTTGCTCTGATTGGAACATTCTTTAAAAGCGCGGAATCCAATAAGATATGCCAATCACAGAAGCTTCATAAAATCTTCTGAATTGCCGCATGCCTGGGACATCACAGCTCGGACACAAGCCAAATCTAATGTTTTTTAGGTCAATAAAATTTGTTCAATTGATGAACAGTCAAGCAATTGACCTATCAAATATTTCGAATGTTATCTCTTCCAAAATTAAGGGCATTCATTACTTAACAATCCGCTTAACAATGTCCTTAGCTCAGGAAGTTCATTCACATCAGCGCTTGAATCCGGTTGTGTTACTTCGCATTCGCTAACCTAGTCCGAAATTCACTCAATTATGGCCAGTTCTCCCACCTCCTCACTTTCCAGTCAACCCGCAGACGATCAGGTCGGTATCTACGAGTGTGAGCTCCGTCTCAAGTTCCGTATCATCGAAGAAAAGCTTGCCATGAGCGACCAGGACGGCTTGGTCGAAGTTCTAGTTGACGCCTTTGCCTATGGCAGTGACGAATACTTGGAGGCCCTTGAATCTGACGTCAAAATCGAGGAGGTGCAGGCATTAGCTGCATCTCCAGCCATGCGCCGTCAGCTCATTCGGCTACGCAATTCTCAAAAGTTGGCCTAAGCGCGGACTCAAACGGGGCTAGCAGTTAATTGATCACCGATTTGGAGCTAGGACTGTCCTAGGCTCAAACCTAGCTCCTCCAACGGCCCTGCATAGGACCTGACGCCTGTCTAGAAGCCATCAATTGTTCCTTGACAGTCGCTCCGATGCCTGAATATACTTGGTAAGCAATTTAACGCCTGCCCCCATCGTCTAGAGGCCTAGGACACCTCCCTTTCACGGAGGCGACGGGGATTCGAATTCCCCTGGGGGTATCAATCAAAATTGCAGCCCCGGTAAGCTAAGTGCTTGCCGGGGTTCTGTTTTGTCTCCTACGCTTTTTCTTCTACACCTTTTCTTCTATTGGAAATGTCGCCCCCTGGCAATAGGCCTCAAAATATCGCTTGAAGTACGTCGTACTGGTAACGTTGGGCTCATTCGACGCATCAGGGGTATGCTCATAAATCGGCACCCGCGCTCGGATCACCGCAATCAACTGTGGATTCAAGTCCTCAAAGGCGGCCACCCGCTCAATCGTCGTCTCAAACCGGAGCCGAGCCGGATGCCCATACCCCAGCCCCATCCAGGGTAGCCACGGGCAGTCCCTAGCCCAGGTTGGCGGCGGCACCGCATCGCTCCCCACCTCCGGTCGGCGGGTATAGGTAGTGAAATATTCCGTACCGCTGAAAGTGTCGGCAGGGCAGTAATCTCGATACTTCGTCTCGCCTGCTAGTGGATGCGGATAGGTTAGCGGGATCTCCATTACATTCTCCGCGTAGGGATGTCCCGCAGGAATCTCCCTAACTCGAGGCTTCACCTGCCCTTGCACAATCCGATTGGCAATCGGGACAACTGGCACCGGCTCTCGATCTGGAAACGCCTGCCATTGGTACAGCACAGCCCCCGTTTCTGGATGGCAGTAGAGGCCTAACTCACGATTGATCCGGTGCCCCACCTCCCCCACTGAGTCTGTACACAAAAACACCTTCGTCGCATTCATACCCACAATTCGAAAGATCTGCGTCAGCGGAGCACCAGGCTCAGGCCGCCACTCAACAGTCCCCTCCCAGCGGTAATAAAGCTGCTGGCCATGATGCTCACGGTAGAAATCGAGATTGCTCACACGATGGGCACGCGGCCAGCGGGCTAGGTCAAGATCGGAGGTCATAGATCAAGCCAAAAGAAGGAACAATACGCCCAAACAACGTAACTACGAATCTAAAGAAATTATGCACGGCCCATAGAAAATTAAAGAAATATGGGATTCTTTAATTGTTCTCAACGCTTCGACATGAGCGGCAACGTTAGGGAACAGGTTGCCCGCTACTGATTAACCGCGCAGTCATATGAAATTTGGTGATAGCGTGCTTTTGGGGGACTCGTCGAAGCATTGCAACCTGCAGGAGCTCAGCATTAGGTAGTTGAACCCGGCAGGTATGTTCTACATATAAAGGTTTTTAGTCTTGGAGAGGCCTAGTAATTGCTAGGCCCTTCTAGGGTGGGTTAACGTAGCGCGAATACTGGCCTATGCCGGGTTCGCGCTTTTACTTTCTTAGCCCGGTTCACGGGGGCGATACCGCTCCCACCAGTACTTGAGTGGATAGTACAGAGCCGGTGCCCACAGACTGCTTAAAATCGCAGAGCTTAACGCAACGCGCTGGTGATAGCGCCAAATCTGGCCGAGTGATCGGTAGGGCGAATCTTCGAGTATCCAGTGGTGCAGGGTAATTTGTAGGGCTATCACGGTCTCTGCGACTACGGCCATCCCAAACACAATCAGCGCCACCGAAATGATGTCTTCCTGAATGTAACGCTGCTTTTGCAGTCGGGCCGTTAGTACCCCTACCACCACCAAACTCAGCACGTGCGTCGGCTGCGGTGCCGTCAAGCCATCCTGCAGGAGCCCCAGCACCAGTCCGGCCATCGCGCCATCGAACACGTTACGGGTAACGCTCCACGCCACTACCCAAATCAGCAACCAGTTGGGTGTAATGCCTAGTAGCTCTGTCCCCGGCAACCGTGAAGGCAGCAACAGCAGACAAATAAAAACCGAAACGGCCGTGACTGTCCAGTTCAGCAGCGCAATCTGCACATCCGAGCGCTGTGGTTTTGCACGAGAGCGTGACATGGGTTACGGCTCGCCCTCGTCCACTATTTGCGGCGGCGGCGCATCAACCTGTAGATCGGGATCAAAAGGATGAATGATCACCCACTCTAGGGCTGTCAGCGGCGCGGCCAGTTGGATCACGGCCTCAGGTGCAGGACTTTTATCCAGGTTAATCAGCTCGACGCGGCCCACCGGCACATCCTTGGGAAAGAGCTGACTGTAGGAAGAGGAAACAATCACGTCACCCGGCTTAACGTCAGGGACCTTCTCAAAAAACTCCATCACGACGCGGTCATTGGCTTGGCCACGTGCGACCCCGAGCGAACGACTGCGGCTTACCCGGACGCCTACCTGACTGGTTGGGTCGGTCAAGAGCAAAACTCGACTGGTCCGAGGCGAGACCGCCACCACCCGACCGACCAGTCCCCCCGGGCCTGACACCATATCCCCTTCAGACACGCCAGCTACCGTGCCCTTATTGAGGGTAATCTGATGCCACCAGTGATCGGCGCTCCGACCAATTACGGCAGCTCGAATACTCCCGGCCAGGCTGGGCTCATCCCCAACCATTTCACGCAGCTTCTGGTTTTGGTTTTCAAGCTCAACCACCCGCTGCTGCAGCTCCAGCACGTAGGCGTTCTCCAGGCGCTCAGCGCGCGATAGCCCCGGCTGTAGGGGACGGGTCAACACCTGGTAGGTTTCGTAAACGATGGCACCATCAGTCTGCCGGACGACCCAGGCCGTTCCGAGCGTCAGTAGAACCAAACCGGCCCTGAGTGCGTGCCGGTCCCACCAGCGTCTGAGTGTAAACATGAGTGCCCCCTCACAGCTCCTCGCCTAGCGCTACAGATCGCGCGAGCGTCCGCTAAATACCCGTTCCATCTGGCTGAAGTTCTCCAGCACCCGCCCGGTGCCTAGGACCACACAGCTCAGCGGATCGGCAGCAACGTGAACGACGATCCCCGTCTCATGGCTGATCAGCGTATCTAGTCCGTTTAGCAACGCGCCACCGCCTGCCAACATAATGCCTCGGTCAATGATGTCGGCGGCCAGCTCAGGGGGCGTTCTTTCAAGTGTCCGCTTAACAGCCTCAACAATGACCGACAGGGGCTCGGCCATACTTTCACGAATTTCAGCGCTCTTAACCGTAACCGTTCTGGGTAAGCCCGACAGCAGGTGTAGCCCGCGCACGTCCAGCATGGTCTCACTGTCTTCCGGGCTGGGATAGGCGGAGCCAATTTTGATTTTGATTTCTTCGGCGGTGCGCTCACCAATCACCAGGTTGTGAACCTTTTTCATGTATTGGGAAATCGACTCGCTCAGTTCGTCTCCGGCGACGCGTACCGACTCGCTCAGCACCGTGCCCTGCAGGCTCAGAACAGCAACCTCGGTCGTTCCACCACCGATATCGACAATCATGTTGCCGGTCGGCTCAGCCACGGGCAGACCCGCTCCAATCGCTGCCGCCACTGGCTCGTCAATTAGATACACCATCCGTGCCCCAGCCTGGAGGGCGGCATCCATGACGGCCCGGCGTTCAACGCCCGTAACCCCGCTGGGAATGCCAATCACGATGCGAGGAGATACCAATGCCCGGCCTTCGTGGACACGACGAATGAAGTGCTTGAGCATTAGCTCAGCCGTGTCAAAGTCGGCAATGACGCCGTCTCGGAGCGGTCTCAGCGCAGTAATATTGCCGGGGGTACGGCCTAGCATGCGCTTGGCCTCTTCGCCTACTGCCAGTGGCTTGCCGTCTTTGTCGCGGGCGACGACAGAGGGCTCCTGCAGAACGACGCCCTTACCGGAAACGTAAACCAACGTATTGGCTGTCCCCAGGTCGATGCCCATATCGCGGGAGAAGGAAAAGCGATCTAGTAAACTCACTGCTTCAGGTGCTCCCAAATTTCAAAGGTTGGTTGGATCAAGGGACGATGGACAGGCCGCCACAATCTACAGGTTGATGTGGATTTTATTACGTTTTATATCTAGTCGTCCAGTCGAACACGGTTAGTGGCGCGATCAGTGGGAAGTATCGCTGGTTAATATTACTGGCTAAGACTGCTGAGATTTGGCCAGCAGCTTGCATTATTTGTTACACACGATGGTATACAGCCAGGTACGTTTTCTAACCCGATATCGATTCACCCCGTGCTGATCTAATGATATCAGGGGGTTTTCCGATCTCACCTGATGGGATAGCCCGAGCAAAACTGCGGCCCGAGCGGATTTTACCGTCGTGGGTAGGCAAACTGTCAAAGACGATATTGAGACGATATTGAATAAATTATGACTAAATACAACGCTTTTGTGGCGTCCTATTGGGCCGATTCGCCATCTTCCTAGTTTTCTCTAAGGTTAGAATTGTATCAGGATAGTTTTGCCCCTCAGGCAGGGGAAAGGCTCAGTGATTTGCCCAGTCTGCGACTTGAGGATTGATACCGGGTAGCCAAACTGTAACGACACCAGGGCAAAGCGTCTGAGTCAAATCTAAGACAAACGCGTAAACCGGAGGTCGCGCAGCTATCTTGGGGTATGTTTTGAAAGTACTGTGGGTCGGAAATAAAGAATGAGTATTAACATCGTGCATTTAGTCGGGCGGGCAGGCCGGGACCCCGAAGTGCGATATTTCGAGTCAGGCAACGTGTTGTGCAAGTTTACGATTGCGGTCAACCGAAGAACTCGCAATAGTGATCAGCCTGACTGGTTCAATCTAGAACTGTGGGGAAAAACCGCAGAGGTCGCTGCCAACTACGTTCGAAAGGGCAGCCTGGTCGGGGTTACGGGGGGGCTCAAGCTCGATAGCTGGCAGGATCGCTCTAGCGGTGCTACCCGAACGAGTCCTGTTGTGCGTGTAGAACGCCTTGAGCTACTCGGCTCTCGCCGCGACAGTGAAGCGCCGATGTCGGGCGGCGATGATTTCTAAATGTGGCTAGCTAAATGTGGCTAGATGTGGCCACTTGCCATGACCCTAGCTCACTTTTTCTCTCATCCATTCTTCGACGTAGGCCTCGACTTGAACACCGGCATCGGACCATGTGGAGTGGGGCAGTACATGGACAGAGCCCTGATAGGGCAGCTCTAACTCAATGGCAGTGGCTACACCATTGACAAACAGGTGATGACGCAGCGCGTAGTAGGCTTCATCAGACGTTTTCAGCGAATAGTTTAGAATGTAACGGTAGGCATAAGCAGATGAAGCGTGGCCTGAGGTTGCCTCCCAAACCGTGAGTCGAACGGTATTGCCGTTGGGCTGAATACGATAGTGAACGACGTGCTTGGTAGAGGAAGAGAACATAAAGCTACTAGAACTGCACCGGAGTGTCTGACGCCTTCTCTTGACGCCACGTATACCGACACTGACCAACCGGTTGAGAAACGGGGAACATGTTCACTATAACGGTCACATGGTTCAGGGAAAGGTTCAGATCGATACAGACAGTTGAGAAAGTGTCACCCTGCCTAAGGGTTAACCTACCTGGAGGAAGCGCTTTTGCGGAGTCGCCTAACCAGCGTCAGGCTGAGGTAGTAGCTAACCAGGCCAAGCACTAAACCGACTACGGTGCTTCCAACCATTAGGGCCTGGGTAATGTCCATGCCAAGGCGGCTCCATTCCCGGAAGGAGTCGGCGGTGGTAAATGAATCCATGCCCATGGGCTGACGCAGTAGCCAGCGACCGACCTGCAGGTTGAAAGCGTAGATGGGAAGGTAGGTTAGCGGATTGCTGATCCAGGTGGCGGCGGCGGCCATGATCTTGTTGCCGCGGAGGGCGGCTGCGATCGCAACGCCAATAATCGTCTGTAGCCCAAACAGCGGATAGCACCCCGCAAACACGCCCGCTGAAACGCCCCGGGCAATCTCGGTCGGGTGGCCGCGCAGACGAATAAAGCGAATATACAAATAGCGAAGTCGCCGCTGCCAGGGGCTACGTTTTCGGCGTGAATTTGTTTGGGAAGGCGGAGTTGCCATCTATGATCTCACTGGGTACCGCAGATAACTTCAGTAAACAGGGCACCGTTTCCAGTATGGCCCAAGCCTCTCGCCAAACCGCGCAGTCGATTACCCAGGGGGAAACAATTGCTGCGATCGCAACCGCTATTGTGCCCGAACAGGGCAGCGTCGGTATCGTCCGTTTGTCGGGAAACAGCGCAGTTGCGATCGCCCAGCAGCTCTTTCACGCACCGGGGCAGCAGCCCTGGGAAAGTCACCGCATTCTCTACGGACAGATTCGGCAGCCCGACAGTCACCAGATCGTAGACGAAGCGCTGCTGCTACTCATGCAATCCCCTCGCTCCTACACCCGCGAGGACGTGGTGGAGTTTCACTGTCACGGGGGGCTGATGGTCGTGCAGCAGGTCCTACAGCTTTGTATTGCTCAAGGGGCTCGGCTGGCCCAGCCTGGGGAGTTTACGCTCCGGGCCTTTTTGAATGGACGGCTGGACCTGACCCAGGCGGAGGGAATTGTTGACCTAGTGGGAGCACGGTCACCCCAGGCCGCCCAAACGGCCTTGGGCGGCCTTCAGGGCAAGCTGGGGAAAGCGATTCGGCAGCTCCGGTCCAGTTGCTTAGACGTCCTGGCTGAGGTAGAAGCGCGGATTGACTTCGAGGATGACCTGCCGCCGCTTGATGAGGACACTGTTCAGGAAAGTCTTCAGCAGATTCTCTCAAGGGTCAAGCAGATTCTCTCTACGGCCCATCAGGGAGAACTGCTGCGGACGGGCTTAAAGGTGGCCATCGTCGGGCAACCCAATGTAGGCAAGTCGAGTTTACTGAATGCGTGGAGCCGATGCGATCGCGCCATCGTCACCGACCTGCCAGGGACGACCCGCGACGTGGTGGAGTCGCAGCTAGTGGTGGGCGGCATTCCCGTACAGCTGCTGGATACGGCGGGCATTCGAGAATCGACGGACCAGGTGGAGCAGATGGGGATCTTGCGATCGCAAGCCGCCGCCCAGTCTGCTGATTTGGTGATCCTCGCCTTTGACGCCAGCATTGGCTGGACCGAAGCCGAACAAGAGCTTTACGAGACCGTCCGCACCCGCCCCCACATTCTGGTAATGAACAAAGTGGACCTAGCTGAGGCAACGGCCCAGAAGCCCCAGCTACAGCCGATGCCATCTCTGGTAAAAACAGTCGCCGCTGAGGGAAAAGGGATAGAAGACCTGGAAAAGTCCATTCTCAGTACTATAAATGCCGGACAGCTCACCGCTGCCAATAGCGACCTGGCCATCAATCAGCGTCAGGCGGCGGCCCTAACCCGAGCAAGAACCGCGCTAGAGCAGGTCCAAACAACCATTGAAAACCAGCTCCCACTCGATTTTTGGACGATTGATCTCAGAACTGCGATTCAGTCCCTGGGGCAGGTGACCGGCGAGGAGATGACGGAATCAATGCTGGATGAGATTTTCAGCCGGTTTTGTATTGGAAAGTGAGTCTTTCTAAAGACTATCGGCAAACAGAGGTGCCAAACTCTGTTGTCTGGCGCTGTTGTTCACCGCTTTCGGCAGCGGCTTGAAGCGCCGGCAGGGTAAACAGATAGTCGAGATCGCGCACCTGATGGTGGCAGCCAATACAGGACTGCTGACTGCCGGAAACCAGTCGCCCGTCAGGGCTATACCAAGCCGATTTCCAGTCACTGCTGCGCGCGTTCACCTGCCAGCCGCTGCGTTTTTCTCGAATAAATACGTTGTTGATCCGGGTGGGTTGCAGACGCCCATGTTGGCTCTGCCTCGCAGCGTGGGTTTCCATCACAATCACCGTACCGCTGGGGGCGGACTCCCCTGCCTGTAGAGCATCCAGTGTTATTGGGCTGACATACATTTTCCTTACCATGCGGCTGTTTGGACAATCGACTATCGCGTAGGGTATGAACCGCTGCCGATAGTCCGCGGGAAAGGCTACGGTTGCGGCGGTGTCAGGACTCGCCGCAGCGCTGTCAGGGTACAGCGTTCGATAGGGCGACCGGAGGGTTGAGATCGCAACCGCCCCCACCACTGCCAGCACAAACACCGTAATTAAAGCGAGCCATTTGCGCGAGTTTATTCAGTATGCCTCCGCTAGGGTACGAGAATCATCGAATGCGCCCCTCGGGTGACGGGCACCGAATAGCGCGTCTGCACCAGCGTCGGTTGGGGGTTCAGGGGATCGGCGTCAATCCGCCAGAAGTCAATCGAACCGCCTTCAATGCGGTCATCAAAATGGTCGTAGTTCGCCACAGCCACGTACTGACTAGAGGCGTCAAAGGCAGCAGCCTCCGGCAAAATACCATCGAAGGGGTAATCGGCAATGCTGTTGAGCTGCCCCGTTTCGGGGTCCAGCGTGAGCAGCGCTAGGGACGAAAACCAGGTGATGCGGTCATCGTCGTAGGGTAAAAAGCTACGCTCCAGGTTAGTGGTGACGACATAGCGACCGTTTGGGCTAATGGCAATCCCTTCGGGGCTCACGCCCGTCATGGCCCGTGAGACGAGCGCATGGCGCGGTGAGCCATCGACCTGGGCACCCGCTTCGAGGCGAATACTGAGAAGACTACCGCGCGGCGCTTCATTCCACTGCCCCTCCACATCGCCCCCCCAGTAGAGCGCGTTGACAATCAAATGACGACCGTCTGGGGTAAATCGGGCCATGTACGGAGCCTTCTCGATCTGGACAACGTTTCCCCAGAGCTCGAGCGCCCAGCCGTTACTCTGACGCTGCACTTGCACAAACGCCACCGTTGCTGCCGATTCATTGACCAAGGCCAGTACATCCTGAGTAGGGTGCCACTCGGCGTGAATGATATGGTCCGTGGGCGAAAAGCCCGGAACGGTGGGATAAAACGGCTCGCCAATCTGACCGTTGCTGAAGGGTATCAGTGCCACGGGCGTTTCACTGCCCGCCCCGCTGGGATGGAATGAGACGGCGATCAAAGAGCCATCGCGACTGATACTGAGGGAAGCGGGCCGTTCGGCGATGGAGACATCCTGCACCCGCCGGGGCTGGGTGGGGTCCACCAAATCAAACACCTGCAGGCGATTGCCGTGGCTCAGGTCGGCAAAGGTTTGCTCGGTTTCATCCCCCTCGGGCCGCTGCGTCCAGGTTTCAATCACCACCGCATAGCGCCCGTCAGGCGTTACGGCAACCGCTACCGGCGGCCCTGCTACCGAGTTGCTGGCCTCGGTTTCGTAGGCGCGAAAGTCTCGAACGTGCCCGCCTACTGGGATGACGCTAAGGGCATCGCGCCCCTCCCTCGGCCCTAGGAACCCGTTTACATACGCCGACGCCAGCATATCCGCATCGGAAATGGAAACTAGATACCGCCCCTCAAACGCCATGGGTGCGGCCCGGTCCTGGGCCAGGCTAGGGGTAACTGAAGCCAGCAAAAATAAGCCCATCGCCGCCGATCGGACAACTGTTCGAGATTTCATCGTAATTCGTTAAGAAAACTAGAAATAAGATAGAAAGGTCTGTAATAATTTGTCCAATAGATTTTTAGCGACTTTCTAATAGTCTGAAGCTATCAACGTGTCAGAAATACCCCCACAGGTTGAGCTTCGGCATCTGCGCTATTTTGTCGCGGTCGCTCAGACGTTGCACTTTGGCAAAGCTGCCGAGCAGGTTGGCATTACTCAGCCGGTGCTGAGCGATCAGATTCGCCGGTTAGAGCAGCTTCTAAAGGTTCAGCTGCTGTATCGCACCAAGCGTGTCGTCAAGCTCACCGCCGCTGGGCAGGTCTTGCTAGAGGAGGCCACACAGCTTTTAACTCAGGCGGATGTGGCCGTTGTTCGCACTCAGCGAGCAGCTGACGGCAAGCTGGGGTCGCTGACCATCGGCTACACCGGGCCAGCCCTCTACACCGTTATGCCCGATATCGTGAGGGCGTTTCGCGATCGCAACCCAGACATTCATCTCTCCCTGGATGAGCGCTGCACCAGCAACCAGGAAGCCGCCCTGCTAGCAGGCGAGCTTGAGGTCGGCTTTTTGCACCCGCCCGTCGATGCCGCGCTGTCACTGCACCCCATCCTGCGCGAGACCATGCTGCTGGCCCTACCCAAAGACCATCCGCTAGTCGGCCAGCCCCAGATTTCTATCAAACAGCTAGCAAAAGAGTCTTTTATTTTGTTCCCCCGAGAGGTTGGCCCCAATCTCTATGCGTCAATCCTGGGCCTCTGTGCAGAGGCCGGTTTCGTGCCACGGGTCGCCCAAGAAGTCACGCCCCAGCCGACCATGATCGGCATGGTCGCCGCCGGGATGGGAATTGCGCTGGTCTCTGCCTCGTTGCAGCAGATTGGCCGTACCGGTGTGGTTTACCGAGAACTGGTGGAGCCCGCCCCTACTCTGGAGCTAGCCATCGCCTGGAAAGCGGCTACCCCAGGGCCATCTCAGCGGCCCGTACTGCAGAATTTTCTAGCCGTTGCCCAGGCTTGGCATGCTGGATGAGAGATTATTTCTGACTCTCCATCGATTACATCTCTGTCGCCACCTGGGGAATGACCGGCGGCAGCATGTCAGCAATGTGGATTTCAAAATCTTTGAAGAAGAGCGGTGCGATCGCATCCACATCGGTGTAAGTTTTTGTTGTTTGGTAGCCCGACGCAGTCGGCTGGTGGAATACGAACAGTCTGCGATTGTCTACATCTAGAACCCAATATTCCACAATCCCGGCTATTGCGTAGGCAGCGGCTTTCGTTTCCAGATCGTGCTTCAGGCTGGAGTCAGCAACTTCAATCAGGAGCAGAATTTCGTCTGGCCCAGAATGGTGAGTAATGAAGTCTTCCGGGTCGGTAACCGTCACAGTGACATCTGGGTAGGGCTCAGACTGTTCGTCTAGCGAGATAGGTGCTTTGATATGCACCGCGTATTCGCCCTTGAGCCCCAGCAGGAAAACATCACCAGTCCTTCGCGTTGCGGCTGTATGGGCTGTGCTCTTGTCGATGAGCTGAAAGATTTCTCCATTTAACAGCTCAGTCCGCTCAGTGTGGAACAGGATGCCCAGCTCACTCATACGGTGGTATTCACTTACGGTGAAGCGACGAATCAGTGCTGAATTCATGCGGTCACCCCTGATGGTGGGTCATCAGCTTGGGCATCGTTCTCGTACGGATTCGGGCGTGCTTTAGGCAACCGTGATCTCGCTGTCCAGATACACGTCCTGAATCAGGTTAAACAGCTTTACCCCTTCTTTGAAGTCGCGCTGAAACGTCTTGCGTCCTGAAATCAACCCACAGCCACCGGCCCGCTTATTGACCACCGCCGTGCGAATCGCTTCAGCAAAATCATTCTCACCGGAGGAACCGCCGGAGTTAATCAGCCCGGCGCGACCGGCGTAGCAGTTCAGCACCTGGTAGCGGGTCAGGTCGATGGGGTGGTCAGTGGTGAGGTCGGAATAGACCAGGTCGTCGGTGCGACCGTAGCTTTTGCCCAGGGCCTCGGAAACTGCTTTGTAGCCACCGTTATTGAGGGGCAGCTTTTGCTTGATGATGTCGGCCTCAATGGTGACGCCGATGTGGTTGGCCTGGCCGGTGAGGTCAGCGGCCAGATGGTAATCTTGGTCTTGCTTAAAGGCGCTGTTGCGCAGGTAGCACCAGAGAATCGTGGCCATGCCCAGTTCGTGGGCGCGGGCAAAGGCGGCGCTGACCTCGCGAATCTGGCGGGTAGACTCGGGCGAACCAAAGTATATGGTGGCCCCTACGGCCACCGCGCCCAGATTCCAGG
This sequence comes from Cyanobacteria bacterium J06648_16, assembly GCA_039817185.1. Classification (GTDB taxonomy): domain Bacteria; phylum Cyanobacteriota; class Cyanobacteriia; order Phormidesmidales; family Phormidesmidaceae; genus CAWUKV01. The sequence continues at coordinate 105,810 of JBCBWI010000005.1, read as the reverse complement.
CCTGGTCAACCGAGCCGAACATAATTTGGTCGTACTCTTTGGGATAGCTCAGCAGCTCGTTGTGGTTGAGTTTGACAATAAAAGGAATCTTGTGCGCATATTTGCGAGAGGTCATGCCCAGCACGCCCAAGGTAGTTGCTACCGCGTTACAGCCGCCTGCGATCGCAAGTTCTACAATGTTTGCCGGGTCGAAGTAAATTGGGTTGGGCGCAAACGAAGCCGCCGCCGAATGCTCAATGCCCTGGTCCACCGGCAAAATTGACAGATAGCCCGTGTTGGCCAGCCGCCCCGTGCTGTAGAGCTGCTGCAGGCTACGCAGCACCTGGGGATTGCGGTCGGTTTGGGCAAAGATGCGATCGACCCAGTCAGCGCCCGGCAGATGTAGCTGCTCCTTCGACACTTTGGCACTGTAGCCAAGCAGAGAATCAGCCTCGTCACCAAGCCAATCAGCAATCGTTTTGGGGGCACTGGCGGTCACCATACGGTTATCTCCTGGGGATGGGCATCGCCTCTCAAGCTAACTTGCCAAACTGAAAGGGAGCTGAGACCTTAATATCGGCTTTACATCCCCTGTGCTGACTTCTTCCTACGTAAACTATGGCCGTTCAACCCACCGCTGCCTTTGTGACAATCGCCAGTGACCGCTTTGACCTATTGGTAAGCTTTTACCGGGCCTTCCTTGATCAGCTACCCCAGTCCTATGTGCCCCAGCGGTATGCAGAGTTCTCGTTGCCGGGGCTCAAGCTGGCCATCTTTCTGCCTAAGCATGCGCAGGAATTTGAGGGAGCCGCTGGGGGCATGAGCGTGTGTTTAGAAGTAGCCGATTTGAAAAGTGCGATCGCAACCCTCACTCAAATCGGCTATCCCCCACCCGGCGACATCATCAACGCTTCCCACGGTCAAGAAGTCTACACCTACGATCCCACCGGTAATCGACTCATTCTGCATCAGGCAAAATAACCCATTAGCGTTCTCACTAAATCGAACGGACCGACTCGCGTTCTCAAAGCCACTGCGTCTGGATTAGGCAGGATCGTTTTGCCCAGACTTCAGCTTTTGCACCGCCTGCCGAAAGCCCAGCACAACCAAAATATTCGACAGCGTCAAAAAGAACTCAGCGCTACCGTGCAGCCAGTCCACATTAGCCAACTCCATACCGTACGCCTGCTGGGCATAAATGCCTGCCGGAATGGTCACCGCCACAAACACCAGCAGCATATAAAACCCGATCAGCGCCAGCCGAGGCGTTTCGCCCGACTTGGTCAGAAACCACAGAAAGCCCAAATAGGGAAATAGCGAGACCGCAAACAGCGTTTCTTTCGACATGGGCATACCTCGCTTAAGTGGACTGCTAGCGCATTGCGCCCATTGTATTTTTCCAGGTGAGTTCTTTGCACAACACCTGTAAGGCCCGCTGGTCAGGGCCGGTAAATAGCTGAGAATCAATCAGTTCGCTCAGTACCTGCTGGGTTAGCTGCGCCGAAAACGGCCCACCACAGCCCAGCAGATGACCGTAGTAGCAAAACTGCGGCTGCCCGTCTGCGTTTTGATGAAAGCGATGGATCTGCGCCTTCGGCATACAGCGCACCGGTGTATTCACCGGTACCACGATGCGAGGAATGCCATGCTGCCCATAGCTGAGCTTATCCTGACTGATCAGCGTGCCCACCAGCACCACATTGAGCAGCGTACGCGTTTCTTGAATCAGGTCTGGGGTAAAAAAAGGGTCCGGTTCGCTGGTCAGACGGGGACCACTGTTGAGAAAGGCCGGATTAAATAGCTGCGAGTCATAAATGATGCCGACGGCCCAATGGCGCTGCTCGGTCTCTAACACGACAAACTGACCAAAGCCGTAATCATCGGCATCGGGGGGATGGGTGACATCGGCATCGGTATCGAGCTGCACGACGTAGTCACAGTGGGAGTTGGACTTAACAACCTTGCCTAGCAAACAAGAACGGGATTGCGAAGGAGCCATAGACCAGGGAAACAGCTGAACTGACAGAGACACTAAGTACGGGTGTTCGCCCAACTCATCATAGACAACTGCCGCCCAAAAGCAGCCAAAAACTTAAGCGCTTTACAGAACCCTAAACACACCGGTAGCGGCACAGCATACTGCACCGCTACCAGGCAAGTCGATATTGGTTGAAGCCAAAGAGCTATCTACTGAGCCATTGACTGAATAATGTAGTCGAAATAGGGGGCAGCCTCGGCAGCCTCAGCTTCAGAGAGCAAACCCAGCGACGCCTCCTTAAGACAGCGAATCGCCTCAACCATCCCCGGAACAGGAACGTCCAGGGCGTTATACATTTCGCGGACGCCTACCAGACCAATCGCCTCGATAGAATCCTTATCGCCCTCAATGAGGCCGTAGGTAATCAGGCGCAGATACCAGCCGTAGTCGCGCAGACACAGCGCCCGCTCTTTTTGCCCATAAGCGTTACCGCCTGGGGCGATAAAGTCGGGACGTCGCTTCCATAGCGCCTTACTAGCCTGGTCAACGATTTTCTTCTCATTTTCAGCCAGGGTCTCAGCAATCGTGAGCCGCATGGCCCCCGTTTTTAGAAAGTCTTGGATGCTTCTGAGTTCGCCACTAGTGGGATAGCGCAACTCGTCATCTGCGTTCAGAATTACTTGGCTTACGACTGACATAGCTTAGTTAATGGCGGTGACTCGGCTCATACAGTTTACTAACTCAGGGGGCCGCAGCAAAGCGATAGCCCTAGAGTAAGCATTCCGTTACATTTCTCTATCTAGATAATAACGGGAATTCTGGGGTTTAGCTGAGAGCAATGTTAAGCAAGTTTACAATTCGGCTTGCGGACCGTCATCAGGTTCTGTCTTTTGACAAAGCTGCAGGGGGCCGCTCAATTTGCTGAACTGATTGCGTTCAGAGATTGCCGCTGTCAGTACAGGTTGGCTAGCCATCATCTGTTGATTCGGCATTACAACAACGGACTCACTCCTGGCGGAACCAAGCAGTGAGAGCGACAGCGAGGGCATCAGCCGCATCGTCAGGTTTAGGAACTTTCTCTAGCTTGAGCTCGCGGGCGACGGCCTCTTGGACGGCAACCTTATCAGCGTTGCCGTACCCCGTGAGGGACTGCTTGATTTGAGCGGGGGTGAATTCGACAAAGGGCAGTTGGTGTTGGGCCAGCACCAGCATCACGACCCCACGAGCCTGGGCCACCAGAATGGTATTGCCCATGCGATAAAAGAACAGCTTCTCAATCGAAATAGAGTCTGGCTGGTAGGTGTCGATCAGGCTGTGTAAGTCGTCGTGAATCGTACACAAGCGCGAGCCCACCTCGGTGCCTGCAGGCGTCTCGACAATGCCAAAATCGACCACGTTGATATCCGGCGCCGTATGGCGGGTGGTGGCCGGATCGTAGTCGATGACGCCGAAGCCGAGAATGGCCAGGCCAGGATCGAGACCGAGGATACGCTTCACAGAGGCACTGAAGGCGAAGACAATACAAGAATACTATTTCTATCCCGCTATCCTACCTCAATCGAGCGCAGTTCTTATCGAAAACCGCTTATCGCGCCCCCACCGGCTTGCGTCCGTTCGCTTCAGCATCGGGAATGGCCACACCAAACACCTGTCCAAAGGTCTTCTCGACTTTGAAACCAGAGTCGATGGACTCTAGCGGGTCTTTGCGTAAGCGGTGACGCAGGCAAAGGGCAATCACACGCTGAATGTCTTCGAGGGTGACTTCGGTACGCCCCTCGTAAGCCGCCAAGGCTTTGGCGGCGCGATTGCTAACAATATCGCCCCGCAGTCCGTCTACGTCGAGTTCGGAGCAGACCTGGGAGATTTGGACCCGATGTTCGGGATCCATCGTCACGCTTTTGAGCCGCTGTTGAGCGCTAACAATGCGGTCCCGTAGGGCTCTTTGCTCGGGCTCGTACTGCGCTAAAAAGGCCTTGGGATCCTGGTCAAATTCAGACCGTTGTTCAACGATCTGGACGCGCTGGGCAGGGTCTTTGACGGTGCGAATTTCGGCATGCATGCCGAAACGGTCGAGCAGCTGGGGGCGCAGTTCACCTTCTTCAGGGTTACCGGACCCAATCAGCACAAACTGAGCCGGATGCTGGATGGAAATGCCCTCACGCTCGACGGTATTGCGACCGGAGGCGGCAGAGTCGAGCAGCACATCGACCAGGTGATCGTCGAGCAGGTTAACCTCATCTACGTACAGCAGGCCGCGATTGGCCTTAGCGAGCAGGCCCGGTTCAAAGGCTTTAACCCCCTCTGACAGAGCTTTCTCAATGTCAATCGTGCCGCAGACGCGGTCTTCGGTCGCCCCTAACGGCAAATCGACCATGGGCACTTTCTTTTTAGCCGTCGAGATCGGCTGGCCGTCACGTTCGCGCTTCACGTCGGCGTCGTCAGGGGCGCGGTTGAAGGGGTCATCTGCCACCACGTCAATTTCGGGCAGCAGATCGGCCAGGGCTCGGATAGCGGTGGACTTGCCGGTGCCGCGATCGCCCATGATCATCACCCCACCGATTTTGGGGTCAATCACGTTCAGAATCAGGGCGAGCTTCATGTCCTCCTGACCGATGACAGCGGTAAAGGGGAAGACGGGACGGCGGGTAGCGGTGGCAGTGGTCACAGGGCTTGTTTAGGGGGTTTGACTGCTTTTGTTTTTAGCGTTTTTAGCTGTTTTTCATTCTGCCATAGGTTTTGCCCCAGGAAGCTTCGGGTTTGACCGGGCTTGGGCGAGTCCATTTGAACCGTACTGCGGCTATACGAATTGAATCGTCGTCTCAGCAGTATCCGTATTGACCGCTGAGCAAGGTGTATCGAAATATTAGAAATTTCCATCTTTGGAACTCCCCGGTTCGTATGAAATGGGTACCTTAGATAGAAGGTTTGTTGCCTTTTACCCCGTCTCTTTCGGCTAGAGCAATGCTGAAGCTTTCAAAACTTAAACTCGGACAAAAATTTACGCTGATGCTGCTGGCCGTCTTTGTCAGCGGCATTCTGATGAGTGGGCTGGCACTGTCGCGGTTGCTGAACTACACGGCCCAGGCGGAGCTGACCACCAAGGCACTCATGCTGATGGAGACCATGAATTCGGTGAGGCAGTACACCGTAGATGAGGTCCGGCCCGAGCTAGCGGAGCGCTCAGAAGCCGAATTTTTGCCAGAAACGGTCCCTAGCTACTCGGCGCATACGGTGTTCGAGACGCTGCATGCGAACCCTGAATATCAAGATTTCTTTTATAAGGAAGCGGTCCTGAACCCGACAAATCCTAAAGACAAAGCTGACCCGTTTGAGGCGTCGCTAGTTAGCACCTTTAAGCAGTCCGATAGCCCGGCAGAGCTGCACGGCTTTAGAAGGGGTGCGCTGGGCGGCGACGGCCTGTTTTATATTGCCCGACCGATTCAAATCAAACAGGAGACCTGTTTGGTCTGCCACAGCACGCCCGACCGCGCCCCCCAGAGCATGGTGGACCTCTACGGCAGTCAGAACGGGTTCAACTGGGAGCTGAACGAAATTGTCGGGACGCAGGTGATTTCAGTCCCGGCCCAGACGGTGCTGAACAAAGCCAAACGGTCATTGGCGGTGATGCTAGGGGTGTTTGCAGCCGTATTTGCGATCGCAGTCCTCCTGGTCAATCTGTGGCTAAAGCGCTATGTGGTGCGTCCCCTCAACCGCATGGCTGCCACCGCCGAGGCCGTGAGCCTGGGTGATACCCAAGCCGAATTTATCAAGCGCTCTGATGACGAAGTGGGCAAGCTCACCGACTCGTTTAACCGCATGCGCCTGAGCCTGCAAATGGCCATGCAGCGTCTGGATCGCTATCGCGGTAGTCGTAGCGGTAGCCGCAGTAAGGGCAGCCCCAGTGAGGGCGGGCCCAGCTCCCTTTCCTGAGACCCTTCCATCGAACGGGTGAATAGGTCGCAGGCCGCCGCCATGTCAGACTGGCTCTGTCAATACAGCAGAGGCAGTGCCATGTTTGGACGGATTGGTGCCATGGCGTTAGCAGTCCTGGGGGTGACCCTGTACCACACGGCCCAGAAACTGCAGCCCGCCACCGTAAGCCTGTTTTGGCTACTGACCGTGGCCTACCTAGTCGCAGGTCTGCTGTCCCTGTCTATTTGCCTGCTAGTGCCAGAAATGAAGCCCGATGCCTTTGTCCTACCGAAGGAGTCGGTCCTGCTGGGCATCGCCATTTTGGTGATTGAGGTGGGTTACCTGCTGGTCTATCGCTCGGGTTGGAATGTGGGCACGGCGGGGGCCATGAGCAACACGGCCGCGGTGCTGGTACTGCTGCCGATTGGGCTAATCTTCTTTCGCGAGAAGCTAGCACCAACCCAGCTGCTAGGGCTGCTCCTCTGCAGCACCGGACTGTTCCTGACCGCTCGCTGATCGCACCAGTTGTAGCTGTCTAGTTTAGACAGCGCTAGGGAAAACGTGCTAAGTCGATTGGACGCCGCTCAACCGCTGACGAAACTCTTGCGCCTTGTCCCGATTGGGAATTTCAGTCGCCAGTCGGTCGATCAGGGCCGGGGCGCTAAGGTTCGGATAGTCTGCCATCGTCTCTTCTAAAATCATGTCAGCCATGGGCCCAACGCACTGGGCCAGCGCCTCCCGGCAGCGATCGACAAACGCCGGATTCAGCGGCTGATTTTGCAGGACGGTGCTGGTTTCAAGGCGGGTCTGGCTCGCCGCCTGGGAGTCATCCGGCAGACGAATGTGACTTAAAAAAGCGGTGGCTTGGTCCGAGTCCGAGATTTGACCGGCCAAAATTGTCACCAGCTCCTGTGGGGTGGCGGTGGGATAGTCTTCTAGCGTCTCTTCAATCACCATTTCCGCCATCGGCCCAATACAGCGACTCAGCTCCTCACGGCACTGGGATAAAAAGGCGGGAGCTGCGGTGGATAGATTGCTCGGCTGTTCGGAACCCAGCTGTTCGGGCGGGGCCATCGTCATCGCCGCCACCGGGCGAGGCGGCAGCGGCAGCGGCACCTGACTGAGACTTTCAACAATCTCAGACGACAGCAACGGGTTGATCTGATCCATCACCACGCGGGCCGACTGATAGCGGGCCTTGGGCTGTTGCCGGGTCATGGTGATTAAAATATTTTCTAGTTGGGGGCCCACCTGGGTGTACCGCTGCCAGTCCCAATCGAGGGTGTGCTGATCCATCAGGTCGCGGGGATGCTTGCCCGTCAGCAGGACCAGGGCAGTCACGCCCAATGCATAGAGGTCACTGGAGGGGTTGCACTTGCCAAAGCGCAGCTGCTCGGGCGGCGAATAGCCAAACTTACCGACGACCGTGGCTGATTTTTGCAGATTATCATCCTTGGCCACATCATCGGACAGGGGGTCTGACATGGTGTTGTTGACCAGGCCAAAGTCGATCAGTACCGGCAGATCGCGCTCGTGGGAGTACATGATGTTCTCCGGCGAAATATCGCGGTGCATGATGCTAAGGCTGTGCAGGTAGTCCAAGACCTGCAGCATGTGGGCCAACCAGGGCACGATCTCGGCTTCGGTAAACAGCTGTGACTGCTTCTTGCGATGCTGCAGCAGCTTCAGGTAGGTCACCCCGTCAATATATTCCTGCACAATGAACAGCCGCTGGGCCTGGGTAAAACAGGCCATAAACTTGGGAATCTGTGGGTGATCAATGCGATAGAGGGTCTTGGCTTCGCGCTTAAACAGATCGATCGCCTTTTTCAGCGATTTTCCCTGGTTCTTAACGGGCCTCAGCTCCTTGAGCACGCACAGCTCACCAAACCGCTGCGTATCTTCGGCCAGATACGAGATGCCGAACCCGCCCTGCCCCAGTAACTGCTTAATGGTGTAACGACCGGCAATCTTAGTGTTGGCTGCCAGCATTTGGGCAGGCGGCTCGGGATAGGCCTCGCCAGTATCAGGGGAAACGGTCTCTGATTCCACCAGGGTTTTGGCCCCAGAGATGGGTTCTACTGCGGCTTTAGGGTCAACAACGGCAAGGTGGTAGGCAGTGACGGGTTCCTGAATATTTTTGAGGTTGAGCGGTCCGGCGTACTCGGCATTGAGCGGCAGCCGCGATTTAACCACGTCGTACACCACCTGAGAGAGGCAAATACCGCCCGGCCTAGCCTGGTTTTCCAGGCGGGCGGCGATGTTGACCCCGTTGCCCATAACGTCCGAATCGTTGAAAAATACGTCGCCCAGGTGAATGCCAATGCGGTGAACCAGGCTTTCTTCGGTCTGTACGCTCAAGTTTTTTTGAATTGCGATCGCACAGCTGACTGCCTGCACGGCACTGACAAAATACATCAGCAGCCCATCCCCGGTCGACTTCAGCACTCGCCCGTTAAAGTCCTTGCACTGCCCTGCCATGCGCTTGAGATCCTGACTGATCAGCCTGAGGGTACGCTCCTCGTCAACCGACATCTGAGCGCTGAAGCCCACCGCATCAGTGACCACGATCGCAGCGAGAGCACGCTGGCCTTGGCTAGAGCTAGAAAGTTCGCTGGGCATGGTACTTAGAACGGTAGACAGTCAGGAATCAGAAAGGTTACATCGGTCCAATAGAGCCGCAGGACAAGGGCAAATAGAGCGGGAGAATTCCCTAAAAAGCAGGGCTGAGACGAGTGGGGAAATGACCGTAAGGTACAGCGACAGCCTTAAACAGAGCTGAGACAAAGATACGGGGTACCTTAATCCGTACTTTCAATAATGCGATGGACCATCCGGCCAAGTCGCATCGGATCTTGCTATCGGTTGAATATTGCCGTCGACTGGGAGGCCCGGCTGAGTCGTCGGAGACCTTCGCCAAGCTTCGCCGCACTATCGTAAACAACCCCAGCAATTAGGCAGTTTCCTGACAAAATGGCCTATGCCAGCTGACAAAGTGCCCATAACAGAGCGCCTGCAACAGCGACCACTTGACCTTAGCCAGTCGTCTGAGCCAGCAGCGGATCGAGCTGATCGTTGCCATCTAGCGCGTATAAGTCGTCGCACCCACCTATATGTTGCCCATTTATAAAGATTTGGGGCACGCTCCGGCGACCGTTTGCCCGCTCCGCCATCTGTGCCCGAGCAGCAGTGTTGCCGTCAATCTTGTACTCGGTGTAACGCACCCCCTTCCACCACAGCAGCAGCTTGGCGCGAATACAGTAGGGGCAGGCTTGCCAGGTATAAATTTCGACAGCGGCAGGAACGGCGGGCCGGTTGAACACCCGCTGAAGGAGTTGCATAGTGGTGAAACAAAGGTTGACTATCCCTTCATCCTACTCAACTCAGTATTTTCCTGCGCATACCATCCGCAATTCGTCCCCTCACCCCTGTAGTTCACCCCCTACACACTCCGTCCGTCGCCGCCCGGTGGTGACGGATTTTTCTATCGGCGTCACGAGCATCCGTCCCACGCCATTGGGCAAACCCAGGGCTTAGCCAATCAGGCAGAATGCTTGCCCCTCTGACGCAGCTGCTCAAACAGCCGCTCGACGCGGCGCAGATCTTTGTCGCCAGGTGCCCGTTCGACACCGCTAGACAGGTCAATCCCATCGGGCTGAAGCTGGGCCAGTGCCCTCAGAATGTTGTCTGGGTTGAGGCCGCCCGCTAGAAACCAGGGTTTAGCCGGATGAAAGCCTTTGAGCGTGGCCCAGTCCAGGGGTTGTCCGGTCCCCCCCAGCTGCTCGGGATGATAGGCATCCAGCAACAGTGTGTCTACCAAGGGCTCGTAGCTGCGCGCCAGGGCTAAGTCAGCCGCTGTCCGTAGCCTCAATGCCTTGATCACTTCGACCTGGGGTAGGCGCTGGCGAACCTGCTGGCAAAACTCGGGGGACTCTTGACCGTGGAGCTGTACAGCGTTGAGGTAGCCGGTTTGAACCGCTGCAGCCATCTCAGGTAGGGCCGCATTCGCAAAGACGCCGATCCGATCGATGGCCGCTGGCAGCTGGGCCGTTATCACTCGAATCTGGTCAGCGGTGACGTAGCGAGGGGAGGCTTCGACGCAGATAAAGCCCAGGGCCGTGGCCCCGGCAGTTGTGATCGCAACCCCCTGATCGGCCTGGGTGATTCCACAAATTTTGACCCGCATTTTGTCCCGCATCGTTAACTACCGACAGCCTACCTAGGCTATCGCACCGATAGATCGGCTATCCCCCCTGCGTTTTTGACCAGTCTCGGTAAAATGGAGCCATCGCTTAATAAATCATGGATAGGCCTTATGCAATCTGGCTGGCGCGTTGGGACCCTCTTCGGTATCCCCCTCTTTGTTGACACCTCCTGGTTCTTTATCCTGCTGTTGATGACGTTTTTCTACAGCAGCGATCTGGCCAGGTTTGGGGTGCCGGGCCTGTCAGCCTGGGTGGTCGGTCTGGTAATGGCGCTGCTGCTGTTTGGGTCCGTGCTACTGCACGAGCTGGGCCACAGTCTGGTGGCTCGCCAGCAGGGAATTGACGTCAAGTCGATCACGCTGTTTTTATTCGGCGGGATTGCCTCCATCGATAAGGAATCGAAAACGCCAGGGCAGGCCTTTCAAGTTGCGATCGCAGGCCCACTCGTCAGCCTCACCCTCTTCATTACGTTGACCATCGCCGCTCAGCTGCTGGCCCTGCCTCCGCTGATCGCCTTTATGCTCAGCTCTATCGCCCAGCTCAACCTGGTGCTGACGCTTTTCAACCTGATTCCCGGCTTACCGCTAGACGGCGGCCAAGTCCTCAAAGCCGCTGTTTGGAAGTTCACGGGCAGCCGAGTCAAGGGCATTCGCTGGGCCGCCAGCACCGGTCAAGTCTTGGGGTGGACAGCCATAGCGCTGGGCATCACGGCTTATCTGATCGCACAGCGACTAGACCTGCTGTGGATTGCGTTGATTGGCTGGTTCGCCGTACGTAATGCCAGCTCCTACAAACGTGTGACCGATCTGCAGGAAGGTCTGAGCAACCTGAATGCCGCCGATGCCATGACTCGCGACTTCAAGGTCATTGATGCGGGTATGACCCTACGGGAGTTCGCCGATACCCAATTACTGCAAACCGGCCAGCCGCCCGTCTACTTTGCCGCGTCTGAAGGACGCTATCGGGGCCTAGTCTCAGTCGACGACCTGCGCAACACCGAGCGTAGTCAGTGGGAAACTCAGACGCTGGCTGAGGTGGCCCATCCCCTGCTCAACATTGCTCACGTCAAGGAAGACACACCGCTCACCAGCGTCATCACGCAGCTAGAAGACACACAGCAGCGACGGATTACGGTCCTCACCCCGGCAGACTCGGTCGCTGGCGTGATTGATCGGGGTGACATTGTGCGCTCTCTCGTCAAAAAGGTAAATCTGCCGATCTCCGACGCACTTATTCAGCGCATCAAAGAAGACGGCACGTATCCGCCGGGCTTTCAGCTAGTCTCTCTGGCCAAGGCATCAGACTAGAGCAGACTCAGCACAAATGCCTCTACGGTAGGTGCAGAAATGCAGTCTGTTGCGATGAGAAGAAAGCCAGACTGCATATATCTTGCATATAGCTGTTACGAAGGAATGAATGCTTAACTACTTCCCGATTCGGCCTTCTCCCTAAATCCCTCTCCCGTGGGGAGAGGGACTTTGAAGATAATCGCTTCTCCCCTGTGGGAGAAGGGGCTGGGGGATGAGGGCTCGCAAGGTAGGCTGAATGTTGGAGGCTATTTCTGACTCATTCCTAAGCATCGCCTGATCGACAAACCAGCTTGTTTTTATGGCGCTCGCTACCTAGGTTTGTAAGCGAGCGCGAGTTACAACACGCCCTGTAATTGAAAGATTCCATAATCGGTGTCCCGAGCAGTGTGACGGAGGCGATACAACCCGATTATTGTCAACAGAGCGGTTCAATCAAGGTCAGAACAGACCAGATTAATCTCGTCAGCGCTCATGGGCGTCATTTCTAGAGAGATGTCTAGCGTTGTTGCAGCGGCAGTCGCCAGCGCCGCAACAACCTGGCTTTGCAACGCTTCCCAAGAAAGCGTTTGCAAAGGGAGGGGTAACTCGAAAGACGGCGCGGCCTCTCGAAAAACAGTTTGAAAGAGATCGGCATCGGGGCGCAGGCGCATGGAGCCGTGCTGTAGCACGCAGCCACCCTCGTAGCGCTGGGCACTGCCCACTAGCTTGACGCCACCCAGCGTCACCAGGTCGGCGGTCGTTGCCGTACTAAAGCAGCTCGGGTTAGCCCTGTCGCCCCGCCGAGCACCGCCAAAGGTCAATGGCACCCCCAGGCTGTGCCACCCCTCAATCAAAAACTGACACAGCTGCTCGTAGACCTGACGGCGAGAGCCCGTCAGCCCTGAACTGACGATGGCGTAGGTCAAATCACCTTGATGCAGAACAGCTCGGCCGCCGGTTGGGCGACGCACCCGTTCGACAAACTGTCCCTGCCAGCTGAGCCGGTCCCACCGAGGGGGATATTGCCGCTGGTGGTAGCCCAGCGAGATGGCCACAGGAGACCAGGTATAAAAGCGCAGCGTCGGTGGATGTAGCCCACGGCAATGCTGCCGCAGTAACCAGCGATCGACGGCCATGTGCACATGACCGCTCGCCACCATCGGGGGAATTAGCCGCCACTGGCGAGGATGCTGCACCGGGAACAGGTCACGCGGTCGGGTATTGCGCCTGTAGCGGCTCGTCCTGTTCATCAGCGATGCTGGCAACAATCGTGATCAGCCGAGAAATTTCGCCAGGATTAATGTCGGCTAGAATCCGACTCGCCAGAATTAATACCTCCTGGTTGGAGATCCCAAAACAGGCTTCAAAGGTATTGCCACAGTTCATCTCTAGCAGGCTGTGAAGCAGCTTTTCCTGGTGCTGTACCGGTAGCTTCAGCACAGGCGACCAGACCGTCAGGGTGTCCTCATCGGTCGTCCCGGTCAGCTGCACGTAGACATCTACAGTGCCATATTTGAATTTCCACAAATAGCCGTCTTCGTCATCATGACTGACCATGGCGCTGTCGTCCTGGTCCAGGCTATCAATCACCGTCTCGATCACGTCAACATGGCTGGCAGTCAGCTCAGAATCAGACGACGTCAGGGTTTCCACTTCAGACATGTGACTGGGCTCCGATTAGAGTAAGGAATGGGTTTCAGGGTGTGACAGTCCAACTGTATCGCTGGTTCTCAGTTCGTCAAACCCCCTGTAGGGTTTCTTTGGGTTCTACGAGCCCTTAGGCTGCCCCCATCGGTATACAAACCCGCAATCTGAGCAGAGATTCGCGAGGAACGAACCATGGGAATCGTTGCGATCGCCCAACCAATAAGCGATGGGTCCCGATCAGTCTAAAACCGGGTGGTGTTACCACCCGGTCAAATGGAGCCAACTCTACACCAACTGAATGCTATGCCAGCTGACGCTTAGTAATTGGAGAATGCTGGCTGATGACGAATCAGACTGAGGAACTCTTCGCGCGTCTTTTGATCATCTTGAAACACGCCCAGCATAGCGCTCGTCACCGTCCAAGACCCCGGCTTCTGTACGCCTCGCATCGCCATACACATGTGGCTCGCTTCCATGACCACTGCCACACCCTGGGGATCTAGCACCTCCTGAACCGCCTCGGCCACCTGACGGGTCAGACGCTCCTGGACCTGCAAGCGTCGCGAGTACATCTCAACGATGCGCGCTAGCTTGCTCAGACCGACCACTTTTTGGTTAGGGATATAGGCCACGTGAGCTCGTCCCATAAACGGCAGCATGTGATGCTCGCAAAGGCTGAAGAAATTGATATCTCGCACCAATACCATCTCGTTGTGACCTTCATCAAAGATGGCCCCATTGACGATCGTTTCAAGCGACTGGTTATAGCCCTGGGTTAAAAATCGCATCGCCTCAGCAACTCGCTTCGGCGTCTTTAGCAACCCCTCGCGCTCTGGATCCTCACCTAGTTCGCTCAGCATTGTGTGAACGGCCTGCTTGAGCGCAGTGTTGTCCTCAGAGGGATTATGTAGCTCCGGTTCTTGACCGTTCTTTTTGTAGCGATCGGGTCTGATCTGAGTTGCGAGGTCGGCAGTCAACCGATTGTCGCTAGGCTCGCCCGCACTACCGCGATTGAGCGTAGAACCATTAGTAGAACCGTTAACAGAGATAGACATGATGTTCTTGTGGAATCTCCAAGAGTGAGCAAAAACTAAATTAAAATCAGACGAACCGTTAGGCGCAAAGTGTCTCTATACGCCTAAAAGAGCATTTGCCAGCTTAAAAACAAAAGTGATCTAATACGACAACTCATCAAACCAGGCTAATCTCGCTAGCCAGGCGTATCCCAGACATTACAGCGCTCCCCCACTGGGCATCAGAGTCAGTTCTTCAACCACCGCATCTTTAGGTAACAGAGCCGCCTGCAAAATGGTGTTGGCAACCATCTCTGGGGTTAGCATGCCAGCCCGATCAAAGTCGGCCTGTACGGTCGGGGTATCCCATAGGGGCGTGTTAACCGCCCCAGGCAAGAGCGTCACAACACGAATGCCGTGGGACCGTTCTTCAACCGAAAGCGCTTTGGAGAGGGCAACCAATGCCGCTTTGCTAACGCCATAGGCCCCCCAATCCGGAAATGCCTGCCGGGCAGCAACCGAGGCAACATTGATGATCATGCCGCTGCCCTGCTGGCGCATCTGCGGCAGCACTGCTTGCACACACTGAAACACGCTGGTGAGGTTAAGGTCCATCACCTGCTGCCAGTCAGATAGCGGCATGTCGATCAGGGCACCGGTGTACCCCATGCCCGCGTTGTTGACGAGCACGTCAATGCGGCCAAACGCAGATGCCGCCTCTGCAATCGACGCCTTGACCCGGTCGAGGCTGGACAGGTCAATCGCAAACGCCTGGGCCTGCCCTCGACCCAACTGGGTCAGCTGGTCGGCCAGCGTCGCCAGCTTGTCTCGAGAACGGCTGACCAGCACCACATTGAAGCCCGCCTTGGCAAAGGCAAGGGCAGTGGCTTTACCGATACCGGTGCTGGCCCCCGTAATCAGAGCGCAGGGAGAAGAAGTCATAGGTTGGTTGAGCAGACTGAATCGACAGGTGAGGTCAGATGAGGCCAGGTAAATCGCGGCAGGCAGAATTGAGCCAGATAGAGGGGACCAGATAGATTGAAACAGAGGAGCGAACCAACTCAGTCAGCAGCCAGCCGCCGAGCAACCCATCGCTGTTTTTAAAATCGCCTTTTTGATATTAACAAATGTTAAACAAACCTGCGTTTTCTCATTTTTCTCTCATTTCCGACTCATGAGCACTGCCCATCTCATCGCCGTCAACTACGGCAAGGTCGAGGCTGAGGGCAGCTGAGGGCTGAAATCTAGGCCGCTTCCGAAAACACACCGATCTTTCTAAACTTGTTGTAGCGAGCTGAGCGACGCTGGTCGGGCGTCATCTGTAGCAGGTCACGGAGATTTTCCGACAGGGCTTTCTGCAGCGTTTCAGCCGCGTTGATCGGACTGGAATGCGCGCCGCCAATCGGTTCAGCTAGCAGCTGGTCTAAGATACCCAGCTCTTTCAAATCCCAAGCGGTAATCTTGAGCGCCTCGGCAGCCTGGGCAGAACGGGACGCGTCCTTCCACAGGATTGCAGCACAGGCTTCTGGGCTGGCCACGGTATAGACCGAATGCTCAAACATCAGCAGCCGATCGCCAACGCCAATGCCTAAAGCGCCCCCCGAGCCGCCCTCACCAATCACCGTGCAGATAATCGGCACGCTGAGCTTAAACATCTCGCGCAGGTTGTAGGCAATCGCCTCGCCCTGTCCGAGCTGTTCGGCTTCGAGCCCGGCCCAAGCACCCGGCGTATCGATGAATGTGAAAATGGGCATACCAAAGCGGTCAGCGTGGTCCATCAGCCGCATGGCCTTACGGTAGCCGCTGGGAGAGGCCATGCCAAAGTTACGGGCAACGTTGTCCTTGGTGTCGCGGCCCTTTTGATGACCGATCATCACCACAGATTGGCCCTCAAATCGGGCGATGCCCCCCACCATTGCCAGGTCGTCCTTACCGGCTCGGCGATCGCCATGGAGCTCAATCCACTCGTCGCTGATAGCTTGAACATAGTCCAACGTGCTCGGTCGACGGGGATGGCGAGCCACCTGAATCCGCTGGAAAGGCGACAGACTAGTGAATATTTCTTGGCGCAGCTGCTGGGCCCGCGACTCTAGCTGGTGAATCTGATCGGAGACGTCTACGTCATTGTCTTCGGCCAGTTCACGAATTTGGGTGATGCGCGATTCAAGCTCGGCTAGGGGCTTTTCAAAATCCAGCAGAATCGGTCTGCGCTCAGTCGTCGCCATAGTGGGTCAGTAATTTCAGCTAAGCCTAGCCTATCGCAAAGTGCGTCTCGGCCATCACACGCCGGTCGCGACTACACTAGCAGTGGCCTAAAGCCGTGACGAACAGACGCTTCACCAATCAGCGCCATTTTCTCCGGGGTAATCTGGTTGCGGCCCCAAGAGAAGTTAGTGTGCCACTTTTCGAACTCTAACAGCATCGATTCGGCAAAGCAGGCAAACAGCTGTCGGGCCGGCGTATCCATCGCAACGATGTTCATGATGTGCCAGTCGATATCAAGGCTGTGTTCTACAATGCCACCCTTGATCACATGAATACCGGGATGATCGAATTTGGCATCCATATTCTTGGGATAGCCGCCATCGACCATCAGACAGGGCTGCTTGAGGGTCGCCGGGTCAACATCAATGCCCTTAGGCAGGCTTGCCACCCAGACCACAATGTCGGCCATGGGTAGCGCCTCTTCTAGCGGTAACGACTTGCCAAAGCCCAACTCATCTTGCAGGTTTTGCAGACGCTCCTGGTTGCGAGCCACCAGCAACAGGTCTTTGACGCCTGTCCGCTGACTCAGCCAGCGACAGACGCCACTGCCGATATCGCCGGTTGCGCCAACCACGGCGACGGTGGCCTCAGTCAGGTCAATACCGTGCTGGGGGGCGGCATCCTCGACCTGTTTACAGATGATGTAAGCCGTATGGGTATTACCCGTCGTAAATTTCTTGAAGTCCAAATCAAGATTGCGAACGCGACGGATCTGATCGAGTTTGAAGTTCTCAAAGATGATCGATGAGAATCCGCCTAGCGCCGTGATCTGAATGCCGTTCTTTTGGGCGTGAGCCATCGCATTCAATATTTTGCGGGTGGCCGCCTTGATGCGTCGGCTGGCGAGCATTTCAGGCAAAAAGCAAGATTCTACGTAACGGCCTTCGATGGTCTGCCCTGTGGCGCTAGTGACTTTAATATGATCAACAATCTGAGGCGGCGCACTACACCAGAAGTCAAGCCCCTGGTCAGCATATTCGGGATATCCGAGGTCGCGGGCAACTGACTGGGCGTGATCGAGACTGGTGAGGTGACCGATTAAACCAAACATTCTGTTTTTTGAAAGATCAG
This sequence comes from Cyanobacteria bacterium J06648_16, assembly GCA_039817185.1. Taxonomy (GTDB): domain Bacteria; phylum Cyanobacteriota; class Cyanobacteriia; order Phormidesmidales; family Phormidesmidaceae; genus CAWUKV01. The sequence continues at coordinate 88,451 of JBCBWI010000005.1, read as the reverse complement.
AGGATGAGCACCCATACATCAAGACAACTGCTTTCAGCAATCACCTTCACGCTGGGCTATACAAAAATTTACACCGCAACGGGCAAGCGGAGAAGGGGCTGCCGCAAATAGGGCATCGCCTTCGCATAGCTCAACAGGAAAAGCCAGCGGCTCTCAGTCCCAATTGCCTGGAGCTTCAAACCCAGATCATTCGCCGCCTCTCCTGGAGCCTGCCTGAATCAACCAGCACCTGCTAGGCGCTGCCAACTAGGCCATTGCCAGTCCCTGAGCCGATAGCTTCATCACTTCACGGCTGGTGAAACCAATGTTAGAGAGGGCTTCGCCGTAGGTGATCATAAAATCTTCGACCAGGGCGTCTTTTTCCATACCGAGGACAGCCGCGTCTGCTTCAACCTGGTTCAGCATCTTCCAGACGAGCGGCAGGTTCTGGCGGTTGGCCTCTTCTAGCTCAGCCTTGGACGCTTCAAAGTTGGCCTTCAGCCACTCTTCGCCGAAGTTGAGGTGCATGTACTCGTCTTTAACGACGCCTTCGGTGATTTTGCGAGCAAAGTCGTCTGCGACCGGAATGTAAATGTTGTAGGCTGCGATCGCAAACGTCTCAATAATCAGGGACTGAATCAGCAGGCAAGTGACAATCCGCCCCTCCTCCCAGGCCGCCTGGAAATTACTGTGGAGCTGAGCGAAGAACGCTTTGGCGAAGTCCATGTCCGGCGTCACCGAAAGGTTGCGACCACAGGCCTGGAAACCCTTCATATGGCGATGCTCCATTTTGGCCAGCTTGAACAGCTCGTCCTTGTGGTCGCCTAGATGCTCCGCGAGTTGCTTATAGTTACCATTGGCTTCTAGCTCGCCCTCGATTACGATGGCATTGATACGACTGTATGCGTCTTTGTACGCTTCGCTCTGAAAGTCAAGTGCTGGGATGGCCTCTAGCTGCGGCATGTCTGTACTCTTTCCTGCGTTACGATAAGCCAGTCTGTCGTCAACTCTGACGGCTGCTAAACAGCGTATGCACTACCTGGCATAGAGCGGTTGAGCTCCAAGCTGCCTAGCACCTCGCCACCTATCGTAGCCGCTCAAAATTGATAGACTCCTAGCACACATTACACCCTAGCAGATTTAAGAAAGTCTGTTACAACAGCAGCACGTCCACATTAAAGTTACTGATATCAAGGGATCCGTTCGGCAACGGGCCTAGATATCAGGTTTTTCTATCTGACAGTTTTCCTTCTGCCACATCCGGTCGATGACAGAGCGCCCCCGTCAGCTACTGGCCAACCAGATTCCCCACAGCAGCCCCATACCCGATGGACGACTGGGGCTAGGGCTGTTAGGAACAGGGCTACTGTGGATCGCAGCGACGGGCGTCCTGCTACCCGTCGCTGCAGTCGTGCACGTTGCCCTGTCAGGCCCGGTGCGCACCCACTTGCAGACTATCTGGCAACAGGCCGAGCTAACGCGAGCATTGGGCAACACCTTACTCGTCGCCATCACGGTGACGGGACTTCAGTTGGCCACCGCCTCACTGGGCGGATACGCCCTGGCACGGCTGCAGTTTCGCGGTCGGCAACCGATTTTAATCGGCGTCGTAGCGACCCTGGTCGTGCCTTTTCAGGTTCTCGTCGTGCCCATCTTTCTGATTCTCAAAGCCGGACATCAGATCAATACCTATGGCGCGCTCATCTGGCCGACCGCTGCTAGCGGCTATAGCCTCTACCTGATGTATCAGTGTTTTCGAGCGCTGCCTGCCGACTTAGAAGCGGCGGCCACCCTGGATGGGGCTAATCGCTGGCAAACTTTTTGGTATGTGTTGCTGCCGCTGACGCGTCCGACGCTGCTCGCGCTTTTTTTGCTGACGTTTATTGGTGAGTGGAACGACCTGTTTAAGCCGCTGGTCTTTACGACCCAGCCCGAACTGCAGACATTACAGCTGGCGCTCGCCAGCCTGCAGCAGCAGTTCACAACCGATTGGTCGCTGCAGATGACGGCCGTCGTGGTTGTCACCCTGCCCGTTCTACTGCTCTTTCTGCTGACCCAGCGCTACTTCGTCAGCGGTATCGCGACCACAGGGCTGAAGGAATAGCCCCGACCTAGCTCGGCAGCAACCCCTCCAGCGCCGCCGCCACGACGCGGTGATGCTCGTCCTGACGCAGCTTGATCAGCGCCTGTCGAGCAGCGTCCTGATCAAAGCGCTTGAGTGCGTAGGCGACCTGCATACGCGTGCGCCAATTGTCGTCCTCGGCAAAGGCGAGAATGGCGTCTAAGGCCGCGGCGGCCTGCTCGGTACCCGTCAGGGTACTCAGCACATCAATCCCCGCTTGGACCACCGTCATATCGTCATCTTGAGTGGCTTTTAGGCAGATTTCCAGCAGCTCAACCGGGGCGTCCAGATCCAGCATGGCGGCCAAAATGCTTCGTCTTACCAGCCAGTTGCCATTTTGATCAAAGGTACGGACCAGCACTGGCACCGCCGCCTCACCATACATGGACAAGGAGTTTGTGGCCTCGGCCTGGACGTTTGTGTCGCTATCCGTTTCAATCATGGTGAGGAGCGCAGCAAAGGCAGCCTCACTGCGCTTGCGGCCCAGCCCCATAGCGACAAAAGACCGCACCAAAAACTCCGGATCGTTTTGCTTGCTGAGCAGCAGCGGAATCGCGATGTTGGCATCGTAGTCTTTGAGCGCCAAAATCCCCTTTTGCCGCTGGGTCGAGTCGGGATGGTTGAGTAACTCACGAATCTCGGGGATAGTCATAGCAAGGCGTCTGGAGTGGGGATGGTGGGCGACAAGCAGCCAGCGCTCTAGATTATCCCATCGATTCATATCCCACCGATTCAAAATTACCTTCCCTGTTTCACCGGATTCGCAGCATGGCTTCCTCACTGACGCCCAGGGTCAAAGAACTGATTGAGAAATCGCGAATTGTTAGCTTTGCGACCTGGCAAGATCGGTATGCTCCCTCGCTGATTGACCGATTGCAGCAGGCCGATAACCATCGACAATACCTGAGCGACGACGATCTGACCGCTCTGGCCCTGGCCCAGCCCAAGGGCAATCAACCCACCGACCCCATCGCCGCCGCGCGGCAGCTCCGGGACCAGGCTGCCGCCCTTGTGGATCAGGCACGGGCTGAGGTGCTCGCGGCGTTTCCTGGGATTATCGAACCCGGTGGGGCGCTGTTTCCGGCCATCCGCGCCGAGGCGTGCTGGCGCGACTTCTGGCAGTTTTTGCGCTGCGTTAGCTACGGTGTCGCTGCCCAGCGAACCGACTATACCGACCCGACAGGCCTACACTACATGGAGCAGCTCTATCAGGAGCTACAGGTACCGCTCCCCGCAATGGTACGCGGACTGGAGTCACTTAAGACGGCCAGCAGCCAGCAGGTGGGGCAAGATCTGGCCCCCTATTTCGACAGTCTGATTAACGCCCTCGCCTCCTTTCAGCCAGAACCGACCCCATGACCAGCGCAGTCGACGAACAGCTGATCCGAGCCTGCATCAGCGGCGACGTAGACACCGTCGCCCACCAGCTAGACCAGGGGGCCAACATAGAGGCGATCTGGCGAAGCTGCACCGGTTTAATGTGGGCGGCTGCCGAAGGCCATCTGCCAGTGGTCGATCTATTGCTGGCCCGCGGCGCCAACGTCAATGCCCGTAATGAAATTGATTACGACGCGCTGCTGTATGCCGCCGAGTCTGACCGTCGGGACATTGTCCAGCGGCTGCTCGCTGCGGGCGCTGGCATTGATAACCGCAATCGCTACCAGGAAAGCATTTTGATGATTATGGCCCGCTACGGCCACACCGACATTGTCGAACAGCTGATTGACCACCAGGGGGCTAGCGTGGACGACACGAACCATATTGGCAACACGGCGCTGTACCTGGCGACCGAAAACAGCCATCCCCATACCGTTCGCAGCCTGGCTCGTCGGGGCGCCAATGTCAACGTGGCTAATATTGGGGGCTGGACGCCGATTATTATGGCTGCCGCCCTGGGAGATTTAGCCACCATGGGCGTACTGGTGGAGTACGGCGCTAACGTGAACGTCCGCAACAAGTGGGGGCAAACGGCCCTCAGCGAAGCGCAGCGATCGTTCCGTTCCAATCGGGCCGTCGCCCTGCTCGTCAAAGCGGGCGCACAGGAGTAGCGGCAGCTCTCACAATCGCCTTATTTTTGTTAACTTTTGTAATATCTTGACCCCTATCGCACTGCTTCCGAGCATCAGCGACAGCCCGACCAATTCGTGGAAACGTTTTTCGAGCAAGGGGGTCAGCCGATAGACCTATGCTCGCCTAGCAGGCGGTGCGATCGCACCGCCGTTCGCTTCGGCGTTCATAAATCTTGATGATTTTGAGTCACTTTTATATACGAATATGAGATTGGACTAGCCTGCGGTCAGCTGTACTGTCAGTTACCTTTGCTGCTTTCCTTTTACCTGAATGCTCGGATGGGCCTGTCCTGAGGTATCTGTAGATACGGACTCTGTAGATGCAGACTCTGTAGATGCAGGCCTCCGTACATCGCTGGGCTGCCTGTGAATAGGAGGATAGCTGAGATGAATGCCCTGGGTTATAAGCTCAGCATTCGGAGTAGCACTGTCTTTAGCTTTACCGTCCGCTGTTGTCATCTAGGAGATCGTAATTTAAATGGCTTTTGGACCCGCTTCACGACTCGGTGTCAGTCGGTTTGAGGAAACTCCGCCGGTAGAATGGACGCCTGGGCTTTCAGCTCCTGAGCTGGAGACGATTATTCAAGCTGTCTATCGGCAGGTACTTGGTAACGCCTATGTAATGGAAAGCGAGCGACTCGCGACCGCCGAGTCTCAGTTTAAGGATGGCACCTATAGTGTGCGTGAGTTTGTACGGGCGATCGCCAAATCCGAGCTGTACCGGTCTCGATTCTTTGAAGTTTGCCCTCGCTACCGCTACACCGAGCTCAACTTCCGGCATCTGCTGGGTCGTGCGCCCAATGGCTACGACGAGATGAAGATGCATAGCAACATTCTTGATAGTGCTGGGTTCGAAGCCGATATCGATGCTTATATCGACAGCGACGAATATCAGAACAACTTTGGAGAAGACTTTGTCCCCTATATTCGCGGCTACAAGAGCGAAGCGGGCAACATGGTCGAGTTTACCCACACCTTTGAGCTGGTGCGCGGCGCGTCCAGTAGTTCTCTCAAGGGCAACCTGGCGGGCAAGAAACCCCGTCTTAACGCGTTGGTGATCAACGCCACCCCTACACCGATTGTGGCCCCCTCGGGCGGATCAGACGGTTGGGCCTTCCAGCCGACCGATCCGGTCCGCGATCCGAAGAGCCGTCAGGGCGTCGGGGCCGGGGCCAACGGCAAAGTCTACCGGATCGAGGTCACGGCTTACCGGTCCAAGGCTGTCAACAAGGTCTCCAAGTTCCGCCGGTCCAACAAAGTCTATCTGGTGCCCTACGACAAGCTATCGGAAGAGTACCAGCGCATTCATCGCCAGGGCGGCGTGATTGCCAGCGTGACGCCGGTCAACTAAGGCCGTTGGCCACGCCCCATAAGTGAACGGTATCCAGTCAGCGCTTCAGATAATTGATGAAGCGTTGACTAAGGTGGGCTAATGCCCCTGTGAAAGCTGTGTTTTGACTCAATCTTTTAACAACAACAATATTAGGAGAACCCCAATGGCAAGCGCTGAGATATTCGAGCTGTGGCCCACTAGCAGCAATGAAGATCGGCAAACCATCATTCGCGCTGTTTACAAGCACGTACTGGGCAACCCCCACGTGATGGAAAGCGAGCGGCTGACCAGCGCTGAATCGCAGCTGTGTGACGGCACGATTTCAGTGCGTGAGTTTGTCCGGGCTGTGGGCAAGTCTGAGTTTTATCGTAGCCGCTACTTCGAGAAGTGCTCGCCCTATCGCTTTGTCGAACTAAACTTCATGCACTTCCTGGGTCGGGCACCCGAGAGTCAGGCCGAGGTCTCTGAGCATATCCGCCGCTGCGTCGAGGAGGGCTATGACGCTGAAATCGATTCCTACATCGATAGCAATGAGTACCAGGACAGCTTCGGTGAGAACGTCGTACCGTATTACACGGCCAGAGATACTCAGTCAGGCCAGTCTCAGGTGAGCTACAACCGGGTCTACGCCATTGACCGGGGTCCTGCTCAGGTGAGTAGCGCCGTGAAGTCGGCCCAACTGGTGGGTCAGGTGACCGGTAGCACAAAGGACAACAAGGTAAAGCCGGCTGCAACGAACCTGAACTCCGGCACCACCAAGCGGTTCAAAATCAAGACCACTGCGGCCAAGTTCGACCGCCGTCGTCGAGTCAGCACCGATGAGTACATCGTCTCAGCCGACAAGATGACGCCTCAAATTCAGCGCATTCAGCGTACGGGAGCAAAAATCGTCAGCATCACTGAGATGACTTAAACTGAGCTGACTTAATCAGATAACCGGGTCAACAGTCCAAACTGGGCTGAAGCCGATCTGCCTTAACCCTTCCGGTCCTGCGATCGGGAGGGTTTGCTGTCAGTATCTACCTTAGCAGGGGATGCATGGCCACCACTCAGCCAGCCTCGACAAAAAACGTTAAAAGTATTTCTATTTATTACATAAATTTTAAGAAAGTAAATATTCTCTCATTCAGCCAGCAAAATCCGATATCAGTCTAAAGAGGCCGCGCAGAAAACGGTAGCGATTGCTGCAAAATATCGAGATCGCATCTGTCCCGTCATTCAATCCTCACACTTAACAAAAATCACTTCAGGAGACTTCAGCACATGGCTATTTGGGTAACCAATACCGATCCGGTGGAGCTACGCCCTAACGCGAGCGAATCCGATCTTGAGATCGTCATCCGGGCGGTGTACAAGCATGTCCTGGGTAACCACTACATCATGGACAGTGAGCGGCTGACCAGCACTGAGTCACTCTTGAGAGATGGAGACATCACCGTACGCGGGTTTGTGCGAGCCGTCGCCAAGTCCGAGCTATATCGTCGCTACTTCTTTGAGGGCACCTCAGCCTATCGCTTCATCGAGATGAACTTCAAAAACTTCTTGGGCCGTGCCCCCGAAGGTCAGGCCGATATTTCGACCCACGTGCAGATCTACAACGAGCAGGGCTACGACGCTGAGATTGATTCCTACATCGACAGCGACGAATACACCAACAGCTTTGGCGAGCACACGGTGCCCTATCTGCGCGGTAGCCAGTCCCTAACCGGCGTCAAGAATGTGAGCTATAACCGGACCTTAGCGCTGGTGGGCGGCAATGCGGCCAACAACTCGGGGGGCCAATCGCGCCTGATTACCGATTTGGCGGCCAACCTGCCCACTAAAATTCAATCGCCTCGGGGCGTAGGCTTTGGCAAGGCCAGCCGTGACGGTCGCTTCCGCATTCAGGTCACGCGAGCCAATCTGGGCGGTCGTCGTACCCCGCGCAGCAACGCCACCTACGAAGTGGACTACTCACAGCTGTCCAACAAAGTACAGAGCATTCAGCGGTCAGGCGGCAAAATCGTTAACATCAGTGCGGTTTAGCCCCGTCCTGACAATCAGGCCACATCCCATTTCCACCTACCATTTAGGAGACAACTATCATGGTCGGAATGATGACAACGGGCAGTGCCGCTGTTAGCGACTATAACGGTCGTGCAGTGGTAATCGATGTGACTGGCGTGGCTCGTCAGTCGGTCTCTAGGACTAGCAACTACCAGGTCAAGGTGCCCTACAGCCAGATTAAGGCAACCCTTCGTAATCTGACTCAGATGGGCGGCCAGATTACGAAGGTAACGGTCGTGGGGGCAGACTCGTCCGAGGGAGCAGCCGCTGAGCCTGCAGAGACCGAAGCGTAATCCGATAGGTCTACTAGATCTAATAGACCTATCGGACGATTGGGGGGCGGTGCGATCGCACCGCCCCTTTTCACATAGCCCTTACCCTTGTGCTGCAACCGGGTTCCGGACCACTATAGAAACGTGAGCCCACTATATGTGAGCAATGTATCGACCGCACCGTCACCCGGCCACCCAATGGATATCGAAACCTTCGTGACTCGCTCTCTCGGGCAATGGAAGTCACAGCGTAGCGCCCACCACCTGGCCTTCAGCCACTTCGAGGAGATCCGCTCGATTATCACGATTGCCCCCCTGCCCCCAGACGACCCTAAAGTGGTAGCCCTCTGTCAACGCTACAACGTTGCCCTTGATCAAATTGTCAGTCCTTTCCACATGAGTTGGGAAGGTGAAACTGACTGGGACGAAGATGAAACTGTCCAGGGCGAAACCGTCCTAGTTCCTGTGCCCGATCCCAAACAGGCCAACACTGGCAAACTTCTGCGTGACCAGGGCTATGCCGAAACCATCGAAGCCGCAGGCGACTACCGCTTCAACGAAGACGGCTCATTTGTCCTGACGACGGCCTACGAGCGCGCCGCCGCCGAAGAAAAAATCTGGTTCACTACTGACAACCTACGTTTTCGGGTTTCCCTAATCAAAACCAGCAGTGGCCAGGGCGTGACGACGGCCTCGCTGTCCTCTGAGATTCGCATCAGCACTCACGATGACAAGTAGGCGTACCCGATTAACTGTAAGACTGCATAGACCATCAGAATGCAGCAGAGAGGCGTCAGCAGACTTCTCACTCCTGGCGCCTCACTCCTAAACAGAATATCTGACCGACTTAACTAGAACGCCTCTCCAGAAATGCTTATGGTGTCCACTGACGATGTTCAAACCGACGAACTCATGGCGCTGGCTGCAATCATGGCGGGTGAGTTTACAAACGCCCAGCAAGCCCGTCAGGCCCCTGCCCAGTTTGCCCATATCCATATTTTCTTCCGCCCGTTGCCCTACGAGTTCTTCTCGGGGGTGGGTTTTTACTCAGAACAGGTCTACGACTATGACCTGTGGGCGCCCTACAGGCAAGGCGTTCATCGTCTCGTTGATAGGGGTGATTACATCTACGTTGAAAATTACGGCTTGAAATCTCCCTATTTATACGCGGGAGCCGGTCACAACCTAGACATTCTCAAGAGTATTCCGACTGCCGATATTACCCCTCGGCAGGGGTGCTCAATGGTGTTTAGACGCCAAGACAACGGATTTATCGGCAGTGTTGAACCCGGTAAGGCCTGCCTGATTCCAAAGGAGGGGCGGATGACTTACTTGACGAGTCATGTTGAAGTGACCGACACCACCTGGGTCAGTCTGGACCAAGGTATGGATGTTGAAACCGACGAGTACGTCTGGGGATCCACCGAAGGAATGCTACGGTTCGAAAAGCGTCAGAGTTTTGCCTCGGAGCTGCCTTTATCGCAGTAAACACCAGCATCCTCAAACAACACAGTAAAGCCCGCAGCTGTCCAGATATGACTAGGTGATTGCTTGATCCTTTGATAAAGGATCTTTCTTTAAAGAGCTCTAAAAACTAGGAGAAAAACGACAATGATTTCCATAAAAGACATGCCGTTACAGACGCATCATCGGGGGATCACGACCTATGGTGAAGCGACGCCTGTGGAGCTGACGCCTAATCCTTCTCCGCAAGAGCTGGATGTCGTCATTCGGACCGTCTATCGGCAGGTAATGGGCAATGCCCACGTGATGGAAAGCGAGCGTCTGGTCGGTCCCGAATCTCAGCTGCGCCAGGGGAACATCAGTGTACGTGAGTTTGTGCGCCAGCTGGCAAAGTCCGATCTGTACCGCAGTCGCTTTTTTGAAAACTGCTATCGCTATCGTGCCATTGAAGTCAATTTCAAGCATTTGCTCGGCCGCGCTCCGCAAAGCTTTGAAGAGATGAAGCAGCATAGCGAGGTGCTGGACACCCAGGGCTTTGAGGCCGATATCGACAGCTATCTTGATAGCGACGAATATCAGGATGCTTTTGGCGAGTTTCTGGTCCCCTACTATCGGGGGCATCAGACCCAGGCTGGGCAGACGATGCTGGGCTATACCAATCTGCTGCAACTGTTCCGCAGCGCCTCTAGCAGTGATAAATCTTTGACAGAGGACAATGCTCCACAGCTGACGAAGGCGGTGATTCGAGGGTTGCCCTATGGAAAAGACAAAATTATGGATGCCCAGAACATCATTTCGGAAGCCCTGCGCCCGAAGGCCCTACGTTCGGTATATCAGCTGCAACAGGCGCCACAGCAACCACAGCAGCCTGCATCTGAGGCGGAAATCAATGCCAAGCTGGAAGAACAAACCGCCACGATCGCCCAGTTGCGCCAGCAGCTAGCGGAGCTGCGACCTGTGTTAAGTATTGGAGCAGCGATGACCCGTGGGGTCTCGGTGCCCGGTGACAATCCGTCGACGGTTCCCCAAGCAGCATCGGCAACATCCCCCTTGCAGCAGCAGGTTAATGAGCAGGCCGCCCTGATTGAGCAGCTGCAGCAGGAAATTGCGGCGGCTCGCCCTCTGGCTGCGATCGCAAACGCTAAACTCAATAAATGGCGACAACGTTATTTCCGTCAACGTTAAGTCGATACTGCGTTAAGTCGATACTGCCCTGGCCAACTACCGCTATGCCCGCCGCGCACACCCCGTGTCGCGGCGGCGTATTGCTTCCCTAGCCCACCTTCCCACTCAAGTAGCCGAAGCAATAATGTTGCCGCCCGAAGCACAAAAGAAGTTAAAGGCCTGGGTCCGTAGCCGCCATCTCATCTGCTCGGGCAATTTTTTCATTTTTGAGACGGTCGAATATTCTACAGTGGAAAAATTTCAGATTTGTGTCAAGGCGCTGGGCGGCACCCTAATTGCCGTGGAACCGCTGAAAAAAATTTGGATTGGGAATCACCGTCAAGTCGTGCTCTACCAGGCTAAGGCTAGCCTGCATACGCCCCACCACGATCTGAAGCAGTATTGGATCAAATACGGCAGTTTTCATACGCGGTTTGATGAGCGGGTGTAGGGTGGTATAGCCTCAATCTATGCCTCAACCTATTGGTATAGCCTGATTCTATTCTAGTCAGAACGGCCATGGGGTCGGGAGTGTAACGGAATGTTGCTTTGTATTTAATAAAAGAGACTAGCGTCCCCTCTGTTTTCTAATCTTCTAAATGTGCAGGCCTGAGCTGTAGGGCTTGTAATAATCTAAGACTTTCAATAAAACTAAGGAGAGCTCAATGCTTGACGCTTTTTCTAGAGCTGTAGTAGCTGCTGATGCTAGCACTAGCCCTATTTCTGACCTGGCTGCGCTAAAGGCTTTCGTTGCTGAAGGCAATCGCCGTCTAGACGCGGTTAACGCCATTGCTTCTAACGCTAGCTGCATGGTTTCCGACGCGATCGCTGGCATGATTTGTGAGAACCAGGGACTGATCCAGGCCGGTGGTAACTGCTACCCCAACCGCCGCATGGCTGCTTGCCTGCGCGATGGTGAAATCATCCTGCGCTATGTCACTTACGCGCTGCTGGCTGGCGATGCGTCTGTTCTGGATGACCGCTGCCTGAATGGCCTGAAAGAGACTTACGCTGCTCTGGGTGTACCAGCAACTTCTACTGTGCGTGCTGTGCAGATCATGAAGGCTCAGGCTGCTGCTCACATCAAGGACACTCCCAGCGAAGCGTTCGCAGGTGCTAAGCTCCGCAAGATGGGTTCCCCCGTTGTTGAAGATCGCTGCGCTAGCCTAGTTGCTGAGGCTTCTAGCTACTTTGATCGCGTCATCTCTGCTCTGGGCTAATTGGTGCGCCTGCACTGGTTCCAGCACATTGTGGGCAAGACGACCTGATGCAATTGCCCATAGGATGAACTCCCCTTACTCGATCAAACAAATACTGGAGAAATAAAGAACATGAAATCTGTTGTTACTACGGTTATCGCCGCTGCTGATGCTGCTGGCCGTTTTCCTTCTGCTTCCGACCTAGAGTCCGTACAAGGTAGCCTGCAGCGTGCTGCTGCTCGTCTAGAAGCTGCTGAGAAGTTGGCTGGTAACCTGGACAGCGTTGCACAGGAAGCTTACGATGCCTGCATCGCCAAGTATCCTTACCTGAACAACTCTGGTGAAGCTAACTCCACCGATACCTTCAAGGCTAAGTGCCTGCGCGACATCAAGCACTACATGCGCCTAATCAGCTACAGCCTGGTTGTTGGCGGTACGGGTCCTCTGGACGAGTGGGGTATTGCTGGTCAGCGCGAAGTTTACCGCGCCCTGAGCCTGCCCACTGCTCCTTATGTTGCGGCGCTTAGCTTCGCTCGTAACCGTGGTTGCGCGCCTCGCGACATGTCAGCTCAAGCGCTGACTGAGTACAACGCTATGCTGGACTACGTCATCAACTCCCTTTCCTAATGGGTTTTGTTAGCTAAACCTGCATTAGGCTAACAAACAGACCTGGGGGTTCCGAGCGGGCCTCCAGGTCTGTTGTCTTAAGAACAAGAATGTCTTAAGCACAAGAATATGGATAAGCGATTTGCCAATATATTTGGGCTAGACGAGACCCAGTCCATTGACCTGTTAGATACCCCCATCGATCAGCTGGCAGCGGATGATTCTCGGTATGTGGCTGCGGCACAGTTGGCTAACTATAATTCAGACGCATCTATTGCGGCGCTGATTCGGGCTGTTCACAACACAGACGATAGCCTCGACAACAAAATCACCCGTCGCAAGTCTGTTGAATCCCTGGGCAAGCTCAAGGCTAAAGCGGCTCTGCCGGATATCCAGGATTGTCTGACTGACCCGGACCCCTACACGGTTGAGGTCGCAGCCTGGGCCATTGGTGAAATCGGCACTGCCGATAAGACTATTTTAGAAACGGTCGCCCAACAGCTGGCTCGACCGAACCAGACCTATCGGGTAATGATTCATACCCTGACAAAGCTAGGGTATGGTGAGGCGTGCGATCGCATCCGCCCTTTTACCCAATCGGACAACGAGCTGGTGGCCAGTGCCGCCATTACTGCTGTCTGTCGCTTCACCCAGGACAATAGCGACATGGGTAAGGTAGTGGCCTACCTACAGCACGAGAGTGTGAATGCCCGTCGGGCCTGTTTGCAGGATTTGATGGACGCTCGCTACTATCCAGCCATGCCCGCCATTGCCCGCTGCCCCATCTCTGTCGCCTTTCGACTGCGGGCTGTTAAGCAATTGACAGAAGCTGGCCTGGCCGAGGGTCGGCTGAGCGAGGCTGATGTGTTGCCCATTCTCGATCAGGTGCTGCGCGATCACCCCAAGGACATTGACTGCGTCCATGCCTATGACCGACCACCCTCGCTGGATTTTCTGATTCAAGAGCTTTACCAAACCGACTTTGGGCGAGCTTACCTAGCCATTGATACGCTGTTGGAACAGCATGCTGAAGCGGGCCCTGATGCGCTCTTGGCAGCCTACGCTGGGGAAGCCCGCAATGACTATGGTGCGCATTACCATGTGATGAAGTTGTTCGGTTGGTTAAAGTATGAACCCGGATATGACCTACTCATTGAAGGGTTGCAGAACACCTCTCCTCAGTATCTAAAGTCGCGCGCGGCGGGTGCGATCGCACTGGGAGAGCTGGGCGATACGCGTGCAATTCCAGCCCTCAAAGATAGCTTAAAAACCCCCATTTGGACCCTACAGTACGGCGCTATTTTGGCGCTTGAGCAGTTGGGTGAGACAGACTTTACCCTACCTGAGGCTGCAGATGGGCTGGTCCGCTTGCGTGCTGCCGCCCTACAGCAGCCCTCACCAGTGGGATAATGGTTGGGTGAGAATAACCACTAACACTTTCACGGTCTTGCGGGATCCCCCCAATCCCCCCTTGATAAGGGAGGTGGCGCAGCCGGATGAATCTACTTGTTTTCAACAACTCTAAATTTACCGATTGCAACTGTTATGACCACTGATGCTTTGTTTGCTCAACTCAAGCACCCTAACCCCTACATGCGTGAGCGGGCTATGGTTGAACTCGCCGAGGCCCAAGCCCCAGGGACCATTGAAAAGCTGCTGGCTAACCTGGGCGAAGACGATGTGGTCTACCGCCGGGCATCGGTCAAGGCCCTGGGAGTGATGGGGCCTGAGGCAGTGCCGCCGATCGCCAAGCTACTGGTGGAAAGCGATAACGTCACGATCCGCAGCAGCTGCGCTAAGGCGCTGGCCCAGCATGCTTTGAACTGCGGCGATGAGCCATTTCCTCAAGTGGGGTTAGACGCGCTTAAAGTTTCTGTTACCGACGACAATCCAGTGGTTCATATCGCTTCGGCAATGGCCCTAGGAGAAATCGGCCCAGCCGCCTTAGGTATTGTGACCGAGACACTGGCAATAACGGATAACCTCTCTCTGGCTGTGTCATTAACGAACGCTTTAGCCGCCATTGGCACGCCCGAGGCGGCAGAGACCCTCAAGACAATCGCGACAGACGAATCTGTCGATGATTACGTACGAGAATCCGCCAATAGTGCTCTGTCGCGTATCGACATGGTGGACCAGTATAGCCGCTAGGCGCTAATCCCAGTCATCCTCGGCCCGGCGCTCAAGCTGGGTAACCGCCAATTTGTAAATGGGCTGTAAAGCAACATCGCTATCGGCTGCCATTGCGGCTTGGATCGGGTCAACTGCCCGGACATCTCCAATCTTCATGAGGGCTAAGGCAGCGGCTTTGCGGGTCTCTGCTTCAGCATGCTGTAGGAGGTTCACCAGGGGTTCCACCGCTGGTTTGTAAGCCAGGTTACCCAGCGCAGCAGCGGCTTCGCTGCGCACATCCATAGCCGGATCCTGTAGGGCATTAATCAGGCTATCGTGCCCACCTGCAGCAGGGTCCTCTTGGATCACTTTTGCGATCGCACTCACAACCGCCGACCGCACCTCCACACTATCGGATTGCATCGCTTCCAACAGTTTGTCCTTGGCAGCGGCCCCAATAAAGGCGAGCCCCCAAGCGGCATGGCCCTTCAAGCTCTCAGAGATGGTCGGATCGGCTAAGATAGCCAGTAGTGCTGGGGCCGCTGCCTCACCCATTCTCGCCAGAGCACCCATTGAGGAGCCCTTGACCACCGTATCCGAGTCATTGAGCGCGGCATGAATCAGATCGGGGATAGTGACCGGATCGGCAATCAGCGTTAAGGTTTTGGCACAGGCCCGGCGGACAACGGGATTGGCATGATCGCGCAAGCCCTCAACCAAAACGGGGGTCGCAGGCTGGCCAATTTCGCCCAGCGTTTCGGCAATGCGCAGCCGCGTCATCCCTCGCTTGTCTGAAAAACTCTCAACCATCTGCTTTAGCAGTGTTGAGTCAGACGGGTCGAAACAATCCGTTTGTTGCTGTTGGTTGATCGTCTGTAACAGTGCATCAACCTGCACCTGGGCAGCAACATCGGCGTCGGTTGGGCTCGCAGCAGTATTCATAGATCAAACCATCTCTAACGCGCACAGCAACTCTTCCAATATATAGTATCTGCCGTATCGCCTATTCCCATGTCCTCATCACTCAACCGCTCATGAAAGGCCTGTGCAACGATGGGGAGGTGGGGAGGTGGGGAGGTGAGGCGGTGAGGCGGGAATTTGAGCTCGAACATTTCAGGTACAAAACCCAGCGCAGCGCCCTCACCCCCCAACCAAGCGCAGCGACCCCACCCAGCGCAGCGACCCCACCCAGTTCTGCCAGTTCATCTTTAAGACGTTCGCCCCTTTTCCGCCTAAATCCTGCTCTGTGCTAGACACCTAAGGGATAATGAAAGGGGTGTTGGCAGATAGAACAATGGGCGTGATTGACAGGGACACAGCGATACTGACTGCCACCTTTGGTGCCGGCTGCTTTTGGAAAACCGAAGACGTTTTTCGGACGCTGCCCGGCGTGCTCCAAACCTCGGTCGGCTACATGGGCGGCCACTTTGAGAATCCCGGCTATTTAGACGTGCTCTCTCGCATCACCGGGCACGCCGAGGTCGCCCAAATCGAGTACGACCCTGCCCAAGTCAGCTACGAAACCCTGCTCGACACCTTCTGGCACATGCACGACCCTACCAGTCTCAACCGTCAGGGCGCAGACCGGGGCGAACAGTATCGGTCGATCGTCTTTTATCACACCGATTGGCAAGGGCAGCTGGCCCGCCGAGCAAAAACTAAATTAGATCAGTCAGCCCGCTATGACCAACCGATTGTGACTGCGATTGAGCCCGCCGGAGCCTACTGGCTAGCCACGGCAGACCATCAGCAATATCTCGAAAAGCAGCGGAGCAAAGGGAACCGAGGCGCACCTGAGACCGTATAGCGAAGCGGTGACCGCCAGTAACCCTCAACGTGAGGCGGAGATCATCGTAGGTTGGCTGGGACCGGAATGCAACATCGGGGCACATTAGAGTCGGTGGCATTCGCCCCTGTTGCATTCGAAATGAGCTATGCCGCTTGACGTACAGACGAAACTGCCGTCTCCTGCCTTTGTCCTGTTGTCTCGGTCGCTGTACAGGACTACCCGACTACGGCTGCCGGATGAATCAAAGACGATACCCGCCATCTGGATTGGGGATACCGCCTACAGCTTTTTTCGGACGGTAGCGACGGCTGAAGCTGCACTGAGGCTGCTACAAAAGCTGTGCGATCGCAACTACCCCGTCGCCCTGACCCAAACGGCCAAAGGCTATGCCCTCTGGACGAAAGAAACTGCTGTCCAGGCCGTATCCTCGGTCACCCCGACCGCTGAAACTCCTAAGTCCTGTTACTTTCTCAAGGCTGGACAGTACCGGGAGGTTAGCTTACGCCTGCCCACCCTCAACCATCCCGTCGAGGGCATCGAGTTTAACCGCCAGTACTACAGCGTCTTTTGCAAAGAACCTGAACTCGCCCAGTTGGTTGACCTCGCAGGTCAATTGACCGAATGGGGCAACCCCTCACTCGTACTGAGCAACGCAGCCATGCTCTGCGTCCACGAGCCAGCAGCGCAGATAGTTTGACCCGGTAGCTTAGGCCAGCTCGCTTTCTGGCTCCTCCGCTCGCAATACCAGCCGGGTTACCCGCACCCGTCTCGCGTCCACTGCCCAGAACACGCTAAAGCAACCCAGCTGCATATTCCACTCCTGTCCTGGCTGACCGTCCCTGCCCCGTTCATGGGCCGGACGCGGATCTTGCGCCAGGGTTTCTTCGATCACCTGCCGGAGGCGAGGGGCTGCGGGAGTCTGCGCCAGCACAGCTTGAGCAGGCTCGGACCAGACCACGGGCAGCAGCGGTTCGGCCTGCCAGGGACTGTGAGCGGTTGCGATCGCATCGGCATATCCCACGTAGGGCTTCACATCGATCACGGGTGTCCCATCTAAAAAGTCCCCACCCCGCACCTGCAGCACAATCTCTTCAGCCGTTTCTGCTAACCCATCCAGTAACACCGCACTCATGCCAATAGGGTTCTGACGATTGGGACTGCGGGTGGCATAAACGCCCATCGTCTTGCGTCCCCCCAGTCGGGGTGGCTGCACCAGCGGCTTGAACTTTTTGGGATAGTGCTGACGGTGAAAAACAAACAAAATCCACAGGTGAGAGAATTGTTCAATTCCTCGCAGCGCTAGCCGGTTCGCTTCAGTGCGTTCAAAAACAACCTCAGCATAGGCCGACGGCACCAGCCCCGCCTGTCGGGGAATGCCAAACCGCTCGGGATAGCAGGATCGGATACGGGCAATGGGCGAAAAAGAGAACGAATGACCCATCATTGTTATTCAGCTTCTAAGCTGTCTAGCTTGCGCTCAATCACGGCTCGGATATTGTGCAGCAGATAGAGATCTTCGTACTTCAGGCGGGCCAACCCTTGCATGACGTAGGTTTGATTGCGCTCCGAGAGCCCCACCCGGTCCATTAGCTGTAGAAACAGCTTTTTCAGATGGCCATACTCTCCTACTGGCATCTCCTGCTGGTTGAGGCGTTGGTCAGCAATCTGAACAGCAGTCTGACCCGCCGAGAGCGTGTAGCTATAGACCATCACCGCCTGGGCCAGGTTGAGTGATGGATGCAGATGGGCCTGGGGAATCGTGGTCACCAGGTCGCACTGATCAATCTCCTGGGCCTTGAGTCCGGAGCGCTCGCTACCAAACACGATCGCGACCCGCCGTAGGCTCAACTCTCGATCAGCAAACGCTGCGGGCAGATCGCGCACCGAAAGATAGTGATACTTTTGCAGCCGGTGCCGAGCAGTCGAGGCACAGGCCAGATCGATATCGGCAAGGGCGTCAGCCAGGTCGGTGTAAACAGTGGCCGCCTCTAACACGGATTGGGAACCGTGGGCCAGGGCCCTGGCATGTTCGTGCAGGTGATCCACCTGGGGACGCACCAGCCGGAGGTCGGCATAGCCCATCGTGTGCATCGCCCGAGCCGCTGCGCCAATGTTGCGGGTCTCCCCCGGTTCTACCAGAATGAAGGCAATATGCATTGCGATCTCACCTCTGAACCCATCTTCGTTCAGTATCATAGGCCTTGTCCACCAAACCAACGCCTAACCAACGCGCTGATGTTCTTTCTTTAACCCACTGCCTACCGCTATGCAAGAATCACCCCCCGCCTCGATCTGGCAGCTCAAACCCTGGTGGTGCCAACCCTGGTCAATCGTGCTGACGGGGCTAGCGGGGCCTGGGACCCTATGGTTTCTATTTCATCGACTGTGGCTAGTGTTGCCCGCCGCTGTCGTCATTTTGGCTTGGTGGGCGCTATTTTTGTATTGGGTTCCCAAACAGTATGCTGCGGCCGCATCCGCGCAGGCTTTGCCAGACCGTCACTAGCCCTGCCCGCCGCTGAAGCTGTCTTTCAGCCTCATACCCGAGAATAGCCACACTCTGATAATCTCCCCTTCCCATGCAATACATTCCTCTAATTGCCCGAGTCTTCTTGTCGCTCATTTTCCTCAACGCCGCCTATAACCACCTCACCGGCTTTGCCGGGTTTGCGGAAATGATCGGTGGGCGGTTGCCGCTGGGCGGACTGTTGGCCGCTTTCACCGTTCTGTTTCAGTTCCTGGGGTCGCTTTCGCTGATTTTGGGATACAAGGTCAAGATTGGCGCGGCGCTGCTGATTATCTTTCTGATTCCGGCAACCCTGATCTTCCACAACTTCATCGGTGACCCCAGCCAGATCAACCCCTTTCTGAAAAATGTAGGACTGATTGGTGGGCTGCTCATGGTGATCTATACCGGGGCTGGGGCAGTGAGCCTCGATCGTCAGTTCACCTAGCCGGCTTCAGCCGAAGAACCCGGCGACTGCGCTGAGCCGATAGCCACCTGCAGCTCCCCTTCCAGAACCTCTACCGAGGGGAGCTGCCCCTTCAGGGGCTCGGGTAGCTCGCGTCCGAGTCGGTGGGTGGCCACCCCAATCGGTTTATTGACATCGCGCAGGGCATATTCGGCCACGGTCTGATCTTTTGATTTACACAGGATCATGCCGATGGTCGGGTTGTCGTCGGCATGGCGCATCGTCTCGTCGATGGCGGTGACCAGAAAATTCATCTTGCCTGAGAATTCGGGCTCAAACTCCCCCATCTTCAGATCAATCACCACAAAGCAACGCAGCTGCAGGTGATAAAACAACAAATCAACCTGATAGTCCTTATTACCGACTTTAATGGGGTATTCACTCCCAACAAACGCAAAACCGACCCCCAGCTCTAGCAAAAAGTCTCGAATGTGCTGGGTTAAAGTCTTTTTCAGGTCGCGCTCCTGCACATCTGCGGTCAGAGTCAGGAAGTCAAACTGGTAGGGATCCTTAATCAGGTTCTGCGCCAGATCGGACTGGGTCGGCGGCAGGGTGCGCTCAAAGTTGGTAACAGCCCCGCCCTGGCTGTCGTAGAGGCCGCACTCAATCTGAGCCATCAGCACGTTCCGGCTCCAGCCGTGCTCGACCGTTTCCTGGGCATACCACCGTCGCTGCACCGGGTCCTTTACCGACTCTAGTAAACGAACGTTGTGTCCCCAGGGAATCTGGGCCATCACCTGTAGGTCAGCCTCGTCGGCGTAGGCGTCGGCAAAGGCACGCATGTACTTGAGGTTGCGCGACGAGAAGCCGGTCATGTCAGGAAAGTCACGTTTTAGATCCTTGGCGAGCCGGTCGACCACACGGGCACCCCAGCCCTGCTGCTGCTGCCGCTGCAGGATCTCGCGGCCAATGTGCCAGTAGAGCAGCACCAGCTCACGATTGACTGACAGGGCCGCCTTGACCTGGGCGGCTCGAATGCGGTCCTTAAGCCCCTGCAAGAAGCCATCGTAGTCTTCGCCCAGTTGGGCCAGTGAACCTGCCATACGCTGTTCGGATAGGTACCTTTTGAGCCTGACGTCGGCCATGCGCCGCTGATCGTACCCGATTCCATCAGGCCCGTCACTACCGATTGGCTCGATTGTCGGTATCCAGGTGCGATCGCACTGACGGCGTACCATACAGAATCTTCTGGTCAGCTGCGGAGTCTACTGCCCTATCCTACCTAAAAATAGTTTATTTGTACTATTTTAATACCCCAACCCAATACCCTCGCCTTTGCAGCCGCTCAGCCTACACGGGCATCTGTAGCCGTGGCTACCCGGCAGAATTCTCAGGTTGATTCGTCAAAACGATGGCTTTTCAGGATCGCACATCTGTCTAGAACGGCCCCAATCGGTCAAACGACATCCGCACAGCCTCCATTCAGGATCCTGACACCAGCAGTCGCCTGAGAATTATTACGAACTATTGTAACAATTTGACTTTTCTCCTCAGCTATGTTGATGGTTGCCGATCCCGGTGTTAACGTCGGAGTCGTGTGAGTGAATGAAGTTTTATGAAGGTTCGTTCCGACATTTCAATTACGTTCACCCCAAGAGGTTGGTTTATGACTGATGTGTTAACGCTCGCCCCCGCGTCTGAGTTGTCGTGTCTCCGCTGATTTGCTTTCTTTGCCCCTGCGAAGAAGCGCCCTTACCCCGACAGTGTTAGCGCTCAACAACAGTCCAGAAGAAGCTTTCACGCGCTCTCAATTGTTTAGGCGATTCATGGTCCAGACGATTCCCAGTGACTGCCCAGAAGCAGGCAGGTAGACATTGCGGAGCCGTTGTTGGCGAGTCGGTCTCTGTTGTCAGAGGCGCCGCCCTAGCGCCCTCAGCCCAGCTTGAACCCAACAGCCAGGCTGGCAATCAAACACCCTTAAACTTTCAGCGGGTCTATCGATTCGCTGAAAGTTAACCCACCCCAGGATTACAACTATGCATCTCAAAGGAAAGACCGCCCTGATCACGGGCGCGTCACGCGGTATTGGCCGTGCGATCGCAATCGAATTTGCTAAACAGAACCTGTCTTGTCTCATTTTGGTCGCCCGCAACCGTCAGCGGCTTGTTGATGTAGCCGCAGAGGTGGAACGACTGGGCAGCCGTGCAGTGGTGCGGCCGCTCGATCTCACCCGTCCGATCGAGGTCAACGTCGCCGTCGCCAACGTCTGGCGGGACTATGGCCCTATAGATCTGCTGATTAACTGCGCGGGGGTCTCCTACCAGACACCGTTTTTGCGATCGCACCTGCCCCACGTCCAATCCGAAATCAACACCAACCTGCTTGGGCTCTACACCATCACCCGCCTGCTGGCCCGGCGTATGGCCACCTACCAGCGCGGCTATATCGTCAACGTCTCCAGCCTGATGGGCAAAGTAGCCGCACCGACGATGGCCACCTATTCTGCCACCAAATTTGCCATTTTGGGCTTCACCCAGGCGCTCCGCGGCGAGCTGGCCCCTTACAACGTCCGCGTCACCGCGCTACTACCGACCCTAACCGACACCGACATGGTCCGAGACTTCCGACTGTTTCGCTGGGTGCAGCCCATGACGCCCGAACAGGTGGCCCAGTCCCTCGTCCGCGGGCTGCGCTGGGAAGCCCCCGAGATCTTGGTGGGCTGGCAGACGCAGCTGGCCGTCTGGGGAGGTCGACTCGCACCTAACCTGCTAGAGCGCATGGTTCACTGGCTCGCCCCCTCTCCCCGAGTTGAAACGACGCGTCGATAGGTCACCCGAGAAACCACGTCCACAGTGCAACCTGCAGCTTTTTCATCCGAAAAACGCCAGCTGTGGACGTGGCCAAAGTCTATGACCGCTGGCCAGCTGCCATCACTAGATCGATGAGACCATCCACCATGCGATCGCAATCCATCGGCATAATCTCTTTGCCCTGCATCATGTCCTGCGTGATCATGTAGTGGACAATCGCCCCGGCAATTACCCGTGCCGTCACCATGGGATCGGGAAAGTTCAGCTGAGGGTGGGCGTCTAAGTATTGAGCCAGCTTTTCTAGCATCGGCTTAGAAACCTCGCGAACAAAGGTCTGGGCCAGCTCAGGAAACTGCTCAGACTCGCCAATGATCAGCCGCATCAGCGTCATAAAATGCTGGTTCTGTGATGATTCTCTGAGAATTGAAGTCATCATCTGCCGCAGCACCTGGTCGGGCGGCAAAGCCAAATCAGGCCCCTTCGGAGACTCGAACAGCAAACGCCCGCTCTTTAGGGTAAGGCTCTGGATCAGCGCCACGAACAGCCCCGCCTTGTCATCAAAGTAGCTATACAGCGTCGGCTTCGATACGCCCGCCGCCGCTGCAATCCGAGTCATACTGGCGGCAGCGTAGCCCTGAGTAGTGAACACCTCCAGCGCTCCCGCCAAAATCTGCTTTGCCTTGTCAGGATTGTCTAGTCGGCCAGTTGATTTGCCTGAGCTCACGCAATGGACTCCATAAGGTATCTCTATTCTACCAAAGACGAAAATGGAGTCCCAAACCACAAAAGCCACTTGACTTTACTGAACGGTTTAGTAAGATAGAGTTAATTTTACCGAACGGTTTAGTAAAACTAGCCCTCAAACTAGCCCCCAAAGATCTCGCGCGGCAGTACCCGTTCGGTGTAACCGTTCGATATAGCCATTCGATTCGGCAAAGTTGCTGGCGAGAACATTCGGTTTCAACAACTCAACCAATAGTCGGGTCTGACCTCCGTTGGACTCGAAGACAGCAAAGCTGGAGGCGGTGCAATGAACTCAAATGTATTAATTCAAAAAGCGATCAGGCTCCCCTCACGCAGGTGGATAATTTTAGGGGCGGCGATTTTAGGCTCGTTAGGCGTTGCCGCTTGGGGCGTGTCTCAGGCCCCCTTTGGTCCATCCCGTTCAGAACAGACTGAGGTCGCGCCGCCCCAAATCTCGACGGTCACTGCCTTGGGCAATCTCGAACCCGACGGAGAGATCATTAACCTGACCGCCCCCACTTCTGCCCAGGAGAGCCGCATCGATACCCTAGAGGTCGCTGAAGGGGACCGGGTCGCCGTTGGTCAAGTCATTGCGGTGCTAGATAACCGAAACCGCTTGCAGGCAGCCCTGCAGCGAGCTGAAGAACAGGTTGATATTGCGCGAGCTCAGCTTGCTCAGGTCCAGGCTGGGGCACAGACTGGCGAGGTGCAGGCCCAAAATGCGGAAATCTCTCGGCTCCGGGCCGACCTCGTCGGCAATATCAACACGCAGCGAGCGACCATTGCCCGACTCGAAGCCGAGGTACAAAATGCCCAGGTTGAATATCAGCGCTACGAGTCGCTGTACCAGCGTGGGGCAGTTTCTGCCTCAGAGCGCGACGCCCGGCAGCTGACCTATGAAACTACCCAGCGGCAGCTGCAGGAAGCGCGGGCAGCGTTGTCTCGGATTCAAACGACTGGCGAAGACCAAATTGCCCAGGCTCGTGCAACGCTGGATCGGATCGAAGAAGTGCGGCCTGTGGATGTGGCGACGGCACAGGCTGAGGTCGACGCTGCGATCGCATCGGTCGCCGAGGCTCAGGCCGATCTCGACCAAGCCACCGTCCGCTCCCCTGTCGCAGGGCAGATTCTCGAAATTCATACCCGCCCTGGTGAGACCGTTGGCAACGACGGCATTGCCACACTGGGCCAGACCGACCAGATGATGGTGGTCGCGGAGGTCTACCAGGACGACATCAGCAAAGTCCGCATCGGTCAGCCGGTCGAGATTACCTCATCCGCGATTCCCAAAACATTAAACGGCACGGTTGAGCGCATTGGTCTGCAAGTAGAGCAACAGCAGGTCATCAACGAAGACCCCACCGAGAATATCGATGCCAGGATCATCGACGTCCACATTCGGCTTGATGAAGCGGATATTGAAGTCGTCTCTGGGCTCAGTAATCTTCAAGTGACCGCCACTATTCAGATTGACTAGGAACCTTGACATGAACCTGCTCAAGCAATTGACGGCCCTTTCCGACCGTACACCGCTAGGACTCAAGCAGCTCAAGCACGACCCCATGCGACTGCTAACTGCGATCGCAGGCATCACCTTTGCGGACATTCTGATTTTTCTGCAGCTGGGTTTCTCTGATGCGCTTTACCGCTCTAATACCCAATATCCCCGTCAGCTCAACGCCGATCTGGTCATAATCGACACCCAATCGGAGAACTTTGGTCGACTACAGACCTTTTCTCGTAGACGGCTGTATCAGGCCCAGGATATACCGGGTGTTGCCTCAGCAGACGCGCTATATGTTGCTTCAAAAGAATGGCGCAATCCTCAAACTTTGGAAAAACAGTCCATGCTAGTGATCGGCCAGAACATCGACCAACCTGCCTTTGATCTGCCGGAAATCAATCAGCAGCTCAGCGCCGTTCGGTTGCCCGACCACATTCTGTTTGACCGAGCCGCCCGAGGCGATTACGACGAAATGATCGCGAAGGTCGAGGCCGGAGAGCAAGTCAGAACCGAGATCGGCCTGCGCACCGTTACCGTTACCGGACTGTTTGAAGTGGGAGCCTCTTTCGCCGATGACGGTGCCCTGATTACCAGCGATCAAAACTTTCTCCGCTTCTTTCCGAGACAAGACGCTGGCGCAGTCAGCATGGGCCTGATTCAGCTGGAACCTGACGCCGACCCCGAGCAGGTGCGAGACGCACTCGCCGAACATCTGCCAGAAGATGTCAAAGTGTTTACTCACGAAGGCTACGTAGACTACGAACTCGCCGATCTTCAGGGAGACTCTCCTATCGGCGTGGTGTTTGGATTAGGGACCGCAATGGGCTTTGTCGTCGGCATTGTCATTGTTTACCAGGTGCTGTCTACCGATGTAAACAGCCACTTACCCGAATATGCCACCTTCAAGGCCATGGGCTATCGCAACCGATTTTTGCTCGGGATCGTGTTTGAAGAGGCACTGATTTTATCAGCACTGGGGTTTGTTCCCAGCGTTTTAGTCGCGCTTGGGGCTTACCAACTGGTAATTGTCGCCGCATCACTACCGATGGTGATGCCTGCGAGTCGGCTACTCACCGTATTTTTGCTAACCCTGATTATGTGTAACGGGTCAGGCATGATTGCTACCCGTCGTCTCCAGGCAGCGGATCCGGCAGATATCTTCTAGCTAACTTCTAGCTCAAAGAGGCACAATATGAGTAAAGAAACAGATGTCTTGATTGTTGGCAGTGGCCCAATGGGTTTGTCTCTTGCCTGTCAACTAGTTCGTTACGGG
Organism: Cyanobacteria bacterium J06648_16; assembly: GCA_039817185.1. Classification (GTDB taxonomy): domain Bacteria; phylum Cyanobacteriota; class Cyanobacteriia; order Phormidesmidales; family Phormidesmidaceae; genus CAWUKV01. The sequence goes on along the minus strand of JBCBWI010000005.1, from coordinate 63,056 downwards.
TTTGGCTGCATTATCATCACGGAGAATGGAGGCAGCTACACCACTATTCAGAGTACCGATAGCCAGCAAACCAAATATCTAGCCGGTTGTGACGGTGACGGCAATTCGTTGCAAACAGCGCCGGACTTGCATTTCATCGGCAATACCTTTGAAGAGCCCTTTTACGTTGCTAATATTCAGCTGAACTGGGAACTACCTTCCAACAAACTCTACATTGGCCGGACGCGCAACTCTTTTATTGCATTTTTTCCCATACAAAGAACCCGTATCTGGCAAATACTGGGTCATTTATCCAATGCTGTAGCTGAGGATGAGATTCACTCCACAGCTATCGAAGATCACGTCGAAATTCCACTAGAAATTGCAGGCGTCAACTGGTTTCTTATCTACCGTGTCCTTTTTCGCCATGTCGATCAGTTTTCAGCTGCTCCCCGCTTCCTGGTCGGAGATACGGCGCACATTCATATCCCTACAGGGGCTCAGGACATGAATACTGGCCTTCAAGACGTTTACCATCTGGCCTGGAAGCTGTTGTTTAGTTTATACGCAGTCCCTATCGGATCAGTTTAAGTCTGACTTGAAGCAAGGAATAATCCTTAGTTCTCGCACGCTTGTACAGGGTCTAGCACGGCCACGACCTGACAACGGTTCGCAAAGCTATTTCAAACCCAAGCGTTCATGTCACTTATTCGTTTAATTACTCGATTGCCAGGTATGCAAGAACATCTATTTCCAGTCATTTCGCAGACGGGCATTCGATACGACTCAGGTTACCTAGTTCGCCAGCGGGATCGGGTTAGAGTTATGCCCGAAGACTCACCTACCCCAGGAGAACGCTGGCCCTATGCGACGTTCCAAACCGAAGATGGCCAGACAATGAGTAGCTATGCTCTCATCTACTACGCGTTCCATCACCTGTTTCTGTTTGTTCCGGCTGCTGAAGTGTCCGCTGCATTGGACCTCAAAGAGACGCTCGAGCAGACACTGCGTTTGCAAATCCATATAGTTACGCCCAGGCGGCAAGCTGGTACGCTCAACTGCGATCTCACCACGTTTGCCCAATTTAACTCCGGTGGCTCTACGGTCTACCTGGTTAGGCCAGACGCCTATCTAAGTCTCAGTGCCGATGTGCGCAATTTAAAGACGATACCTTCGTTGCTCCAGCGCTACTTTTCTGCACCGACAACCCACCAGCAGCTTTTCTCGGTTGAGCACTAAATCCATGACAGACTATTCTATTGTTGTACGCAATCTCGATCACTTCTTTGGCTCTGGCCAGCTCCGGAAGCAGGTGTTGTTTGACATCAACCTGTCTATTAGGGTTGGAGAAATCGTGATCATGACCGGTCCCTCTGGCTCCGGAAAGACCACACTGCTCAGCCTGATCGGAGGACTGCGGTCTGCTCAGACGGGCAGCCTCAAGGTCGTCGGTCACGAAATCACCAACGCGAGCGAAAAGCAGCTGGTCAAAGCCCGTCGCAACAACGGGTACATCTTTCAGGCGCACAACCTACACGGCAGCCTGACGGCACTCGAAAATGTGCAAATGGGGTTAGAGGTGCAGGGCATTTTTGATAAGCCAGAGCGCCATCGCCGCGCCAAAGAAATGCTGGAACAGGTGGGCCTGGGCGATCGGGTTGATTACTACCCTGCCAAACTCTCAGGCGGACAGAAGCAGCGAGTGGCCATTGCCCGAGCACTGGCGAGTCGACCCAAAATTGTGCTGGCTGACGAACCGACTGCCGCCCTCGACAGGAAATCGGGCCGAGACGTTGTCGACATCATGCACGATCTGGCTAAACAGCAGGGCTGCACGATTCTGTTGGTGACCCACGACAACCGCATTCTCGACATTGCCGACCGAATTGTATACATGGAAGATGGACGTCTATCGAAGCAGCCAGAAGAGGCACTCGCTGGTCATTGAGTCAAATGCAGGCATCGGTTTTTCGGATTTGCGATTAATCTCATTCGGGTTGGGAGCTATGGCAATCGCAGTAAAGCTCAAAAGATCATCGGGCGTCGCAGGCTCCAGAATAAAGGGTTTCACCGGCTAGATTGTTAGAAGAACAGGACAGACATAAGGCATATCGAGTGGGTGTTTTAGCACTTATTGTTATCATGATGAGAGTTTTGTCGAGCTACAGACTTCGACGCTGGCTAGGGGCTTCGGCGCTAGGTTTGTTCTTGGCGCTTGGGTTGGCCTGGCCCGGTCTTAGCGTAGAATACATTTTTGTAAATTTGGGTCCGCTGGGGCGGTCAATCCCAGTCGCTTCACTCGAGACCTACGCCCGCACTGGCGAGATCACCGAAGATCTCGAATGGTACACCAAGTTTTTGACGCCAGAGCAGCTGCAGCGACTGCGTGAAGGTCTGGTCACCAGCGCTGACGTTGATGTGGTGACCGTTTCCCAATTTCTCTACACTTCTCAAGGCGAAGCCATTTTGGACTGGTTAGGCGAGTTTGTGCAGACCGCCGGTCGTCAGAATGGGGCAAAGGCTATACGGGGGGCAGTCATCCAGGCGGCAGCCGACACAGACGGTGGCCTCAATGCTCTCAACACGCTCAAGTATTTCCCCACTCAGGGGGTACGGTTGGACCTGCTGCCGATCTTGCGCATCGCGAACCAAGCAAGTACTGAAATTAATCAGACTCAGGCTGTCATCGCCCAAATTCAGGCCCAGTCTAGCGCTAACCTCGATCCCATAAGCGCGTTGCCAGACCTGACTCAACCTGGCCCCCAGTCGTGGACCGTGCAATCGTTGGACAGCAGTGCCCTGCCCACCGATCTATATCTACCGGCTGGCAACAACCTGCCTTTGGTGGTGCTATCCCATGGATTGGGGGGCGATCGCGCCACGCTAGCTTATCTGGCCGAGCATCTGGCCTCCTACGGTCTGGCAGCAGCAGTGGTCGAACATCCCGGTAGTAGCGCCGATCAGCTCGATGCTTTGGTCAGCGGTCGGGCAGACGAAGCAGTCGACCCCGAAGAGATGGTCCTGCGACCAATGTCGATTCAAACTCTGTTAGATGATTTGACTGCGAATGCTGCACTGCAAGGCCGCATAAATTTCAACCAGGTTGGTGTCATGGGGCATTCATTTGGGGCCTACACATCCCTAACCTTAGCCGGTGCCTCCATCAGTTCGGAGTCCTTGGCACAAAGCTGTCCGCCTGAGCTAGCCCAGCTGAATGTATCGCTACTGCTGCAATGCCTGGTACCGGAGTTGCCTCAGCCACCATCAGCACTCAAAGACGAGCGTATCAAGGCTGCGATCGCAATTAACCCCTTCGGCAGCGCTGTCTTTGGTCCCACCGGCATGGCCGATATCTCAATCCCGTTGGTCATTGTCTCTGGCAGCAACGATACCGTCACTCCGGCCTTAGCCGAGCAGATTCGTCCCTTTAGCTGGCTGACCACGCCTGAGCGCCACCTGCTGCTAATGGAAAACGGCACTCACTTTTCAGCCGTTCAAGACCCAGAGACCTCAGAATCTGCTGCCTTACCGACCGAAATCATCGGTCCTCGTCCAGATTTGGCCCAGCGCTATGTCCAAGCGATCAGCATCGCTTTCTTCAGGCGGCATCTAAGCGGCGAGAGTCAGTACGATCCCTACCTGACCTCCAGCTATGCCGACACGCTCAGCCAGTCGGAAATGCCGCTCTCACTCGTTAACAATTTCGAAATTACCCAGTAGTCAATCTCCGGCAACGACATCAGGGTATCGGCTTTTGCGAATTCTCGAATGCTTGTCGAAGCAGCCCGATTTGGTAGAAGCTGGGCATTAAGGACAGACAGTAGAGGAGTTAGCTGTGTCGCTATCGTGGATCTTTCGTCACCGAGGACAGCAGGTTCTAGCAGGCGTGGTAGGACTGGGCTTGGCGCTAGCACAACCGGGCCGGGCGGCTGAGCGCGTCTATGTTAACTACAGCGTATTCGAGCAATCCATCTCGGTTGAGTCCCTAGAAAATTACGCCCGCACAGGCGAGATAACCGACGAGCTAAAAAACTATAGCCGTTTCCTAACACCGGAGCAGCTTGAGCAACTGCGCGAAGGCTTGTTGGTAAGTGCCGATATTGATGTGGTAACCGTCTCCCAGTTTCTTTACACGCCCCAAGGCGAGGCCATGCTGGACTGGCTCGGGGAGGTGGTACAAACAGCAGGCCGACAGAACGGAGCTCGGGCACTGCGAGGCGCTGTGATTCAGGCAGCGGCTGACCCAGACGGCGGGCTGAATGCGCTTAACGTGTTGAAGTACTTTCCGACGCGGGGGGTGCGACTCGATCTCAGGGAGGGGTTGGGCATTGCCCAAAGTGCGATCGCACAAATCAACCAGACCCGCAGCGTCACTGCCCAGATTCAAGCCCAGGCAGCCGAGACGGAAAACCCCATTGGCCCGCTGCCCAGCCTAACGGCACCGGGCAATACCGCTTGGCAAAAGCGGGTGTACGACTCCCTAGCACTACCGACCGACCTATACCTGCCTGAGGGGCAGCAGTTGCCCCTGGTCGTCCTCTCTCACGGGCTCGGCGGCAACCGCGAAACGCTCGCTTACCTGGCCGAGCATCTGGCCAGCTATGGGTTTGCGATAGCGGTGGTCGAACACCCCGGCAGCAGCGCCGCCCAGTTAGATGCCCTGCTGAGCGGGCAGGCCGATGAGGCGGTTGAGCCCGAAGAGATGGTACAGCGGCCGACCTCCATTCAAACATTGCTAGACCAGCTTTCTGCAGAAGGCGATCTGGGCCAAATCGACTTTCAAAACGTCGGCGTCCTGGGCCAGTCTTTTGGTGGCTACACGTCTCTAGCGCTGGCAGGCGCCACCGTAGATGCCGACTCGCTGGCGCAGAGTTGCCCGCCCCAGATTGTACAGCTCAACCTATCGCTGCTGCTGCAGTGCCTGGTAACCGACTTACCCCAGCCGCTGCCAGCGCTCGGGGATGAGCGAGTGAAGGCTGCGATCGCCATCAACCCACTCAACAGCACCGTCTTTGGTCCCACCGGCATGGCCGATATCTCAGTCCCGCTGATGATGATCTCGGGCAGCGACGACACCGTCACCCCGGCCCTGGCAGAACAGATTCGCCCTTTCACGTGGCTGACCACACCCGAGCGCTACCTGCTGCTGCTGGAAAACGGCACGCATTTTTCCGCCATCTATAACCCGGAGGCATCAGAAGCCGTCGCCCTGCCACCTGAGATTATTGGCCCTCGTCCGGATCTCGCTCAGCGCTACGTCAAAGCCATGAGCGTCGCCTTCTTTAAGCTGCATTTGAGCAGCGAGAGCCAGTACAGCCCCTATCTGACCTCAACCTATGCAAACACCCTGAGCCAGTCCGCGCTACCGCTGGCGCTAGTGGATAATTTTGAAATTGAAGAGTAATTGAATAAAAAACGGGGGCCGTATGCAGCGACTTGAGCGATTTCAGACGATTCAGCAGCTTGACCCAGTACGCGATAGTTGCGAGATTTGTCGACTGCTCGCAGGCTACGAATTTCCCTGGGATATTACCCGCTCCTTAGAAATTGCCCTGTTTCGTACTTTTTGCGTGCCCAGCGTTGCCGCCCTGCTAGATCGCACTGCCGAGTTCCACCACCGTCCCCAAAAACGCTACGACGATACCGGGCTGATGGTGTCACTCATTCTCAAATGGGGGCACGACAGCCCCAAAGGACAAGCCGTGATTCAGCGCATGAACCAGATTCACGGTCACTTTCCGATTAGCAATGCCGACTATCTCTACGTACTGTCCACTTTTGTCTACGAGCCTGTACGGTGGATAGAGCGCTTCGGCTGGCGGTCACTGACGCCACTCGAAAAACAAGCGTTGTTTCAGTTTTGGCTTGCTGTCGGGCAGCAGATGGGCATTCGCGACATCCCCAACAGCTATACAGCCTTCGAGGACTATAACCTCACCTACGAACGTCAGCATTTTCGCTACAGCGAGGCCAACCGACGCGTGGGCGAATCAACCCTGAACCTCTTCCTTAGCTGGTTTCCAGCCCCCCTTAGACCCACTATCCAACCGTTTGTCTATGCCATCATGGATGAGCCGATGCTCCAGGCATTTGGCTTTCCTTCCCCGCGGCCCTGGCAGCGACGCGTGCTTGAGCAGTTACTGAAGACGCGTGGACAACTGCTCCGCTACTGGCCGCCGCGCCAGTCACCTAGCTTCTACAGCGAGGAACCGCAGCGGAGTTATCCCGCAGGGTATGACCTCAATGATCTAGGCCCACCCAAACTGTTGCCAGAGCTCAATCATCGACCGGAGGCCTGACGCAGATACCCCGTAAGCCCAGGGATGTGCTGTACAGGCGTGATGGTACGGTTGAGGCAGAGCGGGTTTATCGGGGCAAGACGATGGCAGAAACAGTATCGACGGATGTCTTGGAACGTGCGATCGCACATTTACAAACTCGCACCCCAGCCCCATCCGCCACCGATCTGGTGACCGAACTCCTCGCCCTCGAAAAGCAGTCTAAACGGGCAAAGCAGCGCTACCGCTATTCCCAGCTACTAGGCACCTGGCGGCTCGGGTTCACCACCGGTACGGTCAAAACGCGCAAACAGGCCGGCACGGTTCTGGGTGCAGGCCGATTCTTACCCAGAGTCGTGAATATACAGCTACGCTACGAGGCCACTGACGTAGAAGCGGGCCAAGGCAAGGCGGATAACTCCGTGGGTCTGGGCGCACTTCGACTGCAGCTCAGCGGCCCTACCCAGTACTGGCCGCAAACGAATAGCCTGGCGTTCGATTTTACTCATCTGCGCCTGTCTGTCGGGGACTTTCAGCTTTACCAGCAGTCAATCCGGGGCGGCGCTGAGCGAGCAGCGGCTTTCTACACAGAAACGCTTAAAGGACAGGCATTTTTCTCTTATTTTCTGGTGACGCCCACCTGTCTGGCGGCTCGGGGACGCGGCGGTGGGTTGGCACTGTGGACCCGAAAGCAGCCGTAATGGTATTACTGAGGCGGCACACGTAAGGATTTCATCGCATGGTACAAACCTCATCTGACTATCAGCCCGTTCCCAAGTCAAAGCGCTTCGCCAATTACCTGATCGACATTCTGATCTACTTCGTAGTTATGCTTGTCGTCGGGTTTGTGATGGGTATCTTTTTCGCGATTGTGGGCAACATCGGATTTTTAGATACTAGCGGCTTTGAGCTGTTGGCCAACTTTCTGGGCTTTATTATTTTATTTCTTTACTACTTTTTGTTTGAACTTTTCTTCCAAGCTACCCCAGGTAAATTTATTACCAATACACGGGTAAAAGCCCGCTCCGGCGTTGAGTTAGATGCTCAGCGGATTGCGCTCCGCAGCATCATTCGACTGGTGCCCTTCGAGCCCTTCTCTTTTCTCTTTGGTGAGGGCTGGCATGACAAATGGTCAAAGACGGTTGTCGTCGAGAATGCTTCCTAACCTATTGGATTGGTTAAGTAGGCATGGCCAATCATTTGTAAGACCGGATAGGTCATTAGAAGACAGAAGACAGAAGCTAGAAGCCTCCTATATTCTGCCTTCTATCTCCTAAAGACAGAACCTTGGCGTCTTATCTTTAATTAGGTCAACCTACTTACTTCAATAACGTTTGACGGCTTTTTCCTATGCCGCTTGCAAGACATAAAACGTGTAGCCGTAGCAGTCACTAAACTGTTCAAACAGTCGCATTTCTTCTTCAGTTTCACAAATAACCGTTCGAGTAATTGGAGTGATTTCAATCTGCTTCATCCGCTCACGCAGAGGCGCATAATAGTTGTCCCACCACGCCTGACTGGGCAGTCGATGGGTAGAAAGTAAGCTGAAGCCAGATTTGCTAGCCCGAGCGCAATTCTCAGCCTCAGTCCCCATCATTGGATAAGCGTTTTGCCAGTAGGCCATCGCTGGTTCGGGGGCATCGTCAGTAAACCAGCTCATTTCAGATATGACGGCAATGCCGTTCTGTGCAAGAAGCGGTCGCCAAATTCTCAGGGCCTGCTCAAACCCAAGGTTATAAGCAGCCCCCTCAGACCAAAGCAGATCGATCGAACCCGCTGGCCAATGAAGTTTGGCCATGTCACCATGCACTGGGATAATTAGGTGCTCTAGACCCACCACTTTTGCGCGGGCTTTGAGTTCATCAATAAAGACAGATGAGGAATCTACTGCCCTAACAGTGCTCTCGTAGTGTTGTGCAAGTAGCAATGCCCCAGCACCGCTACCGCATCCCAGATCAGCCATGCGTGGTTTTAGGGGCAGGGTAGAAAGGCTACTCAGAATCTTACGCGAGAAATCAGCGTCCCCCGGGCCTTTACGGTCAAGTCCTCGGTGCAACTCAGTTAATGCAGTAACGTACTCGGCTTGAGTGTCCATACTCATGGGGATTTTGGCCAGCCCTAAGCCTAATAAGGAAGGGGGCTGCCTGATGGTAGCCCCCTTCCTTGTCCAGATTTTCCAGTAGCCTTAGCCGAAACGCAATCTGTTAGCGAACGGTGCCGTGCAAAACCTCAGTGTTAATCGGCTTCATGAAGAACATCTTGATCAGGTCGATGCCGATGGACGCAACGTGGGGAATCTGACGTAGCTTCTTGAGCACACCTGGCTGATCAGACTCGCTTACGGTTGTTAGCTTGGCACTGGCCGCAGCCGAGTGGTCCAGCAGCTCAGTAAACTTAGGATTCTCCACATCTAGAATGACGGGGAAAACACGACCAGCGCTTTCGTTCGTCTTCTTGATGACATGCAGGTCGTAGTCCCGTGCATCCAGACCAATTGCGGCGTAGAAGTCACTCCGCTGCAGGTCGTTGAGATACATAGTGACAAACACCGACAGCAGGAAGAAGCGGCACCACAGCTTCGAAACAAACCCCTTAAGAATCTGAGGCTGGGCCTTCATCAGCGCCGAGAAAAAGTCGCCATGTCGGTTCTCGTCTTGGCACCAGTTCTCAAAGAACCGGAAGATGGGATAAATGCAGTTCTCGGGATGAGACTCCAGGTGGCGATAGATGGTGATGTAGCGCCAGTAGCCAATCTTCTCAGACAGGTAAGTCGCATAGAAGATGAACTTGGGCTTGAAGAAGGTGTATTTCTTGCTCTTGGTCAAGAAACCCAGGTCTAGCTGCAGATTGAAGTCAGACATGGCCTTGTTCAAAAAGCCTGCATGCCGCGCTTCGTCACGGGACATGAGCGTGAAGCACTCAGCCAAAACAGGGCTCTTGCCCTTGAGGCGACGACCCAGCTCCTTGTAGAGCAAAAAGCCAGAGAATTCTGCGGTACAGGAGCGCTCTAGAAACTCAACGAACAGGCGGCGGGTCTCGCCGTCAATGCTGTCCCAAGACTGATCAAACTGCTCGTCGCGCACAAAATGGTGACGGTTATAGTCAGCCCGAAATTCTTCTAAAATTGCCTCCAGCTCGTCCTCGTTGACGGTGATGTCCATTTCGGCCATCTCGTCGAAGTCGGTGGTGTAGAAGCGGGGCGTCAGAATGGTGCTTTTGGCAGGCACCTTTACCCCAGGGCGCATTTCTGTGAATTCGGCCTGGGGTCGTTTTAGGGAATCTACCATGAGTCCTCAGTCGAGCGGTTGGTGTATTGCATAATGGCCACTTTGCTTAAGCCACCGAGTATGGCAGGCTCGAAAGCTCAGAACGCTCCGTGGATATGTACCTTTAGGTAGACCCTAGTGTATCAAGGGAACCGGACCGAGATGAGGAGTGTTAAGCGATTGATTTACATTCTGAAACGATTAACGGAGCATTCGCTGCAAGACCGAATCTCAGCTTCGTCCAGTCGCTTCGTCCAGTCAGGTGAGGGGAGAGCATCTTACAAAGCAGGCAAAGCAGGTATAGCCTCATCGGCATCGCCGGTTGAACCCGGCTCCAATTCCGGCCCGGTCTCAGACTCTGGATCAGCCTCTAAAATCTCCGACTGCTCCTCCCGGACTTCCTCGATCGCATCCTCAACCGAGTCTTCAGGATTACTCTCGTCCCCTAGCTTCTCGGTCACCTTATGGGATTCCATTTCGTCTATCGTCAGTGCCTGGATGGCTTCGTGGGAGGCCACACCCTCGTAGGCATAGCGGTTATAGCCGCCGCGCTCAACCAGGGCCTGCAGGTAGTCGACCCGTGCTTGGGGGGCAGGATGGGTCGAGAGCCAAGCCGGGGGACCCTGGCGATCGCCGTAGCGTTCATTCAACGCCAGCATCAGGCCGTGCATACCGTCAGCGGCATAGCCACTGGCCGCAAGAATCTGGGTACCGACAATGTCTGCCTGCCGTTCCATCTGGCGAGAATAGCCGTTGACTAATGCATTCGTCACCAGCCCCGGTATGGGCAGATATTGGGTGATGCTGGCCGTGAGGTTGCCCTGGGTCACTAGCTGAAAACCGTGGGAGAGAACGGCGTGGGATAGTTCGTGGGCCAACAGCCCGGCCAGCTCGGCTTCAGACTGGGTGGCCATGATCGCCCCAGCATTGACAAAGATTTTGCCGCCAGGGAGGGCAAAGGCATTGAGTTCGGGGTCCAAGATGACATGAAACTCGTAGTCAAACTCGTCACGCCCGGCGACGGCGGCCAGGTCCTGTCCCATGTCGTTGACGTAGGCCAGCACAGTCTCGTTTTCGAGCATGGGTAGCTGGTTTTGGGCCTGGTTAGCAATCTGTTCACCAATGGCCTTTTCGCCCTGGAGCAGGGCGATGGTGGAGTTAAGCGCAGTGAATGGGCCAAAGAGACCGCCAGTCAGCGCATAGCCCGCAATGCCGGTAATCACGTTTGCGATCGCATTATTTCGCAGCTGCGCATTCATCTTGGACTTAAAGCGATTCAGATTTTCGTCCGCCAGGGTTTCGTACTCAGCGGCTTCGGGGTGATCGCTATTGAGTAGGGCAAATTGCCGGGACGCAATCGATGCCTCGATCCACTGCTCCTGCTGCATCATTAGGGTGACTTGTGCCTGGAGCAGCGTCGGGTTAGCGGGGTATTCGGTCAGCGCCCGCTCCAGGACCGCCTCAGCCTCGTCAGGTCGTTCGTAGCCCAGCAGCAGCTCTACATAGCGGAGATGCGCAGGAATAAAGGCCGGATACTCTTCGGTTAGCAGCTTTAGTGGGACCAGCGCCTGAGACTCACGACCGGCCTCGACACCCCGGGCCGACTCGCGCCAGTACACAGCCGCCCCGGCCGAAAGCTGCGCTTCATCTGTGAACGGCTCGGGGGGAAGCAGCTCGGCCAGGGTCTGATCGTCTCGCCAGCCGTAGGTCTTAGCCTCGCGATACAGCGCCTCGGCTTCGGCAATCTGCCCTGCCTGGTACAGCCGGTCGGCCTCAATGAGCAGCTCTCGCTGGAACCATTCCTCCTGTTCAAGTTCGTCAGCTGCGATCGCATCCCCTGCCTCCGGACTCTCGGTCACGGCATCTTCTGCGTCTGCATCTTCTGCGTCTGGGCTGGCGGGTGGCTCGACTTCCATCTCTTGAGGCGCTGCCCCTTCGTCGGGTCTGCCCTCCGTGGATGGATCAGGCACCGCCATCGGCCCTTCTCCAGGCACTGACTCAGCAGCCTCTGGCTTAGCAGCCTCTCCCTCTTCTGACGGGGTGGCCTGAGCCAAATCGACAGGCATGCTGGCAGACACAGGCGGCTCCGGCGTCAAAGGGTTTCGCTGGGGCAGGTTTCGCTGGGGCAGGTTTCGCTGGGGCACTGCCGCCCAGACAAGCGGACCGGTCAGCACCAACAAGCCACTCATCAGTGCAATTAGACCTAACCGAAGCAGTTTTTTCATGGGTGCCGGAAATCAAACAGCGGGAACGTGGGGTGGACGAACCGACTTTCAGCTGAGTCTCCCCGCTAAAGACGGCTTGCATCTATGGTTGATATAAAAAATGTAGTGGTGCGGCCAGCAGAGACGGGAAAGACAGAATATACTAACTTTTGTAACCCGCTATTCAATCTCAAGCTGATCCAATATGAGTTCTGACACCCTGGAAGCTATCAAGCCCTGGCTTAATTTTATACATCCCACGATTATGTGGGGGCTGCTGGCACTGACAATTTACGCACTGTACCTGGGCCTGCAAAGCCGCCGCATCCGCTACGCCGAAGGTGATGCTAAGAAAGAACTGATCAAGGCAAAACCCGGTGCCAAGCATCACAAGGTGGGTTCAGCAATTTTAGCCTTCATGGTACTCGGCACTATCGGCGGCATGGCAGTCACTTACATCAACAACGGCAAACTGTTCTTTGGGCCGCACCTGCTGGCCGGACTGGGCATGACCGGGCTGATTGCCGTCTCGGCCTCGCTGGTTCCTTTTATGCAAAAGGGCAACGAAACCGCGCGCCTGACCCATATCTCTCTCAACGTCCTATTGGTCGGACTGTTCGGCTGGCAGGCGGTGACAGGTATGCAGATCGTTCAGCGCATTCTAGAAAATTTCTAGGCCTTCTCATCCCAATCAAACCGGAAAAAACGCGGGGTCAGCGGTAATGACCTCGCGTTTTTCTTTACCGATGCGCCTGCTAATAGTCGAGATACATTGTGTCGTAGGTTTCTGTCGTCTCGGCAGACGGGGTCGTCGTCTTCTGGATTTCGGTCCCCCGGAAAGTATGGGCCTTCTGCTCCATCGTACCGACCAGCTGTTCAAGCTCTACCAACCGATTTTGAATCTGCTGACGACGCTGCTCAATACTGCCCAACTCCTGGGCCAGGCGGTCTTTCTCAATCGTGAGCTTGTACATGTCAAGGTACTGCCCAGCCTCAGTCTGCTGACGAGGCATGGTGCTAATCTTGGGGCGGATGGGGTCGCGCTGACGCTGGGGACGCATGGGTTAGCCTCTGGGAACAACCGTTTCACTCAAAATTCCCTAACGGCTATCAGGACTAACGCATCAATAACACACCCCCTAGCGGTTTGTCCGCAACCGCCTGGGCTCCCTGACTAGGGCACCAGTACGGGAGATGGAGGCAGCTTACTTGAGGTCGAGCAGGCCCTGCTCTTTGAGTTTGGGGTTGAAACGGATGTCTAACTGGGCACCTCGGGCTTCGAGCTTGGCTAGGATGTCGGCTTCGATGCGGCGGGCCAGTTTCTTGAGCAGTTTGATGCGATCTAGATCAATAGCAGTTGCGATCGCACTTTTCTCCGCCTCGGTCATAAACACCTTGGCATCCACCGGCTTTTCCCAGGCCGCCTGGTCCTCGCCATTGCCGGGGGGCATGCTGCCGTTCTCCTCAATCCACGCCGTGCGCATCTCTTCTAGCGCGGTACGGCTGGGTCGCTGGACCGTTTGTACCTTTACCCAATAGCACTGCTCCGGCTGCCGTACCAGATGCAGCTTTAGCCCGGTCGCTACGTCTCGGGAAAAGCCCACATACTGCAGCACCTGGTCGGCATCATAGATGGCGTAGAGCCCCACTTTGCCCGCCCAACCATCGGCAATCGTTCCGGCTTCGGTCAGGTAGGACCGCATTTCTAGATCGGCAAGTCGGGTTAGGGTCGAGGCAGACATAGATAGACCAGTAAAAATGGGCAGGGCTGATTGATTATGGCGTGGTGCCATCCGTGCAGGAGCCGATCGTTATAAAAGCAAACAAGCCGCTACCACCCAAAACCGGTCAGCCACCGCAACTGTGCCGTTCGCTCCACCGCCAATCGGGCCAGACAGCGCTGCTCATCACCTAGAACAGCGTCTTGGCGGGCCGCCTCAAACTGGCAATGATTAACGCGGTAGGTCTCCCAATGGGTTTGAGTCAGTTCAAGCAGCGGATCGGGCGAGGCATAAGCGGTTTCAAACTCGGCATAGGCTGTCTGCAAAGCCATTTCTGCCCCATCCCAGTCGTCTGGCACTACGCCCCATGCCTGCAATGCAGCAATGCGTTCGTTGGTGATTCTAGCAATGCATTGATTAAACACCATTGGGTAAAGGGAGCCGCCCTCTACCTGCTGCGCGACAAGACTGCAGTGAGCGTCGCGGAACGCGATCCAATCGGCTTCTATCTCTGCCAACTGGTCTGGCTGGTCAGGCGATAGCCCGCTGTCAATTTCAGCTTTGATCGCGGCATGAAGTCTTTCCGTGAGGCGCGCCCAGTTAGCTGCACAACGATTGAGCGAGATCTGTCCCCGATCCAAACAATAGGGCTGTACAACGCCGGGAATGGGCTGGTCAGTGTTTCCTGCAGCTGGGCGCTCAGCTGCGATCGCACCGGGGACAGTTACGATCGCAACCCCCATTCCAACCAGGCTCCAAATCCATCTCATTCGATTGCCTCTCCATCGACCACTGCCCTATGTTATTCATTCACCGGCAGGGCTTTTCCTCACAGTTTGTCTCGAACGGACCGGTAGCCCCAGCGCAGGATAGCCCCGCCCAGGCCAAACCCAGTTGCACAGCGGCACCAGATACAGATAGACCGCGTAGGGAATAAACCCCGGCCCCACCATCAGCAGCACCGCAGGTACCAGCCCAGCAATGTTCCAGGGAATCAGCGGCGAGATCACAACCGCCGTATTCTCCAGATCCACAGCGACTCGCTGGGGCGATTGCTGTTGTCGCTGATAGGCAGACATCGTCAGCTGATGGGTCAACACAATCGCTATCGTTTGAGTACAGCCAAAGGCGGCAGACATCAGACCAGTCAGAGCCGTACCGGCAAACAATGAGCGGCGCCCCCGGACCGCATGAAGCCACTGGCTGACCTGCTGAAGGCTTCGCGTACCGGACAACAACCCAGACAGCGCCGTAGAGAGACAACCGTAAAAACAGGCCAGGACTGTTTCGCGCCCTGCCAGCAATAGCCCAGCAGCTGCCGTAGCCCGTAGCCCCGACGGAGATGGAGAATCGGAAAAAGTGCGATGGCTAAGCCGGTCCCTGGAACCATCGCAACCCCCAACGGCCACCACAGCGCCACCCCCCGCAGCACGCTCAGCAGCAAAATCAAGAACGAGGCCGCCAGCCCTAGCCCAATATCCATAGCGTCTACCCGTATCAGCCCTCAGGCTAGCACTGGCATTCCAGAGGTTCTATGGCCAATTTAGATAGACGTAATGGTCGAGCTACCGACTGTCGTCAGCCCCAACCACTAGCGGAAGTTTTCGGGATTCAGCTGCCGCCCAGAAGTTCGCCCTAAGGCCTCTCCTGTACCGCCATCCGCCGGATCTAGAAAAGGCTTCAAATTGATAGCACTGCTTCGGTCTCTGGACTGGATGGGTGAACGATTGCCGATGACCTGATCAATCGTATCTGTGATGACCGAGCCGCTGCCTGAGAAAGTTCTGACGGCGTCGGTTGCCGTGCCGTTTTCGGCCAGCGCCAGGTTATCAAAAACGGAGTCGCGGGTTGCGATCGCATCTTGCCCCGGCGGTACCGTAAACACAATTCGACATTCATCTGTTGTCTCAGTCGTCGCACAGACAATGTCATAGCCATTCTCGACGCTTGTCCGTAGCTCAATCAGACCTTCTGGACGGTACTGCTCTAGCCGCGCGCTGATCGTTTCGCAGCGGCGCTCTGCCGTCCATCCACCACCCATTTCACCCGGCTTGGCCCAAGCGTAAGACTGAGTTGGCTCGCTCTCAGGGCGGTACATTACCGTGTACTCACCACTTAAGTCGGTCTCACAGGTAAACCGCTGGTCTGCAGTGGGCGTTTCCGTAGGCGGTGCAGGCGGCTCGGTGACTTGAGCCAGAACGGGGACCTGAGCTAGCAGCAACCAACCAAGGCTGCTTAAACTGGCAAAGCGGCGCAACAAAAGCATAAAACCTTAATCTCAGAAAGCAGCTATTGCCTAGCATAGCGCTACCGTATGGAGTGCACATTAGGCTGTGGACAGTCTACAAACTGTTCGCTCAACTCAATTTCCGCAACCGAAGCCAAAATCTTGTCCGTCAGCGGCGAAACTGGTCGTCGATCAGAAAGCTCCCGTCTCCTCCGGCAGAGACGCCAGTATTACCGTCTTCACCTAAGCGCATGTACACATCTTCAGCAGCTGAAACGGTTTGAGTTTCAGCCTGCTCTTATAGGTCCCCAACCCTCAAATATAGGGGCTCAGAGCCCGACCCCCGACAAAAGGGGACCTCAGCCTCTAGAACTTAATTGGAACAGACTGCTGACATGGCGATCGCATTACCGGATTCACGAGACACTTTTCTGCCTGACTAGCCAGGCAGAAAAGGGTCAACAGACCAGCTACCTTGACTTCAGATTCAGCTAGCCGCCATTAGCGACGGAAGTTGCGAAAATTTCCCCCTCCGTCACGACGGTCTTGCATGTCTTCTAGCCGGTCTTCAAAGTCGTCCTCGTCCCAGTCACGGCCATCGCTGTCCCGGTCAGGTCTACGAAAATCGCTGTCACGGTCATCCCGACGGTCCTCAATCTCCTCTCGCCGATCTTCAAAATCATCCATTCGATCGGACATTGGCCCGATGGGAGGCCGAGCCGTAGCCACACTTGCCATACTGACAACGAGCCCAGCCGTAAGCGGCAAGCCAAACCAAGCTTTCGGAAGAAACAAACGCATTGCTATAGTCTCCTTAAAGACAGATTGGATAGGTCTAGTCGAATCGCACAAGCATTTGTAAGTGTCTACTCACTTATTAATGCCGCAGCAATTTTGACCGGCAGCAAAGCAAGACCAGTTTTGAAACTGGCCTTCAATCATTTACGCTTTCGCAGCTGGGTTTTAAGCATTTGGAGTGCCTGACTAGCTTCAGTAACTGTCCTCTCGCCACCTTGCTTAGGACGATGCTGACTGACGCTCAAGCTCTAGTATTGGGGCCAAGTGGCCTGCGACCGCGCACAGGCGTGGCGGTCGCGATATCTCTCAACACAGGCTCTCTTCGGTCTCTAGTCGCTTAGCTTGGTTACTGCCAAACGAACCCCCAATAGAATTAGCAGTGCACCGGTTACTCGCTCTAACCAGTGAGAGATAGCCGTAAGCCCGTGCTTTACCCATCGCTGAGAAATCAGCAGTGCCAGCAAAGCAAACCAGACCAGCGAGAGCAGCGCTACCGTGCCGCCATAGATTGCCTGAGCCCCGAGTGACGTACCGGGCTGCACAATCTGAGTAAACAGCGCTAGGAAGAACAGCGTCGCCTTTGGATTGAGCAAGTTCCCCAGCAGACCAATACGGAAGGCGACCCAGGCATTGACAGATCGAGACTGCCGCTGCGTCTGCTGCGCCTGCACCGGCTTAGCCCCCAGCGACTTGATGCCCAAATAAATCAGGTAGGCCGCCCCCAGCAGCTTTAGCGCATTGAATAGCAGAATCGACTGAGAAATCAGCGCGCCGATGCCCACCAGCGAGTACGTTGCGTGAACCGTGTTGCCTAGGCCAATACCCACCGCCGTAAAGACCCCGGCCCGCCGTGAGTAGGCCAGCGCACTCCGCAGCGTCAGCGCAAAGTCGGGTCCCGGCGTCACCACCGCCACGAGCCCCACTGCAAAGACCGTCAACCAACCTGCCCAAAATGTCATGAGTATTTCCTGCCGTATTTCATCCAACAAATGCTGACAAACCGTCATCGGCAACTGCTGAGTTTCTACAAAACGTTGCCTTCTAAACGCCCCTCGAATGAGGAATCTACCTATAGACTAGCTGCTCTACTCAATCAGACTGACGTACTATCAAGGCAAAATCTATCCTATAGCCCTGACCAGCGATGACTCCCGAACACCAGCGCCTGCACAGCTCCGCACCGTGGAAGCGGTGGGGACCGTATCTGTGAGCGGCAATGGGGGACGGTGCGCGAAGACTATAGCGCCAATGGCAACGCCTGGGGCTACTTTCCCCACAGTCAGTCCCACCAGCGGGCCTACCGCTGGGGCGAAGATGGGCTACTGGGCATCTGCGACGACCAGCAGCTACTGTGCTTTGGTCTGGCGCTGTGGAATGGGGAAGACCCGGTCCTGAAGGAGCGGCTGTTTGGTCTGACGGGGCCGCAGGGGAACCACGGCGAGGACGTGAAGGAGTACTACTTTTACCTGGATGCGACGCCGACGCATTCTTACCTAAAAGCGCTGTATAAGTACCCGCAGGCGGCTTACCCGTACGAAGAACTGGTACAGGGGAATCGCGATCGCACCCGTCACCAGATGGAATACGAACTCCTCGACACGGGCGTCTTCGAGGAGAACCGCTACTTCGACGTGCAGATTGAGTACGCCAAAGCTGCCCCCGACGACATTCTCATTCAAGTCACCGTCACCAACCGAGGACCGGAAGAGAAAACGCTGACCGTCCTGCCAACCCTCTGGTTCCGCAACACCTGGTCGTGGGACGAAGAGACCGAAAAGCCCCAGCTTAAACTCTCCAGCCTTCAGCCCGTTGCCCGTAGCATTGAGGCCCGTCACCCTGACCTAGGCATTCGTTATCTCCACTGCCAGCGCCATGACAGCTGGGCCAAGCAGCAAGCAGCCATTCTCTTTACCGAGAACGAGACTAACGAAAACGCCCTCTTCGGCAGCGAAAACGCATCGCCCTACACCAAAGAGGCCTTCCATCGCTATGTGATCGATGGTGAGACTGACGCCATCAACCCAGAGAATACCGGTACCAAAGCCGCTGCCCAATACACGATTACCCTGCCCCCTGGCGGCTCCCAATCTATTCGCCTACGCCTGAGCGATCGGCCCGAACAGGTCTTTGACAACGGCGACTTTCAACAGGTTCTGCAGACTTGCCAGCAAGAGGCCGACGAGTTCTACCAAAAAATCTCTCCCACGCCCATGAGCGATGCCGAGCGGGCAGTACAGCGACAGGCGTTCGCAGGGCTGATGTGGACCAAGCAGGTGTACCACTACGACGTCTCTCGCTGGCGCGAGGGCGACTCTACCCAGCCCACGCCCCCAACAAGACGCCAGCGTAATAAACACTGGGGACACTTAGACGCCCACGACATTATCTCGATGCCTGACAAGTGGGAGTACCCCTGGTTCGCCGCCTGGGATCTGGCCTTTCACTGCTTGCCTCTGGCCATGGTAGACGCCAAGTTTGCCAAGCACCAGCTCGATATTATGACCCGCGAGTGGTACATGCACCCCAACGGCCAGCTGCCCGCCTACGAGTGGAAATTTGGGGATGTGAACCCGCCCGTCCACGCCTGGGCCACCTGGCGCGTCTACAAAATTGAGCAAAAACGCACGGGAAAAGGGGACCGGGTCTTTCTTGAGCGCGTCTTTCAAAAGTTGTTGCTGAACTTTACCTGGTGGGTGAACCGCAAGGATACCGAGGGCAACAACGTCTTTGAGGGCGGCTTTCTGGGCTTGGACAACATCGGCGTGTTTAACCGCAGCGATCTGCCGACGGGGGGACGCATCGAACAGGCCGACGGCACCAGCTGGATGGCGATGTACTGCCTGGACATGCTCACGATTTCGCTGGAGCTAGCCAAGGAGAACCCAGTCTATGAGGACATGGCGACCAAGTTCTTCGAGCATTTTCTCTACATTGCCGATGCGATGAACCATGTGGGGTCAGAGCGAACGCAGCTGTGGGATGAGGAAGACGGCTTCTTTTACGATGTGATGCATTTTCCCCATGGGGATCGCGCGCGTTTGAAGGTGCGGTCAATGGTGGGCCTGATTCCGCTATATGCCGTGATGACACTGGACCCGGAGTTGCTGGAGCAGGTGCCGGGGTTCAAAAAGCGCCTGGAGTGGTTTATCAGTAACCGTCCCGATCTGAAGAAGAATGTGGCCTGTATGGAGTCGGTAGGCGAAGGGGCACGACGAATGCTGGCACTGTGCTATGCGACAGTAGGTCGCACCGAACCCACTGACCGTCTCCGCCGCATCCTCACCAAACTGCTAGACGAGGCTGAATTCCTCAGCCCCTACGGCATCCGCGCCCTGTCTAAGTACCACGAAGACCACCCTTACCACTTCCACGCCGACGGCGAAACCTACTCCGTCCATTACGAACCGGCAGAGTCCACCAGCGCCATGTTTGGGGGCAATTCTAATTGGCGTGGCCCGGTGTGGTTTCCGGTTAATTATTTGCTAATCGAGTCGCTGCAAAAGTTTCACCATTACCTGGGTGACGACTTTAAGGTGGAGTGCCCTACCGGCTCTGGCAATTGGTTAACGCTGTGGGAGGTGGCGTCGGAGCTGTCTCAGCGGCTGATGAAGATCTTTTTGCCGGATGAGCAGGGCAAGCGCCCCGTCTACGGCGATACCGATATTTTTCAGCAGGACCCGCATTGGCAGGACCATATTCTGTTCTACGAGTACTTCCACGGCGACAACGGTGCAGGGATTGGGGCGAGTCACCAGACGGGGTGGACGGGGCTGGTTGCCAAACTTATTCAGCAGCAGAGCGAATACAGCTCGTAGGACGCCCCTTCCTCGCTGGGCAGCGCCTCCAGCGGCTCCGCGGCCTCGGCCAGCCTGCGTGCTCCAATGACATACAATACACACGGGCTTCCATCCGCGTTCAACCTATGACCCTCGCAAGTCCTAAAGCCACGCCTATTCGCCTGATTACGACTGCCGATTACCATCGCATGGCAGAGGTGGGTATCATCGCAGCGGATGAGCGGCTTGAGCTAATTGCCGGACAGATTGTTCAAAAAATGCCTAAAGGCCCTGCCCATAGCGCGCTGTGTAAGCGGATTGAAAAACTGCTGGAACGTCGCCTGGGAGAACAGGTGCTCGTACGGCTACAAGATCCGATTCAGCTTGATGACTATTCAGAACCAGAACCTGACATCGCCGTCGTTCATCCCGATGATGGGTTCTATGCCGACCGTCACCCTAGCCCCGATGACGTCTATTTGATCATTGAAGTTGCAGACACAACGGTGAGTCGCGATCTGGGTGCTAAGGCTAACCTCTATGCAGCGGCTGGAATTCAAGACTATTGGGTTTTCAACGTCAGTACGCAGCAGCTCCATGTCTTTAGAGAACCCTATGCCGATGGGTATCAACGTCAGCTCATCCTTAGCGCGCAGCAGTCTATCGAGATTCTTGCTTTTCCAGACTGTCAGATTGCTGTGGAAGCGTGTTTTGGTATCTGATACCTGTTTTACCCTCAAGCCTCTTCGACTCCAGACGTAGACCGATTACGCAGGTCCATAAGGTTGATCGCGGCGGTCTTCGAGCTATATTGAGTCAGGGCTAAAGGAAAACCGGATGACATGGGTACCGAATGACATGGGTATTTGATCCGCACTCTGGCGGCGTTAAAATTCCAGAGCGTGTTAGAGAAAGGACTCGGCAGCGTGTTCTGACCTATGCAGAACAGCGCTATGCCGGTAAATATAATCGCATTGACGTGCGCTTCAGGCGTCATTTCTGCTACATCGACGCGTATGTAGAGCCCTTTATTCCTGAGAAATTTGATGAAACGCTGTATGGCTGTACCCGTGAGGAACGTATCCAGTTTTTGAGGGATGTGCCAACTCACCTATGCCGTCTGCGCTATAAAGGAGACGAAGAAAAATGGGTAATGGCGTTTTATGCCTACAGCAGCGAGCAGTACGAACCTAGCATGTTTAATAACGGGACGTTTTTTGGCACGCCAGAGGAAGCCTTTGAGACATCGTCGGTGTACTTGCAATAAGCCACGAACAGAGATGCTCTAACTGTGAAATTCGAAATTACTTTTGCTCGAGAAGCGCTCGAAGACTTGTCCGAGTTGATAACATTCGCGTGTTCTATGACGTGATCTACACTATAGAGGCTGGCAGTGTCGAGGTCTTGGCTATTAAGTCCAAGGCAGACTCAATCAAGTGGCTTGCTGATTTTGGAGACAACCGATGAAGCAAATCTCTATAGAGGAAGCGGCTACAGATCTGCTGGGCTACTTTCAGCAGGCAAAGGAAGATACCGTCATTGTCACAAAGGAAGGCAAGCCGGTGGGCCTCATCATTGGCTTCGGCGATGACGATGACTGGTGGGAGCAGCTTTTACTGAAGCATCCGCCGTTTTTAGAGCATCTTAACCGTGTCTAACCGATGACCATCGCAACGCCCAAAGCGCTGATTGCCGTTACTGAACGTGCCGATAACAGCTTTTGTCGTCTCGGCGTCTATTCTGTTTCGCTGCTGTTGTCAGACTCGAACATGGCTAGGAGCCGATCGCGCTGTTCTCGCAAGGCAGTGTTGCCAGGGGCTAGCGCCAAGCTGCGGTTCCAACAGGCTAAACCAGATTGGATCAGGCGACCGGCTTCCTCAGCCTCGGATCGTTGACTACACAAGACGCCCCACTTGATACAGGTCAACCCCTTGTTATTCAGGGCCATCACATAGTCCGGGGCGCGGTCGAGGGCGGCATCGTAGGCGGCGATGGCGTCGGTGTAGGACTGCTGGGCTTGCGGGTGCTGGGAGAGGGCCGCTTGCAAATCCGCCAGACTTTTCAACGAATTGCCCTTGTTGTTCAGGGCCATCACATAGTCCGGGGCGCGATCGAGGGCGGCATTGTAGGCGGCGATGGCGTCGGTGTAGGACTGCTGGGCTTGCGGGTGCTGGGAGAGGGCCGCTTGCAAATCCGCCAGCCTTTGCAACGAATTGCCCTTGTTGTTGAGGACTTCCATATCGTCCGGGGCGCGGTCGAGGGCGGCATTGTAGGCGGCGATGGAGTCGGTGTAGGTCTGCTGGGCTTGCTGATGCTGGGAGAGGGCCGCTTGCAAATCCGCCAGACTTGACAACGAAAGGCCCTTGTTGTTCAGGGCCTGCACTAGGTCCGGGGCGCGATCGAGGGCGGCATCGAAGGCGGCGATGGCGTCGGTGTAGGACTGCTGGGCTTGCGGGTGCTGGGAGAGGGCCGCTTGCAAATCCGCCAGACTTGACAACGAAAGGCCCTTGTTGTTCAGGGCCATCACATAGTCCGGGGCGCGATCGAGGGCGGCATTGTAGGCGGCGATGGAGTCGGTGTAGGACTGCTGGGCTTGCGGGTGCTGGGAGAGGGCCGCTTGCAAATCCGCCAGCCTTTGCAACGAACTGCCCTTGTTGTTCAGGGCACCCACATCGTCTGGGGCGCGATCGAGGGCGGCATCGAAGGCGGCGATGGAGTCGGTGTAAGACTGCTGGGCTTGCTGATGCTGGGAGAGGGCCGCTTGCAAATCCGCCAGCCTTGACAACGAATTGCCCTTGTTGTTCAGGGCACCCACATCGTCCGGGGCACGTTCGAGGGCGGCATTGTAGGCGGCAATGGACTCGCGGTAGGTCTGCTGGGCTTGCTGATGCTGGGAGAGGGCCGCTTGCAAATCCGCCAGACTTTGCAACGCAAGGCCCTTGTTGTTCAGGGTGGCAGTGCTGTCTGGGGCAGTTTCTAAATCTCGACTGTAGGCATCGATGGCTTCTTGATATTCTCGCTGGGCGGCTGGGTATTGCGACAGCACTTGGTAATACTGCCCCTCGGCATTAGAAATCAGCCCCAGCTTAAAGTCACTGGCAACCGTCAGCTCAGGGCGTAGCTCTAGCAACGTGCGACACAGCTCGTATCGACTTAGCTCCAGCGCGTCATCAAATCTGTTCACCCACCGGTCCACCCCCTGCGACCAGTCCAGCCGGTTAACGTGGTAAATCGCCTCAATATTTCCCTCAGCCTGGTATGCCTCAGCCAGCACGCCATGGGCCGCCGCCACCTGCGCATCCTCATTTAACCGCCGCATCAGGTCATGCAGGCTGTACCAATCTGCCCCCCGCTGCTGATTCTGCCGAATAAACGAAAACCGTACCAGCCGGTCAAACGTGGGCCGGTCCGCCGTAAAGCTGAGCTTTTCCCCCAGTAGCCGGTAGGTCTCAAAGTTAAACGCCCGACAGGCACTCAGGGCATGGATGGCATAGCGCAGGTCGTCATTCACATAGCGCAGCAGCCGCTCAATCAGCTGTTCGCTCTTTTCGGCAAAGGCCGCTGGCACCGTGGCAAAGCTCTCTGCCGTTAGCGGCGTCCCCGCCGCCGCCGCTTCTAACACCACATCCGCGCACAATCCCAAGTGCAGCGGATGCACCGCGTCTGGTCCCACGCTGGCATAGGCCATCAAGCTCTCCGCCAGCGCCTGGTCACTAATGCCCACCTTCTGCAAATAGGCCCGCGCATCCGCCACCGCCAAATTCTCCACCGCCACCGCGTGCAGGTAGCTCTCGGGTATCTCCGTCTTAGGCCGCACCGCCTTCGCCCCCGGCCACTGGGGCACATCCCGCCCCGCCACCACCGCCACAATGCCCGCCGACAGGTCCAGCTTTCGCAACAGCCGCCGCAGCCACTCATCCCGCAAAAAGTACTGTTCACGCGGCAGGTTCCGCTGCTCACCCCAAAACGCCTCATGGGTGTCAAAAAACAGTGCAATGCGCGCCGGTGCGCCATCTTCCGCCATCGCCGCGTTCAGGTCCAGCGCCAAAAATTCCGGCATCCGATCAATCAGGTCGGTATTCACATCCAACCCGCGAATCGCCTCAAAGTCCTGCTTTCCCAGCTTTAGCCGCGCCTGGTACAGCGCAAACTTTTGTCCCAATCCCTCGCCAAAGAACCCAAACAAACTATCGACAATGGCCCCGCCCGCGCTACCCGTCGCTGCCGCCAGCAGCCCCGTCACAAACCCCGCCGCATCCAGCGGAAACAGCGACTTAATCTCTTCCGTACTCTTGCCCTGCTGTAGCAAATACCACACACAGGCAAAGTCGTACCGGGGCAGCGCCGGTCGCCAGCCCTTTTCTGAGGCCGACTCCCCCAAGGCCTTGCGCAACAGCAGCAGCCCATAGAACCGATCCTTTGGCTGCGCCTCTCCTAGGGTTGTCAGGCCAAAATCTAGCAGCGCTGAGGGTACCGGCAAATGCGCCGTCCCCGGCAGCGTCGCCAGCTTTGCCGCCAACTGGTCGTCCGGCAGCGCTTTCGCCGTTTGCCACTGCGCCGCCGTCAGCCGCTTGCACATAGTTTTGTGCAGATACCGCAGCAGCAGTGACTTGCCATTGCCCCCCGGTCCGTAAAAAAACAAAATCTGGTTTTGCGCTGGGTCGTTTAACCGCTCCGCCAGCAGGCGGGTAAATCTGTAGCGGTCGGTAAACAGCTGTAGGGCGCGATCGCCCTCGGTAACCGACGGTTGACCCAGTAAATCGTCGTCAATGCTCACGTTTTGATTGCCGTAGGGGGAACAGCCGCCTTTAGTTTGGCAAATTTTGATATAAAGCGTCCACAATGCCGGACGGCCAGTTTGCGGCTCTGCCGTTGTTGGGGGGCAGAGCCCCTTTTAAGGGATTCCCAGCCGGAGACTGGGAGTTAGGGAGAGTGCTGTACGACAAGAAACGCTTGTCCGTACTCCAGTCAGCTTGACTCGACCGGCGGGGGCTGATGGCTTACAGCGTTAATAGCTGCGGTTCTCGCCAAGGCTATCGCACCCAAAAATCTAGTCGTCAGGTAGCAGTGCGGCTAACACTCCTACCCGACTAACCCGCCACATTGATGTGACCAATGTAGGAGGCTTTCGTTATGGTAAGCCACCTTGGTACCTGTGCCGGGGTGGCTAGCTTTTTGGGGAAACCCCTTGAAACTTCAGAGGATTCCCTATGCTTACCTCCATTTCCGCCGCCAGCCCCGCTGCTGGTCAAGTTTACGCTGGCCAAGATACCGCTGCCGCCCTGCCTGCCGATCTATCCCTATCGTCACCCCCCGACGGGGCCGATACCGTCCGTCACCTGCTGCTGGGCGATCCGGGTCGCGTCCGCCAAACCATTCACCTGCTGCACGCCCTGCACTACGTCGAACAGAGCCAGTGGAGCCTGGTGCTAGAGGTGCCCAAGCAGCTGATCATCACGCCAGAGCAGGGAGCCTACATTAGTATGCTGACGAAGCGTTTGTAGGATCCGATATCAAAGATAGAGTTCTGATGTTTGCCTACTCGTAAAAGCCCCCAACCCCCAAAATGGGGGCTTTGGGTCGGGTCTCCCCCAAATTGGGGGACGGAAGGGGGCCTCCGTATCTGGCGTTGCAGCAAAGCGCACCGTGACAGCAGCGAAGCCGGTTGCTCAGCTCGTCTCGCTGCTGCTGATCGGGGCAAAGCCGTCATCTGAGGCTGCATTACGGTTTGCAGCAGCGACATATCTGGTCAGATCTGCAGCAAACCCCATCGACCTATTCACTATCGTTGTTAGATCTGCAGCAAACCTAACGGACTCAGCAGCTTTTGTTGTTAGATCCGCAGCAAACCCCATCGACCGATTCACTATCGTTGTTAGATCTGCAGCAAACCTTACCGACTTAGCAGCTTTTGTTGTTAGATCTGCAGCAAACCTAACGGACTCAGCAGCAATTCTTGTTGGGTTTGCTGCGATCGCTATAGGCGCAGCAGCAATTCTTGTTAGATCTGCAGCAAATTTAAACCGATTCGCGGCGAACTTAAATAGATTTGGCAACAAAACCTAGAAAATTTTTGCCAGCAAAGGCCAAAACTCAATTCTCTCTTTTAGATTTTCCCCTGCCGGGGCAAGCCTTTCCCCTAGAGCAGTCTACAGGTTGAATACACTTAGAAATGCACAAAACCCTCCGTAGATGCCGTAGGTTTTTATGAATGAGCACGCGTAAAGAAATGTAAAAGTCCCGTGCTTTTACTGTTTTTTCTCAGAAATTGGCTTGGGTACCGTAAAACTGTTGATTTTGGTATAAACAAATGCCACGTTTACGCAAACGGCGTTCTATCCATTTGGACAACGCCGAATCCCGCCTCGCCGAGGTTATCGGCATCGACCCCGATCTTGACTTTGGGGATGGTCTCTCGACCGACGCCATTCAAGAGAAGGTCACCCAGGCAAGGCAGGCCCTTGCCCAGTACAACACCCTGATTTCTGGTCTAGAACAGGCTCGCAAGCTGTTCGACGATCTCGAAAAAGAGGTGATGGACCTGCACACTCGCATGCTAACGGGCGTAGCCACCCGGTTTGGCAAAGAGAGTGCCGAATACAAGATGGCTGGCGGTACGCCCCCCAGCGAACGCCGTCGTCCCCGTCCCCGCGCTGCGACTGCCAATGCGTAGCGCAAATGGTAAAGGCATAGCGCTGTGTCTTTACTGCCTTGGTTTGGTTGAACCTCCTTGGGCCGGGTGCCTGTTTGGGCAACCCGGCTTTTCTTGCCAGCAGGTGAGGGTTACTTATGGCAATACTGTCCTGGGGTAATACCGACGGAGCGTTTGAAGTGTCGGGTAAAGTGACTCTGGTCGGCAAAGCCCGTATCTAATGCAACATCGGTAATCGGGGTACCTTTTAACAACATTCTTTTAGCCTGTTCAATTCGTACTTGCAACAGATAGGCGTGGGGCGGTAGCCCAATTTCTTTGCGGAACGTTCGAAGCAGCCGCAGCGGCTTCATTTCTACCAGTGCGGCCAGCTCTGAGAGAGAAATATTCTGCGCGTAAAATGCCTCAATGTAGTCGCGTACCTGCTGAACGCTTTGGCTCGTCGTGCGGATGGAGCGGTTAGCGATGTCGGCGTGGCGAGTGATCAGATCGGTCAGGACCGAGACCAGGTAGCTTTCTTGTACCAGGGTGATGGGGTCGTGTTCGAGCAGAGTAATTAGGTGGAGCAGGCGCTGGGCGAGGTTGCGATCGCAAACCTTCCCACTCTGAAAATAGGGCAGCCCCATCGTTTCAGGCAGCGCCCGTGCCATCAGCGCCGAACTGGGGTAAATGATCCGATAGCTGTAACGTCGGCCATCCACGGCCCCACCCCAATGTACCTGCCCTGGATTAATCACAACCATATCTCCCGACGTCAGCACATTTTCTTCTTGCCGCGTCTCGTAGGCGAGCTGCCCCCGCTCCACCACGCCCAGGCCAAACTCGCTGTGCAGATGGCGGTTGAAATCGTGGCAGATGTTGTTGCCTCGCAAGACCTCCATATGGTTTAGGACGGGAACTTGCCAGAGCTTGACCTGAGATTGAGTCATGGCGGTAGCGCAAACGCGAAAATTCAGATCCTGTGAGGTCACAGTGCGGACGTACTGGCCTAGAATGCCAGCATGATCTAACGGTACCGACAATCATCGTGGCTGTCTTGCACATTTTTTCACCATGACTGCGACCCTTACTGACCGGGATGCTCAGCTTCAGACACTGCGCGACGGCCTGCGCGAGGGGCAGCGGCGACTGGCCGACTGGCGCGGCGGCACCCTGGCGGTCTCGGCGGTGCCGGGATCGGGCAAGTCTACCGGCATGGCAGCCGGGGCAGCCATTGCGATCGCAAAATACCAGCTCCACGCCCGCAAGCAGCTGGTGCTGGTCACCTTTACCCGGTCGGCAGCGGCCAACCTCAAGGCCAAAGTCCGCAAGCACTTAAAGGCGCTAAAGCTGCCGCTCAACAGCTTCACGGTACAAACGCTACACGGTTTGGCGCTGAATATTGCCACCCGAAATCCAGAAGTCTCAGGCATCAATCTGGAGACGACAACGCTGGTCTCGCCTAATCAGGGTAACCGACTCATCCGCACGGCGGTCGAACAGTGGATTGGCCTGCATCCAGGGCTGTATCAGCAGCTGATTGAGGGGCGGCAGTTCGACGGGGAAGAGGCCGAACGCCTGCGCCGCCAGTCCGTATTGAGAACCGAGGTCCTGCCAAACCTGACTTACACCGTGGTCCACGAGGCCAAAAGCTCAGGCTTGCTGCCGGATGAGATTTTGCAGGTGGCCAGCACCCTGGTTCGCCAGGTGTCGGACGATCAGGAAGACTATGACGTGCTGACGATTGCTGCCGGACTCTACGAGCGATACCAGTCTTTACTGGAGCTGCGGGGACTGATTGACTATGACGATATGATTCTGGCAGCGCTGCGAACGCTGGAGGATGGGGATATTCGCACGCTGTGGCAGTCACGGGTGTTTGCGGTGTTTGAGGACGAAGCGCAGGATTCCTCGCCGCTGCAGACCCGGCTGCTAGAGCTGCTGGCCGTGGACCCGGAACATGCGGACGGATTGCCCAATCTGGTGCGGGTGGGGGACCCCAATCAGGCCATTAACTCCACCTTTACGCCAGCGGACCCGGTCTTTTTTAACCTGTTTTGCGATCGCAACCGCCCCCTCAACCGCCTGGCCACCATCGACCAGGCCGGGCGCAGCGCTCAGGTGATTATGGACGCCAGCAACTTCGTTTTGCACTGGGTCAATCGCCACCTGAGCGAGCCCGCCTTTCGACCGCAAGATATTCTCCCCGTGCCGCCAGGAGACCCTCAACCCAACGCCAATCCCGCCCCTATCGACAAAGGCGTAGAGCTGAAAAAGCCTAAAGATATTCAGCGTACAGTGCAGCTGATTGCCGAACGAGCATTAGCCCTATACCAAGAAGATCCCAGCCTGACGATGGCGGTACTGGTGAGAGAGAATCGGCAGGCAAGATACATTCGAGAACTGCTCGAAGATCCCGAACGATTAGGGTTTAACTGGGAAGAAACCGGGATTCGCATTTTTGACGTGGGGCATCGCGATCGCAAAACCCAGATTCCCCTCGAAACCTTGCGCCTGATGCAGTTCATCGAGCGTCCTCACTCTCCTGACTACCTCAAGGCCGCCCTGCGCGTGCTGGTAGACCGTCAAAAGGTCCCCACTCAAGATCTGAATTCCCTAGCAACTGCGCCGGAACAGTTTCTCTATCCCGGCCCCCTCGATCCGCCTTTTGATACTGAACCCGCTCGCCAAGCCCGCCGCTACTGTGCCAGCCTGCTCCGCGCTCGGTTAGAGCTGCCGCCTTATCATTTAATCCCCTTCTTTGGCTCCACCCTGGGCTACGACCAGAGCGAACTGGCCACCGCCGACAAGCTCGCATCTAGAATCGCTCAGCAGACGTCTGAGGAGAACACGCTCAGTGCCATGATCAACGCCCTTCAAGAAATCGTCAGTGCCGAGCAGTTCGATGCCATTGAGGCCGAGGACACCGAGGCTCAATACACCCGCCCTGGCCAGCTCACCCTCATGACTATGCACAAAGCCAAGGGGCTCGATTGGGATGGGGTATTTTTACCCTTCCTTCATGACAAATTAATTCCGGGCAGCGTCTGGGTACCGCCCCAAACCGAATTCATCGGTGACTTTACCCTGGCTGACGTTGCCCGCGCCCAGATTCGCGCCCATACCCATGCCGAACTCAAGCAGGCGCCGATTCCCGACATCTGGACCGCCTGGCAGCAATCGGCCACCCTCAAACAAGCTGAAGAGTATCGCCTGCTCTACGTCGCCATGACCCGCGCCAAGCGACTGCTATGGATGTCGGCAGCGCTGCAGGCCCCCTTCACCTGGAGCAAACCCGACAATCTCCAAGCCGCCGACCCTTGCCCAGTGTTGCCACCTTTGGCTGATTCATTAAGAAACGGTTGAGGATGGGACAAAGCAATTTACGAACAGTTGCCCAGTTCAGTAAAAAGCACGAGTCGATTGATGAATTTTGAATAAATTTCCCTCTGCGAATCAAAACGAAGGGACAGCACTCCCCTATAACTATGGGTAGATACCCCCTATGGGTAGATACCCCCTCTCTCCATCGAGCCACCTTGAGATATGGCACCACTGATTATTCAGACTTGAGTGCGATCGCACCCTCCACCACTTCTTTAAGAAAAACAACGACAGAAGGCTTAGCCCCCTCCGGATAAG
Source organism: Cyanobacteria bacterium J06648_16 (assembly GCA_039817185.1). Taxonomy (GTDB): domain Bacteria; phylum Cyanobacteriota; class Cyanobacteriia; order Phormidesmidales; family Phormidesmidaceae; genus CAWUKV01. Next base: position 32,534 of record JBCBWI010000005.1, on the reverse strand, counting down.
CGCTGGGATTGTTGGACATTAGGTTGCATTCACATCAGTTTTGACACAAATATCGACTTATTCGCTCATTGCACTTGCTGCTGAGCGTCACTTTCTCCTATGCCTGAATCCTCCATTCGTCTAGAAGCCGAATCTTTTCGCCTGAATACTTATCGTGTTAAGAGCAAGAGTTTCGCCTCCGCCGGTAAGTTTGTTGAGCTACGGTCAGGCACAGGATGGCTAGAGACGGCTCTCGAAAATGTTGATGGGCTGTTTGATATTGTTGTTGCCTACCACGATGAGCGCGATGGCCAGTCGCAGCTGATTGCTTCTCTCAACGGAGCTCAGCTAGACAGCTGGATACTGGACGACAATCTTCATAGTGACGGGGCCACTGCCAGCAACCTGGTGCGCCGGACAGTCGCCTCACAAATCGCCCTGACCGACGGCATGGTGCTGAGGCTAGACGGCGTTAGAAATGGAGGCGAGAACGTACGGATTGACTACGTCGATTTAATCCCTGTCGGCACCGGAACGCCCACGCCCAGTCCCGAGCCCACACCTACCCCTGAGCCCACACCTACCCCTGAGCCCACGCCCAGTCCCGAGCCCACGCCCACGCCTGAGCCCACGCCCACGCCTACCCCTGAGCCCACGCCGACTCCTGAGCCCGGCAATGGCAATGGCCTATCGGCAGAATACTTCGACAACATCGACCTGACCAATCTCAAACACACACGCACCGACACCGCCTTAGATTTCAACTGGGGCGGCGGTTCTCCTCACACCTCCATTGACGAGAACACCTTCTCTGCCCGCTGGACTGGTCAGGTCGAAGCACTCCATTCTGAAACCTACACCTTCTACACCAACTCAGATGACGGCGTGCGTCTTTGGGTGGATGGTCAGCAGATTATCAACAACTGGTCTGACCATGCCCCCACTATCGACCAGGGCACGATTAGCTTGGTCGCCGGGCAAAAGTATGACCTGAGGATGGAGTATTACGAAAAAGGCGGCGGGGCCGTTGCCCAACTCCTGTGGTCGAGTCCCAGTCAAGCCCAGCAGGTCATCCCCACCAGCCAGCTCTACAGTGCCTCACCCACGCCGACACCTACGCCCACCCCTGAGCCCACACCCACGCCCACGCCGGGCAGCGATCCCGCCAGCTTCACCTATGGAGCAGATGAGCAACAGCTTTTGCTAACCAACTTCGATACAGCAAACGGCTGGCAGTTAGACCGGACTCAGCTGGTAAATGGCGAGCTGGTGTCTAAACCCGGCCAAGAATGGACCCAGGCTATCTACAACCTGGACTCGTTGAGTAATTTGGATCTCGATAACGGCGATGTATCGCTCTACTGGCGCGCGCGTGCAGATCGCACCCAGCCAGAGCTGGCTAAGTTCTTTGTGGAGCTGGATGTTGTCGACAAGCCTCCCGTGGACGGGCACGACGAAGATCGCGAGATTAAATGGAATATTCGTCCGGTCGATCCAAACAGCGCAAACGCAGGCAGCCTGCCCTACTTGCTCTATCTCGATCCGGGCTGGCAAATTCCACACGAGGTTGAGTCGGAACTACAGGTACCGAACGAGTTTTTGACACCGACCACTTACGAGAACTTCCGACTCACGCTAAGCAAGACAGATGCCGATACAGTGGCTGTCATGCCCTACTACTGGGCCGATGGCGATTGGCAGGCATCGGTACCCAAGGCAGGCTCAACGCTACCGATGCAGCTCAGCATCAGCGAAAATTTAGAGGGCCGGGATTTCTTTGACTCTTTGACGGTCAGATTTCGGCAAGATTTGACTGCCATCGATGCCTTTGCGATTACCCAGACACCTACGACGAGTGAGTCTCCAATGTTGCCAGAAGCGCCACCCCCCCGTGGGTTGTTTTTCGAGGAAAGCCAGCTACAAGCGGTGCAGACCGCTATTCAGGTAGATGAGTCTCACCATGCCCAGGCCTATGACGCGATTAAACAGCGTGTAGATAGTGCGATCGCAATGGGTAATTCCGGTTGGCAGGTCTACGACGAGAACCCCAGCGACAACAACTGGAACTACGCCCGAGCCTGGCTAGCGCGAGAAGCCGCTTTTCTCTACAGCCTGACCGGTGAGGCCCAATATGCCCAAACGGCCTACGATGCGCTGCGTCAAATGTACGATGACCCCGATCCTGACAATCGTCTACCCAATCGGGGCTATGGTCTGTCGAGAGCCGCCACCGGCATGGGCTTGGCGTTGGCTTACGACTGGGCCGCCGAGGGTTGGACATCGTCACAGCAGGAGTACATTTACGACCGGCTCATCGAAGCGCTCGATGCTTGGCCCAGCTACAGTCACTCCAATTTTGGTGCGCCCTACGGTTCAAACTGGGTAGGGGTCAGCCGAGGTGCTGAAACAGTGATGCTGCTGGCCGCGTCAGAAGAAACCAACCGCAGCGAGCGCTTTAACAATCTGCGACGCTGGCTCAACGGCCATTTGGAAGATGGCTACGGTGAGATTGGTCTCTCCCAGGAAGGGAATGGCTACATTGCCTATGCAGGCGGTTTTGTAGTTCCTGCCGTGTACGCGCTTAGGAATAGTGGGACTGCTACTTTTACTGAAGCAGGGACCGTAAAAGATGTGGTCAACACCTTCAACGACATTGAGTTTTGGAAGCTACCTACCTACACGGGTGTTTTCGATGCAGAACAAACAGCGTTGCAAACCGGAGTGGGCTGGCTCGGTTACGACCCCGAAGGTTGGACGAGCCTGCTTCTAGACTCGGTATCACAGACTGACCTGACCAGCTATCAAGCCTTTTACGATAGCTATCGAGGCATCAACAATCCCGCCGCCGCTCAAGACAAATTTGATCAGCGTCGAGGGGGGACGGTGTGGTCTCTGTTGTACTATCCAACCGATAGCACGGGTAGCGATCTCAACAGCCAACTTCCCCACGGCGTCCAAGACAACGACAAGGGCGCATACTTCTTCCGTAATCGCTGGCAGGACAGTGATGATGTTCTCGTTTCGCTGTTGGGCGATTTTGAGCGAGATCGTGGCTGGGATCAGCCCGAAGCCTTTTCGCTACGGCTGCATGGCTATGGGACCTACTTCTTTGGCGGACCCGATCGCCAAAGCGATCCCAAGTATCAAACCAAGCTTCTGGTTGACGGGCAAGCCGGGAATGACGACTATACGGGTGATCGGAGCGGCTCTTCCTTTGACGTAACCCCAACGGGTGGGTATGCCATCGTTGATGGGGGCGACCTTTATCGCAATCTCGGCGTGGATCAGGCAGAACGCCACTTGCTGACTGACTTCTCTGGGAACGCGGGTAGTGCCCTGCTGTCAACCCTCGATCGTCTGTCTGACGGACAGTCGCATACCTACACCTGGCAGGCCAGTTTAGGCACCTCACAGGATCAGGGCGGCGTCACCGCTGTGACCACTGCAACTGAATCAGGGGTGACGACATTTTTGATGCGGGGTCAGCAAGACAGCTACCTCAAGGGTTGGGTGTTAAACCCGTCCAACGTGACCGTGTCCCTGGCCGATCCGAACGTCGCAGACAGCCCTCTACAGATCACAACGACCGCTAGCAGTACAGAAATCTGGGTGGTCATGCTCGTAGGAACGGGCGCCCCCCCTGAAGCAAATATCACCGGCAGCGGTTTGGATAGCCGACTGACGGTAGGCAATACCGTCGTGAGTTTTGATTCCAGCAGTCAGCAGATGGTGACCCAAGTAGTAAACAACCCGCTGACCGCCGTAGTGGGGACCGCCGAAGCCGACAGTCTGGTCGGCAACGCAGGCGCCAATTCGCTCCTGGGCTTAGGCGGGGCCGATATTCTGACCGGGGGCAGCGGCTATGACGCGTTCGTTTTCCAAACGCCGGACGAAGGTGGCGATACCATCACAGACTTCGGCGTCGATGATGTGATTCAAATCTCGGCCCTCGGCTTTGCCGCCGGGCTAACCGCCGAAACGACGCTGGTAGAGATCTCAGAGGGGGTGTTTTCAGCAGGTGCCACGACCGCTGCACGCTTCCGCTACAGTGGCGGGCTGCTCAGCTTCGACGCCAATGGCAGCGGCACTGCACTTACGCCGATTGCCCAACTACTGGGCGCACATGAGATCAGCGCTAGCCAGCTTCAGCTAGTTGACTAGCACTGCCCCATTCAACTGGAACTCCGGACATACAGCAATCGCGCACAGATGCCTGTACGCGATTGCTGGTTACAAAGCTATCGAGTCTGACTTAGCCCATCCCGTCCTAGAGCACGCCCACCGATGCTAGGCCCAAAATTGCGCCCGCACCGATAATGTGACCCAGGCTGGTGACCGCCAACATTGAGGCGGCGCTCATGCCGCCGAAGAACTCAGGCGCGGGCAAGGCGGGGCCAACGTCTTGGTTTTTGATGCCGTACTTGCCGAGTGCGATCGCAATCACATTGCAAATCACCATCACCAGCGCCACCTTAGGGCTCCAGCTAAAGGTATTGGGAACGACTGCCAACAAAGAGGGCGCTAACAAAGAGGGTAAGTAAAACAATTTGCCGTCTCCTAAAAATATAGTCACCAAATATCGCTGTAGCATGGGGCAAGTCTGCCAGAGCCAGCACCCCAAAGCCAGCAACCTAGTCCAATCTTTCAATACAAGCAAAACCCACAGGCTGGCTCGTTGTAAGACTTAACATAAACGTCAATCGCAAAAACATCAGGAGCAGCCCCATGGAACGAGGGTTATTGTGGCTACCGCTACTGGGCCTGTTCGGCTGGCTCGCCTGGGCAGGCTGGAATGAGTATCAAAAAGTAGAAGCCTACAGGCAATGGGCGAACCAGTTTGAGCGCGCCAAGTATGACATCTATGCTGTCCTGGGTCAGCGGGGCGATCAGCTCGTATGGGGCAAGCCCACCCGCCAAGCGCCGATTGAGCTCCAGTCGGTCACCCTTGACCAGATCGATCGGATTAGCCTTACCATCGGCGGTCAGCCGGCCGCGCCGTTTGGACTGCCCCAGGCGGATGAGGCCCCCAACAGCCCCACCGCGACGCCGCACAAAGGAAAGGTCGCCATTCAGTTCAGCCTAACCTCAGGCGAGCAGCGCAGCGTACCCTTCACCGATCGGGCCCTGGCCGAACAGTGGTACCGATTTCTCGCTCCCCGCGTCGTTGTCCGTTAAAATCACTGAAATTTCGCCCAGGCCGCCGCAATCACTAAACGGTTTGGGCAGTCTGAATCTCCAGGCTCACACATCTACCCATCCCAGGGGCTCAGGCCGCTGGTTTAGAACGCCTTCTCCAATTTCATGCCAGATTTTTCTACCCCACAGACGCCCAGCCCAGGTGCAGCCTGCCCTGGAGCTGCCAGCGCCTTTACTCGGCCTTCTCGGCAAACGCTGCGGCAGCGTCGTCAGGGTTTGCAGCGGCAGCGCCGGGTCAAGTTCATCCAAAGACTCTGGCGAACGCTGGCAATCGGCGGGCTAGCCACGGGCACGGTCCTAGCCTCCACATCGCCTCGGTGGCAAATGAGCGACACCCGACAGGTCGACATTAGCGGCAACCAACTCCTCTCCGACGAGGCTCTGCACCAGATGCTGTCGATTGACTACCCCCAGCCTCTGCTCAAGCTACAGCCCCAGGCCCTGGAACAACATCTCCTCGAACAGGGCCCCATTGCCCATGCTGTCGTTAGCCGCCGCTTGTTTCCGCCGGGACTCAACATCCGCGTTCGCGAACGGCGACCCGTCGCCGTGGCGCTGCCCGATACCGACACACCGATCACCTCGGTCGATGCCATCAAGCCCTTTAGCCAAAAAGGTCTGCTCGACGAAAGCGGCTACTGGATGCCGTATCAAAGTTTCGATCAAATCGCCGATAGTTTTACCCTACCAGAACTCCGCATTCGCGGTATGCGCGCGGCCTACCAGCCCCACTGGACCGCGCTGTATACCCAAGTGAGTGAGAGTCCAGTACACATTAACGAGATTGACTGGCGATCGCCCAGCAATCTGATTTTGCACACTGAACTCGGGGTTGTTCACTTTGGTCCCTACGGTCCATCTTTTTCAGAGCAGCTGGCGGCCCTTGACCAAATGCGAAACTTGCCGACACAGGTAAATCTTGAAAAAATCGCCTTTATCGATCTCCGTAATCCCGAAAATCCTTCGATTCAGATCCTGCAAGCAACGGGCACACCCTAGTCTCGGTATCGAGTACTTAATAAAGCGGTCAACGCTACTCTCATAGACGTTCTAGGGAGCGACAGCCGACCGAATCGACGGCGCATTTTTTCATTTTTTTAAGGTTAGCACCGACCCTTTTTTAGACGATTCAGCGCATAGTTAGTAAATTCTTTTAATTGGGGAAGAATCTGTTTGGTTTTTTCAACCAGTTCCCGTATAGTTATCTAGAACCACCGCCCCCAAGGCCATAGCTATCCCCCAAAAGCCAAGGTTTCCGGGCATTTGAGCCGTTTCTAGCCCCCGCTACCGCTCAGCCTTTTCACAGGCATAATGCCGACTGAGTGAAGTCCAGGATTTCCCCCGTCCTCACCTTAATCCTTATTGGTGTCCCTGCTCTCAACCCCCGTCCTGCGGCAACATAGGCTCTATTCTCCATTTAGAAATGGGGCTCTCTTCGATTTAGCGACAGATTTGAGAGACATAATTTTTCCCTAAGCCTCTATACTGTGGGCTTTAAAGAAGCTAAACTCAAGCGCTTATGACCTCCTCCCGCCCTGCTGATAATACCAATAACGGTTCCCACGCGCAGACGAACGGGTCGCGCGCTACCCTCTCTTTATCAACAGAACCTATGAATAGTGCTAATTCTCAAAAGAATGCTTATGCCGAGCCTGGTTTTGGTACGAATGTTACGAACTCAGCCCATAATGACGGTAGGAATATAACATCGACAGATGCGGCGAGAGGCGAAGATATCGTGCCGGGCAACGTAGCGAGAATTAAGGTAATTGGCGTTGGAGGCGGTGGCTGCAACGCCGTCAACCGCATGATTGACAGTGGTCTGTCGGGTATTGAGTTCTGGACGCTCAACACTGATGCCCAGGCGCTGACCCACGCCGCCACGCAAAACCAGCTGCAAATCGGGGGTAAGCTGACGCGCGGGCTGGGTGCCGGGGGCAACCCTGCCATTGGACAGAAGGCTGCTGAGGAATCCCGCGATGAGATTGCCACCTGCTTAGAGGGCGCCGATCTCGTCTTTATCACAACGGGAATGGGGGGCGGCACCGGTACGGGAGCAGCCCCCGTAGTCGCTGAAATTGCCAAAGAGGCTGGCGCCTTGACCGTTGGCGTCGTTACCCGCCCCTTTACCTTTGAAGGACGGCGACGCACCTCCCAGGCGGAGGACGGGATCATGGCGCTGCAGACCTCTGTGGATACGCTCATCGTTATCCCCAATGACAAGCTGTTGTCGGTGATTTCTGAGCAGACACCGATTCAGGAGTCGTTCCGGTATGCCGACGATATCCTCCGGCAGGGCGTGCAGGGCATTTCTGACATTATTACGATCCCAGGTCTGGTCAACGTTGACTTTGCCGACGTGCGGGCGGTGATGGCCGATGCGGGTTCGGCGCTGATGGGCATCGGTGTCGGCTCCGGCAAGTCACGGGCACGCGAGGCCGCGATTGCAGCGATCTCTTCGCCGTTGCTGGAGACCTCAATTGACGGAGCTGCCGGGGCCATCTTCAACATCACAGGCGGTAGCGATTTGACGCTGCACGAGGTGAATTCTGCCGCTGAGATTATCTACGAGGCTGTGGATCCCAACGCTAACATCATCTTCGGCGCAGTGATTGATGAGCGCATGCAGGGTGAGGTCAGGATTACGGTGATTGCCACCGGGTTTAGCGCCGATATGGGCACCGTGAACCAGGGAGTTACCAGCCGGGTAACGCCGCTCAAGCGCACGGCACCGGCGGCGACCGCTGAGCCCAGCGAAGCCGCCCAGAGTAATCAGCCCAGCGTGGCCCCTAACTTAGATATTCCCGAGTTCCTGCAGCGGCGACGTCCGACTCGGTAAGGTTCTGTTTTTTCGGAGTTAGGGATATCATTTTGGCGCAGGCTCAGTCAAATCTGCCTCCCGTGGCTCTCACGGTTGCAGGCTCGGATAGCGGTGGCGGCGCAGGTATCCAGGCCGATCTACGGACGTTTGCCTTTCACCGGGTCCACGGCACCAGCGCCCTGACCTGTGTCACGGCACAGAACACCCTGGGCGTCACCCAGGTAGAGGGGCTGTCATCTGAGCTGGTGGTCGCGCAGATCGACGCGGTAACGAGCGACATCGGCGCGGACGCGGTTAAAACGGGCATGCTGCTCAATACCGCCATTGTTCAAGCAGTCGCGCAATCCCTAGCCAAGGGAACGATTGCCGCTCGGGTGATCGATCCCGTGATGGTGTCGCGAACGGGCGCACAGCTGATTGATGATGATGCGATCGCAACCCTCCGACAGCAGCTCATTCCCCTGGCCACGGTCCTCACCCCCAATCGCTACGAAGCTGAGATTCTGAGCGGCCTGTCGATCGAGACCCAAGCCGACATGGAAGCTGCCGCCCAAAAGATTCATACCCTAGGCCCCCAGGCGGTTCTCGTTAAGGGGGGCGGCTTTACCGGAGACCTGCGTGGCCTAGACGTGTGGTATGACGGTGAACGGTTAGAAATCCTACAGACAGAGACGGTTGAAACTCAGCACACCCACGGGACAGGCTGCACCTTATCTGCTGCGATCGCAGCGAACCTGGCACTGGGGCACCCGCCGTTAGCCGCCACCCAAAATGCCAAAACTTACGTGACGGAAGCACTCAAGCATGCGCTTCCCATTGGATCGGGTCAGGGACCGGTCGGCCACTTCTATCCGCTGCTCTCGGGCGACCGCGGAAAGCTTTGAAAATCAGGGCATTCACGCCGCGCCCCCAAACCTCAGGGGCGGTCAGGCCAGATCGAGTCATAGTCAGGACAGGCTTCACGGTCTAGATCGGGGCCAAAAGGATGAATCGCACAGACAAGCTCCTGATCCCCATACATCTGACCGTGATAGTTGCGACAGCCGACACAGTGAGTCCGCTGCTGTACTAGCGGGTCTAAGACCTGATTAATCGGCGTCATCGCCTGCTCGACCCAGGTGCCGATGTTCACCACCATCGAATCGGCCCAGGGCTCAACGGCCTCGACGAAATCATCCAGGTTTCGCTCCAGGTCGTCTCGCAGCGGGTCCATCATAGGCGCCAGTAGCTGCTCTAAATCGTCTGCAATCGCGTCTGATGACTCCACCACGGTCTCCACAGCCGATGAGACCCATTGTTCAGTCTCATCGACTAGCTGGGTCAGAGTTGCCTCCAGCTGCTTCATCCAATCGTCCATATCTTCCTCCAGAGCAAAGCTTGAGGGTCAGCGATCCATTCGCCCTACTGCCTATTCGTCCTTCAGGCGTCGCAGTTCTTCCCGGAGTGCCTCTACCTGACGGCGCATGGCTTCAGCCTGGGGATCGGCACTCGGCTGCTCATCGCTGTCTTCCAGGATCTCAATCCGGCGAGGTCCCTCAGTCGTTGTCTCTGGGGCAGCAGCCTGGGCGCGATTGACCATATCGTCCACCATTTTCTGCGCCTCTTCAGCAGTTAGCTCACCGCGCTCAACTAGCTCGTCAACCAGCTTCTGCGCCTGCCCTCGCAGGTCCGCAAAGGTATCACTTGCCTTCTCCCCAGCGTAGGCCGCGATGCCGACCCCCAGGTAAAACGCTTTTTGTACCAGTCTGCTAAAGTCTGCCACGGGTCTCTTTCCTCCGATAACTACCCACAGTGAGATCGGTTGGCCACGGCATTGGCTAACCCGGCCCCAACGTTTCCAAGATAGAAAACGCCTGTCTAGAAAGCTATGGGGATAACCGTCATCGCTGCATCGTTTCGAGCGTTATCGGACGATTTCAGCGCCCCCTTGGAATAGACATCGCCTAGATAGAAATCTATTTAAAAATCAGAAGCCCGGAGACCACGCCTATTATGAGCATCCCGTATTGCTGCTACCTTCCGGTCCTGACAAGATTTGGGCGTCACAATCGCGTGGGTCCGAGCCTCTAATAACATAGCATTTTTAGGCCAGTGACAGCGGCGCTGCCCTCATGAGGTCTTCGGCAGATGTCGCAAATAGCCCATCAGATTTTTGATGAAGTTGGGACTAACGGGCTCAGCCGCCCCGCCGGGTTGGGAAAAGGCGGGCACGGTTGCATCGACGGTCGGACGGGCCACAGCCACCGGCACTTCTTCGACCAGCCCCACAAAAATCAGCCGGAAGGCTATGCGCTGAATCACTTCGACCGGCTGGCCGAGCTGAGCAGCCATTTGCTTCAGCGAGGTGCTGCCATCGGCCAGGCTCCATACCTGCCATTCGGTCTGGTTGATGCGAATGCTGGGCTGCCCGCTGCCGAGTCCCTTGAGCCCAGAGGCCGGGTCCGGCAGCTTGTTTTCAAGGGCGGTCCAGTTCTTGAGGGCGCGCAGCCCTGGCAGCGTCACCTCCGAGGCCGGAATGCTCAACCCAGTCATTTCAACTTTGGGCATGGGGGCCTTGCTATCAAAGCGAAAGCGCCCGTCCGACAGCTGAAACAGCCCGCAGACCTGCTGAATCACCTGCAGGGCAAATAGGAGTTTGAGCTGTTTGGCCTGGAGCACGCCCTTGGACCGGAGAAATAACCCCAGCGGCATGTCAGGCGGGCAACGGCGAATCAGCCGGGTAATGGTCAAACCCGACACGTAGCGGCGGTGGCGCAGCATCGCCGCCAAACACCGCCCGTCGAGCCGACTGGTGGCCGAGACGACACGGCCCTGGTTGACCCAGATAAAGCAAAATTTATCCGGGCCTGGGCCAGGATTCGGCTCAGCCGCCTGAATCGAAAGCAGTCCTGTCTTCTTGCCGTCCTGCAAAAATCGCAGTACCTCGGGAACTGAAAATTCGGAAAGGGAACCAACTACAGACATAGGTCATGCACCCAATGCAAGGCCAACAGCGTCATGCTACAGGCGGTAACGCTAGGTAAGCTACCCGATTCAACGGGACTTACGATAGCCCACCCCCAGCATCATCAAAAAACATCCCTGCTATTCTAGGGCACTTCTAGACCGCTGCTGCTTCACGGCGCACTTCGTTAACACATTGAGAGACTAAAACGATTAGCGCCTGGGCCACCGAGTAGGCATCGTTCGCGTTGAGGGTGACGATGGGGGGGCGCTGGGCCAAGCCAAACCCCAGGGCAATCGCAACGTCGTCAGCGTGCCACGCCCCCTCACAGTCAGCATGGGTAATGCCCACGGCGACTGGAATGTGCGATCGCAACTGCATATACCGATAAATCAGCCGGGCATTCCGAAACTCGGCGGGGCGGTGAGCCGGAACCAGCAAAATATAGGCATGGGCCTTCTCAATCAGCACGTCCCACATAAAGTCGAACCGCGACTGGCCCGGCGTACCATACAAGTGCAGCGCCATCCCCGGGGAAAATTGCAGACGGCCAAAGTCCATCGCTACGGTCGTTTTGGCCTTAATTGCGGCAGCCTCATCCGTCGTCGAGCGGTCGGTATCCACCACCTCGATTTCACTCACCGTCCGGATAAAGGTCGACTTGCCCGCCCCTACCGGCCCCGTTACGACCAGCCGCATCACTTCCATTGGCGGTAGCCTACATCATAATTTTGTTGAGCGCCATGACGGCCTGCTTGATTGCCAGCAGCAAAATGCCCTCCTTTGCCGCTCGGCTCGCCAGCACCAGCAGCACCGCATCTTCGTTGCAGCTGGCTAGAATACAGCGCCCATAGCCGCCGTCCACTGCGATGCGCTCTACGTTACCCCGACTCAGCTCCTGGCCGATCCGCTCTCCCAGTGTCAGCATCACCGCCGACATCGCCGCCACCTGGTCTTCATCCATGCCGCTAGGCAGCACCGACACCAGCGGCAGTCCGTCTGGCGTCACCAAACCAGCCCCCTCTAGCTCACGGGTGCCCCGAACCAGCGCATCAAGGATTGCTTTAACCTGCTCGACGTCGAGACCCATCATCACTCTAATGGCAACACACCCGCCCGCAACATACAGGGTTCGGGCCGTGATTACAATGCCCAGATTCCACCCGCCATCGACCTTTCGGCCTTACGGACATTAAATCCTGACCATCGTCCGCCACTGCTGTTATCGGAACCCGTTCAACGCTTGTAGCCAGCCGTTTCTAGCGAACCGTTTCAGTCACCGCGTAACAAGAAGCAAAGATTACAGAAGCAGCGACCTCAGCTCAGCCACCGCCCGCTTGATCTCCAGCATGAGAATGCCCTGCTTAGCCGCATGACTGGCCAGCACCAGAAAAACCGCGTCTTCGCCACAGCTGGTCAAAATCCCGAAGCCCTGTTCGCCCTCGATAAAGATGCGACCAATATTGCCTCGACTCAGCTCTGAACTGATGCGCTCTCCCAAGGAGAGCATGGCCGCCGACATCGCCGAAACCCGTTCGTCATCCATTTGGTTAGGCAAGGTGGTGGCGAGCGGTAGCCCATCTGGCGTAACCAGGGCCACCCCCTGGACATGGTGGGTCTTACTGACAAACTCCTGGAGGATTCGGTTAATTCTGGCTGAGTCAATCGCCATCGGCGGTTAAATCCTGATGAGATGAAAATGGTAAACGCAGCTAGCCGTTGAGAGATTAGCAAGGGAACGCTCAGAGAACAGGCCGCGTCTGGAAGTTCTGGAAGAAACTTCCAGAAACTTATTAGAGCATCCCTAACCTTCAAATCCATAGACAAATCTGAATGGACCCTAGAACATCACCGGGACTTAATCCGTAGATTAAAAATCTGTAGAAATCTTAATGATGGTCCTAAATAAAAATCTCACAAAACTCGCCTTCTCGCAGGATTTCTTTGCCGGAAACCTGGGTTAGCCCGTTTGATGAGTCATCTCACTGCATCCGATCGACCGTGCGATATTGAATCGCTTCTGCCACGTGCGTCATCTTTATAGACTCTGACGCGAGCAAATCGGCAATAGTTCTTGCCACCTTTAGAATTCGGTCAGTGGCTCGGGCCGAGAGGCCCAGCTTACGAACGGCATTCTCTAGCAAACTACGGGTCTCGACATCGAGCTGGCACCATTGAGGGAGGTGGTGGCTCTGCATATCGGCGTTGCACTGAACCGCCGTTTCTGCCTGGAATCGAACCTGGGCGCGATTGCGTGCCGCCTGGACCCGACTGCGTACGGTGGCCGATGCCTCCCCCTGGGGCTGCTGCATCATCTCTTCTGGCTTCAGGCGGTTGACCACCACTTGCAGATCAATGCGGTCCATTAACGGCCCCGATAGCTTGGCCCAGTATTGCTCTCGCAAACGCGGGGTACAGGTACAGGGATGAACGCTATCCCCGAAATAGCCGCAGGGACAGGGGTTGGTACTGGCAATCAGAGTAAACTGTGATGGAAACTCTACCGACTGGCGGGTGCGAGTAATACTGACAAAGCCGTCTTCCAGCGGCTGCCGCAAAAACTCCAATACCTTACGATTGAACTCCGTTAGCTCGTCCAGAAACAGAACGCCCCGGTGCGCCAGCGAAATTTCGCCTGGCTTAGGAAAGCTGCCCCCGCCCACCAGGGAAGGTCCCGAAGCCGAGTGATGCGGGCTGCGAAAGGGTCGATGGGTAATCAGGGCCCCTTTTTCCTTCAGCAACCCGGCAACGGAGTGAATTTGGGTGACCTCCAGGGCTTCGTCGAAGTTGAGATCGGGCAAAATGCCGGGTAGCCGTCGGGCTAGCATGGTCTTACCACTTCCAGGAGGCCCAATCAGCACCAGATTATGCCCCCCAGCGGCAGCAATTTCGAGCGCGCGGCGGGCCTGCACCTGGCCTTTAACATCCCGCATATCGAGGGGGTTAGGACGACTCTGGTTGAGCACCGCGACCCCATCGACTTTAACCGGTGAGTGTGACGCAGGGTGATTGAGAAATTCCACCACGGCCCCGATCTCTTCAAACCCGTAAACGTCTATGCCCGGAACAACCGCGGCCTCTTGCGCATTCGCCTGGGGCAGTATTAGCCCCTTGAGCCCCATCTGCCGGGTCGCGGCCGCAATCGCCATCACACCGGAAACTGGCCTTAAGCTGCCGTCCAGGGACATTTCCCCCAATAGCAGATACTCATCGAGTAGCGCCTGGCTGACCAGGTCCGAAGCGGCTAGGATGCCAATCGCAATGGGCAGGTCATAAATTGGCCCTTCTTTGCGCAGGTCTGCTGGGGTCAGATTGACCACCACCTTACGCATGGGAAAAGGAAACCCCGTATTCTTAAGCGCAGCCTTGACCCGCTCCCGAGACTCCTGCACCGCCGTATCGGGTAGGCCCACCACCACCACACCGGGTAGCCCGCCTGAGAGGTCTACTTCTACCCCAATCTTGACGGCATCAATGCCGATGAGGGATGCACTCCAGATTCTTGCCAGCATCGCCGCCCCTGTAACTGCTCTAGCGTGCCCGCCTGGTCAAATGGGATAACGACGGCGATAGGTGCGGCTTGTTTAATTCCGCTCGCTGCTCACGCCTAGGGGAGTCAGGGCGCTCGCATCGACTCGGCTATACTTATCGAAAATTTTTATGGTCACTATGCTCACCACTCCTGAACCGCCTAGACCCCCTGTTGTCATGCGCGAGCGGCAGGCTGAGCTTGATCGGATGCAGGATGTCTTGCTGCTGCTCGAAAACCTGTTTAGCCGCGAAGAGACGACGCTGAGGGTCATCGTCGACTGTCTTTACGACATTGGTTCAACCAACCTGATCAACCAGCGCGTGCGTAATCGTCCCCTCAATCGCCTGATGAAGTGGATTGCCCGATTGACTAAACCCGGGTTCAAGATGGTCGCGGTGCGCTGGTCACGGAAGAATGCGCCAAAGCTGATCGCAGACTGGCTCCATTCCCAGGTTCAGTTTCGTCCGACGGAATAGGGGGGCCGATATCAGGTCATTAAATTAAGTATTTTGTATTACAGGCCAATCTCACTGAAACTATCTAAAAAGACAGAAATATGGTTTTACATTCTCCGCAGTTCTGACCTTGAGCGGATTGTTCAGAGCTGGCTACATTACCAGCAGAGTCAAGCCGTTAACGACTTCGGGACGACATCAGAGGTGCGATCTCAATCTGCATTGGGTTAGAGGGCACCGCTGATGCTGCCGATTAAGCTGATCGATAACGACCGTTGAACCACCGCTGCAAGCGAGGCTGCCCTCAAAAGAGCAGCCTCGGCATCACGGTCAGAAGCATCCTTAGCCTGTCCACATTACCCACATTGGCCTATGCGATCCGTTCTCAGCCCGTTCGCCGGATTCCTGTTTACCATAGCCGCCCTGAGCCTATCAGCACCGGCCCAGGCAAATCCGGCGGCCACAGACGCCGACGCCTCGGCACTCATGCCCCTGAGCCAGAGTCAATTCGAACCCATGCCCCAGACCGATCGGGCAGCGGTCGCAGCCGGGATCAATGCCGAAATAGACGCAGCAAAAGCCCCTAGCGAAGACGTGCTTGACCTATCTACCTTGCCCCTAGTGCAAGACTTTGTGAACGAATCGGGAGAGGTCGGCGTATCGGCTGACACACCGGTCTCAATCACGGTCACCGATTCCTTTGGTGACCGCGCAGTCGGGCTCGACTACAGCTTCTAACCTCGATCCAGTCTCCACTTGTCTATCCCTAGCGGTCGGCCCTTTAGAATATGGGGGCCATTTCTGCATGAGGTGATGACCGCCGTGAGCGAAGACACGATTTTTGGCAAGATTATTCGACGAGAGATTCCGGCTGACATCGTCTATGAAGACAACCTGTGTTTAGCCTTTCGCGATATCAATCCGCAAGCACCGACCCACCTTTTGGTCATACCTAAAAAACCGATCCCAAGCCTGTCCAATGCTACTGAGGCCGACCAATCGCTATTGGGGCATCTGCTGCTCACCGTTAACCAAATCGCCCAACAGCAGTCGCTAGAGCGCGGCTACCGAGTCGTCATCAACACCGGACATGACGGCGGACAGACGGTTTTTCACCTGCATCTGCACCTGATGGGCGGACGGATGCAAGAGTGGCCACCCAACTAATTATTGAGAAACGTTTAGAAGCTAGAAGATTCCTTTCTGCTCCCGGCAGCATTACCGACATCTTCTCTAAATTTAATGATAGGCAACCCTACTTTAGCGTAGCAATCTTGACTGAGCGTGTTCCAAACTGAAACGGTGCGGAGGGCGTATACAGAAGTGTGTTGCTGTGACAAAGCTGAGTTGTCTGACGTTAATCAATCGGCAATCATCACTATGACTTCTACTTTACGCACCCGTGACCGGGTCGGCCCGTGGGAGCAGTTCTGTGAGTGGATTACGAGCACTGACAACCGCCTCTATGTAGGTTGGTTCGGCGTCCTCATGATCCCCACGCTGCTGGCTGCCACTACCTGCTTCATCATCGCCTTCATCGCTGCTCCCCCCGTGGACATCGACGGCATCCGTGAGCCCGTTGCTGGCTCCCTGATGTACGGCAACAACATCATCTCCGGTGCTGTTGTGCCTTCTTCCAACGCTATCGGCCTGCACTTCTACCCCATCTGGGAAGCTGCTTCCCTCGATGAGTGGCTGTACAACGGTGGTCCTTACCAGTTCGTCATCTTCCACTTCCTGATTGGCGTCTTTTCTTACCTCGGTCGCCAGTGGGAACTGTCCTACCGCCTCGGCATGCGTCCTTGGATCTGCGTTGCTTACTCTGCTCCCGTAGCAGCGGCAACTGCAGTCTTCCTGATCTACCCCTTGGGCCAGGGTTCGTTCTCCGACGGTATGCCTCTGGGTATCTCGGGTACGTTCAACTTCATGTTCGTGTTCCAAGCTGAGCACAACATTCTGATGCACCCCTTCCACATGCTGGGTGTAGCGGGTGTATTCGGCGGCTCTCTGTTCTCCGCAATGCACGGTTCTTTGGTGACTTCCTCGTTGGTTCGTGAAACTACTGAGACTGAGTCGCAGAACTACGGCTACAAGTTCGGTCAGGAAGAAGAGACCTACAACATCGTTGCAGCGCACGGCTACTTCGGCCGTCTGATCTTCCAGTACGCGAGCTTCAACAACAGCCGTTCTCTGCACTTCTTCTTGGGTGCATGGCCTGTGGTTGGCATCTGGTTCACTGCGCTGGGCATCAGCACGATGGCATTCAATCTGAACGGTTTCAACTTCAACCAGTCAGTGCTGGATACTCAAGGTCGCGTCATCGCCACCTGGGCAGATGTACTGAACCGCGCCAACCTGGGTATGGAAGTGATGCACGAGCGCAATGCTCACAACTTCCCTCTGGACCTGGCTGCAGGTGAAGCTACGCCAGTTGCGCTGACCGCACCGGCCATCCAGGGCTAGAGTTTGCCGGGGAAGAGCCACTCAGGCAATTTTTCCCTTCAGACAGTTAAATTCAGACAGTTAAGAAGGGAGTTGCCAGTACAGCAACTCCCTTCTTAATTTTTAGGGCCTTTTCATTTTTAGGGCCTGTGTCGATAGCGATGGCTGAGGCCGATTTTCAAGGCATCGATACCATCCGAGAATCAGATAGCGTTGGGGCCTTCGAAGCAGTAGATTGATAACGAGCAAGATCGGGACATTTCTATTATCAATGCGGCCATCTCGTGCCTGCAGACTAAAGATATTCGCTAGCTCTTATCGACGAATTGATGTAGGAATTTCGGTAGAATGTCAATAGATAGTATCTATTCGTCAATTCTTTCAATCTGCCAAAGAATCTGATTCCCTTCCCGGCGAATTCTGGAAACGGTCCAGTTTCGCCAGGCCCAGTAGTCCCCTCGACTGGTCACAGCACTGGCGTTGACATCCATCAAATCAGCCAGCTCAGCACTGGTGATCAGATAGCCTTCTTTTGCAATTTCATCAGCGACTTTGAGCGTTTCGAGAGAGTCTCGCAATCGGCCAATTCTGCCGCTTTCGCTAGACGACGAACTGCCAACTTCGGCCATAAGAGGGTCTCCTTTTATTTGTGTCTCCTCGTAGGATTCTAACGCTGGAGCGGATGCTTTTGGACTGGGGGGTTCACCATTATTTTTTATGACGCTTGCTTCCGTATTTTGGCTGCTTTTAGAAGCAGAAATATTAACGGTTTGGAGTTGAATAGGTTGCTGATGGGAGAACGCTCGCGCAATCGCATCGCAGCGTTCATTTCCCTCATTTCCAGTGTGTCCCCGCACGTATTTCCAGGTAATTTGTAGATTTTTCTGCTGTTTTAGCTGCTGGATCAGCGTATCAAGCTGCAGCCACAGATCCTTATTGAGTACGGGCTTACCCGCTGAGTTTTTCCAGCCTTTCCTTTTCCAGCCGGATATCCACTGGGTAATGCCTTTCTTCAAATATTCGCTGTCGGTGTGGAGCGTGACGGGTTGACCATATTGCTGGGCATGAAGAAATTCAAGCAGTGCGATCGCAGCCTGCATTTCCATACGGTTATTCGTGGTTTTGGCGTCGTAGCCGCCAAGCTCATGGCGAGCACCGTTTTCAAAGTAAGCAACGGCTCCCCAGCCACCGGGACCCGGATTACCTGAACAGGCCCCGTCAGTATAGAGGGCTTTAATCGGAGGAAGGCTGGACATAGAACTTGTGATAGGGGAATTTCGATAGGGTCAATGGTTACAGAAGCCGTACCCGGCTTCACAGCGTAAGCCAGCGGCCGTTGCGATGATGACAGACATCAGTAAAACTTTGCACTGACGGGCTCTCATATATGAGATAACAATTAAAGCCATCAGCCAGATACAGGGGGGTGGACCGCAAGCCAGGAGGGCAACCATGAAAAAACTGATGCGAGGTATCCGGCAGTTTCAAGATACCTACGTACCTACCCACCGCACGTTCCTGGCAGAGCTGGCCAAGGGGCAGCACCCGAATATCCTGTTTATTACCTGCTCGGACTCTCGAATCGATCCTGAGCTGATTACCCAGGCCGATCTGGGGGAGCTGTTTGTGATTCGCAACGCGGGCAATATCGTCCCGCCCTATGGTTCGACTAACGGCGGCGAGGGGGCCACCATTGAGTACGCACTCAAATCCCTATCGGTCAGCAATATCATCGTCTGCGGCCACTCTAGCTGCGGGGCGATGAAAGGGCTGCTACAGATCGGCAGCCTAGAGGAAAAAATGCCCCTCGTCTACAACTGGCTGAAGCATACTGAGGCCACTCGCCAGCTAGTCGAAGACCACTATCCCCATCTAGAGAAACCGGAAAAGCTCGAAATGCTGGTCGCCGAGAATGTGCTCACCCAGCTAGAAAATCTGAGGACCTATCCGGCGGTGCGATCTCAACTACACCGAGGAGCCCTAACCCTACACGGTTGGATCTATCGCCTCGATAGCGGCGAGATCCTTGCCTACGATCCCAATCAGCACGGCTTTACCCCACCCTTCAGTCAAATCAATTCAGACACCAATCTAGCGCCAGTCGATCAGCATCTACCTGGCACAGGCCGTCTCAGCCCTCATCAAGCCGATCGGATCTATCGGGGTTCAGCCGCCTTCAGCCGATAGTGCCCTCACGCCCCCATCCTTACGGCCCTCTATCCTTATCCTGGCAGGTTAGAACGCCATGGCCGCCTCGCGAGGCGCGTTGAGCGCCCCAGAGTAGACAATGCCACGACTTGCATCGAGGGTCACAATGGTGCCCTCACGAATCACCTCGGTGGCATTTTCTAGCCCCACCACCACCGGTATTCCCAGCCGCAGCCCCAGCACCGCAGCATGCCCAGTTAGGCTATCGTCCTCAGTGACGATGCCGCCAGCTTGGCGAATGGCCTCTACATAGTCGGCACTCGTCCTGGGCACGACCAAAATTTCCCCAGGGTTAAAGTGACTGATGCCACCATAGGCGCTGGCCACCCGCGCTCGACCACTGACCGACCCCTCACCGATGCCCTTACCTTGACCCAACACCGCCGTCACCAGCTCCACCTTAATCAGATCGGTTGACCCCGAAACGCCCTGGAGCGTGCCTGCCGTCATCACAACGAGGTCTCCTTCTTGCAGGTGGGCCTGCTCCTGGGCGACATTGACCGCTGACTGAAACGTTTGATGGGTAGACGGCAGATCCACAACCAGCAGCGGCTTGACCCCCCAAACCAGCTGTAGCCGTCGGGCAACCTCAACATGTGGCGTAACCGCCAAGATCGGCGTCCGGGGCCGAAACTTGGAAACGTTACGAGCCGTCGATCCCGTCTTGGTCAGGGTCATAATCGCAGCGGCGTCCAGCTGGGAAGCAATCTGGCCAACCGCCCGGCTGATCGCATTGGGAATGGTCCGACCGCTCGCCGGTTGAAACTCAGGGCCTGGCTGTTCTTTCTCGGTTCGCCGGGCAATGCGGGCCATCGTCGCCACTGCCTGCACCGGATATTCGCCCACGGCAGTCTCGTTCGACAGCATCACCGCGTCCGTTCCATCCAGAATGGCGTTGGCCACATCTGAGACCTCGGCACGCGTCGGTCGGGGATTACTGACCATACTGTCAAGCATCTGCGTGGCCGTAATCACCGGAATACCTAACCGATTTGAGGTCTTAATCAGCCGCTTCTGCAGGATCGGCACCTCTTCCGCTGGCAGCTCAACCCCTAAATCGCCCCGCGCCACCATCACCCCATCTGAGAGCGACAGAATCGCATCCATCTGCTCGATGGCTTCGTGCTTCTCGATTTTGACAATGACTGGCACGCGTCGGCCGCTCTCAGAGATGAGCGATTTGATTTCCAGCACGTCCTGGGGGTTGCGGACAAAGCTGAGCGCCACCCAGTCAACTCCTTGATTGAGGCCAAAGGTTAGATCGGTGCGGTCCTTATCCGTCATCGCTTTGACAGATAGGTAAACGCCTGGGAAGTTGACCCCTTTGCTGTTTGACAGCTTGCCGCCGACGGTCACCTCGCAGTGCAGCTCGCGCTGGGCCATGTCTTTGCCCAACACCCGCATCTCGACTCGACCATCATCCAGCAAAATCATCGCGCCCTCGGGCACTTCCTCCACCAGGGGTTGATAGGTGACTGAGCTGATCGTCTGAGTCCCTGGCAGGGCTCGACTGGTCAGAGTAAAGCGATCGCCCGTCTGCAGGCGGATCGAGCCATCCTCGAATTTACCCAGACGGATCTTGGGTCCTTGCAAATCCTGCAAAATCCCGACCGGCTGATTAAGCTCAAAAGAGATCTGGCGAATCAGCTGAATGCTGCGCTGATGGTCCTCATGGGTCCCATGGGAAAAATTGAGCCGTAGGGTGGTTGCACCTGCCTCGATCAGGGCCCGTAGAGTCGCCGGATCCTGGGTTGCCGGACCAATCGTAGCGACAATCTTAGTCCGACGAGGGGCATGGCGCGGCTGCATAGCGAATGAGCTGATAGAACGCAAGGATACTACCACGTACTGGCCCGCCAGTGGCCCGCCAACAAGCGTTACGGCGCACCTGAAGAGGGCGATGCCTGCCCATCTGCGGAGACAAGCAATCGCTGGCAAATGACAGATAATAGAGCCTTAAGCAGGCGATAAAGCCTAAATGAGACAGTGTTATAAAACTTTATTATTCACTCCTCGTAGCGTATACTACCGGAGATAGGTGTGAAGGAGCTAAGCGTAATGTCGGTGGCAACCGAGCCTCTGACGGTTCCCAAGCGAGTCCCCAGGGAGTTTCTCGATGCTGACGGTGGACTCAGTCTAGATTTGCAGATGTTTATAGGTGCGCTGGTACTGGTAGTTTTTTCTACCGTCGGCTATTTCCTATGGCATGTTCCCGGCTGGTGTTGCTTCATTCTCAACACGCTGGTGCTGCATCTGGTCGGAACGGTCATTCATGATGCCTCGCATAATGCAGCGCATCGCAACAAGATTATCAATGCAGTGTTGGGGCACGGCAGTGCGCTGATGCTGGGGTTCACCTTTCCGGTGTTTACCCGAGTACATCTGCAGCACCATGCCCACGTCAACGATCCCGAAAACGACCCGGATCATTTTGTGTCAACCTGCGGGCCGCTTTGGCTGATTGCGCCTCGGTTTTTCTACCATGAGGTGTACTTCTTTAAGCGACGGCTGTGGCGAAAGTACGAGCTACTAGAGTGGTTTTTAAGCCGGGCAGCTGTGGCTACGCTAGTCTACTCGGCCTGGTGCTTTGACTTTTTAGATTACCTATTCAACTATTGGTTTTCGCCTGCACTAGTCGTTGGTATTGCGCTAGGGCTGTTTTTTGATTACCTGCCCCATCGCCCCTTCCAAGACCGCAATCGCTGGCTGAATGCGCGGGTGTACCCCGGCGCGATTCTGAACCTGCTGATCATGGGTCAGAACTATCATCTGGTCCATCACCTGTGGCCGTCAATTCCCTGGTACAAATACAAGCCTGCCTACGAGTACATGAAGCCATTGCTTGATCAAAAGGGCTCTCCCCAGTCGCTGGGCCTGATGCGAAAGCCCGACTTCTGGTCGTTCCTGTACGACGTGTTTTTAGGCATCCGATTTCATCACAAGAAGAACCCCCGTACTTAGCGACCCGTATTTAGCGGCCCCATGCTGACCGTATAACGCCCGGCCTATTCCTGTCGGTGACCGGAGACGGAGAGCGATGAGGTCCAATCAGGTCTGAGATTGCTAGCGCCTCGCAGATACGGGTGATGTACGGAGGGTGCGATCGCAGGCATGTAAACATGCATCAGCAGCCGAATACAGTGGCTCAAGCTGCCCTCGACCTGCATATGCTGCACATCTAGCAGCGGCACAGTATCCCAACCGGACCGTTGCCGAGCGATTTTGGCCGGGAAGACCGCATCAATGTCTGGCGTGACCGAAAAGGTCACGCTGACAATCTGGTCAGGATCAACGGCATTGTGAGCCTCAAGCGCATCAAGCAGTTCATCAACCGCACTTCTAACAGCCTCAACGGTGTTGCTCGTGACGGTGGTCGCGCCTCGAATGGCTCTGAGCCGCCAACCAGAATCCCCCAAGCTGTTCATAGTACTTGCCTAATCTGTGCCTATCCGCCTTATTCACAGCCCGCCTGGCTCACAGCCCAGCGGCTAATTTTCCCTACCACCGACCCGGCGGCTGATACAGCCACAGCGGTAGCCCCTGGGTCGCATACTCAAACTCAAGCCAGTTGGTCAGCGTCGCCAGTTGACGAGGGCTGAGATAACCAGCCAAGGGCTGGGACGGAGCAAGCTGACTCCCCGGTAGCAATCGATTCCAAAACGGCTTGCGCTCCTCTATCGTGTAACACTCCGTTTTGTCCGGGTCCAAATCGGCCAACTCTGCTGCCCATCGGCGAGCGTCTTCTTCGGTCCCCAGCCGATCGACCACGCCCAACTCAACCGCCTGCTGTCCGGTAAAAATACGCCCATCGGCAAAGCTGCGAACCGTTGCTTCTGAGAGCTGCCGCGCCTCAGCGACTGTATTGACAAACTGCCCGTAACTAACGTCAATCAGCTCTTGCAAGATGGATTGCTCTGGGTTGGTTAACTCGCGGTCAAAGGCCAGGATATCTTTGTACGGACCCGACTTGATGACCTTAAAGGAAACGCCTAACTTGTCCAGCAGCCGCTCCAGATTGTTTCCTCGCAAAATGACCCCGATACTGCCAGTAATCGTGCCCGGATTCGCCACGATGTGCTGAGCACCCATGCCGATGTAGACACCGCCTGAAGCCGAAATATTGCCAAAGCTAGCCACGATTTTGACCGTCTTTTGGAGCTGCTTGAGCGCGCTGTAAATCTCTTGGGAGTCGCCCACCGTCCCACCTGGGCTGTCAACCCGCAACAGCAGAGCCGGAAATTTCTTTTCTTTCACCTCGTCCAGCGCTTCCAGCACCCGCTTGCGGGTGGCACCGGCAATGGCACCGGCAACTTCGATACGGGCGATTTGCTTGCGAAAGCGAGGTTTTAGCGGCCAGATCATAGCAAAACATAGCTGCCCCAAAGGGGCGTAATTAGCAGTTGGGTCAAGGTCTTTTAGAGAGGTTCGGCCAAAACCTAGCAACAAACCCCAGAGAACTTTAACATTCTTATAAGTATACGCCTGCACAGACCGCTGGTCTGGGTTGGTCCTCGCCCTCCCCCTATGGAACGCTCTGATCTGTTTGACCGTGTTTCTCCCCTCAGTACTGCCATCGTGCTGATTGCACCTTTCTTTCTATGGGGGACCGCCATGGTCGCGATGAAGGGCGTGATCGATACCACCACGCCCCTTTTCCTTGCAGGGGTACGACTGCTGCCTGCTGGGGTTCTGGTGCTGCTCGTGGCGGCCTATCTAGGGCGTCCCCAGCCTCAAGGCTGGTTAGCCTGGGGCTGGATTGGCCTGTTTGGGCTCGTTGACGGCACCTTGTTTCAAGGCTTCTTAGCCGAAGGACTGACGCGGACGGGGGCGGGGCTGGGCTCAGTCATGATCGACTCACAGCCCTTAGCTGTGGCGGTGATGGCCCGTTTCCTCTTTGACGAGCGCGTGGGCCCAGTGGGCTGGGCCGGGCTGTTGGTCGGGATTGGCGGCATTAGTTTGCTGGGGCTACCCGAGACCTGGACGACCGCCCTATTCTCGGGGCAATGGCCCCAGGCAGCCGGTTCGCTCGCCGAAAGTTTGCTGGCCCGGGGAGAATGGCTGATGCTATTAGCAGCCCTGTCCATGGCCGTAGGGACAGTGATGATTCGCTACGTGTCGCGCCATGCAGACCCGGTGGTCGCCACCGGTTGGCACATGGTTTTAGGAGGCACGCCCCTGATGGCATGCTCAGCCATCACTGAAACCAGTCCCTGGCAGGGCGTTAGCCTATGGGGGTGGGGCGCGATTGCCTACGCCACCATTTTTGGCAGTGCGCTTGCCTATGGCATTTTCTTTTATCTGGCAGCTCAGGGCAATTTGACCAGCCTGAGTGCGTTGACCTTTCTAACGCCCATCTTTGCCCTGTTGTTTGGCATGCTGCTGCTCTCCGAGAGCCTAACTCAACACCAGTGGATCGGCGTTGGCCTAACCCTGATCAGCATCTACCTGATCAACCAGCGAGCCGTTCTGGTAATGAATATGCGACAGATGAGCCAGCGTTGGGGACGCAAGCTTTTGTCTACCCCCGATGAGACTGAAACCGAATCGCTTTAGCACAGCATACGACCTGGATCGCAACCGCGCACAAACTCCTATGGCGATTGCGATATCTGTAGATTTGCGGAGGAATAAGGCGAACTTGGGGGCCTTCTTTTACCCGCAGTTGAGCAGGTCAGGCAACTGCAACCCAAGCAATCTGGGCAAGCGCAATCGGAGGGTCAAACCACGGGTCAAAAGTTATACAGCCCTTTCATGAAGGAACTAAGAAATCTTGATGTAATCGGGAGGCACTGATACAAACCTGAGCTAGGATTTCGTTCAGTAGGTTGTCTGTCCGAAGGAGCTTTCAAACGAGAGCTTTAAAGTGGCGCGACCGACGACTGGCCGTAGAATAAAGTCATTCAGATATCTGGTGATTCCCACAGTTGCAGTGAGCGCATGGGTAGCAGGGTGTCTACACGTGTGTTCGCGCTAGGCAACTTTATAGGTACGATATCGGCCCAGCAATAAAATGGGCATGCTAAGTGTAGATGCGGACAATATGAGTCTGGCTCTTTAGGCATGCCAGTTGGCTGTTCATCTTTCTTGCAGGATTTTCTTTAGCGCAGCAGGACTTCAATTTTTATAGAGAGTCACTGCACATTTCACAGGGAATTTGAAGCTCAAGGCTGAAGCTATTAGCTGGGGACAGCACTCAGAAAAACGATATATAGGAATTTAAGAAAAGCGATGATACGGCGCTCTACTCTGTTGCTAATTTCTAGCCTGACTGCATGCTTCACTGCTTCAGCGGTAGAAGCGGCGACCGCTTCCCGCCAATTGTCTTGGAGCATAGGCGCTGCACCCCTTTCGATTCTGGCTCAGGTGCCGGCCCCGGCAGAGCCCCCGTCATCTGCCCCGGCTGCTCCATTTTCAGTGAACCCGGCGGAGTCTACCAATACCGACGTCAGTGTGCCTGACCTGAGCAACCCCCAGGCAAGACCGACCGCTGATGCGCTGCAGCCTAGCGGACAGGCAGAGTCGGTGCAATCGCTGCAAACGCAGCTGCAGCAGCGTGGCTACTATGAAGGACCGGTTGATGGTCTCTACGGCAGCAACACCCAGCAAGCCGTCAAATCTCTCCAGCAGGACGCTGGATTGCCTGTGACTGGGCAGGTCGATCCGCCGACCTTACAACAGCTGACTCAAGCGGGTCCGATCAGCCAAGCCGAGACTCCTGACGACCCAGCTGAAGCTGTAGACGAAGAAGCTACAGACGGCGAAGCCGGTGCTCCGACTGAATCGGAGACAGCGTCAGAGGTCACTGAACCTGTGGTCGAAAACCCTGAAGCCTCAGAGGCTGCCGGATCGAAGCAATGGCTCTGGCCAGGGATAGCGCTGGTAGCAGCGTTGGGGAGCTTTGGGATCGGGTTTGCCCTGTTCAACCGAGGCAAAGAAGATGACCTGATGCAGGAAAACGATGCCCCGTGGGGTGCGGTCTCGCCCGACCTCCAGCCTGCCGTGTCACCCACCTCAACCGGGACCACTGCCGCTAGCACGGTTGGGAGCACCCCATCTGCCCCCAATGTACCCCCCAATGTACTGAGATCCAGTACCCCACCCGCCCACTCCTATGGGGCGACCGCTGCTCAAAACGGCAGTAATGGAAAGGGTATTGGGGCTAGCGCAATCAGCCCCGCTGCGGACGCGATGCCGCCCGCTGAAACCACCCGTCTGCCAAAGGTCAACATTGTGGATGAGCTGGTTGAAGACCTCCGCGCACCGGACCCCACCCGTCGTCGTAAGGCAATTTGGGAACTGGGGCAGCGGGGTAACTCAACGGCGGTTCAACCGCTGGTCAATGCCATGGTAGGGACTGATTCTAAGGAAAAGAGCCTGATTTTGGCGGCGCTTTCTGAAATTGGGATTCGCTCGCTCAAACCCATGAACCGAGCGTTGGCGATTGCCCTGCAGGACGAAAACCCCGAGGTCCGCAAGAACGCTATCCGCGACCTTACTCGCATCTACGACCTGGTGGCTCAAATTAGCCAGATGCTGGGCCATGCCACCGAAGACGAGGACGCAGAAGTTCGCCAGACCGCCAACTGGGCACTAGAGCAGCTGGGCCGCATCCGCAAGCTGCCCGAGATCAAAAACTCGTTGCCAACCTTGGAAGCTCAACCCCATCCAGCAGAGCTACTGCCAGGCGATCGCTCGAACTAAGTCACTTGCATCAACGCCTCAGGCTGAGTTAGTGATAGCGCTTAGGTCGGTTCAATAACCGAACCTGCTGACGGGGCGGACCTCTGGTATAACTGAGTCCGCACTCCTGTTTTGCGACTCATGTTGGCTTCGTCGTTGAAATTGCTGTTTCTTTCAACCCCCGTAGGGCCTTTGGGATCCGGTTTGGGCGGAGGTGTCGAGCTAACGCTGGTCAATCTCAGTCAGGCGCTGATAGCCAGGGGTCACCAAGTTGCGATCGCAGCTCCCGAAGGATCCCGACTACCCCATAACCAGGCCGAAATCATTCCCATTGCGGGTGCCTGGCAGCCGACCGCCCACACCCAGACGCGAAACACCCCGATCGCGCTACCGGCGAATTCGGTCCTGGCAAACCTGTGGGACCACGCCCGACGTGACCAACACCAGTACGACCTGCTGGTGAACTTTGCCTACGACTGGCTGCCCTTTTACCTCACCCCTTTTTTCCACCAGCCCGTGGCCCATTTCGTCACCATGGGATCGCTCAACCAGGCCATGGACGCCGCAATTACCACTGTGGCCGAACAGTTCCCAGGCAGGCTGGGGGCATACACCCAGAGCCAAGTCGCAACCTTTCCCGAAACCAATGGCTGGCAGGTTCTGGGCAGCGCCGTCGATTTAACGCAGTACCATTTTTGCGGCCAGCCCGACGACAGCCTGGTCTGGCTGGGGCGGATCTCCCCGGAAAAGGGGCTGGAAGATGCGGTAGCCGCCGCCCAGGCCAGCGGCTGCCCCCTTAAAATTCTGGGTAAGCTCGAAGACCCTGACTATTGGCAGCGAATTCAGGCCCAGTATCCTGATGCACCGATAGAATACCTGGGCTTCGTTGGGACCCAGCAACTGCAGGCCATCGTGCGTCGGTGTCGTGCACTAATCATGACCCCACGCTGGGTAGAAGCTTTTGGCAATGTCGCGATCGAGGCGCTCGCCTGCGGCGTACCCGTGATTGCCTACCGACGAGGCGGCCCTGCCGAAATTATCCAGCCGGGGAAAACGGGCTGGCTGGTCGCGCCCGATAGCATTGAAGCGCTCACTGCCGCGATTGCCCAGATAGACCGGCTCGATCGCCAGGTTTGTCGCCAGTGGGCAGAGACGCACTATTCTCTACCGGCGCTGGGGCAACGCTTTGAAGCCTGGTTTCGCCGCATCATTCCGGAAGAATGAACAGCGTTACCCTTACCCACAGCCGCTATTCCATTTATGCTGATTGCTATGACCATCCTGACCGCAGAAGAAATCACCCAGCTAAAAAATCAGCTTGCTGACTATCCTGATGCAACAGACGCCCTCCAGGCCATAGAAGACTGCGACGGTGACGTCGCCGATGCCGCCTTGTCGCTAGCCCTCAAGGCAGGACTTGAACCCGACACCAACGAGACCTGGCTAGCCAGCTATGCTAAACGGTTTCGCCACGTGGCCTGTCAGGAGCAGTTCCGCCAGTCCTTAACCGAGCAGCATGTCGTTGGCTTGATTAGCCACCTGACCGAGGAAACCACCTGCCCAGCCCTACTCGCTGCGCCAGTGGCCCTGTACGTTGCCAAAACGGGCGTGGCTGATTTTTGCTACAGCTTTGACAATAGTCGGGTGTAGCCGTCAGGCAGTGACTAGCCCGAGCTTGAGCGCCTTGACGATCGCCTGAGTGCGGCTCCTGACTTCTAGCTTCTCGAAAATCGCGGTGAGGTGAGCTTTGACGGTCGCGACGGTAATGAATAGCTGGTTTGCGATCGCATCATTCGAAGCCCCTTGCACCAGCCAGTGCAGCACCTCCTGCTCCCGATCCGTCAGGCTGATCGTCTGACAGGACTGCACCGTCCGCCCAGAATAGAAGTGAAACAGCCGAAAAAAGCCCGTTGCTAGCTCCGGCGCTAGATAAATCTCATCCTGCAGAACGGTCGCCATGGCCTCGCACAGCTGAGTGGCCACCTGGCTCTTGCAGACGTAACCCTTTGCCCCAGCCTGCATCGCCTTGAAAATCCAGTCGTCCTCGTTATGGGCCGACAGCGCCAGCACGCGAGTTTTAGTATCTTCGGTCGCTAGCTGACCTAGCACCTGAATGCCGTCGCCCTGAGCCAGTTCCATATCAAGCAGGGTCAGCATGGGCTGCTGCTGACCAATCATATCAACCGCCTGCTCCGCCGAGGCCGCCTCGCCCACCACCTGAAACTCGGTGGGTCCCGTTTGCGTGTAAAACGTCAGCAGGGTCCGAAGCCCCTGACGAAATTCAGGCTGATCGTCAACTAGCAGTACCGAAACAGGTAGCGCATTTGTCATGATGGATTTTCAGGTAGATGGTAGATGTTCGTTGAAAAGATGTTCGCTGAAAAGATGTTCGTTGAAAAATATTCGCTTGAAAAGATACCACTGTCTAGCCGTACAGACAATGCTAGACAGCTAATCTTAGCGTTCTGAAACCCTCTACGAAATCAGCAGGTAGGGTAACCCCAGCCAGAGCGATTAGCGTTAGGGCTAACTACGGGCCCACTAACGTCGGGGTAAAACAATCGAAAATTGAGCACCGCCCGTCGGCAAATTTTCAGCCCAGATACTGCCGTGGTGATCCAGCACAATCTTTTTAGCGATTGCCAAGCCCAAGCCCGTGCCCCCCTCTCGCTGAGAGTAGAACGGGTTAAACAGCTGAGCCACATCCGCGTGTTTGAGCCCCGGCCCCTGATCCGCCACTGAGATCAGCACCTCTTGTTCAAACACGCGCCAATCTACAACAATTGAGGCCCCTGTGGGACTGAAATGTGCCGCGTTGTCGAGAATATTTTGTAAAACCTGCTGAAACTGCCAGCAATCAACTGCCAGCATCGCCGTCTGTTGGGGATAGCTGAGCTGCAGCTGTTTTGCCTGTAATCGAGGTGACAGCAGCTGCACAACCGCCTTAACAATCTTCCGCAGGTCATGCTGTTCGCGCTTAAGCCGCGCCTGCTGCCCACAGTAGAGCAGGTCCGACAGGCTAGTCGAAATCGTATCTGCCGTTTGGCGAATGCAGTCAGCCTGGTACTTTTGCGACTCGCTCTCGGCCCCTAAATACATCGTTTCAGCATAGAGGCGAATCAGCGCGAGCGGGTTGCGGAGCTGATGGTCGGCCCGCTGCAGCGCCTGCTCTAACAACTGAATCTTGGCCCGCTGGCGCAGATTCTCCTGATACAGCGCCAAATTTTGGCTAAGCAGGCGCGCATAGTCCCGCACCACCTCTTCTTGAAAAACAGAGATAGCCTGCTTGGTCCACAGCAGCAGATAATCCCAGTGGGTATCGGTCTGCCCTAATCCACAAATGTAGGCATTGGATCCGTTAGCGCCCGTATCGAGCTGACGAATTTCCAAAAAGGGTAGGTTTTCGGTCAGCCACTGCTCTGATTGCAGGTATGACTGAACCTGTTTATCAATTGAAGCCCGGTCTCCTTTTTTGTAAGAGAACGTGTCTTGACGATTCTCTAGCTGATTCCAACAAACCAGCCAGGCATCCAACAATGGCAATTTTTGTCCAAGCCGCTCAATCTGCCCACGACAGATTGTCTCAATCTCGCTCATACAGGCAGCTTGCTGAGAAGGCTTTAGGGATGGTGACGGCACATACATCATCTGAATCCACTCTGTGAAGAGCAGCCATGATCATAGCTGTTCTGATTATGGAATACCCTGTTTCAGGATAAGAATCAACATTTCTTTGTTGATTTCAGGGCAATTTACCGAGAATTACGTAGACGAAAGAGACGTTTGGAGACATGATTTTCGACTAAAGTACGATAGTCGCTGAGGGGTAAAACCCATACCTTAGATAAGCCCTTAAACAAGCGTTAACGCTGCGCCGTCGTATGCTCCCTGCTGTCGCCTACACCCTTGCCGATTTTCTCGATAGCGGCATTCCTTCCATCAGTACCGAAAGTATTCGATTTGAGCATCCCAGTTTTGCGTCAGCCGCTTATCCTAGCCTAAATCTGTACCTGTGCAACATTCACCGCAATACCCGGATTGAGTCAGCGATATCTGCGCCCACAGGTAATGCTCAACTGGGTTCGCGACTCTGGTTCGACACTTCGTTTTTACTCACTGTGCAGGAACATACTCAGCTGGGCAAGCAGCGACTGATTGAAGCGGCCATGACGCATTGCCTGCAGCATCCCTACCTATCGGATCATCAGCTGGCCCCCACGTTGCGAGGCTATGACCGCATTCCCTTACGGGTAACCGCGGTAAAGCCAACCCTATGGAATAGCCTGGATATCCCCCAACAGCCTGCCATTCGCTTGACCCTAACAGTTCCCTTTGCCGCCATTCGCCCGGCATTACCGATGACGGCCTAGAATCTGTCGCTCAGTCATCACACTTCCTTGACCACCCCATCCGTAGTCAGGTGCAATACCATAGCGGTCAAGATGACTATTAGATGACAGACGTGGCGCGGTGATGATCGACCTCAAATCAGTCATCGATCGGCCAGCCAGCAGGCCAAATCTAAAGACAAAATAATATTGCTTGACAGGTAGGGGGTCACAGTCGTAGAACATTGCCTGATGAAATCGCATACCGAACCGTATATCTAATTGAATGAATTAGACTTTCGGCCAGTGGTTTTAGAAGGGTACCCACCCTACTCTGAGACTTAAGCGCATTTCGTTGACATGTTCGCTATCACGACGCCCGCCCCTCCGCTTAAGGGTGCGGGCTCTTTTTTTGGTCACAGGTGCGCGGGGTCACAGCCCTGACTTGACTATTCTTCTTCGGATATCGCTGCTGTCTCGACTGCCGATTCAAGTGATGCCTCAGCAGCTTCAGCATTGGCAGTCGCCATTTCAGGGTTAGCAGCCACAGTGCCCGTTATGGTGCCAACGGTCACCTCGGTAGCAGCCGTCTCAACCACTGCTTCGGCAGCAGCCTCGACGGGCGCTGAATCGGGTTCGGTATCTTCTGCATCAGTCGGTACATCAGTCGGCGGCTGGACTGGGGTTGCGGGCTTAGCATCGGCTGCGCGCGAAGCGATACTGGAAGTCCTATCCCCCGTCAAAACCCCTGGCATTTCGGGGAGTCCGATCAGCGCAGGCCAACCTTTGTCTAACGAAATCGTCCTCACCACACCCGCGTCGAGACTGGTTTTCTTGCGCTGCTTAGAAATATCGACAATTTTGGTGCCCAAGGTCTGCCCTACGGTTTTGACCTCTTCCAGGCTAGTAAAGGACGCCTGAGCTGCCCGTTTTAGCAGCATGCGCAGCT
>JBCBWI010000059.1:0-26613 GCA_039817185.1 Cyanobacteria bacterium J06648_16 | reverse complement strand
CTGGCTACCAGTTAGCGCGGACATATTCTCATACAATGAGATAATTTGGCCTCCCAACGATTTTGTAGCAATTGCGAATTTACTATCTAGACATGGATACAGAAATACCGACTTCCGCTCAGCTCACCGTTAGATGGCCTTTCACGGGTGCGTGAGAAGATGCGGACGACCCTACGGTCACCCGTCATTGCGGGGGCTTCGGTGGTCGCCCCCCTGGAGTACCTGGCTCAGGAATCCGGACGGGTCTTCCGTGCCGTGCCGGACGACGTTCGGGTACACCGAGACATTACATATGCCGCCCTCTCCCACTTCTTCTAGCACGCGAAGGATGCCCTCGCCATGAACGATTGGAAGAACAGGCTCAAATACGATCCCACAACTCCACTGGCTGAGAGTGACGATATCGCACTTTCCTATGCTTTTCAGAAAGACATTCTGGGGAAAACCACAATTGCACTTGCTGATGTTTGGCAATCCAACACGGCTCAGTCGATTCTGACAAAACAACGGTCGGATGGTTCGTGGAGGTACACAGCCAAGAGGGCGTGGCCAAAGCTAGACTACGACCAATACGAGACGGTCAAACAGCTCGCTGCACTGATTGAGAAGCATGGCTTCCGTAACACTCACGACAGCATATACGTGATTGCTGAATACTATTTCGGATATCAATCCTCAGCGGGCGATATCCGAGGCATTTACGGTAATCAATACTCCCCCAACTACACGGCCATGATCTTGGAGCTGTTGATGAAAGCAGGATACGCGTCTGACGAGAGGATTTTACGATCGTTAGACTGGTTGCTTAATTCACGGCAAGAGGATGGCGGTTGGGCACTGGCTCTTCGAACAAGAGGCTTGAATCTTGAGGCGTTTGATCTAGATGAAACCATTGAAGGTGATCTTTCTAAGCCTTATTCGGCCATGGTCACCGGCGTGGTACTGCGAGCCCTGGCTGCTCATCCACGCTATCAAGCACGATGGGAAACAGCGCATGCTGGAAAGCTTCTAGCAGACAGTTTCTTCACGTCTGATAAGTATCCGGACCGCAAAGGGGCCAATTACTGGACCCGATTTTCCTTTCCGTTCGTCTACACTGATCTGGTGTCGGCGTTGGATTCGCTATCAAGAATCGGTGGGTTTGAAGCACATCCTAAGGTTCAGGAAGCTCTACGATGGCTCGAAGATCGCCAATCGAGTGATGGACTATTTGGTCTGCGCACCATTAGGGGCAAGAAGCAAGAATCAGCACTCTGGCTGAACCTAGCTATTTGCCGAATCTACAAGAGGTTTTACTCAAACTGATCGTTCAGGTGTCCTGACGCATCGCATCAGCGGCGCGGGCCCTACTCGTTGATCGTCGGGCGGGATTGCGGGCTTAGCCGAGGACATGGACCCAGCCATCTAACAAGCGATTGCTACTGACGTGGAGCCCCTAGTCGTATGCACTTCTTGCTTGATATCGTCGGTGCCGCGCAGCAGAATTGCGAGACGTTAGATCTCCAAAATCACATCCTCGTAGAGCAGTTCAAGCTGAAATCAGTAATTTTATTGTCGATTGTTTAGAGACCTAATAGGACCACTATCAGGAGTATTATCCGGACATAGACATCTTAGCCATTGATCTGGATGGTAGGTCGGCTGTTCGTAGCAATCGAACCCAATTTATCAAGCGGATGGTGGAGTTTGTCGAAACTACAAAACTATCGGTTTATCTCATTTAGTATTCGCCCTACCACAGCAAATATAATCCGATTGCGCGCTGCTGGGAGACGTTAGAAAATTAGCTGAGTTGTCGCTAAACCACGTTCAATTTGAAACCCAAGTTTTCGCTTAAAAAAACTGTGGAGCTGGACATGGACGTGGTTTAGCTTATGTGACTAGGCCTCACAGCCATCAGGGGCAAGGAGCGGCTCCCGTCGTACCCTCTAAAAAGGCCGCATTGGTCTCAATATCAGCGGGGTTAAAGGTGCCAGCATTCCTTGCGGTCACATTTGCCCGGTCAAGCACTTGAAACTGCCCTGCCCCATTGCTAACGAATTCAAAGCCATCGCCGCCAGGAGTGGTAACACTGTTGTTATCGAGTGCCAGGCAGAAGTCTGTATCAGCTGTGTGCTCAATTCGCATGCCATTAGCGCCAGGATTGGTAATCGTATTGTCGGTCACAGTCGCAGTGACGTTGGCATTGTCTTCAATTAAGGTGAGTTCAATCCCGTTATCACCTGCATTGGTAATGGTATTACCCGTCACTGTAATAGCTGCCGTGGCATTTTCTTGAATTTCATCAAAGACAATGCCCTCTTCCCCTACGTTCGAGATTTGATTGTTGAGGATGTTAATAGTGGCATTAGCATTGTCTTCGATTACGTCAAATTCTATACCTTCTGTTCCCGCACTGAGAATGTTGTTCTCTGCGATGGTGATATTGGATACGGTATCGTTTTCAATGTCATCAAAGAGAATGCCTTCTTCATTAGCAACAGTAATCGTATTGCCGGTCACAGTAATGGTCGCGTTAGCACGGTTTTCAATATTGTCAAACTCAATCCCTGTCTCATTACTGTTAATTTGATTGTTTTCAACGGTAACCGTTGCGATCGCATCATTTTCAATGTCACCAAACTCAATACCCTCAAAAGCGACATTGCTAATTTGATTGTTGGCGACGGTAATGGTGGCATTGGCATTATTTTCAATATTGTCAAATTCAATGCCATCCCCCCCTGCGACAAGCGGATCTACATTTCCTGCATCAATCACATTGTCTGAGACTGTAATCGTGGCAACAGCATTGGCCTCAATGTCATCAAAGAAAATATTGTCGAGTTGAGCATCCGTAATTTGATTGTTTGCCACTGTGATATTGGCGGTAGCATCTCCCTCAATGAGTCCAAATTCAATGCCCGCTGCACCAATTGTGTTCAAGGTATTATTGGCGACGGTAACTGTTGCGTTATCTGTTCCGTTAATGCCATCAAAGAAGATGCCATCGTCAGTTGTATTCGAGATTTGATTGCGAACAATCGCCACCGTGCCATCAATATCGGGTAGGTTAATGCCGACATTGGCATTGGTAATTGTATTATCTTCAATCGCAATACCCTCACCATTAGCCACAATGCCATCTGCCCCAGCCGGATCGATCGCTAGGCCCGAGACCAATGTGTTGTTGCCGATAGTTGCAGTGCCGCTGACTGTCGGTAAGTTGCCGCTGCCAGATCCTGGCAATGTCACTTCCCCAAACTGAGTATTCAAAAGTTGGATAGGCCCTACTGAGCGCACTTCTACGCCATCTGGCAGCGTAAAGGCACCGCCCGCATCACCCGCCTGTACATAAATAATGTTGTCGGCGTTGGCTGTGGCAATATTAGTGGCATTGGCAATGGTATCGAGCGGCGCTTCAAAGGTACCCGTCGCTGCGGCTGCCCCTGTAACCGGGTCGACATGGTGGAAAGCAAAATCCTGGTTCGTATCTGGGTTTATGGCAACAAGGCCAGCTTGGGCAATCGAAACATCCGTTTGGTTCTCTACTAAAACAGTGTTGGTACGCGCAATAGGCTCTCCTGCTCTGGCCCACAGCCGCGCTGGTGAATTCTCTTCCGTATCGGATGGACGCTGTGCCGGGGCTCCTAACAACGCATTCACCGAAAAGAGCACGTTCGTGCCAAATATCCCGTCATTCTGAACACCTAGACCAAAGCGTAGGTTGTTTTGAACGCGATAGTCTAGCGAGGCCCGAACCCCTAAACTCGATTGGGAGGCTGCTCCACCCAAGTAATACGCACCGCCTCGCCCCCACAAGCTGCTCCCTTCACCAAAGTCAAACAGCTCAAGGCCACCGTCGAGTGACACGGTGGTCAGGGCAGCCTGTATCTGGTCAACTTGCTGCGCATCAATCAACAATTGATTACCTAC
Source organism: Cyanobacteria bacterium J06648_16 (assembly GCA_039817185.1). Classification (GTDB taxonomy): domain Bacteria; phylum Cyanobacteriota; class Cyanobacteriia; order Phormidesmidales; family Phormidesmidaceae; genus CAWUKV01. The sequence continues at coordinate 22,698 of JBCBWI010000059.1, read as the reverse complement.
AAACTGAGGGTTTACGGCTCGGGTTTCGGAGGCAACGATCTGACGTTCATTGCCCAAAGGCAGGTTGGCATTGAGCGTTAAGTCCCAGCTCTCTCCTAATAGCTCAGTGCCAACACCCAGCTGGGTAAAGGTGTGATCTCCCGTACTGCGAGCATCTAGCCCAGCATAAGCGCCCCATATTGTGCTGTCGTTTAGCAGGGTTCGGTAGCCAGCTTGTAAGCCACCGCCAAAGTTGCCGGTGTTATCTACACTCACACGGCCATCAATAAAGGTGACATTTTGCTCTGGCGTTTGAGATATGGGGAGAAAACCGCCAAAGCTAGTAAAGCCCGTAAAGGCAGCACCTTCGCTATGGTTGAGAATGAAGAAGGGCTGCAGACGGAGCGCAGCAGCTCCTGTCTCTGTTGGGATTGTTTCTGGGGTAGGGGACTGGGCAGTCTGGGCTTGATCAGTCTGAGTTTGAGCGATCTCATCGACGGAAACCGGTGTGGCGATTCTCTCAGAGAGAGACTGCGCCATCGCTTCAGCTGAAATGGCCAATATACTCGCTAAAGACAAGCAATAACTCAGACCTACCTTAATGCCTGTATTGCCGATAGTCCGTTGCTTTTGAAAGCGTTTCGAGAAACGGGATAGATTTTTAATATCCTGTGTGGGGATAATGGCGACATCATCAACTGTCATGGGATTTTTCTGTTGTGAATTGTTGTGAGCTATAAATATTTAAACCTTGGCCACTTCAAAACCAGCCTCTTCTCTGAAGAAAACTCTCAGGTTTGAAATTGGGTTTGGTTCAAATAAGTTGGTGCAACTTTAGATATACTTAGGTGATCAAAGAGGCACGCAGAAGATTACTTCTATCTATGTTGTTTGGATTCCGGAAAGCATGATTTTTTTGGATTTAGCGAGAGAAGGATTTAATCGGCATGTCTTTCTTTGAAGTAGGCTGAAAAAATCAAAAAGACACTGATACACTTAAAAGCCCTAAGCATAGAGGAGTGTAGGCGTTTTTGTGAATATTCTTTTTGAGGTAGAGCACAAAAAATTAGATAAACAATTGCTTTTCCGCAACAATCTCATACGTGAAAAACTCACGTATGCATAGAGCTGGATAAGAACACAATTGGTTGTCAGTTATGGATACGAATAACAGTTAAACTTGGATGACTTTATTTTTTAGAACTTGTGGAATATTTTCTATTTAGATTAGACAAGCCACCACCAATCAAGCGCTCCAAAACTAACCTTCGATGTCTAACGTGAGCCTCCTCATATCACTCAATATTCATCTACTTGACTATCAATACGAACGAGGGTTCGATTTGGATGAAAAATATTTAAATTGACCTAAAAGCCAGCAAGTGTAAGGGTCGGTCCTTGCTGCAGCTTCAATGTCTTACCAAGAAATTTTGGGGGCCGCGCTCTACTCATAAATTCCTTGGCACAGGAGAGCTCAGTTTAATTCTGAGGCGGACACGGGCAAAGCTTCTGGCCTTGCCGCCTAACCCTGCGAACGGTAACCACGCTCAGGTAACACTGAGGCTGATCCGCCAGCAGCACTAGATGACTCAGCTCTTGCTGTTCGTCTGATGAGAGCTGACCCGTCTGATTTTGCGCCAACAGCGCCAGATGCCGCTGCTGCTGTGCTTCAGGAACTTCACTTTTAGCGATCTGCCGCAGGTTTTCAACAGAGGCCGTTTGTAAGGCCAACAGCTCATCCTGCATTTCAACAGGCACCGTTTCTATAGTCGGTGGCAGGTTTCCCTTAATGCTCTGGACGACCAAGCTCATCCAAAGACTGATTCGTCAGTCTAGCCAACCGTTCCAGGTGTTGAAATACCGGATCCGGTAGGTCTATAGCAAGCTGCATAGGCATTCAACAATGCTGTGACTATGGTGACAGTCTCAAGAATTCTACAGCCACCTCTAAGGCTCTACTCGCTTATTCCGTCGGTTGTAGTGAAACTGCCGCCCCAAATCCTCTATAACCAAATCCAACCCACTGCCCTCACCCACCAGCTTCAAAGACTGATACACCAGCCGCGCCGCAGTGTAAGCCTCACTCCCTGACAGCATCTGCGTACAGTACACCCGCTCCCTCAGCTCCGTTAGCGGCTGCAGTATTTTGTTCAATGTTCCATACAGCGCTAGCTGCCCCTGCGCCACCGACATATCGATCCGTCCCGGCACTAGCTCCGGATGCCGCTCTGCCACAGAAAACGCCTTTTCGGTAAATGTCTGTGCCCGCATGCCGATTTTTGGCATGCCCTGCCGCTCGGCTGGCGTCAGCGAAATCAAGAAGGGCAACACTTCTCGAATGGTGGCGATCGCCTCCTCCAATCGCTCCAAATCCTGCGGGGTTAACGCAATATGCGCGAGGGTTGGTTTCATGGTTGATGCCTGAGTGATGTTCGCTTGGGCGGATGAGTGGGTTTCTCAACCGCGTCCGCCTAGGATTGGCCCCCGCTCACTGTAAACCGTCAGTGGCCCCACGGATCTTTTGACTGCGTCCGCGCACTTCCAAACTGCGATCGCGCTGCTCAAACCCTCGCCCGCACAGGTGTTAGACACCGCCTGCGCTGCTCAAAGGTGCGATCGCGCCCCTCAAACCCTCGCCCGCGCAGTTCTGGACTGCGCAAATGGTGCTCAGAACTGCGTTCGCGCAGCCGTAAACCTCCATCTGCGCAGGTCAAAAGTGCGATCGCGCAGGTCAAAGGTGTGAGAACGACATTCAGCCAAGACCTCTAAAGGCTGTCTGGATCAATACCGAGTTCCTTGAGCTTATCTGCGAGTTGCTGATTGCGATCGCGCTCTGATGCTAGCTGTCCTTCTAACTGCTCGACCCGCTGCCCCAGCTCGGTATAGCTCGAAAACCGTTTTCCATCAGGCCGAAAGAGTTCTAATGACTCATCGCTCAGCAGAAACTTGATACCCAGTCGAGGACTCACCCAGCCGTCTAAGGTCTCCACAGCTTGCCAACTGTTATCTACTCCAATGAATCCAGCCAGCTCCACGTTGTCTGGGTCGTAGACGTAATACTCCTCTACACCGTAACGCTCGTAAAAAATTTGCTTTTGCAACATCTCCATCGGACGATCGCCCGGCGACAGCACCTCAAAAACGACCTGCGGCGCAATGTCATCTTCAACCCACTGGCGGTAAGAGCCCCGATCTCCTTTCGGTCGCCCAAACACCACCATTGCATCCGGAGCCCGCCGAATCTCTGGCTTACCCTCTACCGGGTACCACAGCAGATCCCCCGCCACAAACACGTCCGGTCGGTCGGCAAACAGCAGCTCTAGATTTTCCTTAATGGTGACAATCCAGCGGAACTGCTTGGTATTGTCTGCCATCGGCTGACCGTCACTGTCCGGGTAAACGATGTCTTCAGTAGCGGTACGCGAGAGGTCTTGAACCATACTGATGTACCAAAGTAGTTGACCCTAGATTATCAATTTTTTCCCTTAGCCTACAAACGGCAAACGCAAATGGGCCGTATGCCACGGAACGCTCTACGACTAAGGGATAGCCACACTCGGAGGCTCAAGCAGAGTGACCAAAATGAACTAACACAAAGGGGCTGAACCCGCTGGTCCAGCCCCTTATTCGTGTGCCGATTTAATGGCTTAGTCGCTTAGGACAACACCTCGCTAGAGGGGTCAACCAAATCGACTGGAGGTTGACGCTATCAGGAAGGCCGCGTAGGTCAAGATGTACCCCACCGTAAAGTGGGCCAAACCAACCAGACGCGCCTGCACAATAGACAGCGCAACGGGCTTGTCCTTCCAGCGAATCAGGTTAGCCAGCGGGGTGCGCTCATGAGCCCAAACAATGGTCTCAATCAGCTCCTGCCAGTAACCGCGCCAGGAGATCAGGAACATGAAGCCGGTTGCCCAGACCAGGTGTCCAAAGAGGAACATCCAGGCCCAAACCGCCAGGTTATTCATGCCGTAGGGGTTATACCCGTTAATCAGCTGAGAGGAGTTCAGCCACAGGTAGTCGCGTAGCCAGCCCATGAGGTAGTTAGAGCTCTCATTGAACTGGGCTATGTTGCCCGACCACACCGCAATGTGCTTCCAGTGCCAGTAGAAGGTCACCCAACCAATGGTGTTGAGCATCCAGAACATGGCCAGGTAGAACGAATCCCATGCCGAGATGTCGCAGGTGCCGCCACGGCCAGGGCCGTCGCAGGGGAAGCTATAGCCGAAGTCCTTCTTGTCGGGCATCAGCTTAGAACCGCGAGCATCCAGCGCACCCTTAACCAAAATCAGGGTGGTGGTGTGCAGACCCAGTGCGATCGCATGGTGAACCAGGAAGTCGCCAGGGCCAATGGTCAGGAACAGCGAGTTGGTACCGCTGTTGATGGCGTCCAGCCAGCCAGACAGCCAGATGCCGTCAGCCGCGTTAGTCGCCACGCTGCCAGAGTTAGACAGCAGCGTGTCGAACCCGTACAGTGCCTTGCCGGAGGCCGCCTGTACCCACTGGGCAAAGACCGGCTCAACCAGAATCTGCTTCTCGGGGGTTCCAAAGGCCACGACCACATCGTTGTGAACGTACAGACCAAGGGTATGGAAACCCAGGAACAGCGAGACCCAGCTCAGGTGCGAGATGATCGCTTCTTTGTGATCCAGGACGCGGGCCAACACGTTGTTGGCGTTTGCCGCTGGGTCATAGTCGCGAATCAGGAAGATCGCCCCGTGGGCAAAGGCCCCCACCATGATGAAGCCAGCAATGTACTGGTGGTGGGTATACAGCGCCGCCATCGTCGTGTAGTCCCGGGCCATAAAGGCGTAGGGCGGCAACGCGTACATGTGCTGAGCAACCAGGGAGGTAATTACCCCCAGGGAAGCCAGGGCCAAAGCCAGCTGGAAGTGCAGGGAATTGTTCAAGGTGTCATAGAGACCCTTGTGACCCGCACCCAGATCGCCAGGCGTACCCTCGGGCGGATTGTGCGCTTCCAGAATCTGCTTGATGCTGTGGCCAATACCAAAGTTGGTCCGGTACATGTGACCGGCAATGATAAAGATCACCGCAATCGCCAGATGGTGGTGCGCCATGTCCGTCAGGTACAGCGATTCAGTCTGGGGGTGAAAGCCGCCCAGGAAGGTCAGAATCGCGGTGCCCGCGCCCTCAGAGGTACCGAAGACGTGGCCTGCGGTGTCCGCATTTTGTGCGTACACGCCCCAGTTACCGGTGAAGAACGGAGCCAGACCCGCCGGGTGAGGCAGCGTCGTCAGGAAGTTATCCCAGCCGACGTGCTGACCGCGAGACTCGGGAATCGCCACGTGGACCAGGTGACCCGTCCAAGCCAGAGAGCTGACGCCAAACAGACCGGCCAGGTGGTGGTTCAGTCGGGACTCAGCGTTCTTAAACCAGCTCAGGCTGGGACGGAACTTGGGCTGCAGGTGTAGCCAGCCTGCGAACAGGAAGATGGCCGACAGCAGCAGCAGGAAGACAGCGCCCTGATACAGGTCGCCGTTGGTGCGCATACCGATGGTGTACCACCAGTGGTATACGCCGGAGAAGGCCACGTTCACGGGGCCAGTGGCACCCGCTTGCGTAAACGCATCGACCGCAGCCTCACCAAAGTGAGGGTCCCAAATCGCATGGGCGATGGGCTTAACGTTGAGGGGATCTTGGATCCACTGCTCAAAGTTGCCTTGCCAGGCTACGTGGAACAGGTTGCCGGAGACCCACAGGAAGATGATTGCCAGATGGCCAAAGTGAGACGCGAAGATCTTCTGATAGAGATTCTCTTCGGTCATGCCATCGTGACTTTCAAAGTCATGGGCAGTGGCAATCCCGTACCAGAGCCGACGCGTGGTCGGATCCTGAGCCAGGTCTTGGCTAAATTTCGGGAATTTAGTTGCCATAGTGTTTTTGGTTTTCCTCCTGCTAACTGACTGCGATGATTCGAGCCAGGAAGAATGCCCAGGTGGTCGCAATCCCGCCCAACAGGTAGTGAGCCACACCCACCGCACGACCCTGAGTAATACTCAGTGCGCGAGGTTGGATGGCCGGTGCCACCTTGAGCTTGTTATGCGCCCAGACAATCGACTCAATCAGCTCCTGCCAGTAGCCGCGGCCGCTGAACAGGAACATCAGGCTGAAGGCCCAGACAAAGTGCGCGCCCAGGAACATCAAACCGTAGGCCGACAGCGCCGAACCGTAGGAATTGATCACCTGAGAAGCCTGCGCCCAGAGGAAATCACGGAGCCAACCGTTGATGCTCAAAGCGCTGGTCGCAAAGTTGCCGCCGGTAATGTGCGACACCGTGCCGTTGGCCGACACCGTGCCCCACACGTCGGACTGCATCTTCCAGCTGAAGTGGAAAATCACAATCGATAGGGCGTTGTACATCCAGAACAGACCCAGGAAGACGTGGTCCCAAGCGGAAACTTGGCACGTACCGCCCCGACCGGGACCGTCACAGGGGAAGCGGAAGCCCAGCTCGCTCTTGTCGGGAATCAGACGAGAGCTACGGGCATAGAGCACACCCTTGAGCAGGATCAGCGCCGTGACGTGGATGGTGAACGCGTGGATGTGGTGGACCATGAAGTCTGCCGTCCCTAGCGGAATCGGCATCATGGCGACCTTGCCCGCTACGGCCACCGTCGCACCGCCAAAGGCGTGGCTAACGGGCTCAAGCGTATTCGGCGCAGTCGAAGTCACGGCTGCGGTGTGCAGACCTTGAATCCACTGGGCGAAGATCGGCTGGAGCTGAATGGCGCTGTCAGAGAACATGTCCTGGGGACGGCCCAACGCCCGCATGGTGTCGTTGTGGATGTAGAGACCAAAGCTGTGGAAGCCGAGGAAAATACAGACCCAGTTGAGGTGGGAGATGATCGCATCGCGGGCCCGCAGGATACGGTCAAGCACGTTGTCTACATGCATCGCCGGATCGTAATCGCGGACCATTGCGATCGCAGCGTGCGCTGCGCCACCCACAATCAGGAAGCCGCCAATCCACATGTGGTGGGTAAACAGCGATAGCTGAGTGGGATAGTCAATCGCAATGTAGGGATAGGGCGGCATCGCGTACATATGCTGCGCCACAATCACCGTTACCGAACCCGCCATCGCCAGGTTCAGGCCCAGCTGTGCGTGCCAGGAAGTCGTCAGGAACTCATAGAGCCCGTTGTGACCGCCCGCACCGGGGAACAGCAGCGGGTCGCCCTGGTGAGCTGCGTGGATTTCTTTGATGCTGTGACCGATGCCCCAGTTGGTCCGGTACATATGACCTGCCACCAGGAACATCACCGCAATGGCCAGGTGATGGTGGGCAATATCCGTTATCCACAGGCCGCCCGTCACCGGATTCAGCCCGCCCTTGAAGGTCAGGAAGTCAGTGTAGGCACCCCAATTTAGAGTGAAGAACGGCGTCAGCCCTTGGGCAAAGCTGGGATACAGGTCCGCCATGAATGCCTTGTCAAACAAGAACTCATGGGGCAAGGGAATATCCTTCGGATCCACGCCAGCATCCAGCAGCTTATTGATGGGCGCTGATACGTGGATCAAGTGCCCAGTCCAGCCCAGAGAACCCAGACCAAACAAGCCAGCTAGGTGGTGGTTGAGCATCGACTCAACGTTTTGGAACCACTCCAGCTTGGGTGCCCGCTTGTGATAGTGGAACCAGCCAGCAAACAGCATCAGCCCGGCCATGACCAGACCGCCAATCGCGGTGGCATACAGCTGGGTCGAGTTGGTGATACCTGAGCCGCGCCACATCTGGAACAGACCCGAGGTGATTTGAATACCGTGGAAGCCACCGCCGACGTCAGCGTTCAGGATTTCTTGACCGAAAATTGGCCAAACTACCTGAGCGCTGGGCTTGATGCCCGTGGGGTCGCTCATCCAAGCTTCAAAATTGGAAAAACGAGCGCCATGGAAGTACATGCCGCTCAGCCAAATAAACACGATGGCCAAGTGGCCAAAGTGCGCGCTAAAAATTTTGCGCGAAATGTCTTCTAAATCACTGGTGTGACTATCAAAATCGTGAGCGTCAGCGTGGAGGTTCCAAATCCAGGTGGTGGTTTTGGGACCCCGAGCCAGAGTGCGGTCAAAATGACCCGGCTTGGCCCACTTCTCAAAGGAAGTTGGCGTCGGATCGGTATCAACCACAACCTTGGCTTTCGCCTCCCGCTCGCGCGGGGTAGTTGTCATGGAGACTCTCCTCTCTCTAGACAAAGAACGAACATCCTTCATCCGAGGCTAAGCATGCTAAGCCATTAAATCTAGCGGTTGACCCTGACAAAACAATGCCTAACAGACGGGGCCTAACAGACGAGCTGAAGACTCAGCAATCTATTAAAACCATTGATTTGTGGGCCAAACATGAACGCTCGGCACAGGAATGTTCCAAAGCATTATAGTTGGCAGACCTAACCTCATCTGAATGCAGTTAACAATAATTCAACCTCTGAGAACGTTGATATTGCTAGGGTTGCACGCCCATACAATGCACTTGAATGTTGCTGACTCGCCAAGACATTAACAAAACGCAATATTCGAGCGCCGTCTTCTCAGGAAAGCGGCTGGATTACGACCTTTTAAGTAAGTTGAACAGTTTTTCTTCTGACGTCAATAAAAAATCGCTATTAATTGCATCGGGATTGCATCGGGTTAGACGCTTGAGACGAATTGCAAAAAAGTAACAATGCGTAACAAACCGCCTTTATTTTGTTACGCATTGTTAACTGTTGTCGTTCGGGCTCGAATTAACGGCTTTCAGAAACGTCACGGTTGCGCGTTCGCGCATCGGCTATAGTCCCTATTACCGCAAGTGGTTGTCTGGAGTTGTGGGGATGGGGTATCGGGTCAGGGGGTCTCAGTGGGGTGGAGCCCGAGTCGGGGGGCGACGCGCGCAAACCGTTCGACAAATTGCTAAGTGGTTGCTGGTGGGCGCGCTGTTGTTAGGGCTGATGGGCTGCAGCCAAGCAGAAACGGCTCCGATTGCGCTACCCGTAGACCCTGCTCCACAGTCATTGACGCCCCGCGCGTCGGTTGAGGTGGTGGAACCACCGGGTGCGATCGCACTGCTCAACCTCACCGCCGACACCCATCAGCCCAGCGTTGCCATCCTCAGTCCCAAGCCGGACGAGGTGCTCACCGACACGACCGTTCGCGTTCGTCTGCGGGTGCGAGACCTGCCTATATATAAGGACAATGTTTGGCAGCTGGGGCCCCACCTGCATGTCGTGCTAGATGGCCAGCAAACCTACTCGGTGTATGACGCAGGGGACCCGCTGGTGCTGTCCGACCTGACGCCTGGGACCCACACGCTGCGAGTGCTGGCGGCCAAGCCCTGGCACGAGAGCTACAAGAATATAGACGCCTACGCTCAGACCACCTTTCATGTGTTTGCGAAAACGGGGGAGAATCAGCCGACCCCCGAGCAGCCGCAGCTGATTTACAGTCAGCCAGAGGGCCACTATGGGGCTGAGCCCATCCTGCTCGACTTTTACCTGACGGATGTTCCTCTGCACCTGATCGCGCAAGAAAGCGACCTGGATGACGTTAAAGACTGGCATCTGCGCTGTACGGTCAATGGCGAAAGCCTGCGTGTTGATACCTGGGAACCGGTTTATCTCAAGGGGCTAAAGCCAGGGCAAAACTGGGTGCAGCTGGCACTCGAAGACGAAGACGATCGGCCTATTGTTAATGCGTTTAATAATGTGGCGCGGCTGATTGAGTACCGCCCAGACGGAACAGACCCGCTATCGCAGCTGATGCGCGGTGAGTTGACGGCGGCTGAACTAACGGGCATCGTAGATCCGAGCTATGTGCCGCCCGCGCCCCCAGAACCGCCCGCGCTCCCAGAACCGCCCGCGCTCCCAGAACCGCCCGCGCCAGCATCAGAACCGGAATCAGAACCGACCCAAGCGGGCAGCGCTGCGGAGACGGCACCCGCCGGAGCAACGCCCCCAGCGCTCGAGGTCACACCGCCCACGTCATCAGACGGCGCTCAGTCCGCCGAACTCAACCTATCTGAGCCGATCAGCGAGACCAAAGCGCCTGCGCCAGAACCGCTGGTTCCAGACCTTAACGAACCGAGCCTGACCGTTCCGGAATTGACCGAACCCGCCTTAGACATACCAGGGGCTAATGAACCGAACGCGGCATCAGAACTCGACAACCCGGCGTTGGACAAGTCTGAGGGAGAGAAAGAAGAGACCGAATCTGTAGAAGCGCTTGAGCCCGTTAATGCCGAAACAGCGCCGACTGAAACAGACCCGACGTCATCAGTAGAATACGCTGATGACGATGTAACGTCTGTACCGTTGGAAGAACCCACTCCGCCCGAGTCGCCCGGCCCAAGCGACGACCTGCAGCCAGCGGCCTCGCCTGCCGAGACCGTAGATGCCCAAATTGAGGACTTAACGGTCATGGATGCTGAGCAGGCGCTACCCCCCGGCGAGGATGTGCCGGATATTGTGGATGTGATCGAGGCTGAAATCGAAAGCAACGGCGAAACAGAGCCGGAGCCAAACTCGGGACGCAGGCTACTGAAACGGCTGTACGACTATCGCGATCGCAGTCTCAAAACCTACGGCAACCGCTAATGCGTGTTCGGCCGCCCCAGCTGCCTGCCGACCTGCCCTGGCTCAACGTCGCCGCGCCCCTATCCCTACGTGACCTCAAAGGCCGCGTGGTCCTGCTAGAGTTTTGGACCCAGGGCTGCATTAACTGCCAGCACATGATGCCGGTCCTGCACCAGCTTGAGCAGCATTACGGCAATAGGCTCGTCATCATCGGCATCCACAGCGCTAAGTTTGACGCCGAGCAGTCGCCAGAAAGCGTCCAGCAGGCAGTTGCACAGCACGGCATCACTCATCCGGTAGTGGTGGACATGGACCTTAACCTGTGGCAGGCCTACGCCGCGCGGGCCTGGCCGACCTTGGTCTTTATCGACCCGCAAGGTTACATTGTCCGGCAGCTCAGTGGTGAGCGACCCGCTGATCAGCTTCGGCAAGTGCTTGACCCGCTGATAGAGGGAGCTACAGCCGACGCGCTGCACGTTTCCCTGCCTGCTGCCCCGGCCTGTCCGGTACCGGCCACCCCCCTACGCTTCCCCAGCCAGATTCTGGCCGCAGCGGATCGGCTGTTTGTGGCCGATACTGGCCACCACCGGATTGTGGTGGCGGACCTGAGTGGACAGATTCAGCAGAGAGTTGGTAATGGCAGCGCGGGGTTGCAGGACGGCGATTTACAGATGGCGCAGTTCAAGCAGCCCCAAGGGATGGCTTGGGACGCAGCAAAACAGAGCCTCTACGTAGCCGATGCGGGAAACCACACGATTCGCTGCGTCGATTTCGCTCAGCAGCGGGTTCACACCCTAGCCGGGACAGGCGAACAGGGGCGAGCAATCTTTCCCCACGGTGGCGTTGGCACGACGCTGCCGCTCAACTCCCCGTGGGATTTGGTCCTGGTGAACCAACAGCTTTACATTGCCCTGGCCGGAATCCACCAAATCTGGAGGATGGAGTTGGCAACGGGGCGTTTAGAGACCTACATCGGCACCGGCGCAGAGGGCTGCGTGGATGGCGACCGCACTGTTGCGGCCTTTGCTCAGCCTAGCGGACTGGATACCGATGGACAGTCTCTGTACGTTGCCGATAGTGAAACCAGCAGTATTCGCCGGGTGAGCCTGGGTCCGAATCCCGTTGTTGAAACCCTCTGCGGCAGCGGTGCCTTGTTCGACTTCGGCGACCGAGATGGCATAGGCGATGCGGTGCGGCTACAGCATCCCGTGGGGATTGCGATGGGGCCAGCCAATTCTCTCTGGATTGCCGATACCTACAACAACAAAATCAAGCGGTTGAGCTTGGGCTCGCGCCGGTGCGAAACGATCGCAGCTGACCTGCAGCAGCCCCACGGTCTGGGTAGCGGGGATGGACTGCTCTACGTTGCCAACACTCGCTCGCATCAGGTGCTGGCGGTTCACTTCAGCGGTGATCGCTCAGATCGCAATATTCTGGTTTGAGGTCGCGCTCCATCAGCGTTTCGACGGCTTCTTTGGGCGTGATCTTGCTCATCAGCAGACGGTGGACCTGGCGGGCGATGGGCACGGGAATTTCTTCGCGGTTAGCGACATCCATCAGCACGTGGGCCGTGTTTACCCCCTCTGCCGTGCTGCCCAGGTCTTCTAGAATCTCAGAGAGTGACTGCCCCTGGGCCAGCCCCAGCCCTACCCGATAGTTGCGGCTCAGCGGGCTGTCGCAGGTCGCCAGCAGGTCGCCCAGGCCCGACAGACCGTAGAAGGTTTCAATATTGGCCCCAAAATGCGCGCCGACGCGGATGATTTCGGGAATGGCGCGGGTGATCAGGGCGGCTTTGGCATTGGATCCCAGTTTGAGCCCATCGCAAACGCCGACTGCGATCGCAACCACATTTTTGAGCGTGCCGCCCAGCTCGGCCCCGATCGGGTCGTTGCTGGTGTACACCCGAAAGTTTTCTGAGGAATAGACCTGCTGCACCTGGGCCGCTGCGTCCAGGTCATCGCTGGCCACCACCGTGGCGGCCGGTAGCCCGGCCTCAATTTCCTTAGACAGGTTCGGTCCCGACAGCACCACCACCGGGTTGTCAGGGAACGTATCGCGAAAAATCTTAGAGGGCGTTCGGGTGGTTTCCGGATCGAGGCCCTTGGTGGCCGTGACTAAAATCGTTTTGGGATCGAGCTGGGCTGCCTGCAACTGCGCTGCCAGACTGGCCACCCCCTTCATCGAGATTGCCGACAGCACAATGTCGGCGTCGGCCACCGCCACCGCCAGGTCCAGCGGGCCGCGTCGCGACCAAATTTGCACCAGATTGCCGTTCGTGAGCGCAATCCGAGCCAGGGCCGTCCCCCAAGCGCCGGACCCCAGTACGGTGACCCGAGCCGTTTGCTTGAGGGCCTCAGAGAGGGGAACAGTTGGGGTTTCGGGCGTAGGCGTGGTAATCACAGGCATTCCAAGGTTGGAAACACAGCCATTGTAGGTTGGCGTCCAGCCCCCGCGAAACCCAACGGCTCTAAAATGTAACTCAAGCGTCTGTAACTCAAACGTCACTGGCGACTGCTACACTACCCCACCGGCATGGGTACAGCAGTTTCGTATTTAGCCAGGTGATAGTCAGGAATGCAGTTATCGCGCATGTAGGCGGTGTAGTCGGCGAGGTTGCGATCGCACTTTTCCTGGGTCCAGCCGCAATACTGCTTTAGCACCGCTTCTAACACCGGTAGGGCGTCAAACCCATAGTTCGCTTGGAACGCCAATGCCGTCCGCCGCCGACAAATATCCAGATAGGTACGGGCCATCTCAGACTTCACGCTGTAGACAATCTGCGCCTGAATATCCGCTAGACCTTCAACGATGGGCTCACCCAATGCAGGAAATTCCTCAATGAGCGCCATCACCTCACGGGCTCGAATACCGTAGATCGAAATTAAATGGGCAACCTGGTCCCGGTCTCCCTGGGCCACCAGCTCAGCCGCCTGCTGCTTAGTGAGCGAACCGGGAAGCGCGTTCTGGCGCGTGACGCTCTTGCTGACGGGACGATTTTGCTTTTTCAGCGCGGCATCGACCATTTCCTCACCGACCTGGCGATGGGTGGTCAGCTTGCCGCCAATCAACGACACCATGTTCTCCACCTGCTCAGGCCCGTGGTCGTACAGCACGTGACTGCGGGTAATGCTGCTGGTCTTCTTGCCTGCCGCGTAGGGCAGGGGGCGCACCCCCGAGTAGGTAAATTTAATCGACTCTCGCGTCAGCCGCGCAGTTGGGATCACGCGATTGGTCTCGCGCAGCAGGTAATCAATTTCTTCGTTGCTGGCTTTGAAGTTTTCCAGATCGCCGTCAAACCGGATGTCGGTGGTGCCAATCAGGCACAGATCGAGCCACGGTAGAATGAAAAATGGCCTACCATCGGTCAGTGCCTCCACGTACAGCGCCTGGTCTGGCGCGCCCGGAAACCGGTCTACGAACAGGTGACTGCCCTTGGTTCCTCCAATCCGGCGGTTGCTGCCAACCGGCGCAGGGGTGTCGCCGCGCACGCCGCGATCGCACACCTGATCAACCCACGGACCCGAGGTATTGATCACCACGGTCTGGTCATGCCCGTTCACCGTAAAGACCTCGCCACTTTCACTGTCGCGGCAGGTCAGGGCGGCAATCCGGTTACCCTGCCGCTGCAGCTCGGTGACGGTCACATAGTTGAGCATGTCAGCCCCTGCTGCCTGGGCCGACAGCACAATCTCTAGACACAGCCGCTCGGCGTACTCTACCTGGGCGTCGTAGTATTGCGCCGCCCCCCGACAGCCCGCTGGCTCTATGGCGCGAAATAGCTGCTGCAGCTTAGTCGCCCCCAGCATGCGGTGGTTGGGCAGGGTCTTGTCGTAGCTCAGCAGGTCATACAGCACCATCCCTGCCTGAATTTCCCAGTAGCTGCGAGAGCCCTGGGCATAGATCGGGATGGTCATTTGAATGGGCTTGACCAGATGGGGGGCTGTGCGCAGTAAAATCTCTCTTTCGCGCAGCGATTCTCTGACCAAATTAAATTCAAAATACTCTAGATACCGCAGCCCGCCATGGATCAGACGGCTCGACCAACTCGTCGTCGCGCCGCCAAAGTCGCCCTTCTCGATCAAAATCGTCTTGAGCCCCCGCAGGATGCCATCTCGGGCGACGGCCACCCCGTTGATCCCGCCCCCGATGACAATCAGGTCGTAATTTTGGGCCTCAATGGTTGAATAGTCCGGCATTACTGCTCCCTAGTGACACGCTGCCTGCGGGCTAGACGAACTGACCGTGCAGCCATGACTCAACCCCACGCTCTCAAGATGCCATAGATTTTTGGATTGGGCACTGGTTAGCTGATTTACACCGCCGTCAGCTGCTTGTTCTCTGGCGTGGCAATGGTCGCCTTGGCTTCTCTGAACAGGTGGTTGGCCCACTGCTGCACGTCGTACCGACAAATCGCCTTGTGTAGCTTAGCCATGCGCTCAGCCTGCTCCTCGGGCGACATTTCTAGGGCCGCGTCGATGCACTCATCCATCCGCTTAGACGAATAGGGGTTGGTCAGCAGCGCGTCCGGCAGCTCTACCGCCGAGCCCGTAAACTCCGAGAGAATCAGCGCCCCATCTTCGCCGCCGTGGGCCGCGACGTATTCTTTGGCGACCAGATTCAGGCCATCGCGCAAGGGGCAAATCCAGCAGATATCCGCCGCCTTGTACAGTCCCATCAGGTCGTTGTAGGGTAGCGGCTCGGTAAAAATCTGCACCGGTGTCCAGCTCAAGTTGCCAAAGCGCCCGTTGATTTGACCGACCATTTGCTCAATCTTCTCCTGGGCAAGGCGGTATACCCGCATCCCCTTGGCGGCCTTCACCGCCGTCATCATCAGGTTGACCTTGCCAATGTACTCAGGGCGACGTTCCAGCAGGCGCTCGTAGCAGGCCAGCATTTCTTTGGCCCCTTTGACATAGTCCACTCGCCCAGCCGACATAATCAGCTTGTTGTCGCCAATCTCGGCTCGCAGCGCCTTGACCCGATCCTGCACCGCAGGCTGCATTACCACATCGCGAATTTTCTGAGGACTGGTGCCGACCGGAAAAGCGTCAATCGTAACAATCCGGTTGTTGTATTCCAGCTTGGTCACCATCTCAGGCTCGGCCAGGGCCGTGCCCACCTTGGTAAAGGCATTTGGTACGGGAATCTGCTCAACAATTTTGACCTCGCGGCAGCTGCGAGCCGCCGAAACAAAGTTCTGGACGTAGCGAGGAATGTGGAAACCACAGAGGTCACAGCACAGCAGACTGTCAATGATGGCATTGCGCCAGTGAAGAATATTGAACACGTCCGCTGCCGGAAACGGCGTGTGATGGAAGAAGGCAATTTTCACATCAGGCATTTTTTGCCGGATGTAATATGGCGTTAGCCATAGGTTGTAGTCGTGAATCCAGATCAGGGCATCGTCTGCGGCGTCTTCGCAGGCGGCATCGGCAAACAGCCGATTGATATTCTGAAAGTTCTCCCAATCAGAGCTGTCGTAGGTAAAGTGCTCAGGGAAAGAGTGCAAAATCGGCCAAAATGCCTCTTTCGAGGTGATGTGATAGAAATTCTTGACCTGCTCGGCCGATAGGGGAATGCGACGAACGACACAGCTGTCCTTGCCCCCTTCCATCGTGACGCGATCTTCGAAGTCAGGATTTTGCAGGTCTTTGACCTGCTTCCAGGCGACCCAGGTACTCTGATCCGCGTTGGCAAAGAAGCTTTTGAGCGTGGGGACAATTCCGTTGGGACTCTTTTTATCTCGATAGTAAATTTTGCCGTTTTCGACCACCTCGTCGTAGGGCTCACGGTGGTAGAGAATAACCAGCGAAGATTTCATGACACAACGCTCCCGATTTTATGTAAACACACGAAATTTGCTAGCCTAGTCGTCTAGCTGGATCGCCTACGATCTGTATCTGCAGTATCTGCATTAAAATCCGTATCTGCAGCATGAAGGGCGTTAGACAGGCACTAAACTCTGCAATTTCGCAGCGGTGAAGAGTAGAGGTGCGAGCTTGGAACTCAATATTGCTATCAAAATCATCTATAGCCATAAGTCATCTAGTCACAAGCGCTATCCGATGGCATCGACTCAGACGATCAGCGAACCCCTTACAGGAGTGAACAATACAGCACGGGGTTAAGTTTTGCAAACGTGCGGCGGTTCCAGATCGCCTCTGCTGACAGGTATCCGAGACCGGTTTATACCACTGGGTTGCCCCTGCCGCGCTTCTTTGAGGAGAGTGATCAGACTCGACGTTTTATCTGTAGCGAAAGTAAAAAACAGAACTGTTAATATTTACTGAATTACCTATCGCCGTTTATCTCATTGTTATTTTTCTACAGCTCTGGGTAGAAAGGGGTCAGGAGTTAACTCTACGCATTCACATTATGTGCATTCCTGATGCATTCCTGTCGTTGTTGACTCCTCAAAACAGCGCGGGGTGCCGATTGCTTTTAATAAACCCGTAAAGGGACAGTCAGTGCCTGTCGGCCGAATATTTTAGGCCGAATGTTTGAAGGCTGATCGGCCTCCCGTCAGTGCTGCAGCGCTGGCTACCGAGGTTGTGAGCTATCAGGCTGCTTTACCTATCTTTTGTCCAAGGTCACATATTAGGAGACCCGCCCGTGATTGCTGTCCGCTCCAAGCGCATTCAACTGGTCGAAGACGAGACCCAAGGCCTGCTGGCCTGGGCCGACAGCATCCAGCGCTCAGACGCAACCTACTTTGAAAAGGCCCAAAAGCTGGCTCGCCGATTGGGGGCCAACTACCGGCGCGATCGCTTTACCGACATCGGCTTTTGGACTCCAGAACTGGCCGGTGACATTATTCAATCGGAGTACAAAGTTGAGCTAGAGGTCTACACACCCCAAACCCCGATTGATTTTCGGGCCGCAGAACAGCGGGTCGAATTCCAGCGGGTGCGCGTGCCTGTCGCTAAGCAGGGGGAGTTTGTCTGGGCCGTTATTGAGGGGCTGCAGCCCGGTCGGCGGCATCAGGCTGGCAGCTTTTACTGGCTGCGCTACGTGGACCCTGAGGGCCGAGTGCGGATTATTCGCGACCCGATGGCCTATTCCTTGCCCTACGGTGTGTTTGCGCCTGCTGAGCTGTACGACATGCACCGAGTCCAGCGCGAGCGTCAGGACCGGGCCTACTTTCGGCAGCGGGGCGTGAGTAAGGCCGATAGCGAAATCCCACGGGAGCCGACCCCTACCAATATTCTCCAGATTCATGTCAAAACGGCGTCTCCTGAGGGCACCCTTGAAGGGCTTACCCAGATCTACCAGCGGATTTCTGAAAAGTTGGTTCGGAATGAACCGCTGACCCCAGACGAGGCAGTCTATGCCGGCTACGATGCGATTCAGCTGCTGCCGGTCGAGCCGACGATCGAGTACCGCCGCGAAGACGCCCACCTGGAGTACGAATTTTTTGCGATTCCGCCGAGTGAGGACGAGGACGAAGCAGAATCTGCCCTGACCCTGATCGTTAATCTGCGCAAACCAGACACCCAAAACTGGGGCTATGACGTGCCCATCCTCGGTTCTGGGACGACCAATCCGGCTGTCCTTGGGAGCCTTAGACCCGATGAGGTGGTAGATTTTGTCGCTACCCTGCACAACTTTTCGCAAGGGCCGATCCTGCTGATCTATGACCTGGTCTATGGCCATGCCGATAACCAGTCCCTGGAGCTGCTGACCCATCAGTTTCTGAAAGGACCGAACATGTATGGTCAGGACCTCAACCACCAGTCGCCCCAGGTACGGGCGATTCTGCTGGAAATGCAGCGGCGCAAAATCAACACAGGTGCCGACGGCATTCGGGTCGATGGTGGACAGGATTTTCGCTTTTTTAATCCCCTCACGGATCGGGTTGAGCAGGATGATACCTATCTGCTGGCCATGAGCGACGTGATTCAGAATGTCGGCGGCTTTAAGCGGCTGATGTTTACCATCTTTGAGGATGGACGCCCCTGGCCCCAGGAAGGCTGGGAGGAGATTTCGCGGTATCGAGAGCTCGTTGAGCAGCAGCCCGACTCGTTTCAGTGGGGGCCGCTGATTTTTGCCCACAATACCCCCAGCCTTCAAGGGTTTTGGGACCGTAAATGGCGACGGGTCTGCGAGGTGATTTTCCAGGGCGACCACTGGATTACGGGCTGCGGCAACCACGATACGGTCCGACGCGGTAACCAGGTCGATGAAGCCGAATACCCGGTGAACTGGAATTTAGGCGAGACGCGTCCCGAGGTCCTGCACAAGGCCTACAACAATCCGGCTACCCAGCTTTGGGTGTATGGCTTTAGCCCCGGTCTACCGATGGATTTTCTGAACGCCAACGTGGGAACACCCTGGGGCTTTTTTAGAAATACGGACGATCGCTACGGGGTGAAGGTGGTCTCGGAGGAAGTGGGCTTTTTGGACTGGCAGGTGGAACCGGACGACTATGCTCGGCCTGACCTGTTTCCGCAGCTGAAGCGGCTTGGGTTTTCTAACTACGACCAGCTACACGACTTTGCTCACGCCCTCCAGGATGCCATGGTCGCCACCGACTACGACCTGCAGGCCGTGGCTGAGATCTGCCGTCATTGCCTGAGCGATAACGGCATTGACTGTGAGATTCCAGCCATGGAAGACGTGCTGGCTGAGCCTTCGCTGCCGCGCTTTTTGGCTACGCTGGATGTGCCTAAGCTGAAGCAGTTTGCCATGGCCTTTATGGAAGATGGCCACGATCTCTGCAATGTGGCCCGCTATTACGATCGGCTCGACCCGGACGTCAGCTACTTTCATCTGGCGCTGCGGGAGCATCGGCGGCGCTACCCCTGGCTCCAGAAAAATCTGACCGGACGGGACCGATTCAACCGGGTCAGTGACGATCAGCGCACGATATTTTACGGGCTGCGCTATGAGCCGGGGGGGCAGGAACGGTTTGCCATGGTGGCCCACATGGGCGGCGATCCGCTCAAGGTCCATCTGGGGGACTGGCTACAGCTGAATATGGATGAGTGGCAGGTTGCGATCGCAACGCCCGATCTAACTATCGAAACTGATATTAAAGACGCCCGTGTATTTGAGCTTAGGGATAGCCAGGCTGTTCTATTCATGCCGGTTACGGATGCCGCCGTGGCGAATACCGCTGAGGCGGCTCAAAAAACTGAAGAATATCTCCTCAGTATTTTCTCCTAACTTTTTTTCAGTTTTCTGAAAGTCTTTCTAGTGGCTGATTACACACCGCTAGAAAGATTTTGTTTTACTCCTGACACATCATTTTCGAAATGTTAGAGTAAATGAAGGAATCTTAAGAAAGATAGCTTTATTCATTTCGCTTAGGCCCCCTTTAACCCTCGTCACGTTTGGAATCAGTGTTTTTCCGTAGGGAAACCTCAGATTTTCAAGCCGGACGGAGTTGAGAGCCTCAATCATCGTCGTTTCAATCGTCTGCCGCGCACCTGGTTCGCCACCGCGCCCATACCTTTGCAGCGGCCACTGCAAGATAAATTCTCTTCAGAAGGTAAATATATCCCATGGAAAAGCGACTTAAAGAACTCACGGGTCAACCGGGTGTGTGGCTGTTTGTCAGGAGCAGCAACGGCTGGTTTAAGAATGTTGAGATTCTGGATGTCAACTCCGAAACGATTACGTTCCGCTACGAATCAGAGTCTGAAAGCGAGCGTAAGCTGTGGGAAAAAACCACGCGTATCGACAATATTGCTGAGGTCGAGGTCCGTCTGCTAGTTGTCCCGAAGGTCGATAGAAAGCTAGACCACATTCGTGGGCAGCTCTCTAAACTGCTGGAACAAACCGGGTCCGACGTAGAAAACAGCAGACAGGAGAATCCTAAACAGTAATCGCTGTAACAAAAATCCTACGCTTCATTAATTTCCTCAAAGACTTTTGGCCTCTCTTCATAACGAGAGAGTTCTCAGGACAGAATGAGGGCGGTAGAGGTGGCCGAGCTACTGGGTCGCTAGTCTCTACGCCCTTATATAATCCGTGTGAGGAAAGTGGGAATGGCTCAGTATGTTGTGGCCCTGGATCTGGGCACCACCGGCAATCGTGCCCTCGTGTTTGACTCAGCCGGCGAGATTGTCGGGCAATCCTACCGAGAGCTGACCCAGTATTACCCCCAGCCCGGTTGGGTCGAGCACGACCCGTTGGAAATTTGGCAGGCGGTCCAGACGACGCTCAAGCAGGCCGTCCAGACTGCAGGCATTACCGGAACCGATATCGCCGCCATTGGTCTGACCGTGCAGCGGGAGACCTGCCTGCTGTGGGACAAAAATACCGGTCAGCCGCTCCACAACGCCATCGTTTGGCAAGATCGGCGCACGGCCGAGATGTGTAATCAGCTCGCCGAACACCGTAGTGATATCTATGAACGTACCGGACTTTTTCTAGACGCCTACTTCTCAGCGACTAAGCTACGCTGGCTGCTTGAAAAAACGCAGCCTGACAATTTGGATACCGTGCTGGCCGGAACCATAGACGCCTGGGCGCTATGGAACCTGACCAATGGGCGGGTCCATGCCACCGACCACAGCAACGCCAGCCGCACCCTGCTGATGAACCTGAAGCAGCCGCAGTGGGATCCGCACCTGCTCGATCTGTTTCAAGTGCCGGCTCAGCTCCTGCCTGAGATTCGTCCCAGTCAGGGCCATTTTGGTTTGTTGAGGGCCGATCTGCTGGGGGTAGAAATTCCCATTGCGGCAGTCTATGGCGACCAGCAGGCGGCGCTGTTTGCCCACGGTTGCAACCAGCCGGGGCTGCTCAAATGTACCTACGGGACGGGGGCTTTTTTGGTAGCGCATACGGGCGATAAGCTGGTGCGATCGCACAATCAGCTCCTCTCAACCATCGCCTGGACCACTGCGCGTGGCTCAGGTCGTTTCGACTCGTACGACCTGGGCTATGCGCTAGAGGGCAGCATGTTTACTGCGGGTGCCTGCATCCAATGGCTGCGCGACGGCATGAAAACAATTGATAACGCCGCAGACAGCGAAATTCTGGCGACATCGGTCGAGGATAACGGTGGCGTCTATTTTGTCCCGGCCCTGAGCGGCTTGGGCGCGCCCCACTGGGATATGACCGCGCGCGGCGCGTTTATGGGCATCACCCGAGGCACCACCAATGCTCACATGGTTCGAGCTGTGCTGGAGGCCATTGCCAATCAGGCGAAAGAAGTCGTCCAAGCGATCAACGAAGACAGCGGCACTCCGATTCAGCTGCTCAAGGTAGACGGCGGGGCCTGCAACAACGACTTTCTCATGCAGTACCAGGCCGACGTGCTGGACATTTCCGTAGAACGACCGGCGGTGCTGGACGCCACTGCCCAAGGATCGGCCTTCGGGGCAGGGCTGGCGGTGGGGCTCTGGCAGGACTACGAGGCGCTAGTGGCCGGTCGTAAGATCGATCGGGTGTTTGAACCGGGCGAGCAGGCCGCTACTGCCCAGACCCAGTTTAAGCACTGGCAAACGGCGGTCGAACGGACTAAACAGTGGGTTGCCTAGGTAAAACCAATCTGCCTAGGATTGTTAAACGCGCACATACTTTTCCCAAAACGCTGGCTGCTGTTGGGTGATAACCTCGGCCCCCAACTGGGATTTAAGACGCACCCAAAGTTTATAGTCCGTATCAGACGCGGTGATTATATAAGGGGCCCGCTGGCCCGAAATTGAACGCAGCAGCTGGACGATGCGTAGCCGTTCCGAACGTGGAACTTGACAGGCAAGGACATAAATCGCCTGCTGATAGAAAATGGCCTCCGTATACTTGCCCTGATGAAACCCCTGAATGAAAGAGACCGATGATTCTGGCACAATACCAGCGGTAGTGAGGAATTCAGGGGGCTTCAAAAGCGGGAGTAAAATGGTCACAAGTCGTTGCTTGTATGTCTGCAGCATTGCAGTCGGCGTCTTGCACTTTTCACTTTCGACATATTGCAGGATTAGTGCTTCGAGTTCGCGCAGCGTAGCGCCAGCCGCAGACCCCTGCCTCTCGTAGATCTGCCGGTTGATATCTAGATCGATAACAGCTTGCCCCTGGTGCTGCCAGCCGCGGGGAAGCCGTCGCCGTTCAGTCACACGGAGCTCGTAGCACTGGTGGCAACTACTTAAAAAGTATTGGCAAGAGAGTATATGTAGGAATGTAACGCAGGGGTTGTCAAAGGGCGAAAAAACTG
>JBCBWI010000058.1:0-27955 GCA_039817185.1 Cyanobacteria bacterium J06648_16 | reverse complement strand
GAACGAGGTTTCGAGGTTTCGGGCTACGACTATTCAATGCACAGTTAAAAACTAAAAGCAACCTGCGGAATGTAGGCTAGCTCGTCGGCGATCGCTCGTGGGTAGGAGGTCAACCCATCGGTAGCTACTTTTTCTGGTACTTCCTCGTGAAGGCCGAACGCCTGGGCAAAGAACGCTTTCGTTCCATCCATATCACGGGTTTTACTTAAGCGAACATCGACCAGATTGCCATCCTCATCAATGCCCCGGTAAAGATAGCACCAGGAGCCTTTCACTCGCACGTACGTTTCATCCACAAGCCATACCCTGCCAACCTTTCCCTGGCGTTTCGTTCGTATCTGTTCGATGAAGTACGGGAGAAAGCGCTCCTCCCAATC
Source organism: Cyanobacteria bacterium J06648_16 (assembly GCA_039817185.1). Lineage (GTDB taxonomy): Bacteria > Cyanobacteriota > Cyanobacteriia > Phormidesmidales > Phormidesmidaceae > CAWUKV01. The sequence goes on along the minus strand of JBCBWI010000058.1, from coordinate 27,578 downwards.
CCTCACCGTTTCGTGGGTGAATTGAAATCCTCAGATTAAGAAAAACTCGGCAAAATCCCGATAACTGAGTTTGTATCGGACGCGACAGAATAAAACTTGGAAGATGATGTCGGTGGGCACTTCAATGAAGTTGAAAGGTGTGTCTGTCCGCTCATTGTAGGTGCGCCGACACCGCTTGCATCGAAACATGGTCTAACCCAGGTTGGTCTGGCGTTGTAAAATCCAAATCCTCGTTGACTGGCAGTGTGGGCAATTCATGGATCGTGGGCAGGCAAAGGCTTGAGTAAGATACCCAAGTGACTCAGCCAGATGCCACATACTCCATTTTAGCTACTCAGGTCTGACAAGTTTAGCCCATCAGCCACCTGGCAGAGCAGCTCATCCTCATTGGCTGGAGTTGCTGGAATTTAAGTGGTTTCAGAGGGCGTAGACGCTGACGAGCTCCTTAAAGCAGTCATCAACAGTGATGGCTTATTTTGTGCTGAGAGTGTCACCCAAAATTGGCCGTTTTTGAACCATGCCAGCGCAAACAGGATGAAGAGAAGACTGTATTCAGAACGATTTCCCCCTATTTGGCTACCCAGTCCTAACAGATTCATCTAGACAACTTTGACGGGCGATGACCTCATCTTCTGTATCTACCTTGCAACTTTTTCACGATTTTGCATAAAAGCCCTTAAAACAACCTGAGTAGGTAGTGAAGCAGGTTAATGCCTGTTGAACAAGTCACTCCTTGGAGAGCGCTCTATGTTGATCAAACACTTTTCCCGAAAGGCCGCTACCCATCTTTCTTTTAGCCTTATCTCAGCTGCTATCGTGTTGCCGATGCAGCCAACCGCCAGCAACGCTCAGTCCGCTGAGCACCTTGTCAGGCCGACTGCCGTAAAACAAGTTCGTAGCCAGCGCTCAACCCAACGCCCGAATACTCAGATTGAACCAGCGCTGACAACCCCTGGGCCGAATCTTCCAATTGGTAGTAACGGCCCAGTTTACGGCGGCAACGGTTGTCCCGAAGGCACGATTCTCGTCATGTTTGATATGCCTATCTACGATGACGACGGCCTTTTTGTGATTGGGTTCGAGCCGATCCCCTTCTGCATCGACGAAGACACAGAGCCTGCCGGATAGCGAAGGCTTAGGCAAAGTAGCCAACGCGATAGCAGCGGCTAGATCCGTTGCATGCTGCAACACCATTTCGTTGTGCGCCAACCAAGATAGACCCACTCGGTGCCCTGACGTGAATGACGAAAGCGATATCTCTCTTTCAGATATCGACTAACAACGCTTTGACTCCGTCCACATTTACCCCATTTCAGGAGATTACCTATGCTTCGCAACCTCATGATACGTCGCCCATTTTCTGTAGCGATTGTGATTTTGTCAGCCGGCTCGCTACTCGCGTTCAGCTCAGTCGGCGTGATGGGCCAACAGCAGCGAATGGATCCTGCTCCGCAGCGTACGCCGCAGGGCCAGGTACAAATCGACTCGTCGGGTTCTGAGACGCCGGGTGGACCGACCCAAATTCAGGCACCGGGCGGCTCGACCGAGTACGAATGCCACGGATACATCGACTGTAATAATGCAATATCGGACTGTATTGCTGCCGATGGAGACTTTGAAGCGACCGAATACGACGAAGACGGTGGTGTGATTGGGGGTAGCTGCACACACTAGATCGATCCCGCTCTTCTCTTTCTTTATCAAGAACAGATCAGCACTCCCCCTACAGCCCTGCAGGTGCTGATCTGCTCTAGCTTCAACACATTTTTGACCGTTAAACGCTCACCTATACACGACACTTTTCTACGCTTCAGGAGATTTTCTAATGAAACGCTTTCTTGCGCTGCTGGCGTTAGCAGCTTCTTTTAACGTGGCTATATCGGCCTACGCAAAACCAGATCAGGCCAGTACAGCCGCTTCTCAAGCTAAGCAGCCTGCGATCGCACTCGACGATGCGGCCATGTCCCTGCCGATAGCTGACCTACCTGTGGACGGAGAACTGGCATTTGGCGACCACACCGTTGTGGCAACGCTCAAGCTCGATAACCAAAGCGTACTGCGATTTGTGCAGCTCGCCGATGACCAAATTGCCGTTCTGGAAGACGCGCCGCGCGGGGCCAAAAGTATCGGGATGGTAGACCTGCCAAGGGAGACCAAAATTGCCGAGGTTTTCTACGCATTCTCTGAGCCGGGTACCGAGATTCCGTCTGAGATACTGGGTGATGCGGAACTGCCGCGCCAAAAAGCGCAGGGCTGGGCCAGACCGCTAGTCAATCAGCCACCGTCTGAGCTGTTGGATCAGCCCCTACAGCTGGCCCAGTCTACTAGCGGCAGCTGCAACGACAACAGCTTTCGGAGCTGGTTTAATAGCTTCGACTACAACGATCGCGGCACGCCTGATTTCCGCTTGAATCAGGTTCCGGCGAATTCTAACTTTTTTGAGCGAGAGCGGTATGCCCCCGGTAATGGTCAAAGCTATCGATTCTACCGATACAAAGTAGGCGGCAATGACGGCTCTATCTGGCACAATATTGACCGCTATGCCTCTAGAGTTGCGGTCTGTGCGATTGACTCGACGGAGAGCGAAAATCCCTATGGGTTGGCCCATCCGCCCATATCGTACCAGGGCTATGACAACGATCATATGGGGCCGGTTGTCAGAATGATGTACCGCCGTCCTAACGAGACGACCTGGAGTTTGGCGAACATTAAGGACTTCTCTCCTAGTGATGTGGGCTCAACCCTGAGTTGGCACTTTTACACTGGCTACAACTGGGATTGGCGCACTGATATCTACTGGGCAGGCGGTCAGGACAGCTTTGATATCGGTCATGCCTTGGAGGACCTGGGAGTTTAGTCAATACGGATTCACTGTCAGCCATTACGTGATGTGACTTATGTGATCGCAGTCTGCAGAGAGTGCGATCCCTTTTCTTTGACTATATCTGGGTCCGTGCGCACGACGCTCTCTAGGACTGAGAGATACCTGTACTGGTCATTCCAATCAGGGCGGCAGAAGCTATAACTCGTCCGATCTCCAAAAAAATCTCAGCCATTTGCATATTTCCTGAGCAGATCGCCTGAGTAATCTATACAGCCGGGTAGCTAAGTAAGACACGCTTACAAGAGCTGCCCGCTGGTTTGATCAAGTTAACCGCTTAGACCGACTTACTTAAACTTACTCAAAAGGAGTTTTTTGTGAAAACCATCACCGTCCGTCCGTCTACGGTCAAAACAGTTCTGCAGCGTACCGCTCGCGTCACGCTCATCGCTGGACTATGCCTCTCGGTTGGCGCTGGCAGTGCGTTTGCCCAAAGTCGAACCCAGCACCGCCCTAGTCGCGCGCCATCAAGAACAACCCCAAACAACAATGTCGATACCCCGGATCGGTTTACCCAGGTCAACAGCCTGACCGGCGATTGGACCGGTGCTATGTGGCGGCCCGGAGACGACATTGTTGTTCACTACGAGCTGACGATCCAGTCCAACGGTCAGGGCAGCTGGCGCATGCTGGGCTCTGAATACAACGAACAGCTGGACGAGTGGACCCCGGCGATTCTTGACGAAGGCACCCTGACCTCTGGCATTTCTCAGAACAGTATCAACATCCAGCTCAACGGTACGGGCAATCAGTCGGGGCAGATGTACCTGAGCGGTGCGTTCCAGGCTGGGGGCACGCAGATTTCCGGCCAATCAACGGACTTCCCGGACATATCTTTTAATTTTGTAAAGGACTAACCCGTCAAAACGAATGAGTTGTGAAAGACTGGGGACAGTTCCACCCAATGGCGGCATGGATAAGACGCTGCAGCAACAGTTCCAACAGGTACAGTCCGCTGCGCCCGCGTCGGTCCATGCTGAGCTGGCGGGGTTGATTAGTGTGATGTTGCGATCGCGAAAAATTGCCCGCCCGCCCCACGGTCAATCCCTATCCGGCATCTACCAAGACCTGTACGATCGGCTGTGGCAGCAGCTAGAGGCCGATCTCACGCCTCTTCCAACCCGAGGACCCGCCGACCTGCGCCAGTGGGCCAGCGAAACGGTTCAGCAGGCCAGCTGTACTATCCTGACAGACGACTCACTCAAAGCCCTAGCCCTGGAAGCCCAGCGCCACCCCGCTAGCAGTCCCCTACGACGGCATGCGCTGGTACAGCTAGTCGAAGCCATTCGCCTAGCAGGACGGCTCGCCAAACCCCACCGGGCCAAGTTCGCGCCTCAGTTCTACGACCTGCTGTACGACGATGCGGTCAATCAAACCCTGGCCTACGTCTGCCGCCGCATCGACACCTACGACCCCACGCGAGGACAGGCCCAGAAGTTTATGAACTGGGTCAACTTTCGGCTAGACCGTATGGTGATTGAGTGTCGTCGAGCCACCAGCGACTTTGACACCGAGTCGCTGCCTAACCTGAACGACCTCGACGCCTTGCCCCAGCCGGAATCCGCTGACAGCCTCACCGATACCGTCCGTGACTACATTCAGTCCGATCCAGAGGGGCTGTTTCAACAGACCCACGTGCGCAACCGCCCCGACGCCACCTTTCAGGCCATTGCCCTGGCCCGCTTCTCAAACGAGAGTTGGGAAGATATCTCCGCCCGGCTCGACGTTAAAATTCCCACCCTTAGCAGCTTTTTTCAGCGATGTTGTCAGAAGTTCTCCGCCCAGTTTCAAACGCTACTGTAGCGACCCGGTCGCCCAGTCCCTGCTATCCCTGTTTAACCGTAATCTCGACCATGACCCCGATTGACGCGCCCACCTTTACTGTCTCCCTCGGCCTCAGCGCTCACGCCCAGGCCGATCAGTTTCGTCGGTATCACCGTCTGCCTGTCAAGGCTAAGCAGGTTTATTTGAATGCATTGGCGGTTCATGCCGTCAAAGTGTATCTAGACAGTATGGGTATTGCAACAGATTTAGACGGCAGCTACAGCCAGCAGCCAGCGCAACAGACATTGATGGATGTTGCCGATTTGTATTTACCCTCGGGTGACCGACTCGAATGTCGACCGGTACTGCCAGAGGCAACAGAACTTTCAATTCCATCAGAGGTACAAGAAGATCGGGCTGGCTACGTAGCGGTGCAGCTTAGCGAGAACTTACGAGAAGCAACGCTGCTAGGATTCGTGACCGAGGCCAGCGCAGCGGTTGCTTTTGATCGGCTGATTTCTATCGAAAGACTTCCTGCCCTACTCACTCCTACAGCCTCGCCTTCCAGAATTCCGGTTCAGCTCGGTCAATGGCTACAGAATCTAACCACAGCGGGTTGGGAGGCTCTAGAATCTTGGGCTGCGCCTGCGCCACAGCTCGCCTGGGATTTTCGGGGTCGCGCATCAGTCAATGAATTGGAAGAAGCTTCACCCCAGGCACAGCGCTATCAGCAGTATCGCCTTGCCCAAGGAGAAGATAGCTTAGACGTGGTGCTTGTGGTAGGGTTGCGGCCCCTGAATGATGCCGCTGATGAGATTGAAGTCTGGATACGACTACAGCCGGTTGATGAACAAACCCGCTTACCGGCGTCACTCCAGCTGCGTATATTAGATGCAGATGGCGCGGTGGTGATGCAGGCAGAAACGCGGCAGGCAGAGTTTTTGCAGCTGAGGTTTGTGGGAATCAGCGGTGAGACATTTAGTCTACACATGCGGTGGCAGGCGACAGACATTGTAGAGTCGTTTGTGCTTTAGGAAGGCCACGGAGAGGCGTTTAACCTTGGCAAACAAGCTCGTTGTTCTCAAAGTTTTTGGCAGCCTAACTCAGGGTGTGCAGATTGCCTTAGAGATCGGTCAAGAAGGTGAGCCACCATCTACCGAGATCATGGGAACGCTACCTGCCGATCCAGATCTGCTAGCCAACTTACAGCAGTGGCAGCACAGCTATCGCAGTCTGTCAGGGCCCCAGCGCATTCGCCCTAAAGAGATCGTCCACGGTGGCTCTATTCAGCCAGTGGCAGGCTGTCAGCGGCTGGCGCAGCGGCTGCAGGGGCAGTTTCAAACCTGGCTCAGTCAAGCAAGCTTTCGTCCTCTAGACCAACAGCTGCGCGAAGACCTCAGCCGAGAAGACACCGTCCGCGTGCTGATCCGTACAGAAGACGTCGCTTTGCAGCAGCTGCCCTGGCATAGCTGGAGCGTGATTGACCGCTATCCTAAAGCAGAGATAAGTTTAGGCGCAGTGCGATTTTCTGCTGGAGTGGCTTCTCCTACCGGTCGCCAGTCTGACACCGACCGCTCCAGCGTTAAAATTCTCGCTATTCTTGGCCATAGCGATGGTATTGACGTTGCGGTAGACCGACGGCTGCTAGAGGGACTGCCCCAAGCAGCGGTTACTTTTTTGGTGGAACCCGAGCGCGACGCCTTTAACGCACAGCTTTGGAACCAGCCCTGGGATATTCTCTTTTTTGCCGGACACAGCTTAAGCCAGTCAGTAGAAGCGGATGGTTCTGGCCTCCAGGGTCGACTGTTCATCAACCCTGACGATAGCCTGACTATCTCTGAACTGAAGTATGGTTTTCGGCAGGCCGTCGCCAATGGTCTGAAGCTGGCGATTTTTAACTCCTGCGATGGTCTGGGGCTGGCTGAGGAGCTGAAGCCGCTGGGGCTGCCACACCTGATTTTGATGCGGGAACCAGTCCCAGATTTGGTAGCGCAAAGCTTCCTTAGAAACTTTCTTACCGCCTATGCTGCAGGCGCACCGCTGCATCTGGCCGAGCGGCAGGCGAGAGAACGTTTGCAGGGGTTAGAAAATACCTTTCCCTGTGCAAGCTGGCTTCCTGTTCTGATTCATACTTCACAAGCCTCACCGCCGGACTGGGCACAGCTCAGCGAGGTAGATTCGGCAGCGCCAGACCTGACTCAAGCAAGCACTGAAGCGCTCGCGAGTTCTTCTAAAGCCCAAAGGTTCCCCTGGCCTAGCCGGTTCCAGGTCGGGCTGGCGGTAGCGTCAGTCGTCTCTATTGTTCGTTGGATGGGGGGGCTACAGCCTTTGGAACTGCGGGGCTATGACTGGCTTTTGGCACAGCGCCCCGCGACCGATATGCCCTCTCGCATTCTGGTGATTGAAGCAACAGAAGCCGATGTGGAAACCTACGGCTATCCGCTACCGGATGATGTATTGGTGGAGGCCGTTGAGCGGTTAGAGACTGAGAATCCCCAGCTGATTGGACTGGATATTTTTCGCAGTCAGCCAAACGATGCGCTACAGGCAAAGCTGGAGGGCAGCAACAGCCTAGTTGCGCTGTGCAGCCCCGGTCAGCCAGATAGCCCCAATCAGCCCGGCGTGCCCCCGCCGCCCAACCTACCCGAGGATCGGGTCGGGTTCAGCACCGTTGTTGAAGATCCGGACGGTGTTCTGCGGCGTCAGCTGTTGTTTTCACAGCCGGATACTAACGCGCCCTGTTCAACCCGTTTCTCACTTTCGACGCTGCTGGCGCTGCGCTATTTAGACTCTGAGGGCATCGACCCAGAGAACCTGGACCGTCAGCGCCTCCGGCTGGGTCAAGCGATATTCTCTCCGTTAGAGTCCCACGCTGGCCCGTACCACGCTGCCGAAAGTCGGGGCTTTCAAATCTTCTTAAATTACACCCGGCAGGACAACTTTGCCGACCGCATCACCCTGTCTGAACTGCTAGATGCACAAACCCAGCTGCCGGACCTGACAAATAAAGTTGTTCTTGTGGGCATGACTGCGCCGATTTCTAACCCGACGGACTACTTTGTAACGCCGATGGGGGCGCAGCAGTGGCCGCAGACGCAGATTGCCGGGGTGCGGCTGCATGCCCACATGGTCAACGCGCTGCTGACGGCAGCGCTGGATGGGCGAGGAGGGATTCAGCCGGTCTCTACAGGTCTGGCCTATGGTTGGATTTTCTTGTGGTCACTGGTGGGGGGTGTTTTAGCTAGAACGGCTTTGCGGCCCTGGCTGCTGGGCCTGGGGCTGGGTTTGATGGGCCTCTATGGGCTGTGCTGGGTTGCGCTATGGAGTGGGGTGTGGGTGCCGCTGGTGCCGCCGCTGCTGGCGCTGCTGGGCAGCAGTGCTGGGGTGAGGTGGCTGATGCGTCGCTATAGATAACAGCGACAGAGAACGTTTCTGATCGGGCTAACCACCAATAGTTATGAATGTAAAGAACGTACGGAAACCGGCTACCGCTGTTAGAAGACATACCTGTTGACCGCAAAAATACGGACAAGGGCTATGGCTCAGCTGCGATCTCACTATCCCCTCCTCGCTTCAGCGACTGCCCTGCTGGTGGCCTGCATGGCGCTGCCTGCCCTGGCCCAACCCTTTCCCAGCACCCCGCTCGACCTCCGCTACAATCCACCCAACCGGGGCGCACCGGGCGAAGCCAGCACCCGAGATGCAGGGAGTCGCGGCTGCGGTCTGCTAGCGTTTGAACCGGCCCAGACCCACTGGGGCGAAACGCTACAGCCCCGTCCGACCTTCTGGCTGAACGGCACGAATGCTGGAGAGGTGGCGTTCGTATTGACGTCGGAAACGACCGGGGAAGTGGTCTACGAAGAGACGCTGACGCTGAATGAGGGTAATCAGGTAGGCGCTTACACACTGCCCGAGACGGCACCGCCCTTGGCTGTCAACGAAATCTATCGCTGGCAGTTCACGTTGGACTGCCCCGGCGACCCGGACCCCGATATTAACGGTGTTGTGATCCGCCGCGAACCTGATAGCAACCTGAGCGAGCAGCTGGCCGCTGCCCCACCGCAGGAACAGGTCGTTCTACTCGCTGCCGCTGGGTTCTGGTCTGATACAGTCCAGGTGATCAACCAGCAGCGATTGGAGAATCCGGCTGATGAAACGTTTCAGGCGGCGTGGATAGATTTGCTGCAGCAGGGGGGATGGGTTGAAGAATTGGGCGAAGCGTTTGATGCGATCGCAACTGCCCCCCTTTCCCCTAACGTCATCACCCCCCGTACCCCCAACAGCTGCACCAGCCAGGAGGAATAATGGCGCATGTTCGATGGACCCCGCTGCTGACGGGCTTGCTGCTGGTTGTAGGCAACCTCGCAGCTCCCGTATTGGCTCAGCCCAGAATCGATCCGGGCACCACGCCCCGTGAACCTCGGGTGATCGACCGCAACCCTGTCACCGACCCGGCCACCGGTCGCGACCCGGTCCTCGACATTGAAATTCCCCTGGATCCAACTTTGCCCTCGTCGGGTCAGCAAGACCTGACGCTGCCCTCGGCGACAGGCGGTGGATTGATGATCGTGGGTAATTGGGAGGGTCAGTTGCTGGCCCAATCTCCGGTTCTGACCGAGCTTGCTAGCATCAATGGCCTACTGCCTGAACCGGCCTTTTTGTTTGACCTGCCCAGCGCTGCGGGTGGAGCCAACAACAGCGCCAGCAACACGGTCACCACCACCAATACCACCCCCGGCGACAACAGCGATCCGGGCATCATCTTTGACCCTGGCGAGCTAGACCCCGACGACGCCCCCGAAGAGACACCAGAACCAGCCGGTCCGGACCCCGAAGGTGAGCCGTCCTCTGATTCCTCGCCGGGTTCTTCATCCGATGCTTCAGACGTTGCCCTGGGTCAAACCACCAACTCAGACACCGCCGCCGGTTCCGGTACGGCCGTATCGTCCGCCAACACTGAACTGCCCGACTGCCAACCCCAGTCCAACCCCGTAGCCGACCCAGATGAGGCCGAAGCAGCCTACGCTGCCCTGTCTGCCTGCTACCAGCAAGCGCTCGACGCGGCCCGCTCTCAGCAAGATTTGGCGTTAGAAGCTCAGACGTTGAACAACCTTGCGATCGCACAGTTCGTCCAGGGTAACTATACCGACGCCCTCGCGCTCCACCAGCAGCAGCTAGAGCAGGCCCAGGCCATCGGAGACGAGGTTCAGTCCGGGATTGCCCGTACAGGCATTGGCAACTGTTACGCCGCGCTAGGCGATTACCCAACGGCCATTGCCCAATACACCCAGGCTCTGCCGCAAATCCGCGTGGATGCCGCCCCCCAGTGGCGTTCGCTGACCCTACGGAACCTGGGCGTTGCCTACTACGCCCAGCGAGAGTTTGACACCGCTCGTCAGTATCACCAGCAAAGTCTACAGCTATCGTCTCAGATTGGCGATCGCTACGGTGTGATGAAGGCGCTGGGCAACCTGGCTAATCTGTTAGCCCTCACCGAAGACTTCGACACAGCCACAACTTACTACCAGCAGGCCCTGAGTCTGGCGCAGGAACTGGATAACCGCCTGACCGAAGCGCAGCTATTGCTGGGGCTGGGGACCGCCTATGCCTACCAGCAAGACTATGCCGATGCTGTTGAGTACTACGAGCAGAGTTTAGACAAGGCGCGCAGTATCGGCGCTCGACTAGGAGAAGGCATTGCGCTGACGAACTTGGGCGAGGCGCTGTCTCGTCTAAACCAGCTTCCAGCAGCAGAAAGACACCTATACAACGGCGTTGAACTGTGGGAGAGCCTGCGGGCAGGGCTCGGAACCAACGACGACTTTAAAGTCTCTCTGTTTGAAACGCAGCGGGCCGCCTACAACAACCTTCAAGAGGTGCTGATTAAGCAGAACAAAACCGATGCGGCACTGGTCGCCTCTGAGCGGGGCCGAGCGCGGGCCTTTGTTGAACTGCTGGCCCGGGGCGGGGCCAACGCCGGGGCGCAAACGGTACCAGACTTAGCGGTGTTGCAGGGGGTTGCCAGCGCGAACCAAATCACCCTGGTAGAGTACGCCGTCATTCGCGACCAGATTACACCCTTACCCCACGGGGCTTCCCCCCAGTCTCGGAACAAATCTTCTGACGATGCGGCTGGGATGCTCTACATTTGGGTGATTCAGCCGACGGGCGAGGTTCACTTTCGCCAGGTAGACCTGACTGAGCAGTTAGCCGGGCTAACAACGCTCGTTGGCGAGAGCCGACGGCGGCTACGGTCGGGCGATCGTGGGTTTGCGACTGGCTTGTCTGACGGGCCGCTACAGCCAGGCGATCTCGTCCGGCGACAGGGCGATCCGCCGAGCTGGCTGCCCTATGAGGTGGTGGCCGTGGATGTCGCGGCAGGCAACGTAACAGTGAGCCATCCCGACATTGTGCTACCCGAGCCGACCCTGCCCCTGAGCGAGTTTAGCCGGGTCGAGCCTGCTAACCCGTGGACCCAGCGTTCTCAGCCCTTGCGACAGCTCCACAAGCTACTCATTGAACCCATCGCCGATCTGTTGCCCACTGACCCTAATGAACCGATTGTTTTTGTTCCGCAGGATCAGCTCTTTTTAGTGCCGTTCCCGGCATTGCAGGCCAGCGCGGATGACTATCTCATCGACCATCACACGATTCTCACCGCGCCAACTATTCAAGCCGTTAGCGCGACGGCCAGTACCGGGAACTGGCAGAATCCGCTGATTGTGGGCAACCCTAGCCCCATGCCGCAGGCTTTAGCGGCGCTGCCCTACGCTGAAACTGAAGCCCTTCGAATTGCCGAAATGCTAGGCACTTCTCCCCTAGTCAAGGCAGCAGCAACCGAATCTACCATTAAACAACGCCTAGCCCAGGCAGACCTGATACACCTGGCGACTCACGGCTTTTTTAACGCATCGGACCCGCTCCAGGGCTCCCTGGCCCTATCGGCCAGCGGCCAGCAAGATGGCTTCCTGACGGCAAAAGAGATTTTAGACCTGCCCTTATCGGCCCGGTTGGTCGTTCTTAGCGCTTGCGATACCGGACGCGGGCAGATTACGGGAGATGGGGTGATTGGCCTTTCTCGAGCGTTTTTAGCTGCTGGCGCAGACCAAGTGCTGGTGTCGCTCTGGCAGGTGCCGGATGATGCAACGGGTGAACTGATGGTGAGTTTTTATCAACAGCTAGAGCAGGGGCAGTCGGAGGCGCGGGCATTGCGGCAGGCAATGTTGAGTACACGTGAGGCTTATCCGCATCCCTATGCATGGGCCGCGTTTACGTTGATTGGCAATGCGAGGTAAAGGAATCTGTCAGGGCCGATTGGCCAAAATCGGCTAGGCATCAACCTGTTATTAGAAACCGTCAGGACTGAGTAGCCAAAGCTGGGGCACCGCCATCGCCAGGTAGGCTAGGTACGCTGGCCTGGTTCAAACGAGGGTGACACTTTAGGTCAGTGATCTCGTCAAGTTGCAAAATGACGCTTGCTTCGGGCTCATGTCCGTTTTTGGTGATCGCGTTCAGTTCCCAGAAGACGTCCTCAACTCAAGTCAGAATAAGCCGTTTGGCTAAGAGGTCCAGCCCTGCTCTTCCAAACATCTGTCGCTTGAGCATCTTGGCGTAGTGCAAGCATAGCTGCTATAAAGTGCAATAAGCCTGAAGACATTGCTGCACAAGGGTTTCAGGATGGTTGTTTTCTACTATATTTTTGCAGGAAATTTGAATTTTTCCTGATCGCATAACGAGTTTGCGTTGTTTCAGGCGGCGAAGTAGCCCTTATTGCACTTCGTCGCAGCTACACTGTCATCACCCCTTTATAGCATTTTGGCTGCGATCGCGATCGCCATTCTGATGTTCTTTTCGGTCAAGTCTCTCCCCGCCACCGTTGCTATCATGCTTAACCTGCCTCTGGCCCTGGTCGGCGGCATTCTGTCGATCCTGCTGACCGGCGGCGTCCTTTCGGTCGCTTCCCTTATCGGTTTCATCACCTTGTTTGGTGTGGCCGTCCGCAACGGCCTGCTGTTGGTGGATAACTACAACCGCAAGTTTGCTCAGGGGATGCACCCCAAAGACTTGATTGCTCAGGGGTCGCTAGAGCGGGTCAACGCTATTTTAATGACAGCGCTGACCTCGGCCTTGGGTATGCTGCCATTGGCGATCGCCAGCGGTGCGGGGAATGAAATTCTGCAGCCTCTCGCGATCGTAGTGTTAGGTGGGCTATTTACCTCTACGGCCCTAACGCTACTGGTGATTCCGGCGTTGTATGCCAAATTTGGTAAGTGGTTGGTTCCGGGCAAAGAAATACATCGAGAACGACCGTCATAACGGCAACCATTTTTCGCGGTGTTATACCAGCCGCCTCTTCAGAGATCTGAAAGGAGACATGCTTGAATGGCTTTCTATTGAAGATGGTGAGTGACGGCAGTGGCGAACGCGGAGGACTCAGACAGGTTGCCAAAGGGAGCTTCGATGCTGACTAGCGGTGTGGGGGCGTCGATGGGTAAGGGGAATTGCATCACGACCGTCTGTGGTCGCAATGTGGCTGATGTCGCGCTGGTTGACCCATTCAGCCCGTTAACGCTCATTAAAATGTCGGTCTTGAGGCATACATTAAACGCATCAATGTACGAAATGATGATCATCAACTAGAATAGGTGTATAAACAGCGACAACGCTACATGTTGCTAAGCAACCCCACAAGGAAATACGAACAAATCAAAGTTCTTGAAAAGGCTTAGTTAGAACTTTTAGGAATAGCCTTTTCGACTCCGTCTTCTCTCACAGAAAGAGAGGGTAAGGGTAGCAACGTAGGCTACCTAGAAAAATGAAAATCTTATTTTTGGTTAAACGAAATAAGTAAACCACGTCCAGCTTGAAAACTTGAGTTTTCCCTGTGACAAAATACCGGATCTGGACGTGGCCAAGGTTTAGGTCGGCCTAGGTCGGCACAATCAATCACGACAGACATAGGTTGCTGTTGAGGCACATAGGCTTTGCCTTTCCGTAGGGTAACCCAACACCCCCGTGAGTTAAGCTTCTAACCCATCCTACGAATCATTGAGGTTACCTACTTACTCAGCTCAATATCGATTTAACTACACCAATACCTTTAAGGAATAACAAGCTAATGTTAGTTACGACTACTGCCCCCCGGAAAACTTTTCATCAGGATATTCTAGTCATTCCAGACATTGCTAAACCGACTCATATCCAGCGTGATTTAAGCATGACCAGTTGCCATGCTTGCCCTTGCTGTTCCTCTGTTTTGCTACGACACATCAGCCGCAGCCGCGTGTACTGGCGCTGTAGTCACTGCCGCGCACCCATGTCAGTTTGACGGCAATTTAAGTCAACCTAGCAAAAGGATATGAATATGCGAGTTGCGCAAATTGCTCCCCTATGGGAACAGGTCCCCCCTGTCGGTTATGGCGGTACGGAGAATGTGGTCAGCTTATTAACCGAAGAATTGGTACGGCGAGGGCATCACGTTACCTTATTTGCGTCTGGCGACTCGGAAACGCTAGCTCATCTGGAAGCGGGGTGCGATCGCGCCCTGCGTTCTCTAGGAATGTTGCCACCAGAATATGCCCGGTATGAAGCGCGGCAGTTGGTCAACGCTTTTGACCATGCTGACCAGTTTGACGTGATCCATTCCCATGTGGACTTGGCCGCACTGCCCTACGGAGAAAGGAGTCTAACGCCCGTAGTGCATACGGCTCACGGTATTTTAACAACAGTGACCGGCAAACTTTTCGGTCAGTCTCGCCGGGAAAACTTTACCAGCATTTCTAACTCCCAGCGGCGAGACGACCTGGCGCTCAATTATGTCGCCACGGTATACAACGCGATTAGCGTTGATCAGTTTGAATTTTATCCCCAACCCGCCGCGCCGCCCTATCTGGCTTTCCTGGGACGAATGTCAGCAGAAAAAGGACCTCACCTGGCGATTGAGATTGCTAAACGCAGTGGCTGGCCGCTGAAAATGGCCGGAAAAATCGGCTTTGATGACAAAACCTTTTTTGAGCAGCAGGTACTGCCCCACATTGACGGACAGCAGATTCAGTTTTTAGGTGAGGTGAGCCAGTCTGAGAAAACAACCCTGATGGGGCAGGCGACGGCCACGCTATTTCCGATTACTTGGCCCGAGCCGTTTGGGTTAGTGATGCCGGAGTCGATGGCCTGCGGCACCCCCGTCATTGCGATGGCGATGGGCTCAGCCCCAGAGATTGTGGTGGATGGCTACACCGGGTTTCTCTGCCACTCCGTCGAAGACTGTATCGAGGCGGTGGTAAAGATCTCGACCATTGGCCGTCAGGACTGCCGCGACCATGTATCCGTCAATTTTGGGGTAGCCCGGATGGTCGATGGCTATGAAGCGGTGTATCGGCAGCTGATCAACGAGCGATTCAGCCTGGGTCTGAGACCTACCCTGAAGAGCGATCTCACTCGCCCCATCGATCGTCCCAGCGATCGCCAACCCTGGCCACTAAAGCCAGTGCAGATCGATCCGTAGGATTCTGATTGCCCGTTATCTCTAGAGCCCTATGACCCCAACCGATTTTTCTGGCCAGGATGATCAGACCGTGAACCCAGTCGCCAGCTCCTTAAATATCGTTGAGCTGGATGGCCGTATCTTTGCCCCTGCCCACCAGGTCCCGATTCCTGAGTGGCCCTGCACCCTGACCCGACGACGGCAACCCTCACTCACGCTCAAAGACAACGATTTATTCTTGATTACCGACACCCTCGGCAATATTGCTGGCTGTCAGGACGAACCGATCTCCTCTAGTTTGGGACTCTTTTGTCGCGATACCCGGTTTCTCAGCCGCCTGGAACTGCAATTTGAGGGGCAGCCGCCGATCTTGCTCAGTAGCACCGCTCAGCGGGGCTTTGCTCTATCAGCCCTCTGTGCTAATCCCTATATTCCCGAAACAGGCGATCGTCCGGCAATCCGAGCCGAAACCGTCGGCATCCAGCGAGATTTGGTGCTGCAAGGGGGACTATTCGAAGAACTCGTCCTAACCAACTACAACACCCAGCCCGTCAGCTTTGAGCTGAGTCTTAGCTTTGATGCCGATTTTGCCGATCTGTTTGAAATTCGAGGAAAAGTACGGCAGCAAACGGGGGAAATTTTGCGTCCGGTACGCCTGGTGGCAGAAACACCGGAGCCAATTCCCGTCTTTAATGACGGCCTGACAAGCAGTGAAGGGGGCGAGCTGACCCTGGCTTATCAGGGGGTAGACCAACTGCTGATGGAGTCGAGAATTCAGTTTTATCAGCGGCGACCCGACTGGCTCAAGGGCTATACGGCGGTCTGGCACGTTACTCTATCGCCCCACGGCAGCGAGACTTTGGGCTATCGCCTGCAGCCCTTTTTAGATAATTCTCCGACGTCTCAGGTGGGCATTCCGGCCACTCTGCATCAGGCAGTGGCGGCGGAAACCATGGAGGAACAGCAGTGGCGCGAAGGGGTAACTTGCATTCGCACCGATAACCGGGCGCTGAACCAAATTATTGAGCGGGCAGAGCAGGATATCTATCTGCTGGGGCAAACCTTTGGAGAAGACAAAATTTTGTCGGCGGGAATTCCCTGGTTTGCAACGCTGTTTGGCCGAGATTCGGTGATTGCAGCCATGCAGACCCTGATATTTGACCCCGCCCTGGCCCGCCAAACCCTGACCGTGCTGGCCAACCACCAGGGCCAGGTGGAGGATGACTGGCGGGAAGAATCGCCGGGTAAAATTCTCCATGAGATGCGGTTTGGGGAAATGTCGCGGGCGGGGGAAGTGCCCCACACGCCTTACTACGGCACGGTGGATGCGACGCCGCTGTGGCTGATGCTCTATGCCGACTACTACGCCTGGCAAGGAGATCGCGCTCTACTCGATCTCCTCTGGTCCAATGCCCTAGCGGCGATGGACTGGATTGACTGTAACTCCGAGAAAACCGGCTACACCACCTACGATTGCAAGTCGCCCGGTGGCTTGCGCAACCAGGGCTGGAAAGATTCGGGAGACTGTATCGTGGATGCGAGGGGCCACATTGCCGAGGGGGCGATCGCCCTATCGGAGGTGCAGGGCTACGTCTATGCCGCCAAGGTACGGTTGAGCCCACTGGCTCGCCTACAGGACCGACCGGATTTGAGCGCTCGCTGGCAAACTGAAGCCGCTGCCCTCAAAGCCCGCTTTGAGCGAGACTTCTGGCTGGCGGACGAGGGCTATTTTGCCCTGGCCTTAGACGGCAACGGCGAGCCGATCGATAGCATCACCTCCAATCCAGGCCACTGCCTGGGATTGGGCATTCTCTCGCCGGAAAAAGCCCGCAGCGTGGCCGAACGGCTTCAGGCTCCCGATATGTTTAGCGGTTGGGGCATTCGTACCCTGAGCCGCAATTCCCCAGCCTACAACCCGATGGGTTACCACATCGGTTCGGTGTGGCCCCATGACAATGGCCTAATCGCTGCCGGGTTGAGATCGCTAGGCTACACCGACCAGGCGCTGGAGATTGCCCAGGGCATTTTTGACATGACCAGCGTGCAGCCCTACCAATGCCCACCAGAACTGTTTTGCGGCTTTGAGCGCACTTCTACCAATCGGCCCGTACGCTATCCGGTGGCCTGCTCCCCTCAAGCTTGGGCCACCGGCACGGTGTTTCAACTGTTGCAAATTATGGTGAATCTGGTGCCCGATGCCCCCAATAACTGTTTGCGTATTGTGCAGCCCACTCTACCCGAATCAGTCAGCTACATATCGCTGAAAAACTTCAAAGTCGGCCATACATTACTAGACCTTGAGTTCGAGCGGTCCCAAGGGGCAACGGCCTGTCGGGTCATGCGCAAGCGGGGCAATCTGCGAATCATCATTGAAGCATGAGGCGGATGCAATCATAGCTACTTTCTAAACTAAACGGGCCGCCTGTGGAGATGAAAGAGAGACGAAAATGTCCGGCCTCAAGACTTGTATCAATAAACGGGCATCAACAAAATATGTCACAAATCTATTATAAAAGTCATTAAAAAGGCGCTGAGACATAAAAATCTGAGCAAAAAATAACCCAAAAAACCAATCGCGCTACAATCAAAGCATAGATCGAACTGATGCACACAAAATCCAACGAATCAGAGCCAGGCATTAGCTCCAACAGCCAGCTTTAGGCATTAGAACCGTTCAAATCTGTCAAAAGCTATCTTTTGGTCTGAGGGATCAATCTTGCATTTGTCGCATAGCAATTTCGTGCCCACTGAGGTACGGCTGAAGGCATAGAGCGACTAATATTCAGTTGCTTCATACACCTCAAGCGCTCCCGAAACGCTGTAGACGTTGTTGTTCTCGCACTCGGAAATCAGTTGATCACGCTCGACATGATGCAGGTAACCCCTGGTGTTCTGATAGGTGTAGGCATTGCTGGTTCCCAAAACGGTCCTGTAGTGGTTCTTTTCTCTCAGACTTTCAGTCAGTAGTGGCAATGTGCTGAGCTGCTCTCAACAGCATGGCGAACTCATTTCTCCATCTCTAAAACAATAGGTTAATAAAATGAATGCTCAAGAAATTCTTACGCTTTATAAGAGCGGACATCGCGACTTTAGCCATGTCAGTCTAGTTCAGGTTTGCTTGACCAATGCCAAACTGATCGGGGTTCACCTCATCGGTGCTGAGTTAGTCGGTGCTGACCTGCGGGGCACTGATCTGACAAACGCCCATCTTAGCCAGGCCAAGCTCAATCAAAGTAACTTAGCCGATGCTGCTATGGTTCAAACCTGTTTAACCCAGGCCGACCTGAGCAATGCCGACCTCAGTGGGGCTAACCTGTCCCAGGCTGACCTCAGCGGAGCAGACTTGAGTGGGGCTAATTTGGGTGGGAGTAACTTATGTCAAGCGGATTTGAGCAGAGCGAATTTAATTGGTGCTGATCTACGTTGTGCGGATTTGACTGGAGCCAACCTACAGAATGCGGATCTTGCTGATGCAGACTTGGGTGGAGCCTATCTCGATGGGGCCGATGTCACGGGGGCTAACCTTGAAGGCACCAACATCGAAAAGACTGGATCGAGTCAAGTACAAGTGGCCGATGCTGCAACACATGTTTGAAGCATTCAACGTTTCAGTAAAAGGTGTCAGTTCAACCCGGCTTTTATCCGTTTTTTATCCTTTTTATAGAGGTTCAATATATGGCGACATTAACGAAAGGAACCCTTGTCACTATTATTGGCGAAGCGGTCTTGCAGGAACGCTTGATTCATCTACTCAAACAGCTCGGAGTCTCAGGCTACACCTTGATTCCTGCTAAAGGAGCGGGCAGTCATGGCAAGCGGATGGGCGATATCGCCGGCTATAACACCAACATCGAAATCAAAACCATCGTCAATGCCACCATTTCGGATCAGCTGTTAGAGGCCTTGAGACCGTTTCAGGCGACCCATGCACTGATCGCCTTTCGGCAAAATGTAGAAGGTTCATTTGATTAAGCTGTTGAGAAGAATCCGTCAGATCTGAGTAGCCAAAGCGTGGTCCCTGACATCATTGGTTAGGCTAGGTGCGCTCAGCTCAATCCACCGAGCTCCATGGATTGCCCACACTGCCAGTCAACTCGCGTTTCGACGCTACACCGTCACACTAGCCTGGGCTACGCCAGGTTTCGCAGCAAGCAATGCCGCCGCACCTTCAATGAGCGCATCAGCACACCCTTCAATTTTATTGAAGTCCCCACCAACATCATCTTTCAGGTGTTGCTATGCCGTGTGCGCTACAAACTCAGCTATCGGGATGTAGCTGAATTCTTCTTGTTGCGCGGCTTTCAGTTCACCCATGAAACGATGAGGGATTGGGAATAGCGGTTTCTTCCTCATTTTATTGAGCAACTCAGGACAAAGCGGAAAGGTAGGTTAGGCTAGTCTGGTTGATAGACGAGACCTACATCCGTGTCCACGGGCAGTGGCGCTACTTGGGGCTTGCTGAAAAAAGCAAAGAAGCTTGTACAGCCAAGGTTCTGCCGGATCTAGGTCTGTTAAAGTGCACAGGGAATGGTCAAAACTGCCGCAAACCCTTGCACAAGCCGTTAGTGATGTACCGTAAAACTTCTCCTGGTCAGCTGTCGTTTGAGAACTTTTACCTACCGTTTGGGGGTAAATTATCGAGCGAGAATCGTTGGGTGAAACTGTCTGAGCTGCAGGGCTATTTCATTCTAAAGAGAGACTTTAATAAGTCAAGCCCGTAGCCAGCCTTACGCTGAGCTTGCGCCATATTGGTGAATCCATGTTCACGGTAGAGGTTGAGCGCTAGATTACGAGCCGAGGCAAAGATGTTGGGTAAGGGTAGCACTCGAATCCTAGAGGCATCTTCTCCCTGAGTCACATCTCGCACATGGTGAACTTTATTCTCTACATGCCAGTAGTCACGAATACGTCTTGCAAAGGCTTCGACGGTTGCTTCAAGAGAGCTGATGTAATAACGAACAGCCGGTAGCGTGATGCGGACAGTCTGCCCTTTGAGCGGGTATCGATAGCTGGTGACTTTGATAATGGCCTTAAGTCCAGCCCATTAGTCTGCTTGAGGTAAGGCTTCGATATCGCGCCAGAGACTGACGGTGCGTGCCTCGACTCGACCATGCCCTATTTCCATTGACTGAACCTGAGCGTCGGGCTGAAAGTTCTGCTGGATTGCTTCGAAAAATTTCTCCGATTCTATACATAGGCGAGACTGACCTAGAGCAGATGTAGGCAAAGCATCGACAGCTCCTGGACAGCCATCCGATTGGTAGCAAACTCACCACTTTTGCCATAGAAGATAAAGCTGTTGGCACTGTTCCAATTTTCGACGACATTGAGCCCTTCTTGAATCTCCTGTCGGATACGCTCATCATGCAGGTAATCACACAGGAAGATGGTTTTGATAGCCCGACCTAGCTCGGCCAAAGCCAGATAGGGGTTGGTTAACCTAAGCCAGAGAGTCGCCTCCATTCATGCCATCCTCATCAGCCACACACCGCGCTACTGACTCCCGCTTTGACCGACCCACACCTCAGCCGTTTCATAAAACTCACCCCGCTGCTCCAAACTGAAGCCACCCAACAGCGCCGCTATCCACAGTTCAATCAATGGCATCTGCAGATGCTGCTGTAACTCAATCAGTTTTTGGGGCCTGCCAATGCCTTTAGAGGAGAGTTTCTGAATCCAGTCCGATACATTCTCTGCGTGGGATACCGCCAGAGCCTTTTCCTTTTCCTCTTCCTCAGTGAGGTCATCCAAGAAAGCCAAGACCGTCGCCTTATCCACCTCGCCGACAACCGAATCTTCATCCTCTTGCTGGCTATCTTGCTCTTTTAATGCGTAGGAAGGCCGCTTCACATGTTCGGAAAAATCTAGTTCCTGCGTCTGGCGGGTCAACCCTCGCAGCCAATCGCTATCCATCATCGGCCCATCGGCACTGTGAGCATCCTGCCAGTCCTCCCAGAGCAGCTCGGCCTTGGTCTCACAGATACCTGCCAGCTGATTGATCACCTCACCCCCAATCCGCAGCTGGTCGCGCCAGGGCAGATCGGCCATCACCGCCTCAAATTGCTCCCAAAGGTTTCGGACATCAGCCTCCTCCGGGACCTCTGCGGCAATCTCAAAAGCAAGGTCCAGGTTCAACTCAAGCTGGCGGACATCAACCATCAGTCGTAATCCCCTCGAATGTATCGCTGAGCGGACAGCCCTCGATCGGGCATTCAATCGGCTCCAGCCGAATCTCGTTAGAAAAGTGCGTAATGCCGAAACGGGCTTGGAGATAGGGTATCACCTTCCCCTCAACGTAGCGTTCCAGCTGACGCCGGCGATAACCCGCGCAGTGAATTGGAGCAACTTCCAGCACCTTGGAACTTTCTACATAAACTGAGGCCGCGATCGCATGAACTGGCGCATCCTTCCGTTTCTCCTTCCAAATATAAAGGTTGGCATAGGGCATCGATGTCTCAGCCACCTCCAGCGATACCGTTTCAACTCCTGTATCTGACTGCGGCGGCCCCGCCTGCTGCCGGTACTCCGCCCGCCGCTTCTCATTCTGCGTCCGACGATTACGGTAGTGAGATCGCTTGCGATGGCAGCGCTTTTCATTCCAGCAACCGTCCCCCTTCTGCCCGTGCAGCTTCCGAGCCTTCTCTGCACTCAGTTGAGCGCAAGCAATACATCTTGGGTCAGCGCGCCTTGGCATATCAACGACACCCCATCAAAATCCCAGACTCAGCCGCTGCCATTCAGCAATGCGCTTGAGTTCTTGGTTGATCCCATCCAAATCGGTCTCTTCTGAATCAAATGTACCCCCGACCCACTCCAGCATTTCTGTATGCTCGGGATGCTGAGCGTCTTGAATCGCCTCTAGAAAGCTCTCATAGCCCCAAACGCCCCCACAGTCTTCTGGCGGACAGGCTCGCTTTGCCTTAGTGCAGAGGGGATAATCAACCTCCGCATCTGCCTTTAGCACTTTCTCAACTAAAATCTCATGTTCCCAGGAGTCGCCAAAGTCGTACTGGTAGAAAAACTTGAATTTCTCTCCGGGAATCAACTTTCCCAGCTTCACCTTGCTCTCATCCTTAAAGCCCAGGTCATCAAAACCTAAATCCGGCATGGGAACACCGTAATCCACACCCTCAACAGTAAAAGAGTGCAGATGAGAATTGGTCCAGCCCATCGATATCTGAGCAACGTAGTGTAAATGAGCCAACGCCTCGCTGGCACGCACCTGCACGCGCCGCCAAATCGGTGGACGGATATCTCTGAGGGTGATTTTGAGTTGATACACGATTGAGGAGTAAGGGGGCTTCCGAGTAGCCATAGATTTTTCTCTAACCTCGTACTATTGTTATAGAGCGACCTTGAGGAGATTGACACACTTCAGTAATTGTGCGTTCCTCAATCGGTGACGCATCACGACGACGGTCAAAAATCACTAGCCAACCATTTACCGTACTCAACCGCCCTAGATATTTATCTAGCTGTTCTAATCCCCCCAACAGCGGGTCGGGCCGACCATCTCGCCAGACCTTTAACTCAATACCTAAAGTGACCTTTCCATAGTGCAAACACAGATCCATTCGCCCTGTCCCCAGTGCGTATTCCCGCTCCAGGGTCCCACCCCCATTCACTACCCGATGCAAGAACGCCATCATTACCAGATGTGGCGCAATTTCGTGATAAGGAGCACTGCGCAGCAGAGGTTCTCCATGATGCCGCCAAAACTGTAGAAAGGCGTCTAGCAGTTTGGTCAGATCTAGCTCACCTGAAGGTGTCAGCCAAGTAGGCGCGATTTGGGGCAAAGATGCCATCGGTGGTACTGTCAAGACACGCAGCAGAACCTCCCGATAAATGGGATTTGAGATGGTCAGTCCACCTTGAGGACTCATCACACACAACCCTAAATCTAACACAAACTGAATATCTTCATTAGAAACAGGTCCGAGTTCTTGGCCTGCCAGTATCGGCTCGATGATGGCTCTTATCCTGGGCTCTCGTAACCGCTCAGCCAAACTGTCCAGGTGAGTGTCTTGTCGCTGAATTAAAATCTCCTTGGCCCGATCTACATGCTCTACATCCAACGTAACTTGATAATCTCGCGCGATGGTCTGAACCATTTGTCGGGCCAGCGCATTCACAAGCCAGGGCTGGCCCTGAGTTAACTCGTAGGCTCGTTGCACGGCCTGAGCGGTAAACAATTGCCCCGTCTCTTCTGTGTGCTGACTATAGAGTGTCGCAACTTCTGTCTGGGTAAAGTTACGCAGCGTCAAGGATTCTACCTTAATGTTAAACGGACTGGCCGTACCTAATCGATTGCTTCCCCCAGAGGCCACTTTATAATCTCTTACATCCCTCAAGCCAATCAGCGCCAGCGACTGTGGAAACGCCTTAGGACGACGCGGATAGCCATCTCGTAACTGGCGAAGTACAGAAATCAAGGCATCGTCCCGTAAAGCATCGATCTCGTCAATAAACAGGATGAGCGGTCGAGGGCAGACTTCTGCCCAAGCTCTAAGGGCTTGGCCGACCGATACACATTCTGACCAACTCGGGGGATGGAGCTCAGAAGGTAGCCAAAAAGTTGCGGCATCGAACCATGCTCTCAAAATAGCAGCCTCAGCTTTTTCGGGAGCCTTGGAGTACGCTGCCCCCACTTCTACCGACACCATTAGGGCAGCGTATTGCCCCTCTGCGGTTAGCTGCTGGGCTAGGTTCAGCATCGCTGTTGTCTTCCCTGTTTGTCGCGGCGCGTGGATGACAAAATAACCTTCTTCCTCAATAATCTCGATCACCGAAGGAAGCCGCTTTAGTGACGGCAGCATATAGTGCTTATCAGGCTTACAAGGACCCGCCGTATTGAACCAACGTGCCATAGATTCACACCTAAACTAATCGCTCTTTACCCTAACTCACTGAGCAACTAATACACAGTATCCGAATCCATCCATTGAAACGTCATCCGCTCCCGAGGCCGAGGGCCATATCCACGCCAATCACCCTCCAACACCTGTATCCGCTCAGAAATTTCCTGCCATTCACCAGGCAGAGCCCTCGTCGCTTCAGTCAGATCAAATGGGAAGAGAGTGGAAAAAAGTGGGGGAAAGCTTGAAAACTCGTCGGGTAGCCTGATGGCATGACCGAAACTCCCCCTCCTAGCGTCCTCCGACTTAAATTCGTCCTCAAGGACATCAGCCCCATGATCTGGCGACGCCTTCTCTGCGCTCAGCTGCGCACAGGCAATACATTTTGGGTCAGCACGTCTTGGCATTTGCCAGACTACACTTATGTTCCAGCTGGAGGAATAATCAAAGGAATCGCGACATCTCGATCCTTTCGATAGATCTGAAAATCGCTATCTAGAGTAAAAACAGAACTATTCGGATATAACTCAGACATCCTGACCAGCTCTGCATCTGCCAATGAAGCGGGCACAGACTGATAGCGTTTGAGGAGATCTAAAACAGCCGCCATCTCATTGGCTAGATCAAACTGAACTATCACCTGACCAGCATCAAGTAAGCGTAGAAGAGAAGATAGCCCATTTCTAGCCCGTTGTAGTAAGAAACAACTTTCTGACACAACCGCCTCACAAGTCAACATCGGCGGTGCTATCTGCTTCAGTTGCTCCACTACCCAAGCATGGTAACGATCCGAGCGATCCACTAACGCCACCAAAATACCCCTTTCGACAATGACTTGCTGCATCATTGCCCATAATCCCGCATGTACTCTGGATTGGTTGAGAGGTCGCCCGGTCCTTCAGCAGTACCAATTACATCCTGCGCAACATCAAAGAATGATACTGTTGGCTGATCTACTTCCGTATCTGTTTTTTGATGCTTCGCTCTTAGAAACTCTATAAAATCCAGGACTTCCCTTTGATATATCTCCGGAAGCATGTTCACACTGCGAGAGATCTGTTCAGCAATCGGGGTCATTGGCTATATACTCCGCTAATTAAACTCTTATGAAAAAACCCTATCGTTCATTTTGAGATCTTCTTAAGGGTCGGGCTCTACCCACTGGAACATCATCTGCTCACGCGGACGAGGGCCATATCCACGCCACTCGCCCTCCAACACCTGTATCCGCTCAGAAATTTCCTGCCATTCTCCTGGCAACGCCCTCATCGCTTCAGTCAGATCAAATGGAAAATCTGGTGGCAACGTCTGCCAGAACTGCCACAGATTGAGTCCTTCCGGCACATCCCAAACGAATAGCTGAATCTGCGACCATCGATTCAACAGCGCATCCTCAACCAGCGCACCGATGACGCCAACACCGCCGACGCCCTGCTCCAACTTTAGTCGCGACGCAACTTCCCTAGCTTGCTGCCACCAGGTTTCCCGTCGCTGTGGGTCGTCTTGCTGATGACGGGCAATGTGCCGGAGAGATCGCACCCACTCGTACCCAGCAACCAGCTTTACTGTCTCGACCAAGCCCAGACTCATTAGTGACATTGAGATCGCATTCCGCGTCCCCGTCTCCCCACCCAGCAGTGGAAACGGTGGCCCTTCCAGCTTCGTCTCCGGGCACCACGACACAAACTGCTCAACAGTAATAGGCTGAGGCGCTAACCCAACGGTTGGCCGAAACGGCACCGATCCATAGCTCAGCTCTGTTCCTGGCATACGCTCGATCTTCCACTGCCGCAATTGCTTTTCGGCAGTGACAGCCGGCAGCTTTTGAGTGAAGGGGGATACGTCCTGCTCGTACCCTAACTCCTAAGAAACACACTCAGCAGTGTCAGGTTTAATTACGATGTCAAAGCCTAAGGCATGGGCTTTTCGCTGTAACTGGTTCAACATCCGCTGACGATACTTTTGTTCATAGGTTTCAACTCCAGGTTCAACATAAGCGTCTCCCTGGGACCATACATGGTAAAAGATGCGAGTGATTTTATGCGCGGTTGCGGTAATGGCTTTCGGCCCCCCTAACCGAGCTTTCATCCGCCGATAGAAGGCACCTAGAGCAGATTGACTTCGAGAAAGCGTTTGGGCGGCCATTCGGAAAGCATTAGCGGCGCGGTTGACGACTCGTCGGGATTTAGAACTTTTGACTTTGCCGCCAGTAATACGGCTACCTGGGCAAAGCCCTAACCAGGAAACGAAGTGCTTAACGGAGGGAAACTGAGCAGCATCAAGACCGACCTCGGAAAGGATGACCAATACAGAGAGCGCCCCCAACCCAGCAATTTGAGTTAAGTCTACACCGGTAATGCGGTACAGATGGGTTCGTAAATCAAAGTCAGGGGCGTTACCGGGCTGTTTCTTTCCACGTCGCTTAGGCTTGGGTGGAGGATCCGTTGCTGGGTCTATTTTGTCGATGAAGTCGTTCAGATGTCGTTCAATCTCACTATCACAAGCCGCCATCTGTTGCTGATAGATTTCGTAGAGTTGCAGTTCTTGCTGCAATATGAACAATTGTTCGATTCGATAGTCGCCGGTTAAAGCGGCGGCAATATCGTCAGTTGACGCCTTGATTCGTCTGTCCTTCATGGCTGCCAGCACCTGCGGGTTCCGCTGACCTGAAACAATCGCCCGCAAAATTCGTAGCCCAGTGGTGCCGGTGATATCGCTGATGACTCGGTGTAGCTGTACATTCATTTCCGTCAATGCTTTCTGCATTCGGAGCACATGGGTACTGGCACTTTTGACTAAGTTATCGCGCTGTCGCAGATAGCTACGTAGAATGCAGATCTGGTCTTCTGGTCGAAATGAGCCGGAGAGCAACCCATAGCTGTGTAACTGCTGTAACCATTGGCAATCAAGCACATCACTTTTACGGCCTGGTACCGTTTTGACGTGGTGGGCATTGACCAGATTGACCTCAAAACCTTGGGTCTCCAGGATTTGAAATAACGGAATCCAATACACCCCTGTAGATTCCATGGCAATCGTTTCAATCTGACACTGCTTCAACCACGCCGATAAAGCGTATAAGTCAGCTGTAAAGCAGCCAAAACTGCGAACATTCTCATTGGCTCGACCTGGCGGTACACTCACCCAATGTCTATTTGCGCCGATATCGATACCAGCTGCATGGGGATGGATTGTTGGCAAGTTTACTTCGGAGGGGTGCAATGTTGTCATACCATTCTCTCGAATACAACAGATAAGGTGTGCTCTGCCTGAGAGAAGCGGATCTATTCATTCTCCTAAACGGGATAGGGAAACCCTTCACCAATGGTTTATTCGCTTTGTCCCAGAACCAGGCTGAGATACGGGCACTTACGCACCACTGTTAAATCGGTCTTAACTGTCAGAACACCCTCACAGTCTATAGCCAGAGCCTAAAAGTAGTGGCTTGGCAATAGCGTTTCTTGCAGGTTTATCGAACAGCATCGCTGTTCGTAGAAGGCTGAGATCTTGCACCTTTCTATGTCAGGGTTGCCGTAGGAGCCAGAAAAGGGGAAAAAGGGCGTAACCAAAAAGAAAGACGGTTTATGCCAACCAT
>JBCBWI010000057.1:0-28134 GCA_039817185.1 Cyanobacteria bacterium J06648_16 | reverse complement strand
CACCCATTGCATCAATCGTGACACTGCAGCCTTGGAGGTCAAGCACCTCCAACAGTTTGGGTATCGCAGTAATCTCATTGGACTTACTATCGACTTTGACTTGGCCCAGTACCAGTCGATTCTCACTGGCCCAGGCACTGACCATATGGAGCGCCCCTTTGCCCTTACCGGTATCGTAGGAGCGACGCACACACTTGCCATCTATCGCCACCACCTCCCCAGCGCTTAGCTCGGCTATTGACGCTATCCAACTGGTAAAGCATCGTTGCAGCTCAGCAGGGTCTAATATCGCAAACAACCGGCTGATGGTGTCATGGGACGGAATGCCGTTAGGCAGGGCCAGAAAGCTTTTGAGCCAATCGACTTTGCTGTGACCATAAGCCTCTATGTCTACCCAGCTATCAGCTCCACAGATGACGCCACAAATCGTCAACGCAATGATGTCGAGTAACTCATGCTCCACCAGGTACTCTAACCGTGGGTCTTCAAGACTTGCAAAATGCGACAGCAACGAACTCGATTCATTCGGACGAACACTCATCAGGCAGCCTCTCTCTACAGCTACCCTGAAGTATCAACCTTTTTCGAGTATGCGTTTGCCCTAGGGCTAGCAACGCTTCGATAGGCGCGCTCCAGCGAGCGTGCTAGGCTCCGAGGGCACATGTGTTTCGACTGCTATGACGGCTCAAAAATCCCAGGTCGCACTGCTGGCGCTGTGTCAGGCGACAGCAATGACGACGAATACGGTGTTGGTAACCGTGGCGGCGCTGATTGGTTTCGCGCTGGCTGCCGATAAAGCGCTGGCAACACTACCGCTGGCGGTCCGTCAGATTGCTACCATGACCGGAACCGTGCCGGCCTCGTTGCTGATGCAGCGGATGGGGCGGCGAGGCGGATTTTTGCTGGGTACGGTGTTAGGGGGTGTCGGTGCAGGCGTTGGCATTTGGGGGGTTGCGATCGCAAACTTTTGGATCTTCACCCTGGCAATGGCGCTTTTGGGGCTCTCGAACAGCTTTGTGGGCTATTACCGCTTTGCAGCCGCAGACGTGGCAGCTGAGGCATTTCGGTCGCAGGCAATCTCCTGGGTGATTGCCGGTGGCGTGATTGCAGCCGTTTTAGGCCCCTGGTTAGCGACCAGTTCACAGGCCTGGTTTGAAAGCGAGCTCTACATTGGGGCGCTGGTGGCCGTATTGGGGCTCCAGATCCTCTCTAGCCTGTTATTACTGGGGCTGAACGTACCAAAGGTCGCCGCAGCGCCCGGCGATCGGCCTAGCCGCCCGCTGATACAGATCGTTCGGCAGCCTAAGTTTTTGGTGGCAACGCTGGGGAGTACGGTCAGCTATGGGGTCATGGTGTTTGTGATGACCGCGACGCCCCTGGCCATGACCGCAGTCGCCCACTCGTTTGAGCAGACAGCCTCAGTCATTCAGTGGCACGTACTGGGCATGTTTGCCCCGGCACTGGCAACCGGCTGGCTGATTAAGCGACTGGGGGTACTTACCATCATTTTGACCGGAGCCGTGATGAACCTGGGCTGCATGGCGCTGAATCTAGCCGGGACCAGCTTCGTCCATTTTGCCGTGGCGCTGCTGTTGCTGGGCTTAGGGTGGAACTTTATGTATGTGGGGTCTACGAACCTGCTCACGGAAACCCATACCCCAGCTGAAACAGGATCGGTGCAGGCCCTGCACGATTTGATTGTTTTTGGTTTCGTAGCACTGGCAACGTTCCTGTCGGGGCCGATTTTTCACCGGTTTGACTGGCACATGCTCAATCAGGTGAGCTGGCCGCTGGTGCTGATCACGCTGCTGTTAGTGCTGTGGCAAAGGGTGCGATCGCATGCCCATGCCTAGAACCTGGCTATGATAGTCCTAACCTAGCCGAGCGACCCTACCCATGACGCTCTCAAAGTCCCAGCCCTCACTGTCCCTACCGGACCATCGGCAGCTGCCCGAGTCCGACGGGACCTTTGTGAAAAGTTTTCAGGAACATCCTCAGAGCCTGCTGCTAACTAGCTCAATCCAGCCTGTCCTAGACCAGCTTCACCCTGACGGACAGTATGCTATCGGCCAGGACTGCGGCATCTACTGGCGGCTGACAGACCCGCCTGAGAAGGGGGCAGAAGCGCCCGACTGGTTCTACGTACCCGGCGTGCCGCCACTGCTCAACGACGAGCGGCGACGCTCCTACGTCATGTGGAAGGAAATTATTGCACCGCTGATTGCGATTGAGTTTGTCTCCGGCGACGGCGAAGAAGAGCGGGACCGGACCTCCCCATTCGAGAGTAACGATGCTAAAGCCGGTAAGTTCTGGGTGTACGAACAGGCCATTCGCATTCCGTTCTACGCAATTTACGAAGTCGAGAAAGCATCGGTGGAGGTGTACGAACTCAAAGCGCGCTGGTACGAGAAGTGTGAGCCCAACGAGCGCGGTCACTACCCGATTTCACCACTGGGCGTAGGGCTGGGCATCTGGCAAGGTCGGTTTATGAATCAGCCGCTGCCCTGGCTGCGCTGGTGGGACAGCGACGGGCTAATGCTGCTGACGGGCAGCGAGCGGGCCGAGGTTGAAATGCAACGGGCCGAGCTAGAGCGTCAGCGAGCAGACCGGCTCGCAGCCAAGTTAAGGGAGTTAGGGATAGATCCGGACGAAGTGTAGCAGCTGTACCAGTGCTACAACCAGGACTGGCATCATGCTATCTAGATCAGCTGAGATTTCTAGCTGCGATGCTTGCACTGCGCGTATATCTTATCGGGCGCATCCTCAAAGTACTTAAACAGAGCAGGGCACAGCCAGCCTTCCATATTGAGCTCAGCAATCCGATACCAGTGACCGCCGTATTCTTCGCGCTGACGATCAAACTTGAACTGATAGCCGGGAAAAGGCTGTGCTGCAAAGACAAGACTAAAGCCAGAGGCCGCATTGGGAATGTCAGCCACCATCTGGTCGATGATTGTATCGGCTCCGGCGACAAAGGGCTCACGCTCAAGCCCTACGCGATCATCGTCAAACACCCACATCCCCTCGTATTTGTAAGGGTGGATAACCATGATTGCATTCATCAGAAGCTCCCCTAGCCGCAGGTTAAATGAACTCTACTCAACTCGCGTGAGCGACGCTACCCGAGGGTCAACAATCTTCTTACCCAGCCCCTGAAAGTGAATGGCCAGGCAAATCTTGTTGCCTGCGCCGAAGATGTGAGTGATTTTACCTTCGCCGAAGGAGCCGTGAACAATCTTCTCGCCGACTTCCCAGTCGTCTGCGTGGGTGCCAGGTTTGTTAGTCTTGGGCTGGGGATTGCGGAGTTTGGCTTCGCGGACAGTGCTGGTCCAGCGTTCGGGCAGGGCCGTGGCGACATTCGAAAGAATGCTATCGCGGGGCAGTTCACTCAAGAATTGAGAGGGCGTTGCCAGTTCGCGCATGGAACCATAGCGGCGGCGTTCGCGGGCGTAGGTGAGAAAGAGGCGCTCTTGAGCACGGGTAATGCCCACATAGCAAAGGCGACGCTCTTCTTCTAGTGCGGCAGCATCGTCCTGGGAGCGGAAGCTGGGGAAGAGCCCTTCTTCTAACCCGACAACAAACACAACTGGAAATTCCAATCCTTTGGAAGAGTGCAGCGTCATGAGTGAAACGGCGTTGTCTCCCTTATCGTCTTCGTTATCGGAGCTGAGGGAAGCATTGGCCAAGAAGGTGAGTAGATTGGCATCCTCATTCTCTTCCTCGAACTGCAGAACCGCACTGTAAAGCTCCTGCACGTTCTGAATACGGTCCATATCGTCATCGGTGCCCTTGTCTTTGAGCGCCTGAATATAGCCGGTGTCTTCAATTACCTGCTGCACCAACTCAGAGGCAGACACGTTCTCGACTTTATCTTTCCAATCCTTGACCATGCGAGCAAAGCTGGTGACCCCCTTAGACGAGCGACCAGCCAGTGTCTTTACAGAAGTCTCATCCGCAATAATCTCCCACAGGGGCATACCGAGTTCCAGGGAGGCCTTTTCAAGATTTTCAATAGTGGTTTTGCCAATGCCACGGCGGGGGGTGTTGATCACCCGCTTGAGGCTAACGGTGTCGGCAGGGTTGGCGACTAAACGCAGGTAGGCCAGCACGTCTTTAATTTCGCGTCGGTCGTAGAATCGCAGGCCGCCGACAACCTTGTGGGGTACGCTGTAGCGGGTCAGCACTTCCTCAAAAGAGCGAGACTGGGCGTTGGTACGGTAGAGAATCGCAAAGTCGCGCCACTGTAGCGTGGGGTGGTCGTGCTCCATGCCGCGAATCTGACCCACAACATACTCGGCCTCGACGCTTTCATCCTCGGCCCGGTAGCAGAAGATCGCCTCGCCTTCATCGCGGGTGGCGCGGAGGATTTTGTCAATACGCTCGGTATTGTTCTCAATCAGATGATTGGCAACTTCGAGAATGTTGGAGGTGGAACGGTAGTTCTCCTCTAGCTTGATCATGGTGCGGGTGTCGTCGTCCGGCAGGCCGTCGCCAAAGTCGGTCTGAAAGCCCATCAGAATCGTAAAATCAGCGCTGCGGAAGGAGTAAATGGACTGGTCGGCATCGCCCACCACAAACACCGAACGGTGATGCCAGTCGTTGAACTGCCTAGCCGGGGCACCGTTTGTTGTCAGCATTCGTACCAGGTCGTACTGGGTACGGTTAGTATCCTGATATTCGTCTACCAAGATATGGCGAAAGCGATTGTGCCAGTAGGCCAGCACCTGTTCATTCTGGCGAAACAGCTGAACCGGTAACCAAATCAGGTCGTCAAAGTCGAGGGCGTTATTCTCGGCCAGGGCTGTCTGGTAGTGACGGTAGACCTCGGCAATGGTGCGACCTTTGAAGCTGGGATTCTCTTGTTCGTATTCGTCGGGGTCGAAGCCCTGATTTTTGGCATTACTGATGGCATAGCGGACCGAGCGGGGGTTGAACTTGCGGTCGTCTAAGTTCATACGACTGACGACGATGGTCTTGACCAGACTCTGGGCGTCAGACTCGTCGAAGATGCTGAAAGCGCGGGTCCACTTATGACCGGCAGGGCTGCGGTATTTCTCAATATCAAACCGCAGGATGCGCGAGCAAAGCGCGTGGAAAGTGCCAATCCACAAATCTTTAATAAAGGTTTTGTAGACAAAGGAGCGGAGCTTGGTCTGGTCGTACTCGCTCAGCATGTGGAGCGGCTTCTGGAAGCGGGCCACGGCCTCCTGCTCGGCAAATAGTTTCTCAATCCGCTCCTTCATTTCTTTAGCGGCCTTGTTGGTGAAGGTCACTGCCAGAATGTTCTCAGGATCGACCCGATGATTCAGAATCAGATTGGCGATGCGGAAGGTGAGGGCGCGGGTTTTGCCCGAACCGGCCCCGGCCACGACCAGCAGGGGACCGCAGTAATGTTCAACAGCCTGGCGCTGGGAAACGTTGAGCTGGTCGAGAAAGGGAAGGGCAACAGGCATGGTGATGGGGTTACGGGTAGGCGGCACAGCAGGCTGTGCCCGTACAACGGGATGGAAAAATTCTATGGGGTAGACGGGGATGGGGTTGATTCAGGAATGCGATCGCACATCTCTGTCTGAACCGGCACCCAGTCCGTGCCGTTCAGCTGCGCTAGAAACGTACTGGTAAACTGGTCGTCATTCACCTTAGTCACCGTCCCTTCCAGCGGCAAAACTCGGTCAGGGCGGACCATATCCCCTTCCCATACCAGTTCGCCATCACGCCAGCCGTTCGATTCTAAACCGAGATAATTGCCCTCAGCAGTGAGGATAAACCGAAAGATCGCGCCGGTTGCCGCATCGTGGCCCATGAGTTCGGTGGTCAATGCTTCGCCTTCGGTATCCTCAATGGTCGAGACGGCGTATCCCTCGAACCAAAAGTCCTCTAACGTCCGTTCAACCGTCCAGTCGTAGGTCACCTCATTGATCTGGCAGGACCAGCTGCCTTCAAAGTAGATCAGGTCTTCTAGATAGGGGCTGGGGGTAGCGGCAGGCTGAGCCTTTACAGGTAGCGCGATCCCCAAGGAGAGCACCGGCAAACCCCAGCCACCTACCCACCGACGAAGGCAGTGAGTCATCGCAAACGAACCAATTGGCAGTGCTTTCATACTATAAGTTTCCTATTGCCATGGTTGTTAAGAATGCCTTTTGACCTGCCACCACCGGAGTCAAAAACCGAACCCTACCTGACCCATCGCCGCTGGATGACGCGAGCCCTGGCACTCGCAGAAACCGCAGGTGAGGCAGGCGATGTACCCGTGGGCGCAGTGGTGGTCGGTCCTGACCAGACCGTCCTGGCCGAAACGGCGAATCGGCGAGAGCGGGATCACGACCCGACCGCCCATGCAGAGATATTAGCGCTCAGACAAGCGGGCCAACGGTTGGGCAACTGGCACCTGAACGAATGCACGCTTTACGTCACCTTAGAGCCCTGTCCGATGTGCGCCGGGGCGATCATCAACGCCCGCCTGGGCTTACTAGTATATGGACTTGGCGACTATAAATCGGGCGCAGTGCGGTCAGTCTTGAACTTGCCGGACGGTGAGGCATCATACCACCGGTTAGCCGTCGTCGAGGGGATTCTAGCCGATTCCTGTCGACAACAGCTGCAGGGCTGGTTTCGACGCCGCCGCGAAGAAAACCGCCGAATGGCGGATCGTTAATTGCGTGAAGTCGTTGAAAATAAAACTTAACAATGACTAGAATCAGGATTGCTGGTCTAGACCTTAGACAGACATGAAAGTGTCATTGTTAAGCCACAGCGCGGCATTTGTGGCTCGTATTCTGGGTCGAAGCGTCCATCTTGAATACCGTTTGTCAGGGTTTATTCCGCTGTTTCGTTGCTATGGTGATTGAGTCACAAGTGCCCAAATCGCGCGCCAAATCTATTTCGAAAGCTCGCGCGCGTGACGGTTCTAGCTGTCCGGTGTGGTCTTCTCGGGTGTCGCCCCGGCTCGCTCCGCTGGTTTACTGGCTGGGGCGTTCGCTAGTGCTGCCGCTATTTTTTGCTGATATTAAAATCACCGGCCTGGCGAATATTCCACAAACGGGGCCGGTTTTGCTGGCACCGACCCATCGGTCGCGGTGGGATTCGCTGCTCGTCGGCTATGTGGGCTGGCTAGCGGCGAAGCGATATCTGCGGTTTATGGTGACGGCGGATGAATGTTTGGGGCTGCAGGGCTGGCTGATTAAGAAATTGGGTGGGTTTCCGGTACATGGGCGGCGACCTGCGATCGCAACTCTCCGCCACGGCGTTTCCATCCTTCAGCAGCAGCAGATGCTGGTGATCTTCCCCGAGGGCGATATCTTTCGCAGCAAGCAGATTCAACCCCTGAAGCCCGGCTTGTCCCGGCTAGCACTACAGGCAGAGAGCAGCCAGCTAGGGCTGAATGTGAAAATCGTCCCGATTCACATCGGCTACAACCAGGCCTGCCCAGTACGCGGCAGTCGGGCATTTATCAGTATCGGCGAACCCTTAGAGACGGCTAACTACGCGAAGGGCAGCTGCAACAAGATACAGGCAAAGCAGCTAACGGCAGATTTAAAGGCGTCATTGGAAAAGCTGTCGGGACAGCCGCAGCCGCAGCGCAACCTGGCTGAAGTTTAGCGGACTGAAGCTTCTCAGCCGGACTACTGGTCCTGGCTTTTCTATAGGTCGAAGTCTAACTCACCTTCACTGCCCGACTGTGCCGGTGCTGCAGGTTCAGTCTCCGGCGGGGGCTGGGCAGAACCCGCCGTCTCAGCCGTTGGGGTCTCGCCCTCGATCAGTCGCCAGAAGACAATCTCTTCGCTGATGGGCTTTAGCTCAGCACCGGGATAGTAAAACGACAGAATGCGATCGTAGGACCAGCCCAGCTTGCCCAGGTTATAAGAGCCGGTCTGGCTCATGCCCACACCGTGACCAAAGCCGCCGCCAATAAAGCGGTAGCCCTTGAGGATAGGCTCAGGCTCTGTGCCGGTCGCGCTGGCCACAACGGCAGCGGGGTTGGTGGCGGCATCAGGCTCCTCATACATCGGCTCGATGTAGAACAGCTGACTGCGTGGGGGAATCAGGGCGCTGACGACTTCGTTTTTGCTCAGCTCAAAGCTGCCCACGTCGGTACTGATCAGCAACTTTTGAACGCGTCCGGTGTCGGAGCGTTCGGTCACTTCAAGACCGGTAATCGTAGTCATGCTGGCGAGCGGGTTCTGCCGGTTGCTCAGGTATTCCTTCACACCTGCGCTGATTTCGGCCAGGGTACCTGAACGGTCCCAGCGGAAGGTCGGCCAGGTTTCTTCGTTAAAGCCGTTGTCAAGATTGATGAAAGCACGGAAGTTGGCTTCGTCAGACAGCGGGCGTAGAGCCAGGTCCCAGTTGACCTGCACCGAGTCGATCACCGGGCGCAGGTAGGGCCGGTTGGGGCCGTCCCATACGTCGCTGAAGCGGGCACTAACGCCGCCGGTTGTGGATGAATAGAGGGCATCGACCAGCTCGTTGTTGTAGGTCAGAACCTGACCTCTAGTGGCTGCGATCGCAGCGTCCGCAGCGGGTACCGTATCACTCAACCCGCGATAGACCTGGCACTGAGTATCCGCGCACATCTCATACCCGTCAATGGCGAACCGGCGCAGGTTCCGTAACGCATAGGTGCGGGCCAGCACCGCCTGGGCTTCTTTCGCCTGTCGGGGAGCGCTGGGGCCAACCTCGTGGGGCACAACCCCGCGCAGATACAGCTCAATCGGCACCTGATTCACCAAGGTATAGGTACCGTAGACGTTAGGCTGAATTTTCAAGTCGCCCGCGTAGAGACGAGTCCGACCGTTCTGCTTGACCTGAATGCGATGGTTAGCACTAACGATGCTGAAGGTGTCACGGTTGTAGCGGTAACCGTCGGCAATGAAGGCCACTTTAGGAATTTCCGTCAGCACCTGACTATCGACAAAGGCGGTAGCATTGCCCGCTTGCTGCAAACTTTCGAGTAACAGGCGGCGCAGCAGCGGCGTATTGTAGGTCTCGCGCTTACCCCACACCTGCCAGTTGCTCGGCTGGGCCACCTCAGTTTCGATACCCATCTCCCGCAAGCGGTTAGCACTGTCTTCAGCGCTTTCAAAGCTGCGGTGGGTGCTGATGACGACCCGTTCCTGCAGCGCCGGTTGGGGCAGGGCCTGCGCCCCAGTTTCAATGATTAGCTGATTGGTCGTCAGTGTCTGAGGTTCACCGCCGGTTTCGTACTTCACCGTCAGCCGGTCGCCTGCCAGGGGTGTCAGCGTAATCTGGTCCGTGTCTTCCTCACCAAAGCGCTGGACAATGCCAACGCGGATTTCCGGATTGAGCGGTTCCTGTGCCTGCCCTGGCAGCGTACTCAGCAGTAGCCCCGTCCCAACCAGAAAGACCGTCGAACTTCGACGGAATCGGATCCATGGGCCGTGGGTGTTCGATCTAGCTTTGGTGGACGCCCGCATGCAGCCTCTCAATTCGCCGCACCTATTCTATCGGTTCGGCCAAGGTATCGGACGGATGAGTGGACAGCTCAGGCAAAATTATTGAGATTCTAGGTTGCAAGTCATACTCATAACGAGTATGATTAAGAAGTCAGTCAAAGGGAAGCAGGGGCCCTAAAGCCTCACGATTGACTCACAAGCTAAAGAAATTCCGCTCTCCCGCTCTCGCTGGGGGCTCGTTCGGCAGAATGAGGCTTAGCATCGCACCCATTCATCCCCTGCGCTTAATTACTTCAGTGAACTCTTTAGGAGGCACCATGGCTGTACAAGCTCCGCAAATTGATATCGGTATCGATGAACAGCAGCGCAAAGCTATCGCCGATGGCCTTTCTCGGCTGCTGGCAGATACTTACACGCTGTATCTCAAAACGCACAACTTCCACTGGAACGTGACCGGACCGATGTTCAACACGCTGCACCTGATGTTCGAGGGACAGTACAACGAACTGTCGTTAGCCGTAGACAGCATTGCCGAGCGCATTCGGGCACTCGGTTTCCCAGCACCCGGTACCTATGGCGCCTATGCCGAACTCAGCTCTATCAAAGAAACCGAGGGCGTCCCCACTGCAGAAGAGATGATTAAACTGCTGGTTGAGGGGCAAGAGGCCGTCGTTCGCACAGCGCGAGGGATCTTTTCGGCAGTGGACGAGGCTAACGACGAACCGACCGCTGACCTGCTGACCCAACGGATGCAGGTGCACGAAAAAACGGCCTGGATGCTGCGCAGCCTGCTGCAGTAAGGTAGTGAAGCTGTTCTAGTCGACTGTTTGTCGGCTGAGTTCAATGGCTGAGCACTTACTGCCCAACGTTGAAAACAATGCCGACGCGCTCAAAAGCTTGATGCAGCGCGTCGGCATTGTAAGCTATCGGGCTCTGGCTGACCGGGCAGGGGTTTCTCGCTGGCAGGTACAGCAGCTCCGGCAGGGCAACTTAGGTCACATGCGGTTACACGTTCTAGAGCAGCTGGCGACTGCTTTGGAGCTTTCGGTAACTGAACTACTACAGGCATTCGAGTTT
Organism: Cyanobacteria bacterium J06648_16; assembly: GCA_039817185.1. GTDB lineage: Bacteria > Cyanobacteriota > Cyanobacteriia > Phormidesmidales > Phormidesmidaceae > CAWUKV01. The sequence continues at coordinate 17,644 of JBCBWI010000057.1, read as the reverse complement.
GAATCAGCTTCTCCAGCGGTCGCTTCTGCAAGTACAGAACCTTCAATAGAAGAGATTAAAAAAGAGTATGATCGTCTGAGAGAACAGCTAGCGCTGGTCAAGGATGAGGCTCAGCTAGCGTTGAAAAAAGAGATTGTGAACGAGCTAGAGACCTGGCTGGTGCAGTGGCCGACAATTGCCCACAAGGCATTAGAGAATGAGACGCTGGCGGCAGCTAAGGTCGTCAAGTTTGTTGAGCCGGTGATGCGATTGGTAGAAGGGTGGGGGATTAGTGCGATCGCACCTGTCGGCAGCACCCTACCCTACGACCCGCAGCAGCACCAGCTGATGAATGGCACCGCTGACCCCGGCGATGCTGTCCGTATACGCTATGCGGGCTACACCTACCAGGGCAAGCTGCTGCACAGGGCTAAGGTCAGCCCTCTGTCTGAAGCGTGATTAGAATCCTTCAAGCACCATCTTGCCCTGAGCCGAGCCGCTTTCAATGTGGGTATGTGCTGTTTTCAGCGTGGCCGCGTCAATTTTGCCCGCGACTTTAGTGGCGGTAGAGCGGATGCGTCCTTCATCCACGAGCACGGCCACTTCGTTCAACAGCTTCCCCTGCTCTTCTATATCCGGTGTATTAAACAGCGAGCGGGTAAACATCAGTTCCCAGTGGAGCGAAATGGCCTTGGTTTTTAGGGACCTGACCGCGAAAGATTCAGGATCGTCGATCAGGCCAAACCGCCCCTGCGGCGCGATCAGTGCAGCAATATCGTCCAAATGCTCACCGGAATGAGTCGTGGAGAATACAAAACCGGGATCGCCCAGCCCCAGTGCTTTAACCTGGGGAGCCATCGGCTGGCGGTGATTGATAACGTGATGGGCTCCACATTCACGCGCCCAATGCTGCGTCTCAGGGCGCGAAGCCGTTGCAATTACGGTGAGGTCTGTCAGTGCCCGCAGCAGCTGCAGGGTGATCGAGCCAACGCCCCCGGCCCCGCCAATGATCAGAATGGTATTACTACCCTCTGGCGTGGGGCGCTTCACTTCGAGCCGATCAAACAGCATTTCCCATGCGGTGATCGCCGTGAGGGGTAGTGCGGCAGCCTCTGCATTGTTCAGACTGGTCGGTTTACGGCCAACGATGCGCTCATCGACTAGGTGGTACTCGCTGTTAGTGCCGGGGCGGTCAATCGCGCCCGCGTAAAAAACCGCATCACCGGGCTTGAAGTTCTGCACCTCCGGCCCAACGGCCTCGACCGTGCCTGCAGCATCAAACCCCAGAATGCACCACTCGCTTCCTTCGGGCGGCTTAGCCTTACGCAGCTTCACGTCCACCGGATTAACCGACACGGCATGAATCTTGACGAGTAGATCCCGGTCTTCAGCCGTGGGCGTCTCAAGCGTAATGTCCTGCAGGGCGTCCTCGCGGTCAATCGGGCCGGGGACTTTGTAGCCAATCGCTTTCATTTTGGGTCTCCAGAGGCAGATATATCCCGACGTTTCACCGAAGGTAGAATATTCGATGAAAGCATATGGAAAGACATTAGCATCCGCGATTTGTGTCCTTCCTGTATGGGCTCAAGGAAAAGGGCAGCCCACAGCCATTCTGACGGGTCACGCTACCGGCTGGTTTATGATTAGAGCATGCAAAAGCTCACTTTGATCCGCCCCGACGATTGGCACCTGCACTTGCGCGATGGTGAAGCGTTGAAGGCAGTTTTACCTCATACGGTGCGCCAGTTTGCCCGCGCCATCGTCATGCCCAATTTGAAGCCGCCTGTTCGTTCAGTGGCGGAGGCTGCCGTCTATCGCGATCGCATCATCACAGCCATCCCTGACGGCAAACAGTTTGAGCCGCTGATGACGCTCTACCTGACTGACAATACCCGCCCAGAAGAGATTATCGCGGCTAAAGATGCCGGGTTTGTCAAAGCGGTTAAGTACTACCCGGCTGGGGCAACGACTAACTCAGAGTTCGGTGTGACCGACATTCGCAAGTGCGATCGCACCTTCGAGGCGATGCAGCAGGTCAACATGCCCCTGTTGCTACATGGGGAAGTGACCGATCCAGCGGTGGACGTATTCGATCGAGAGAAAGTATTTATCGAACGGCAGCTAATTCCTCTTCGATCGCGATTTCCTCAGCTACGAATGGTACTAGAGCATATCACCACTTCAGACGCGGCAGAGTTTGTTCTGACCAACAACAACATTGCTGCCACCATTACGCCCCAGCATCTGTTGTTTAACCGCAACCGGCTGTTTAAGGGCGGCATTTCGCCTCATTTTTATTGCCTTCCTATCTTGAAACGTGAGCGCCACCGTCAGGCGCTTGTGGAGGCTGCCACCTCTGGCAATCCTAAGTTTTTTCTGGGGACTGACAGCGCCCCCCATAGCCGCAACAGCAAAGAAAGCGCCTGTGGCTGTGCGGGCTGCTTTTCAGCCCTGCACGCGATGGAGCTATATGCAGAAGTGTTTGAGAGCGCGGGTGCCCTCGATAAGCTGGAAGCTTTCGCTAGCTTTTACGGCCCCGATTTTTATCAGCTGCCGCGCAATACCGAACAGATTACTCTGACTAAAACGACCTGGCGCATTCCAGAGGAAGTCCCCTTCCCTGAATCTGGGCTGGTTCCTCTAAGGGCAGGCAGTGAGATGAGCTGGAAAATGGCGTGAGTTTATTCCCCCCAGGAGCCTGTGTTTGCTAAAAAAGGTGAGCCCTCTGGTGCTGACCAAGTTAGAGGTAGGCTGCCCTCCACACGTATGCCCTGTTCTAGATAGAATCTGAACAATCGTTCAGCGCCTTCATATCGGGCAATTTCAGGATCGCCATCCCAGATTACTTCAGCGCGCCCGGTAAGGTAGAGCAGGTTACCGTTTTCAAAATCGACGAACAGTAGACCCGCACGGGGATTGACCTCGATATTCCCAAAGGTATTGAAATGACAGTTGCCACTAAAGTCAGGAACGGTAAGCGTATCGCCGTCGACACGCACGAACCCGGGTTTGCCACCTCGATGGGAGACATCAACGCCTCTGGCAATTCCGGCAGATTCATCTAGAAAGGCCGTGGCAATGAAAAAGGTATCGGCAGTCGCGATCATAGCGCGTTCCAATTCACCGAATGTTGTTAAAGAATGAACGGGTTTAGCCGCCGTTGGGTCAAACGTCTTGAGGTCAAACTGGCGAGCCTGAATATATTTGGGGCAGTTGCCAAACGTCTGACTCACCTGGACATCGAAACCAGTAGATGTAACTGCGCTTACGACACCGTTGGCACGATTACGGCGGCGGGTATGCAGCTCAATACCCAGGAAGCCAATGTCGATCCCAACTGCCAGGTTGTCCGCTAGGGGATCGCTCCAAAGTGGCCGAGCAGCAATTTGAAGGGTACGATGGTCAGCGCTCGACTGCTGCTGAGCGTCACTGCTCGGCGTTGAAATGAAGCCGGGCTCGCCCACCAAAACGGATGCCCAAGGATTCCCCTCAGCATCAACCGTACCCACCAAGAAATAAGACAGTTGAGCATAGAACTGTTGATGCTGCTCCGGCAGAAACTCTCGGATCATTCGGCGTCCCAAGGTTTCCATTCTTTCCCTCTCACCCAGCCTTGCCTGAATGGCTTGTTCTCCTGGGTGAAAGGGGGATTCTTCTTTTTGCCAGCCGGGTATTGCCATGACATCGCTTTCCTAAAAGAGCAATCAGTAAACTTACAGCCATCGCTACTGTAGCAACGGCTGCGATAAACGCTACGGGTGAGCTATTTCGCTGGAGCGGTTAACTCCATTCGAACGCCACCCGGAATGTAAAACATCATGTGTTGGGTAGGACCGCCTCCAAGCAGCTCTGGCGCAAATTCAATTTCTACCCCCTCAGTGTTTTTGAGCTTTTCGTACATGGCATTGAGGGTTTCTACCCCGTCTACCTTGAAGGCAAAGTGATGCAGACCAATGTTAGTTTTTCGATCAAATGGAGTAGCACTCTCTGGATCGGTTGCTTGCCAAAGCGTCAGTAGGGTCGTGCCGTCAGACAGAAAGTAAGCCGGGTACTTGGGAACAGTGCCTACCTGCTTGAATTCCAGTACGTTCACAAAGAAATCGCGGGTTTCGTCAATGTTGGGGACGGTCAAGCCAAGATGGTGAGCGCCTTGAGTAATAGCCATGAGAAAAGTCCTTTGATGATGAGTGAGATAGTTGAGGAAAAATGATTGAGATAGCGCAAGCGCTAGCCTACGAGTTCGAATTATGCACTCGGAGAACCGGGGCAAAGCCAAAACTAGCTAGAGACATGCACCCCTAAAAATTATCGGGTCAGGCTTGGGGCAGTTGCATGACAACCTCAAAGGGAATATGTGCGAGGCCTGAGTGCTGTACCGATCGTTCTGTTTAACCAAATTGACTGTACCGAATGTTTGGTATACTGTCAATAGTTGAGTTCAAGCGTTGCTGAAATGCCCAAGGAGACCTACATTCCGAGCCTGTTCTCACTATTTCGGCAGTACGGCTATGACGGTACAACCCTCTCTAAAATTTCGGCGGCCACTGGATTAGGCAAGGCCAGCTTGTACCATCACTTTCCCGGTGGGAAAGATGACATGGTGGTATCGGTCTTGGATCATTCCGAAAGCTGGTTGCAAGAAAATGTGCTGCAACTCCTTGCTGGCGAGGGAAGCCCACAGGCAAGGCTGCAGAAAATGTGCGATCGCATTAACGATCTTTATGCCGGGGGGACTCAGCCCTGCTTACTTGCAATTTTGCAGGCGGGCACAGGACGCGGTGTGTTTCACGACCAGATTAAGGCATTGCTGGAAATCTGGATTACGGCAATCGCCGACGTCCTGGTCGAATCGGGTCTTGGTGAAGATCTAGCTCTAGAAAGAGGTCAGGACGCACTCATTTCGGTTCAGGGCGCTTTAATGTTGTCTCAATCTCTTGATAACGCTGCGCTCTTTCAGCGGACAATACAGCAGCTCCCTCAGGCATTATTGTCGACTGAGTAAGGGATAGAGCCACGGATCAAGAGTCCTGCGCTCGTCTCGAGTAAGCAACCAGTTGCGGGTACTTCGTCTATGGTGAGTAGCCATTGGTATATGTGCACAAGATGGGCCCACTCAGCAATTTCTAAGCAATATTAAGCCTACATTCAAGAAAGAGTAATTCTGTCCTCAAATATTCAATCTGAGTCTATGGAACCCTGATGGAGCCTCTTAAGCTTCGTCTCTGCCGATTTAAGCCACATTAGTGACTTACGGCAGCTGAGCTCATGACCTGATATCTGTAGGAGATTCACTAGACTATGACACGCCTTTCTCAACTTACTTCGCAATGCCTTAAAATTGCTGGCATTGGGTTTGCCAGCTTGTTCATCACATTACCCGCAACGGCTCAAAGCACGAGTGATCAAAGCATTGCCGAGATTGCTGGCTCCAGCGATTCCTTTGATGTTCTAACTGCTCTTCTCAACCATGCCGGTTGGTTAGGCGCGTTCGATGGTTCTAATGGAAAATCATTTACTGTCTTTGCCCCTACAGACGATGCTTTTGGTCGCTTACCTGAGGGAACAATTGAAAGTCTCTTCCAGCCTGAAAATAGGGAGCTATTGTATAGCGTTCTTGCCTATCATGTTGTTGGTGGTAGCCTAACCTCTGATGAGCTTTTGCCAGGAGCTTTGCACACTAAACATGGAGGACAACCTTTGGAAATAGGTTTGGGTCAACAGGTAACCGTGAATAATGCCACTGTTAGTGCAGCGGATATCACTGCGTCCAACGGTGTTATCCATGCAGTTGATACGGTATTAATTCCACAGCAATAGACTTAATCCTAATCCCGTTGGGGCTGTACTTGTGCAGCCCCATGAGGTGTAAATCTGGCTGTATTGCTAACCAGTCAAACGGCTGTGATGCTTGTGCGATAGTCGTTCAGAACCTAACTTTGCGTTGAAAACGAGCCCTGACAAAACGCCTGAGCACGAAACCGTACGCCATCTGCTGTTTGGTAGCCTGACGGCGGTGCAGCTTACTGTCGAAGACCTGTACAAAAAGCACTACGCCGAGCCCAACGACTGGTGTAAACCGATCTCAACCGGCAGGCCCAACGAAGTCATGGCGATATTGACCAAGCGCGTGAGGGTCACCTAGCGGCTACGGGGGATGGTCAAGCCGTGGCTAACCGTTACCGTCCCCGGATGTCCACTTTTCAGCAGATAGCGCTAAAATCATCGCTGTCGTGCGTCACGAACTCATCATGCCGCTGGATCTGGCTCGCTTTTACCAGGCTGCTAACCCTAGCCGCCCCCTTAAGATTGTCCAGCCGATAGACCGGCAATATTATATTGACTTTTCTTCGGTGCGGGGGGGTGACATTGTGCAAGAGCTGCAGCGTACGATCGCGCGGCTGTCGCCCGACTCACCGACGACTCAGCTGTTTACCGGGCACATTGGCTGTGGCAAATCGACCGAGCTGTTTCGGCTTAAGGCAGGGCTAGAGTCCCAGGGATTTCATGTGGTCTATTTCGAGTCCGACCGCGACCTGGAGATGGCCGATGTCGATATCAGCGATATTTTGCTGATGATTGCCCATCAGGTAAGTGAAAGCCTTGAAGCCGTTGGTATTCGGCTACGGCCCTCGTCGCTAGAGAAGCTGTTTCAAAACCTGGTGGAAACACTGCAGACGCCGATGGAGGTATCGGACGTGAGCTTTTCGGTAGGGATTGCAGCGATTACGGCACGAGCAAAGGAGAGCCCAGAAATGCGCAGCCGCATGCGGCAGTACCTGGAGCCTAGGACCAAAAATATCATCGACGCGATCAATGAGGATCTGTTGGAAGTTGCGGTTCAAGCCCTCCGAAAGCAGGACAAAAAAGGGCTCGTCGTCATCGTTGACAACCTCGACCGCATTGACCCTGTCGAGCGGGCCAATGGCCGCACCCAATCGGAATATCTGTTTGTCGACCGAGGGGAACAGCTCAAGCGGCTGAGCTGTCACGTAGTGTATACTGTGCCGCTGGCGCTGATCTTCTCTAACGACCTGCCCCGGCTGGCAAATCGGTTTGGGGTCGCGCCTAAGGTGTTGCCTATGGTACCAGTCCAAACCCGCACCGGCACGGTCTACCCCGAGGGGTTGGCCCTACTAGAGCAGATGGTGCTGGCGCGCGCCTTTCCCAAGCTCAACTACAACGAACGCCTTGACCAAATCGCCCACATTTTCGAGTCGCCCACTATCCTCGCGCGGCTGTGCAACATCAGCGGCGGTCACATGCGCAACCTGATGCGGCTACTCTACGGTTGCCTGCAAAAAAGTGACCCTCCCTTTCCTGCCACAACGCTGGAAGCCGTGATCCGCGACGAGCGCGACGCTCTCGTGACGCTGATTGACGAAAAAGAGTGGCAGCAGCTCTTTCAGGCGATTAGCGATGCCGATGTGCAAGGCAACGAAGCCTACAATCTGTTGCTACGCAGCTTATTTTTATACGAATACCGAGATGACGAGGGCCGTTGGTTTGCACTTAACCCTGTGCTTAAAGAGACCCGACGATACCAAACCTGGGCCGCTACGGTCAGCTGACCGACCCACAGGCTCCCCTATTTTGAACATAGGTTTGCTAGCGTAGGGGCACCCTCCTGTAACCTATCCAGCCTGAAACCTTGAGTTTCCCCGCGGCAAAACACCGGATCTGGACATAGCCAAGGTTTACCCCCCGTTGCCTCACCCCAGCAGGGCTCTACGCTCCCATGTCTGACATCTCCCACATCATCGAACATAACCAGGCTGGGCTCGACAGCCTGCAGCGGGCGCTCAACCTGGGTAGCGGTCAGTTTTCTTTGATCATTGCGCGAGTAAACTACCGCCGCCTGCAGCAGATATTGCTGGCGGTGCTAGCGCGTACTGAAACGTTTCAGACGGTTACCCTTTCCACCAGTACCACGGCCCTTCGAGAAACGCTGGTCAAAGAAACCATTCCCCGCCCTCAGGCGCTCATGGTAACGGGCTTCGATCAGGTAAAAGATTTAGAATCTCTCTTCAAAGCAGCGAATCTAGGACGAGACGAATTTCCTAAATCCTTTGCCTGCCCCATTGTCCTGTGGATGACCGATCCGGTTCTGCAGGCGCTTAACCAGCACGCACCCGACTTCAAAAGCTTTGCGGCTGCGCCTGTTCAGTTTGACTACCCGGTCACCGAGCTGGTTCAGTCTCTGCACAAGGCTGCAAACGAGCTATTCGCCGACATTCTAGACGGCAACGATGACCCGCTTGGCAGTACCGTGCTGCACCTGCCGCCGGTTCGGCCCGAGTTGAGAGCGCTCGTCGAACACGAGCTGCCCTTTGCCCTGGCCGATCTCGAGCGCTACCAGGCAACGCTCGATCCAGACCTATGGGCCAGCCTACAGTTTCTCAAAGGGAGAGAAAGCCATGTCCCTGGCGAAATGGATCAGGCCAGGGAGAGCTACGAGCAGAGCCTAGCCCACTGGATTGCGTCTAAAGCCTCTGACGCGACTGACAAACAGACGGTTTTGCTCTTTCACCTGGGGCTCTGGTGGCGCAGCTATGCCGTCCTGCAGCGGCCCATCTACCGCTCAGCCTGTGAGCAGGCCCAAGTGTACTTTCGAGAAACCCTGGATATCTTTCAGCAGCAGCAGCGGCCCGACCGTATCGCCAAATTTTTAAGTGCTTTGGCAGAAGTCCTTCAAAAGCTCAGCGAGTGGGATGCGTTGGAAGCGCTGGCGAAAGAAGGCTTAGAGCTACACCAAGGCGATTTAATCCGGCTGGCGAGGGACTACGGCTATCTGGCAGAAGCCAGCTTGGCTCGCAAAGATTGGCCTACCGCTCAGCAGTATGCGGAACAGGCGTTAGAGCAGGCCCAGCGAGCAGTTAAAATCGTCACCCGTCAGAAAATAGACGAGGCCATTGCGGTCTCGCCCCAGGCAGTTGTCATCTCGCTGCGCTATCACCAGGGCTGGTATCACTTTCTATTGGGTCAGGCCAAGCTCCATCAGGGAAACGTGACGGCGGCCCTAGAAGACCTCGAAGACGCGCGACAGCAGACCAGTCCTAGCTACGATCTGCCTCTGTTCCGAAAAATACTCGAAACCCTGCAAGAACTCTATTTTCTCAAACAAGACTATCTTCAGGCCTTTGAACTCAAGCTCGAACGCCGCCGAGTCGAAAATCTGTTTGGCCTGCGGGCCTTTATCGGCGCTAGCCCGATTCAGCCCTACCACCAGACGCCCTATTTGGAAGAGCCCGATCAGGCCACGCTATCAGCTGAAATGCGTGCGTCAGGTCGCCAGCAGGCCGTCGATAGCCTGGTAGAGCGATTGGTACAGCCCCGCTATCCCCTAGTCGTCATTCATGGTCAGTCGGGCGTCGGTAAAAGCTCTATCCTAAAGGCCGGTCTGGTACCCACGCTACGGCAAACCACCTACGAAGGTCGGCTGACGGTTCCCGTCTTCATCAACAGCTTTCGAGACTGGGAGGCCCAGACCCGCAAGGCCCTGGTACAGGCGCTGATCGCCCATCCGTCTCTGCCGTTGAGGCGGCAGCTACCGGCCTCGCTGCCGCCGGTAGAGACAAACGAGCTACCCAATGTTTTCGAAACCGAAGAGAGACAGAATACGGCGACTGAAGCAATCAATCAGCCGTCAATTACTGCGCAGGATCTGCTGGCGCTCTTTCGTCAGCAAACACAGGTATCCTATCGTCAAATCATCTTGGTGTTTGACCAGTTTGAGGAATTTTTCTTTGAACGGCCCGAAGAAACTGAAAGAAATGCGTTCTATCAGTTTCTCAAAGCCTGCCTAGACGAGCCTTACATCAAAGTTGTTCTATCACTCCGAGAAGACTATCTGCACTATCTTTTAGAGTGGGATCGCTTTGCCGATTTGGAGATCATCAATAACGATATCCTCAGCAAAGAGGTTCGCTACTATCTGGGAAATTTTTCTCTTCAAGAAGCCGAGGCCGTGATTCGGCAGCTGACTGAGAACGCCCAGTTTAACCTAGAAGAGGATCTAATCAATGCGCTGGTGAGCGATCTGGCCGCCGAGCGAGGAGACATTCGCCCGATTGAGCTGCAGGTGGTCGGGGCTGAGCTGCAGCGAGAGGAAATTGCAACCCTATCTCAATATCAGCAGCTGGGCGATGAGCCTAAAGAACAGCTCGTTCAAAATTTTCTGGCTCAGGTAATTCGCGACTGCGGTCCTGAAAACCAAACACTGGCCCAGGCAACGCTTTATCTGCTCAGCGATGAGGCGGGAACAAGGCCGCTCAAAACCTTTCAAGAACTTAAGGAGTCGCTCGCTTTGGCTGGCATCCTGGGCGATCCAAGCCAGCTCAAACTGGTCCTGCAGATTCTGGCTGGGTCCGGCATGATTTTTGAGCTGCCTGAAATCTCCGGCGTGCGCTATCAGTTGGTCCATGACTATCTCGCTGATCTCATTCAGAGGCAGGATATGCCCGGATTGATTGCCGCCCTGCAAGAAGAACGTCGCCGCCGCCGCCTGACCGAAGACCAGCTACGGGCAGCCTTACAGGAGCAGGCCAGAGCCCTGGCAGAAACCACCCGCGAGCGCGAACGCGCCGAGCGAGCCGAGATTAGCGCACTGTTATCCGTCTCCCAGGCGCGGCGGCTGTCCCATGATCACCTGGGGGCTTTGCTGGCAGCGGTCAAGGGAGGAAGAAGACTGGCTACCATCGACGGCACGCTGCCGCTTAGGGTGGAAACCGTGTTTGCGCTGTGGCAAGCGCTGCGCACCGTGCGCGAAAAAAATCGGCTGGTGGGCCATCACGACTGGGTCTTGGGGGCACGGTTTAGCCCGGACGGTTGCCAGCTGGTTTCTGCCAGCGATGACGGCACGGCTAGGGTTTGGTCAGCCGCTGGTGAGCCTTTGGCTACACTTGCAGGGCATCGCGGCAGCGTGCTGGATGCGGTGTTTAGCCCGGATGGTCGTCTGATTGCGACCGCCAGCGATGACCGGACACTGCGACTGTGGACGGTGGCAGGAGAGCCACTACAGACGCTGAACGGGCATAAGGGGTCGGTCAACAGCGTCGCTTTTAGCCCCAGCGGCCAAGTGTTAGCGACGGCTAGCAATGATGCCACGCTCAAGCTGTGGACAGTCTCGGGTCGGCTGGTTAGAACATTTAATGGACATAGTGACTGGGTGCGGAGTGTGGCCTTTAGCCCCGATGGCGACTACCTGGTCTCGGGCAGTGAGGATGGAACCGTGCGCCTATGGCGAACCGACGGGGAGCTGGTGCAGACGATGCTGGGACATTCAAGCTGGGTGTTGCAGGTGACCTTTAGCCCCGACGGGCAGCTGCTAGCCTCGGGCGGCGGTGACGGGACTGTTCGCCTGTGGAATCTGGAGGGGCAGCTGATCGAAACCTTCGAGGGACACAGTACCTGGGTGCGGAGTGTGGCCTTTAGCCCGAATGGGCAGACGTTGGCCTCGGCTGGTGACGATCAGGTCATTCACCTGTGGAGTCTGGAAGGACTCATTACTCAAACGCTGCGCGGGCACCGCAGCAGTGTGCTCAGCGTTAACTTTAGCCCCCAGGGTGATCGGCTCGTTTCGGCCAGCGATGACGACACCATTCGCATTTGGCAGACAGCAGGCTACCCCGAAACCCTGTGTGAGGGCCATCGCGGCATCGTGTGGGATGTGTGCTGGCAGCCAGGGGGCAACCGACTGCTGACCGGTGGGGCGGACGATACAGCCAGACTGTGGGACAGCGACGGTAACCTGCTCAAGACCCTGGGGCAACACCACCGTAGTGTCTATGGCGTCGCCTGGAGCCCGGATGGTCAACTATTGGCGACGGCCAGCGCCGATGCGACCGTTAGCCTGTGGTCGCCGGAGGGGTTGCTGATTCGGACGCTGACGGACCATACAGAAGCAGTTTGGGCCGTGGACATCAGCCCCGACGGGCAGCTGATTGCAACGGCGGGTAGCGATCGCACCGTGCGGCTATGGCGACGCAATGGAAAATGTCTGCAGGTTTGGCGCGGTCATGAAGGAACGGTCTGGAGTGTCGCCTTTAGCCCCGACGGACAGTATGTAATCTCGGCCAGCGAAGACGGTACGGTGCGGCTGTGGCACGTGAAAGAGGGGCTGGTGAAGACGTTCTCAGGCCACAGCGGCGGCGTCTGGGATGCCGGGTTCAACCCGAGCGGACAGCGGGTTGCTTCTGCCGGTAGTGACGGCACCGTGCGGCTATGGGACTTGAACGGTCGCCAGCGCAAGATGCTGCGGGGGCACCGTGACTGGGTACGCAGCGTCGCCTTTAGCCCCGACGGTGAGCTGCTGGCCTCGGCCAGTGACGACGAAACGCTGCGCCTCTGGTCGGCTGGTGGTGAAGCGCTGCAGACCTTTACCGGTCACCAGGGCATTGTCTGGCGGGTTGATTTTGACAGTGAGGGTCACCGCCTTGCCTCAGCCAGCGCCGACGGCACGGTACGAATTTGGAATCTGGAGCTAGAAGACCTGATCCGGCAGGGCTGCCGCTGGCTGGGTGATTACCTGCAGCACAATACCACCCTGTCAGAAGAAGACCGCAACGCTTGCCCGTAACCTGACAGAATTAGAATTCTTGTCTTGCAGATTTCGCCCCAGATTCCTCCATGAGCCCAACAGAGTCGGTACGCCAGCTCGGTCAAAACAGCGCAATTCCCAATTCACCGGAAGAAGCCGAGCTAGACCGGGCACCTGCCCCCAATCAAGGAACGCTGTACTGCGTGCGCTTCACTTGCCCCGAGTTCACCTCGATTTGCCCCGTAACCGGGCAGCCCGACTTTGCCCATCTGGTGATCGACTACGTGCCCAATGAGTGGATTGTCGAGAGTAAGTCGCTAAAGCTTTATCTCACCTCGTTTCGTAACCACGGCGCGTTTCATGAGCAGTGCACGACCGATATTGGGCTGCGGCTGGTGAAGGAACTCTCGCCCCATTGGCTGCGCATCGGTGGCTACTGGTATCCGCGTGGAGGCATCCCAATTGACGTGTTTTATCAGACCGGCGAGGCCCCAGTGGGCATCTGGATTCCTGAAACCGGCGTGCCTAGCTATCGTGGGCGGGGATAGCGCTTCAAACGACCGTGCTTGTCCCTAACATCAACCTGATAGCGAACTTACCCACGCCCGCAAAGCCATCTCAGCCTCGACCTCATCATGCCGAGCCGCAGCTAGGTAAAGCGAACGTTGCGATGGTCCTCAGGACCGGCTTTGCCATCGCAACCCAACATCTCCCTTAGCACCTGATAGCGCTGCCAGTCCAACGACCGAAACAGCAGCCGCTTCCCCCCAACCGGCTGGGGGACGGGCTGAGAAACAATCGGTAGGACACTGACCATAGCAGCGCGAAAAGATAAGGCGATGTCTATTTAGTTTACCGCCTGCGCCATTTGGGGCAGGACGGCTAAAGCGTCAGCGACTGGGGATTATTCTCAATCAGCTCTGCCAGATCCTTCAGGAAGGCGGCCCCATCTGCGCCGTAGATAATACGGTGGTCAGCAGTGAGGTTAATCTGCATTTGCTTTTTTACCGCGAAGGAGCCGTCCGCACTGGCCACCAAAGTTGGTTTCGCGCCACCAATCGCCAAAATTGCGCCTTGCCCCTCCGGCAGAATCGCATCAAAGGTATCGACGCCAAACATGCCCAGGTTCGACAGGGTGAAGGTGCCGGTGCTGTACTCCTCAGGCTTAAGCTGCTTGCTGCGGGAGCGGGCGACCAGGTCCTTCCACAGGCGACCGAGGGAGTAGATATCCATCTGGTCCGCGCTGCGTAGGGTGGGGGTGATGAGACCGCCGCCCTCCATCGCGACGGCCACTGCAATGTTAATGCTGCCGTTGTAGTGGATGCCTTCGTCGACGTAGCGGGCGTTGATGAGGGGATGCTTGGTTAGGGTAACGGCAACGGCTTTAGCGAGCAGGGCGGTCATGGTCACGCCCTTGGGCTTGATCTGCTTGTAGAGCGCGTCTAGGGCCGTGGTGGTGATACTGTACTTGACCCGGAAGACGGGGACCGACAGGCTGGCGTTCATGTTGCGCACAACCGCCTGCTGCAGGGTAGTAAAGGGCGTGGTTTGCCCAGGTACGGCGGGCGGCGGGGTGGGAATGGGCGCGGCGGCGGCAATCGCCCCGGCAGGTGCAGGCACTACGCTGGGTGGGATCGTCGATGCAGCGGGTGCGCTGACGGGCTTACCGGCGGCCTGCTCCACATCTTGCGCCACGATGCGACCGTGGGGACCGGAGCCCTTAAGCGTGCTGAGATCGACCTTGAATTCTTTGGCTAGCTTCTTGGCCCGTGGGGAAGCGATGGTGCGACCGCTGGCGTTGCTGCTGCTTTGCGCGCTGCCGTTCTGAGCAGGGGCCGCCGCTGCGGGGACGGGTGCGGTCGGGGCTGGGACGGGTGCGGTCGCCGGAGCGGGGGCTGGAGCAACAGAGCCGCCATTGGAAAGGTTGGCTGCTTTCTGCTGGGCTTCGGCAATTTCGGCCTCAGTTTCAGCGAGAAGTGCGATCGCACTTCCGACCGGCGCAATATCCCCCGCATCAACCACAATAGAGGCCAAAAAGCCCTCATAGAACGATTCCACATCCATGTCAGCCTTATCAGACTCCACGATGACAATCGTTTCGCCTTTCTCGACCTTATCGCCCGCAGCCTTGGACCAGGAAACGATCTTGCCCTCCGTCATGGTGGAGCTAAGAGCGGGCATGAAGACTTCACGGATCATGGGAGTGGGCTTAGGAGTACAACAAGGCGGTGCGTTTGCGAGCCATACCGGCAACGAGTCAACACTGCCTGACAGCTGCCAGCACAACATGACCCTGCGAGAACGACAGCAGGCGACCAAGGATCAATTCTAAAGGAAGTTGGGGACTCGGGCGCACGGCCCTTACACGTCGCCGCGAATTTCCTCGATCACGCCGTCGCGCAGCAGAATCTCCATCTGCATTTTGCGGACCATGTTGTCCCCGACGCCCACCTTAAAGAAGCCCTCAATCTGGCCCTGGCTGACTTCCTTATTAAGCTCTAGCGTCTGTACCTGCTGCAGCTGCTGCAGGATCTGATTCTTCTGCTGGAGCAGCTGGCCCTTGTCCTGGTTAATTTTATTGGAGGCTGCCGAAATCTGCTGAGCGACGGCATCGCTGCCCTCGCCACCCTGCTTTTGCAGTTCAGTAACCATGCGCTGGCCCTGCATCTCTAACTGCTGCAGACGACCGTCGATCTGGTTGATTTGCTTTTGCAGCTGCTTCTGAGCTTCTTCTTTCCAGAGGGGCGTAACCACCGCTTTAACGTTAATGACGCGCTTGAGTAAAAGTTGGGATTGAATGTCGTCCATAGAAATTAGGTAAAAAGTTTAGTCGCACTGCGCGGTTAATATAACCCGCCGTGGCGAAGTTTAACCCGCGGCGGCGAAGTTCTAGCGGTTTGCCCTGGCTTTTTGCCCTGCCTTTGTGATGTAGGCCACCAAGTCGGTGCAACAGGCGAGGGGCCAGTTACGATAGTCGACTGCCGTCACGGAACATCACGGAACGTCAGAATCTTAGCTAGGCAAACAACGCGTCGATTATACTGCGATACCGCTCTGTCACCACCGGACGGCGCACCTTCAGAGTCTGCGTCAGCAGTCCGTTTTCAATTGTGAAGGGGTCACTCAGCAGCTCGATCGGACCAATGCGATCGTCGGGGCGATAGCCCGGGCGGGCCTTGACCTCTCGGGTGAGTTCTTTTTTAATCAGGTCCTGGACGGCTGCGCTCGCCAGCGTCAGATCGGCGGACCCAGTGGTCGCAAAGGTCTTGCCCTGGCTAGCAGCCCATGTTTCTAGAGCCTCAAAGTTGGGCACGACCAGTGCGCCCAGACTCTTCTGGTCCTGGCCGACCAGCATGATCTGGTCAACGTAGGGGCTCCGCAAACAGGCATTTTCGATCGGCAGTGGCTCGATGTTTTCGCCGCTGGTCAGCACAATCGTGTCCTTAGCCCGACCGGTAATGACCAGATCGCCCGAGGGGGTTATCAGGCCCAGGTCGCCAGTGTCGAACCAGCCGTCGGGGTCAATGGCCTTGTGAGTGGCTTCGGGATTTTTGTAGTAGCCCTGCATCACCTGCGGTCCCCGTAGCAGCACCAACCCCTGCTGGCCCACGGGCACATCTTTGCGAGTGGCCAGATCGACAATCCGAGTCTCTGTTTTTGGCAGGGCCTGACCGTCCGCACCGCGCAGGTTGCGCCAGGGTCGCCGGACGTGGGTAATGGGGGAGGTTTCAGTCAGGCCGTAGCCGCCCAAAATCGTCACGCCCACGATTTCGTAGAAATCTTCCAGGTAGTCAGCAATGGAGCCGCCGCCGCTGACCACAAAGTCAATTCGGCCACCAGTCGCCTCGCGGATCTTTTTGTAGACGATCTTGTCGCCCAGCTGATGCACCGGCCAGAGCGTCGCTGCCTGGGCTGTGGCCATGGCCCGCTCGAAGGGGGAGACCTTGAGGTTATCGAGATCCAGCCCTTCGGCCATGCGTTTGGCTTTGATGTAGCGCTGGCTCTGATGCAGGAAAAAGCCCACCAGCTTTTGCTTGCTTTCGGGTTGCGCTCTCAAGTTCTTCTGCACCCCTTCATAAATCGACTCCCACAGACGGGGCACGCCCACCATGTAGTTGGGCTGAAAGCTCTGCAGGTCTTTTTTGACCTGGCGAATATTGGTGTACATCTGTGAGCAGCCCTGGGAGAGCACGAAATACTCAAACGTACGCTCGTAGCAGTGCCAGATGGGCAAAATGCTCAAGACCTTTTGACCAGGGGTGAACTGGACGACGCTGCAGGCCCCCGCGATCTGCGAGAGCAGGTTGTCGTGACTGAGCATGACCCCCTTGGGGTTGCCCGAGGTACCGGAGGTATACATCAGGGTGGCCAGAGCGTTGCGATCTCGCGGCACCGGCTGCAGGTCTTTCCCCTCTCCCAAAGCCATGATCTGGTGAAAGTTCAGCAGCTGGGCAGCGGTATTGGCTTCGGGGACTTCGTCAGACAGCAGAATGATGAACTTGAGCTGACTTACCCCGTCCCCCACCCGATTGAGCGTGGCCTGGTCCTGGGCAATGAGTGAGATCGCATCGCTGTGCTCCAGAATATAGGCCAGCTCCGACGGGGCCGCCTGGGAGCCGCGCACCGCATCCACCGCGCCCGCCGTCATAATCCCCTGGTCGGCCACTAGCCAGCGCGGCTGGTTGTCAGAAAACAGCGCGATCTTGTCCCCTGGCTGGATGCCCAGCGCCTGTAGCCCTGCCCCAAACTGCCGAATCTGCTTAGCAAGCTCTGCAAAGGTAACCGATACGGTTGGCTGGGCGTGCTGGTCGGTCAGGGCTACCACTGAACCAAACCGATCGGCTGTAATCGGCCAGATCTCCGAAACCGACTGAATCTGATCATAGTCCACAGCGCTCGCCAGGTTGCGCTGCTCTTCTGGGGTCAGTTGCAGGGGTGCCACCGTCATCTTAGGTTTCCTCAGCAGTTTACTAAAGCAGTGTGTTTATCCGTCGTCTTATTCGTCGCTGCAATGGCTGGTTAGCGACCATTCAACTCTTGCAGAATACCGCGACTCAGATCTTGCACCAAGATATCAGAGCTAAGCAGCGCGGGGTTGAATAAGAATTTCAACCCCCAAGCGTTCAGCAA
>JBCBWI010000056.1:0-28379 GCA_039817185.1 Cyanobacteria bacterium J06648_16 | reverse complement strand
GTTTGGAGCTTGTATGAGATCGTTAGTCTTTCTTAGAGGGAAGAGCATATAATCTCTTAAAAAGTAATGAAACTTGTCTTCTAGTCCAACTTTTTCTGTTGAGATGAATGAATATTTTTCCAAAAGCCTTCTGAGCTCCTGCTCAAGCCTCTTAGTCTCCAGCATCTCTTCCAGAAGCTCGACGTTTGAGTAGCTGTGAATAGATGGCTTTCTCAAAAGGGCTAGTGAGTATATGATTTCGATATCATGCTCTACAAAGCAATTTCTAAGAAACCTCTCTGTCATTTCTTTTATAATTCTCTCCCTGGGGTTACTTTCGGCTAACCTGCCAGCGGAAATGGGTGATGTGATTTCGTCAAAGCTGACCCCATTTAGCCACATCTCAGCCGCTTCGGCAATCACGAACGGGATTCCTAAGCTGATCTCACCTAGCTTGGCTGCTTGAGCTTCATTTATGACACGCTTAGGAATTCGTTCCTTGAAATACTTTAGGATCTCAGACTTCCCGAATTCGCTTAGCCTTTTCGCGTACACAAGTTCTGATGGAAAATCTTGCCTGTAGCCAGTAAAATTATCGCTAATCAGTCTTTTGCTGGTAGCAATATTAGATCTGCCAACAATAACCCAGATAACGTTATCTCCAGAATTCTTAATGACATTTCTGAGAGTATAATCACATTCTTTTCTATCAACTATTTCATACGTATCCATCATCACAACTGTAGGCTTTGATGAGGAAAAAGATGCAAATCCTTTTCCTAGAGCTTCTGAGAGTTTTTCGTGCGGACGAACAAAAATCTCATATTCTCTCTTTTCTAACGTTTTTTCCAGAAATGTCTGTACGCCTCGGATTATTCCAGTGCCTATCTCTATCGAAAAGTTAACGGCATACTCCATATTCCTTTGTGCTTCAGGATTAGACAAATCCACCCCATAGAACTGCCTCGCAAGAGCTGTAATTCCCCTCGCTCCGAGCTGGCTAAGATTCTGCCTAAGATCTTCACTGGGTGAATTCAACAATTCTAATTCACGCTCAACTTTTCTCTCCAACGATGACAGCGTAGCTTCTATTTTTTTATACTCACCAAAAAAAGATGCCTGATTCCTATATTCATCAGCGAGCCTATTGTGTATAGTAGAAAGGACGGTCTCGGGATGTACGCTACTATGGTCGGCGGAAAGTAGGCTATTGGGACGATTTTTCTCTATCTCCCAATCTATGTGCAAGGTGTTGAAACCCCGTCTATAACGAGCGCTGTCTCCGACTATCTGACGTAACCTTTCAACAAGCTTAGTCTTTCCCATCCCTCCATCGCCATAGAACAAGAATATTCTCGGCTGAATACTCTTGCTTCCGATGACCGATGAAGAGAACAGCTTAGCAACAGTAGGGAAATGCCTTTGTCGCCAGTTTGTTCTGTAAGATTCTAATGTTTCTTTGAACTTCTCCTGTTCTTCAGTCCGTGCAATAAAGGGATGAGTAGACATGAATATCCGTACATTTACTTTTTCGGAGAGCCAAAAAGAGACTCTGTACGTACTAAACTATAGCCAAAGCTCAGTATGTTTGCCGTCATCTATACGTGACAGTTTGAGTATTTTTACTTGGTAGACAATGGATTTTGGCTGACGGATGTGGCATACACGGGATTCCAGGGGTCTTCTAATCTAGCCCGCGCGCTACGTTTCCTAAATATCTCTGAACGAAAGTTTCTGCAGCTTCTGCATTGAGTGTCCGTAAAGCCCTGACAATGTCAACTAGCGTTTCAGCTGTCGGGTCACGAATCTCGTGCACCCAGCGGTACACGTTCGTACGCTCGATCCCCAACGTGGCGGCGAGGCTGTACTGGCTAATGTCGTAGGCTTCTAGAACCTGCTTAAGAACGCGACCGGCTTTTCCCATGACCCTCATCGTGTCAGAGGATCATGAACCATGAAAGCATACCTAGTAGTTGACGTATACCGGATGGATAACTAAAGTAAAAACGTGAACCATTTGGTATTCGCTTTATGCCCCTTCAGAGTTTTGTCGCTTCGCCTGACGTAAGCACGGTCCTAGAAGCCCCCTTGCAGCTTTACTCTGTCCCAAAAGCTGACCGAGAGCCCGTCAAGGTGATCGTGGTTGGTTCAAAAGCTGCGGTCAGCACTATCGTTCATGCACTGCACCAGCGACGATTTGCTGAGGTTTTTGAATGGACTGACTTCTTGAAAACGCCAAAAGACGGCGGTGGGCTCACCTTACAACCAGACGAAGTAATGAAAGTGCTGGTCAAATATTTGCCCATGCTGTAAACGGTAACCGTTCGTCTGATTACGAATATCGAACGATGATTAAGGCGATGCCCCCTGCGTTCTGGTATCGCCTACACTTATGGGCTGTGCAGTGTAGACGTCGCTCGGATGCAGAGCCCAGAAGAACGAGCCAAGTTACTGGTTTACTACGGCAAAAAATTTCAAAAGGTTCGGGTCGATAGAGCACATGGTATAGCACCTCACAAACCTATTCTCCTACTATCGGTGATCGAGAGCATTCAGCGTGGTGCCATTGCAAAAAATAGAATTTTTCTTTCTGAAGAGTTGAATACTTGCTTTCTTAAATACTGGAGCTATTTAGGTTCTGCCTCCCACAATCCTGACGCATCAAGACCGTTCTTCTTCATGAAGAGTGGCAAGTTCTGGCATTTGATGCCGAAGATTGAGTACAAACATATTCTGGCGGACAAAATCAAGCTTAAAACCTTCACTGAAGTCAGGCGTGCAATCGAATACGCATATCTTGACGAAGATCTGTTTGACTTTCTGAAACAAAAAAACACCAGCGATAGCTTGCGAGCTGTGCTGGTTTCCCGCTGGTTTCCAGGTCGAATAGCGGAAATTGAGGAAATTTCAAGAACTGATCGCTTCAGGAACCCACCTGTCTATACTCAAGACGCTTACGAGAAGTTCTATCAGCTTGGCCTTCTGTCAGACGGATGAGTGAATTAAAAGATCTCGACTACTACAGCAAACGGATTAAGAAGCTCAGAGTAGACCGCTCGCGCGGGACCGCTCCTTATCAACCGTTGTTACTCCTAGCGCTGTTCGAGCTAGTGGAGCAAGAAATCGTTACCGATAACCGCTTTCCTGTTTCACCCGAACTCATCTCAATTTTTATCAAATATCGTAATCGGCTGAGTCTGCCAAAGTTTAAGGCTGACCCAGCGCAGCCTTTCTACCACATGAGTAAGCCCAAGCTAGCATTTTGGCACTTACAGCCAAAGCCGGGGCATGATCTAGTAGTCCAGTCAAAATCGCGTCTCAACACGCTACAGCAGTTGAGAGACCACATCGAATATGGTTTCTTCGATACAGAGCTATTCGAGCTACTGCAAAATCCTGTGAGCCGAAATGCACTGATCGCTCAGATATTGCAGGTCTGGTTTCCAAACAAGACCGAAGAGTTACAAAAGATCTTTGAAGTTAACTCTTTTGAGCAGCTTCAGCTCAAGCTGAAGGAGCAGGGCGGCGCGGTATACTCTGTAGGGGAGATTAAGCAGGAAGAAGATGTTGACTCATTTGTGCGTGATGCTGCGTTCCGGCGAAACGTGATCGCGCTCTATAACCAGCAGTGTGCATTCTGCCGTCTGAGAATAGTAGGCCGTTTTAATGAAGATATCGTTGACGGAGCGCATATCAAACCTTTCGCTACTTTTAGAGACAACCGTTATACGAATGGACTAGCGCTTTGCAAAAATCATCACTGGGCATTTGACCGTGGGTGGTTCAGCATAGATAACAACTATAAAATTGTTGTGTCTTCTGAGCGATTCAAAGAAGATGCATTGCCCAACACTCGACCCATGAGGGCATTTGGGGGAGAAAAGATTGCCTTACCTGAGCAAGAACGTTTCTTTCCAAGCTTTGAGGCTTTGGAATGGCACAGAGAGTATTGGAAGATTGCCGCCTAAGCTGGCAGTTCCATTCCTCCCTATCAACTCCACATACCTATCCCGATATACATACCTATCCCGATATATTTAGCGGAGACCATAACGCCCCTATGCTGACCATCCAAACCAAAGCTACTGTCAATTCGAACCACACCCTTCAGATATCACTTCCCGACTCACTGCCAGCTGGTGAATACGATGTCGTGCTGGTGATTGACACCGTCAGAGAGACTAAGCCGCAGGCTGATTTACACGACTTTCCTGTTGATGACTATGGATTTCTCATAGCTGAAGTCCCCCTCAGCCGAGAGGAGATGTAGCTGATGCTGACAGATCGCACCCTCGCAAAGCAGTTCTCTGAAGCTATCCGTCAGCAGTTCCCTGATGCTCAAATCTGGGCTCTAGCCGACAGCGACTGGGACTTTGACTTTTGCGTCGTCCTAGAGACCTTAGACCCGCCTACTAAAGCAGCCATTCGAGCAGTCGCCTGGGAACTCAGTTTCGCCAACGAAACCGTCCTCACCACCATCAAATTCGCCCGCCGCCAATTCGAGCAAAGCCCCATCACCAGCAGCCCGCTCGTCCAGCAGATTCGTCACTAAGGCATTCCCCTATGACCGTCACTAGCCCCCCGTGATCTTCCAAGACCTCATCCTGCAAAACTTCGGCCCCTACCAAGGCCGCCACCCCATCAACCTCTTGCCCTAGCCCAACCAGCCCATCATCCTTTTCGGCGGGCTCAACGGCGGCGGCAAAACCACCCTCATGGACGCCATTCGTCTCGTCCTCTACGGTCAGCGCGCCCAGTGCGCCAGCCGGGGCAGCCTCGCCTACGCCGACTTCCTCAACCAGTGCCGCAGCCGCCAAGCCGGTGACGAGCCTGCCCAGCTCGAACTCAGCTTTCAGCAAACCCTCAATAGCGAACCCACCGAATTCCGCATCCGCCGCACCTGGGGCCACCTGCGCAAAAACGATCGCGACACCCTCGAAGTGTTTGAAAACGGCGAACCTAAAAAAGACCTAATCGACGGCTGGGACGAGCGCATCGAAGCCCTGCTGCCCCTCGGCATCTCTAACCTGTTCCTGTTCGACGGTGAACAGGTCAAAGACCTAGCCGAACAAGACACCCTGCCCCCCAACGTCATCCAGGCCATCCGCGTGCTGCTGGGGCTAGCACTGCCCGAACGCCTCGATGCCGACATCGACGTGCTGGTGGCCCGCAAACGCAAGCAGCTGGCCGGGACTGAGCAGCTGCAAAAGCTGGAGGAAATTGAGGAAACGCTGGAAGGGCTGTATTGCGATCGCAAGTCCGTCAAGCAAGAAATGGCCAGCCTCACCAACAAGCTCGACTTCGCCGCCCAGACCCTCCACCTCGCCCAAGAAAAGTACATCGCCGAAGGGGGCAAAATCGCCGCCGAACAGGCCCAAATGCAGGCCAAGCTGACTCAGATCAAAGACCAGCTCGACACCCAGCGCCAGAACCTGCGCGACCTCGCCGCTGGCAGCCTGCCCCTACTGCTCGTGCGCCCCCTGCTCAAAAAAGCCGAACCCCACGCCCACGACGAAGTCCGCCAGCAGCAGTACGAACTCGCCAAAGACCTGCTCACCGAGCAAAATCAGGCTCTGATCGCCTTCGCCACCGAGACCTTCACCAAAAAGCAGACCCAGCAGCTCAGCCAGTTCCTCGACCAGCAGCAGGCCCAGTTCACCTACACTGACGAGCCGGCCTACCTGCACCTCAGCGCCGCCCAGCTCGACCCGCTGGTGCAGCTCCTCACCCACACCCTCGCCACCCAGCGCACCCAAGCCAAACAGCACCTCAAAGCCATTCGCCAAAGCCTCACCGACATCGAAGCCCTAGAGCGCTACCTCGCCACCGCCGCCCCCGACGAGATTTACCAAAAGCTCGCCACCGAAGTAACCGACGCCCAAACCCACCAGGCCCAGCTCCAGGGCAACTACGCCCACGCCGAGCAGCGGCTCAACCAGGTGCGCCAAGCCATCGAACGCAGCAAAAAAGACCTGCAAGCCTACAGTCAGCTCGCCATCGACTTCAAAAACACCGACCACCTGCTCAAAACCGCCGCCAAGGTCAAAGCCACCCTGGCCGAGTTCAAACAGCGCCTAAAGCTGCACAAGCTCAACAACCTCGAAGAGCTGGTCACCAAACACTTTCTCTACCTCATCCGCAAGCCCGACTTCGTCCATCGCGTCCAAATCGATACCGAAACCTTTAGCCTCGCCCTGTTTGACCAGGGCGGCCACCCCATTCCAAAAAACCGCCTCTCTGCCGGAGAACAGCAGCTCCTCGCCATTGCCCTACTCTGGGGCCTCGCCAACGCCTCCGGTCGCCAGCTCCCCGTCGCCATCGACACCCCCCTGGGCCGCCTCGACTCTAAGCATCGCCGCCACCTAGTCGAGCGCTACTTCCCCCAGGCCAGCCACCAGGTCCTGTTACTCTCCACCGATACCGAAATTCGCAAAGAAGAGGTAGAGCGATTAAGGAAGCAGGGTGCGATCGCCCACGAATACCTACTTAACTACCACCTCAAAGACCGCCACACCACCATCGAACCCGGCTACTTCTGGTAGCAACACTCCCCCTCTCCCTATCGCCCCCTCTCCCTATCGCCCCCTCTCCCTATCTCCCCCTCTCTATGCAGCCCCCCACCGACCGCATCAAACTCTCCCAAACCGCCAAAGACCAGCTAATCAAGCTCAAGCGCATCACCAAAATCCAAAACTGGAACGTGCTGTGCCGCTGGGCGCTCTGCTACTCCCTGGCCGAGAAGTCCAAGCCCTCCCCCATCCCCATCCCCGCTGATAGCAATGTCGAAATGACCTGGCAAGTCTTCGGCGGCCCCATCGCCGACGCCCTTCTCATCGCCCTCAAGCAACGCTGCCACGACGACGACCTCGACACCACCGACCCCGATACCCTCAACGCACAGCTGCGCCTACACCTGCATCGCGGCATCGGCTACCTGGCAGGCGACCCCAAGGTGAAGACCTTAGAAAACATGATCGCCCTAGCGCTACCATCCAAGCAGACGACCTAGCTGGGGTTGGAAACTGAAATGATGCTATGCGAGCGCTTAATTTCGATACAGCGCTATTCGTAATGCGTCCACATGCGAATGACCTTAACCGTTCTATCCGCTTCCAGAATTTCGTAGACCAGTCGATGCTGAATATTGATCCGTCTCGAATAGGCTCCTGAAAGGTCTCCGACTAACTTTTCGTAAGGGGGTGGTTTTTGATAAGGATCTTGCTTGAGAAGCTCTATCAGCTTTTGTGCCTTCTTCTTCAGTTTGCTTGCTGCCAGCTTTTTCGCATCTTTCTGAGCCTGTTTGGTGTAAACCACCTTCCAAGTCACCAATCTAGCTCCTCTTTGCAGTCTTCAATCGGCGTTGCCAGACCTTCCTTTATAGACTCTCGCATTCCCGGTACTGCCAACAGGTATAACGTTTCCTGAATGCTCGACCAGTCCGCTTCAGACAGGATCACAGCATTACTCCGCTCACCGACGATGACGACCGGTGTATGTGACTCGGTCACTTCATCGATCACGTTCTGCAAGTTGGATTGTGCATCTTCCACAGGCAAAGTTGACATACGGCCTCCTGAAATCGCAGAACCTACTACTTGCTGACATTATAAAGACTGCCTACCTTGGCCTGACGGAACGCGCTACCCCTTCAACGTGTACCGACCATCCGCCAGCTTCTTAAAAAACGCCGGAGCCACTGTCTTCCGACTGCCGCCCCCCTCACAGCGCCGCTCTATGGCCGAGCGTACAATCTGACGGGGATTCTTCGCGTTAAAGGCGTACAGATTTTGCTCCAGCATCACCTGAGTAATGTCAGCCGCCGTCATCGGCTCCTGCTTTGACTCCAGTACATTGATTGCGACCTGGGCGACGGTTTGCTTCTTCTCGGTTGCCATATTGATTCTGTTTGAGTTGCTATGCGGCTACCTGATTTTTACCTGATTTAACGAGGGTACCGATGCGATCGAAAAAGAACCTCACACACTCTGGGGCAAGGTCAATGGCTCTCTCGTCATACCCTCCCGTGTCGGGGTTCGGCCAAACTGGGTTGTAGGGCGGCGTAACGGCCCTGCCCAGGGGGAAACCCCAGATTGGCGAGTCTATAACCTCTCGTTTCCGGAAGGGGAACTCGGAGGGACCCCCGCGCAGCATCTATCGCCTTCTGCAGAGATCCATAAACTCCCTACCGAACTTCCTCAAACAACAACGGTTGCACACTTCCATCTGCCAATATCTCCGGCAACCACTCATCCCCCCGATGCTCGCTGCCATTCCACTTCTCCGGCCAGGTCTCAGCCTCAATCAACGCGTCAATCCGCGTCAGCTCCTCACCGTTAATCAAACTAATCTCCGGCTGCCCCACGGTCCGCGCACCGCGATTCACCTCCTCCTGAATCGCCAACACCTGCCCCAGCATCCACCGCCGCGCCTCTAAATGTAGTGGTCCCAAACGCCCCTGCTTCTTAGCCAGGGAGCCATCCTTACGCAGCTCTCCATGTTTCCGTAGCCGATACTGGGGCTTTTTCACCTCCCAATACAGCGGTCTCAGCCGCCGCAGCGGTGCAAGATACGCCCATTTCGGGTTCGCAATCACCCGCTCCAGCGCCGAATCCTGCTGCACCAGCGGGCAGCCAATGCACCCCGTCCGCGCATTCAGCGATTCTGACTCCCCCAGCGCATCCTGCGGGTCGTGCCCATACACCTCAGCAATATCAAACGTGGGGTAGCCTAGCTCCACATCCGCCTGCACCAGCCAATCCCAAATGTGGCAAACCCGCCAGTGCAGCAGCGGCGCCAGCGTATCCGCCACCGCATTGGCCGACGAATGCTGAAACCAGCCCTGCCCACACTCACCGCCGTCTTTGGTGCAGCTCATGGCAATCCGCTGATCCCGTGCAGCACTTTCGCCAATGCGCACCCCTGTCAGCATCAAAAACTTCTCGCCCCGCTCCTGGCGCAGAGTTTCCAGCTCCCGCTCCATGCTCATCACCTTGAGCTTGGGCGTACACCAGCGAAAGGTATTGCTCGGCGGCGGCACTCCCCGCCCCAACATGTAGACAAAGTAGCGATGGTCTAACTCGGGCAGCACGACGCGGGTGTCAAAACCTTGCCCCTGCAGCCGGTCTAACAGCTTCATCGCCGCGTTGTGCAGCGGCGGCAGCTCCTGGCGCGTGTCGGCGTAAACCACCGTTACGCTTTCGGGTAGCGGCACTCTCCCGGTGTGTATCAAATGGGCAACTAAGGTTACCGTCGCTGAAGAATCTTTACCGCCGCTAAAGGCGATCGCCCAATGCTTGTACAGCGCCCCGTAAGCTTTAAGGGAGTCCACCGTTAGCTCGATACTGCGATCTAACGACAGTCGTTCACTTTCAAATAGACTGAGGTTTCGCATGTGTCTCGCCTAGAGGCGCTATCGGTAGCGTTCTTGCACTGCGCTCATGCACTAGAACGCTATTTGTAGAGTTTACTCGAACAACAGGCGTTTACATCAGGAATCTTTAGTTTACTTCAGAAGTAGATCTTTTGTACTGAATTGGTTTGAACAATGGTAACTGCTGGGGCTACGGTGACAACGCTTCCCCACGCCCATGTGGTGCAGCAGTGCCAGCAGAGCCGGGTGGGTAAGTGCCTGCCGGGGGCGCTGTATGTGCATCGAGATGCGATCGCACACCTCCCCAAAACCCTTCAACAGTACGAACAGGCCGCCCGGTCCCATCTCACGCCCGATATCCTCTACACCCTGGTCAAATTCCACCTCGACCAGCCTGTCCTGTCTTACCTCTATTACCCCGACTTCGACCACGAGGCCCACCCCGCTCTCCATACCAGTACGCAAGTCAACCTACGCACTGGAAAACGCCACTACCGCGACTACAGCCAGACGCTCAACCCGCCCGTTCTCCACCGCAAAGAAACCTTTCTTGCCCCTGACGACCTGCGCTACCCCACCTTCGCTCGCCTGACTCGTCAGCAAGAGGCCTTTGGCCTACTCGACAATGCCCGCGCCATTGGCACTCAGCGGGGGTGGACTGCTCGGCTAGCTCAGCATCGTCTAGTCGTTCACGGTCATGCACTGGCCTGTCCGTTAGGGACAGAGCAGCCAGCTACAACGCGGCCAAAAATTGACCGCCACAAAGCTGCACTCATTCGAAAGGCCCTGTCAAAGCCCGTGCGTTTAGCGCTTGAAGCCGGACTTTTCTCACCCGATACCACCTTCTTTGACTACGGCTGCGGCCACGGTGGCGATGTGGACCGGATGGGCCAAAAGGGGTTCGTAAGCCAGGGCTGGGACCCCTTCTACCAGCCCGACACCCTGCATCAGGCCGCTCAGGTGGTGAACCTAGGCTACGTCATCAACGTGATCGAAGACCCGGCAGAGCGACGGGAGGCATTGGTCAACGCTTGGGACTTAACCGAGGCCGTTTTAATCGTCGCAGCGCAGGTACTGGTCGCCGACAGCCGACGGGGGCTGATGGCCTATGAGGACGGGGTGATTACCCGGCGCAACACCTTTCAGCGGTACTACGAGCAGGAAGAACTCAAGACTTACATCGACCAGGTACTGGGGACCGATGCGGTGCCGGTGGCGCTGGGCATCTACTTTGTCTTTCGGGACGAGGCCCGGGCCGAGAGCTTCCGCGCGTCCCGGTTCCGGTCAAGAGCCACAACGCCTCGGGTGCGGCTCAGCGTCAAGCGGTTTGAGGACTACAAAGCCCTGCTACAGCCGCTGATGGCCTTCTACACCGAGCGGGGACGCCTGCCCACGGTCGAGGAGATGGCAGACTCCGAACGGCTCTCGATTACCGAGACCTTTGGCACCGTTCGTCGCGCGTTCAAAGTTGTCCTCCAGGCGACCGATGCCCATGCCTGGGACAGCATCGCCGACCATCGCCGTCAGGATTTGCTGGTGTATCTGGCGCTGAGTCAGTTCAGCCGTCGGCCCAGGTTTCGGGAGTTAGCCCCAGCCGTGCAGCAAGACATTCGGGCGCTGTTTGGCAGCTACAGGCAAGCCTGTACGGCAGCAGACCTGATGCTGATGACGTTGGGGAATATGGATGCGATCGCAACTCGCTGCCAGCACAGCCCCATCGGCCAGCAGCGCCCCCACGGTTTACTCATCCACCTCCGCGCCTTAGAACAGCTCGACCCCCTACTGCGCCTCTACGAAGGCTGCGCCGCCCGCACCCTGGGCCGCCCCGAAGACGCCACCGTGGTCAAGTTCCACGCTGACCAGGCTAAGATCTCCTATCTATTCTTTCCTCACTTCGACCGCGACGCCCACCCCGCCCTGCATACCCGCATGGACGTGCGTTTGCAAGATCTCCAGGTCCGCTATCGCGACTACGACCTGGACAATCCGCCCATACTCCACCAAAAAGAACAGCTGCTCACATCGGACTACCCTGGCTACGAAAAGTTTCTCAAACTCAGTCAGCAAGAACAAAACTGGGGTCTATTGGATGAGCCAGAAAAGATTCGCGATTTTAATAGCTGGCAAGTCTGTTTAGAACAACACTGTGCCCAAATCCAGGGCCATCGCGTGGTCTGGCGCAAAGACGCCGATCCCTACCGCAAAAAGCTCATCCAGTCGGCCCGCCGTCGCCGAGCACAGCTCGCCAGCGCTCCGTTCCCTTGCGAGTCGGCGTCCCCTGGGCCGTAAAGCCCCAAATGTCTCGCTTATGCTGCGGCCCATAGCTGATGTGAATGGGCCGATTTGCCCCGTAGAAATAGAGCGAGTCAAACGGCAACCGCTGGGCGACAATCCAATCCACCACCGCATCGCTGGGAACCGCTCGAATCAAAAAATCGCAGGCCGCCCCCGGTCGATCGCAGTAGTAGCGCCCGTTCTTAGTCTTTTCGTGAGCCATATGCTGGTCCAGGTTCGGGCTCACCCGACCGTGACGGCGACCTGTAGCAGGGTCGATCTTTTCTAAAAAGCGCTTTAGGTCAGGGGAACAAAAGCCGTAGGTGAGGCGGAAATTTTCTAAACCGAAGTGGGTGATGATGGGGTCGAGAATGCGATCGCATAGCTCCCTCAAGGCCACCACACTCTCAGAGCACTGCGGCAGTGGACTAATCTGTTCGGCATATCGCTGATACGTGCGGGTACAAGTGCAGAATGCCTCCAGCGTCAGATATTGTCCCACAGGCAGCCCGACCCCGGACAGCGGCATGTCACTCATCGCGTACTCTCCAACCGGGCGCTACTTACCAACACGCTAGCAAACAACAAACGATAGCCTCAGCAACCTCCTTACAGGATCACACAGCCCGATATCCATTCAAGGCTGTATTGTATAACTTGCGTCATTTACGATAGGACACGGATCTGGCGGCGGCTACACGCAAGCAAGTCCCACTCGGGTAGAACCAATTTCAACCTGTCGGGATGTAGCTGTGTGCAGGTACATTTAGACCGCCTGCAGCCACTCAAGCAGAATTCTCAGGAGATAGAGAAATAGCTATAGAGCGCATTCCAGGGATAGGTTATATCAAGGAATCAAGCGACCAGGTAGGCAAAGGCGGCGCTAGTTCCCGTATCCTGACTGGCGGCAATCTGAATATTCAGATGGGCCAGTCCTTCTAGATAGCGGGCTGACCGTAGCGGGCCTACATTGACGGGGGCATAGCCAATGTCTTGAGCCAGCGTCATTACAGTGTGCTTAGCGCTGTCGTCGTCTCCGGCGATAAAAGCCGCGATCGCAATTCCCTGTCGAACGGGTTTTACCATCGCATCGGCAAAGATTGTATTAAAGGCTTTGACCACATGAGCCCCTGGGAGCAGCCGCGCGATCTCTTCCGCTGCAGAGTTCTCCTGACCCAGCAGGAGGGGCGACCAGTCGGGGTATAGAGGATTGGCGCTGTCGATAACTAGCTTGCCCTGTGTCACATCTACCAGGGCTGGCATAACAGTGAGGCAGGCTGAGAAGGGGATTGCGATCGCAACTGCCTCTGCCGCTGCAGCCGCCTCTCGAAAGCCCAAAGCCGGATAGGGTATGGCTCGACTTGAGCCCGCTCTTGTCCCTATAACAACGGCGTGACCTGCGCGACTAAATAAGCTGGCAAATGTTTGGCCCACCTGACCGTACCCTAGAATCGCAATTTTCATGTCCTATCCTCGATGGCAATAGCCTTGACTGTAGCGATTCTAGTTTCTGATGTAAATTAGGTACCTAGAAGTAACTACCCGATTACACCTGTATTAGAAATGAGCCAGTCACAGCTTCCCTCGCCACAAACGCCTAGACCAGATGTGTATGCTGCGCTCTGTCCATCCCGAGAAATTCTGTCTCTGATTGGTGAGAAATGGACAGCACTCATTGTGGGGGCTCTAGAGCAAAAGGTGATGCGCTTTGGTGAGCTTAAGCGCGTTTGCGATGGCATCTCTCAGAAAATGCTGACCCAGACCTTGCGTCGGCTAGAAAGAGATGGCCTCGTTACCAGAACTCTCTATGCCGACGTGCTGCCCGTTAAGACCGAGTACCGCCTGACCGAGCTGGGCAGAAGCCTGCTACCGGTGGTACGAGCCGCGAAGGATTGGGCAGAAGCCAATCTATTTCAAATTCAGCACAACAGGGCAGCCTACAACCAGAATCATAAGCAGTGAGGGGGGACGACACACAAGCTCCGCCCTCATCAGCGATAATCACCGGAGCTGCAGGGGCGTAGCTGCCCAATTAGCCTTACGGATTTATCTTGCCAAACGGTATGATTTGTCCTCTCTATTTTGCTCGCTAGCCGTCATGCTAGGTAAGTACGAATCTTTCGGCCTACCCATACCCTAGATACATGCCGCATGCGCCTCCGCTAGAGTCTGCTGACGCTCCTCAAGACCAAAAAACAGATCTAGCCCGCCCACAATTTTCCTTCTGGCAGCTGTGGAATATGAATATCGGCTTTCTGGGCATCCAGTTTGGCTGGGGGCTGCAGATGGCGAATATGAGTTCGATCTTTGAGCATTTGGGCGCTAACGCCCACGATATTCCGATTCTGTGGCTGGCCGCACCGCTGACGGGGCTGGTGGTGCAGCCAATCATTGGCAACCTGAGCGACTACACCTGGGGGCCGCTGGGTCGTAGACGACCTTACCTGCTCGTGGGGGCAATTTTAGCGTCGGTGGCGCTGGTGCTGATGCCCAGCAGTTCGGCGCTGTGGATGGCGGCGGGGCTGCTGTGGATTTTAGATACCAGCGCGAACGTGAGTATGGTGCCGTTTCGGGCCTTTGTGGGCGATTTGCTGCCCAAGGAGCAGCGGACCCAGGGGTTTGCGATGCAGAGCGTAATGGTGGGCATCGGTGCGATCGCAGCGTCGATCATGCCCTGGTGCCTCAACCACCTGTTCGCCATAGACCCGACCACCAGCAGCCTGCGCCAGATTCCCCTGACGGTAGAGCTGTCTTTTTATCTAGGCGCGTCGCTGTTTCTGAGCACCATACTGTGGACGATTGTGACCACCCCGGAGCGTCCGCCCAACAACCTGGATACCTTTGAGCAGCGTAAGGCCGAGCGGGGGGGCGTGCTAAATAGCCTCACCGAAACCTGGCAGGCGCTAGAGGAGATGCCGACCACCATGCGACAGCTGGCCTGGGTGCAGGTGTTTACTTGGCTGGGGATTTTCTGTTTTTTTCTGTACTTTCCCCCCGCGGTGGCCCGCAATATTTTCGGTGCAGTGGACCTGTATTCGGCCACCTACGACGAAGGGATCGAGTGGGCGGGGGTATGCTTTGCGGTCTTCAATGCGGTGTGCGTGGCCTTTTCGTTTGTGCTGCCCGTGCTCACCCGGCGGACAAGCCGCAAGACGGTGCATAGTTTCTGCCTCACCTGCGGCGGGGCGAGCCTGATCGGGCTACTGCTGATTCACCAGCCAGGGTGGCTGCTGCTGTCGATGGTGGGGTTTGGCATCGCCTGGGCCAGTGCGCTATCGATTCCCTACGCGATCTTGACCTACGCCATTCCCCAGCAGCAGCGGGGCATCTATCAGGGGATTTTTAACTTTTTTATTGTGCTGCCCGAAATCGGCGTTTCCCTCGGTTTTGGCTGGGTGATGGAGCATTGGCTGCATGACAACCGGCTATCGGCAGTGGTGCTGGGGGGCGTGTTTATGCTGATTGCGGCGGCGCTGACGCCGCTCGTGGATCTACCTGAGGGCATCCCGACTGGGACGCTCGCGCCAGAACCGTCAGAGACCGAAACCAGCAAACTCACCGCAGAGCAGTTGTGAAGGCGGACCGCTTTCGGTCATCCTGAGAAGACATCATTCATTGAATTTGTGCGAACCGTTCTCCCTCCGTGGCTAAGACCTGACCGACTCACCCAGCTGCTGCTGCTGGCAGCAACGGTGCTGGTCTACAGCGTGCTGAGCATGGCCATTGGCAATTCGCTGTTTGTCAGCTACGTGGGGGCCTCGCATCTGCCGCTGGCGTTTATCCTCATCGGGCTTTGCTCCATTCCCGCCTACGGGCTATTTTCCCAGATCGTCGATCGCTACAGCCGCCCGGTGCTGTTTCGGACGGTGCTGCTGGGGTCGATTGCGATCACACTGGGCCTGCGCCTGCTGCTCACCCAGGACACGCCCGCCGTCTACTATGCGCTACTGATTGCCGTCTTCTTTCAGTGGGATTTTCACAACAATGTGCTCTACCCCAGCCTGCTGACGGACTATTTCACCACCCTGGAGTACAAGCGATACGCGCCCTATATCGGCATTGCCCAGGCGGTGGGGACGCTGATTGGCGGCGGGCTGACCACGCTGCTGTCGCACTATCTGCGCACGCGCGACCTGCTGCTGGTGCTGCCGGTGGTGTTTGTACTCGGTGTCCTACAGCTGCTGTAT
Source organism: Cyanobacteria bacterium J06648_16 (assembly GCA_039817185.1). Classification (GTDB taxonomy): domain Bacteria; phylum Cyanobacteriota; class Cyanobacteriia; order Phormidesmidales; family Phormidesmidaceae; genus CAWUKV01. The sequence goes on along the minus strand of JBCBWI010000056.1, from coordinate 12,569 downwards.
TTAGACAGTTCTCAGCGCCGGTTGAACACGCTCAAAACCGAAGCGTCAGTCGGGCTGCTGGAATCGCTGCAGACATTTCCCGATCTGGTGAAGCGCTACCCACTGGCCCTGTTTCTCGCCGCTAGCAGCTTTTTGCTGGTGATGATCTACCTCAGCTCCGAGTTTTTGTGGTTCAACATCTACGGGGCCAACTTTACCGACGAGGCGCTGACGGGCTTTCTGGGGCTAATGCGGATCGTGATCAGCATCGTGCAGGTGGCAGTGATTTACGGCGTGACGCGACCGCTGCTCAAGGGCATTGGCGTCGCCCAGATGAACCCGGTGTACCCGCTGACGACGCTGGCGAGTTTTGCCGGGCTGCTGTCCGCCTTTGGCCTACCGGCAGCGATTGGCCTGCACATCAACGGCGATGCGCTGTACAAGGCGATCAATCTGCCGGTCCACCAGCTCAACTACAACGCGATTCCGCGCGAGTTTATTGGTCGCATTCGCACCCTCAGCGACGGGGTGATTTACGCCATTGGCCTGACGCTGGCGGGCGGGCTGCTGTGGCTGGGTGAAACCTATCTGACCCTGCCGCAGATTGCCTGGGTCGTCGCGGGGCTGACGGTGGGGCTGCTGCTGGTGCGGGTGCCCATGGGCCGGTTTTACGCCAGCGGGCTCGAAGCGATGATCCGCTCGAACAGCATCACCCTGGACGAGTTTGATACCTACCCGATTCCGGTCACGCCCCAGTCGGCTGAGGCCGTACGCGAGCTGCTGACGGATGCAGACCGTTACACCCAGATCAAAGGGCTGGAGCTGGCGGCGCGGATGGGCTCACCTGACGAGTTTTTGACCGAGGTAGAGGCGCTGGTGCCAGGGGCGGATGAGGCGGTGTATGGGGGTGCGATCGCACTGTTCGCACAGACCCCCCAGCTAATTGACCATTTCCAGCAAAAGCTCCGGGTGCCGGGGCTACAGGCGTTCGCCGCTGAAGTCCTGCTGATCAACCAGGCCATTCCAGATACCGACCAAATTCAAGCCTGGGCTGACTGCCCGCAGCCGGAGCTGCAGGTGCTGGCGGCGGTTGCTCAAACCCTCAGGGGGCTGCCGCCGACCTGGCCCGCCCGGCTCGATGGCCCTGCCGCCCGGATTCTTAGCCGCATCGTCACCCACAGCAATAATTCTGCACTGGTACCGCTCATTCCCCAGGTGGTGCTGGCTCAGGACGCACCCGAAATTATCCGGGCTGGGTTAACGGCGCTGTTGCCTCTGGCCCAGCGAGGCGATCAGACCATCGCGACCATTGCGGTTGAGCAGCTGACCCAAGCCGAACCGATGGTGCGGATGATGGCCTATGATCTGCTCCGGGAGACCCGCTGCCCCGAACAGCTCGCAGTCGTCAGTGAAGGGTTGGGCGATGCGGACCCCCGTGTGCGGCAGCGGGCGGCTGCAGCGCTGGCCGCTTACCGGCGACCGGGGCTGGCCCTAGCAAAAACCAAGCTCAACGACTCAGATATCGAGGTGGTCAACACGGCGATATCCGCGATTGGCCGAGTGAGAACCAAATACGCCAGCAATCTGCTGTACGACCATTTGACCCCGACCTACCGCCAGCTGGCTCAAACCCGCAAATGGCAGCAGCAGCTACCGACCCAGGATGTGAGTTGGGCACCGCTACGGGCCGCCATCACCGACTACCAAAATCGAGTGATTCAGCGGGTTCTCTTTGTCCTGTCGGCGTTGGGGCATGCCCGGACGGTGAATTCGGTCAATCGGCTGCTGGCGACCCGCGACCAGAGCGAACTTGAAAACGCCATTGAAGTGTTGGCCTCGCTCAACCACCGTCGGTTTGTTCTGCCGCTGATGCCGCTGCTCGAAGCCCGCGTCAGCCCCGCCCCCCCACGCCGGATTCAGCCAACCCCCCAGTGGCTGAGAACCAAGGGTTACCAGCTCCTGCTAGAAGCTTTAGAATCGAAGGACCGCTGGTTGAGAACCGGGGCGCTAATTGCACTATCGGTGGTGCCATCGGCCCTGGTCAACGACCCCGACCCGTTTGTAAAACAGGTCGCCAGCCAAATCTTTGGCACCCTGGAACCGTCCAATTTGTCTGCCAGTACCGCTATGAATCGTCTACTGCTGCTTAAAAATGTGGCGCTGTTTAAAAATCTGTCGCTAGACGAGCTGCTGCTGATTGATCAGAGCCTGGAACCGGCCCAGGCTCTGGCGAGTGAGACGATTTTTGCAGAAGGCGACTGGGGCACCCATCTATACATTATTGCGACGGGGACGGTGCAGCTAGTCAAGGCTATCGACGGTCAGCGGCGGGAACTTAAGCAGCTGACGAAAGAGCAGTATTTCGGTGAAGTCGCCCTGTTTGATGATGCGCCCCGGTGGGATAGTGCGATCGCACTGACCGACTGCACGCTGCTCAAGCTCGAAAAGAACCGTTTCCTTAGCCTGATCACCCAGCGCCCCCACATCATTCTAGAAATCTGCCGCTTCCTCAGCCAGCGCCTACGCGAAACTGACAACCACCGCCCCGAACGACCCCAGTCAGGCACCGCCAGCATAGACGCTCTAACCGATTTAAGCGACACGGAAGCCTTACCCGCATCGGCACAGGGCTAGCGTACCCTTGGCCCTCTGGTCGCACTCATGCCGTGACGTTACGACGGGCAGGGCTCGGTGCTGATAAGCCTGACTTCTGAAGCCTCATGACGGCAGTCAACTATCGTCAGCCCCTCGCTCGCTATCGCCAGCGCCATATCAGTATGCGCATGACGGCAGGCTACTGTCATCAAGGAACGTAAACTGGCCCCTTGATCCTCACGCAACGTCAGGTTCTAGGATGGCACCATCAACCGTACCCGGCGATGAGCAAAGTGTAGAAGATGCCCCCCTCTAACGCGATGAAGATTGGTGAACTGGCTAAACAAACTGGGCTTTCTGTACGCACGCTGCGCTACTACGACGAGATTGGTCTACTCTCACCGTCTCATCGAACCGATGCCGAACACCGGCTCTACGCCGATGCGGATATCATTCGGCTACAGCAGATTATGTCGCTGCGGCAGCTGGGTCTCTCGCTCAAAGAGATCCGTGCGTATCTAGAAAATTCAGATTTCTCGCTCCTGCAAACCATCGACCTGCATCGCACCCAGCTACGAGAACAGATTTCGCTTTCCCACACGCTGATCAATCGGCTCGATGCAGTTTCTAAAGAGCTTCGAAACACTCAGTCGGTTGCGGTTGAACACCTCATTCAGACAATGGAGACTATTACTATGACCACTCAATACTTTACCCCCAAGCAGCAAGAAGTGCTTGAGTCCCGCCTACGCGAGCAAGACCCGGAATGGCAGGAGATTCTCCACGAAATTCGTGTAGAAATGGACAAAGGCAGCGATTTGACCAGTCCTATGACTCGAAACCTGGCAAGACGCTGGCTATGGCATATGAACACTTTCGTCCAGGGCGATAGGGGAATATACGAGTCACTCATGCAGATGTACGAGCAAGAAGGCACCGTTGCCGAAGGCTGGGGCATGGACAGCGCGCTGTTTAACTACATCCTGAAGGCTATCTTTGCGATGGCAATGGCTGACTTCACCGATACGGCCATTCCTCGGCAAGATCTGTTTACAGACGATACGCTAGAGGTGATTCGGCTGGGCGAGATTCCTATTCGAGCAATCAACTTCTTCGTCCTCGGAACAGAAGGACTACTGCTCGGTCTACTGGCAGAAGGCAAAAGCCTGGCCGCCCAGGTTTTAACCGCTGCAGGCATCCGCTACGAGACCGTACATCCTATTGTCAAAAAGTGGCTAGGGATTCGCCCTGAGTATCCTACGGAGGGCAAGAACTCCCAGCTTCCCTTTGCGCCCAGAGTCAAAATGGTAGTCGAACTCGCCCTAAAGGAGGCTGAACAGTTCGGCCAGCCACGCCGCATTGCCCCCGAGCATCTACTGCTCGCCATCTTAGAAGAATATAAAATCTGCCCCCCTCCCGGCGGCGTTGCTACTTATATTCTCAAAGAAGAATTAGGCATTGATCTGGACGCGCTTGGGCAACAGCTGAGAGCCGCTATTCAGGCAGCTCAGTGATTGCAAGGCTCGACCGCACTGAACCTGACCCACACGCCCATTTCCGATGTGTAGCAGGTCCAGTCAGAGCGAGAGAGCGTCTTACCACAGGCAGCAGGCTGACGATCGCCTGAGTACACCACAAAGCTAAACACCAGCAGCGTTTGTTTGATCCCTTTTATACGACTAAGGCCGTCGGCGATAGGACCGGTATTAGCTTGTTCAACTGCTACCAGATTATTCATCACCAGCACCAGGGTGAGCTGGCCTGTGTGTCGCAGCCGGGTGAGTTAGTGACATTTATGATTCGTTTGCCGTCAGGCTCAGCATCAAAAACCTGCACCGGCACTACGCCGAGCCCAACGACTGGAGTAAGCTGCTAACCACCGGTAGGCCGCACGAAGTCTCCCCGGCTTGGTCGTGCTATCTCGCCTCTGGCGGTAGCCATCAAGAAGCGTTCGCGGCCTTTTTATAGCAGCCGCCAGTTCCGTTAGGACAAGGCTGCGACGCCATATGGCTCTACGCCAAGCAGGACCGCCATACTCGGTGTCCTAGCCTATATGGCGCTAGCTATACTTAGCTGGGCTGGGCCGGTGAGCTGTTGGCGTAGCTGCTGCCTACATTTAGGATCAAGGTACTGCGTCTGCCAGGACTGCCAGTCTTTCCAGGCCTTGCGACGTTCCTGAGAAAAATGCTGGGTCAGCGTTGGCAGCTGCGTCGCCCATTCGTCCCCCAAAATCTTGCTGAGGAAGCCGGTAATGATGGTTTCATCCTGGAGCGTGCCCAGCACAGCCTGAATCTGGCGCAGGTTATTCGCCTGCTGTTCGATTTGGGGACTCAGCTCGCTATCGGCAGCCGTAAAGAATTCAAACTCGTAGCGAAGACGTTTGGCCTGCTTGCGCAGATCGTGTAAGTAGGTACCCTGCTCGGCTAAACAGGTGTCGATGCGGGCCTGGCTCATGCGCCGTAGCGGCTTGGGTAAACCTGTTTTGCTATGCGTACCGACCAACCAGGCTGGGTGCTGTAGCAGATCGCTCAGCGGCGGCAGCACCAGATCGGGCAAAACCAGCGGCAGCGGCAACAGCGATGTAGCTTGATAGCGGGGCTTTTCGGCCCACTGATTGAGTGCATCGACTAGCGCACTGTAGTCGTCGCTCTTAAGGAGCTTACGGAGCTGTCGAAACCGGCGTTTGCGAACCTTCTGTAGGTACTGGTGAACCGTGTCTAGCGTTTGGATTTCATCCGCAGACAGCTCATGACTGGTTTGAAAGCTGTGCAGCCACGCTAGCAAGACATCCAGATCGCGAACGCCGCCTAAGCGTTTGATGATGTGGCGGATAGCACTCTCAGTGACTATTTCGGGTAGCTTGACGACGCTATCGAAAACGGTGAACGCTGCCTGCAGTCGCCGGTAGCCAACCCGCATTTGATGCAGCGCTTCTGGATCAGTGTCACGCAGAACCTGCTTCTTGTAACGGGTTGCTTTCTTAAACTGCTTTTGGATGATGCTGTGGGCAAACGTGCCGAGCGTAGTAGGTGAGGGTGTCTCCGTCTGGGCTGGGGAACGATGACTGCCTGATGACTTCATGGGGCTCTGTCTTATGGGGTTCTGTATTGAGAAATTTAGCCTGTGTACCGCGCTGGGCAGAGCAGAATCCAGAAATTGCATAGTAGCGAATGATACCGGGCTTCTCCAGGGTGTGACATCCTTCTTTAAGGAGGGCCGTCTTCAACCCGAGCAGGCAGGGAACGGCTAGCCGAGCTGACGGCACAGCTGTTGGGCCAGCTGCAGGCCGGACTGATAGGCCGCATCCAGATGTTTGAACCCGTTTGGCTGGCACCAGTCGCCCCCGCAGAGGAGCGGGTGGGCTGAATGCTTGGGAAGCAGTACGAACGGCTGCAGGCAGGGACAGGTGACAAATGCGTAGCGCCAGCGGTGAACCTGCCACCAGTCGGGGATCGCCAAACCAGGGATGAGCGTCGCGGCTGCCTGAATGAGTTCGGTGGCAGCGGGCTGTAGCTGATTGCGGTCAGTGGCCAGCGTCTGTGTGGCAAAGGCGGCGGTGCTATGCATGACTACGACTGTGGGGGCAGCGGCATCGCGCTTGCTGCTGTCGAGCCCCATCCAAAGTAGGGGAGAATCGCTGGGCGACACAATTTGCCGATGTGCAGGCCACCCGGCCATCGCGCCGCTGTAGCCTGCCATCACGGTCACGCAGGGGGCGTACTCGACTGCTCGGAGAGGGGCAATCTCTGCGTAGCCAGAAGCCTCTAGCAGGTCTGCAGCCTGGGGTGCAGGAATGGTCAGTGCGACGTGAGGGCTGTCTAGCGGTTGTGGCTCCTTAGATTCAGGTACTGCGGACCAAATGCGCCAGGTGGGGCCCACGGGCTCTAGTCGGATAACCCGATGCTGGCGGCGAATCGTCAGGTCAGCGGCCAGGTATTTTGCGATCGCATTCCCCCCGTCCTTGGCCGCGTACCCCGCTGCCCACGGCTGCAAAATGCCCTCAGTAACCAGCTCCTGCGTCAGCGCCTGGAGCCCAGGATGCTGGGGTGCCCATACCCGAAAGCCGTGGTCTGCGTGGGTGCCGTGCAGTCTGCGGGTGGCGATGCGCCCGCCTACGCCCCGTGACTTGTCCAGCAGTACAACCCGATGACCGGCGGTCTGCAGCGCTCTAGCGCAGGTGATGCCCGCCAAACCTGCCCCGATGATGGTAACGTCCATGCCCCTCCTGTGTACAACCTGGACCGCACTGTTCAATTTGCCAGTAAGGGCTGCAACTGCGAGCGCAAATCCTTAATATAGGAAGGAATGAAGCAATAAACCTGGGCACGTGGTGGACGAACTCAGAAGCGGTCTGGAACTGGCAACGGATGACGAACTGCAGGCAATGACCGAAATCCTGTTTCGGCCTCGGTTTAACCCTTTGGACTATTTATATACGCCGGATCCGGCGACGGTACAGAGTTGCGATCGCAACCAGTGGCTCAACCAGCTCGACCAGCGCGTCCGATTTCTCGCCGCTGACGGGCTGACGGTGCTACGAGGCCGCACCCAGGTGGTGTCCTACCGGCAGATTTTGCTGCAGATTTGCCGTCAGCTCAAGGTCAGCTACAGTAGCGACTGGCCCACCGCCGATCTAGAATCTGAGCTATTTCTAGTACTGCTCGATAAAACCTGGAACCAGATGTCAAAGCGCGAGCAGACCGCCCTACAAAAGCAGGTTCGCACGGCGATTGTCTCGACCGCACCCTTCAAGCAGCTGTCGCCGCAGCTGCAGCAGAATCCGCTCGATCTGGTGTTGAAGGGGGGGAGTGCCCTGGCGGTAGGTGCTATGGTGCGTCCCTGGCTGCTGAAGCAGATTGCCCAGCAGTTTGCCATACAGATGGCCCGCTATCAGGTGGCGCAGCAGGGCATGCGCGGCGCGGCGGGGCTGATGCAGAGCAAAGCCACCCAGCACATCGCCGCCCGAGGCATGGCCCTGAATGCGGCCCGATATGGGGCGGCACGGGGCGTCTTTGCGGTACTGGGTCCGGCGATGTGGGCCTGGTTCTTTGCCGATTTGGGCTGGCGGGCGATTGCGACCAACTACACGCGGGTGATTCCGGTGGTGTTTACGCTGGCGCAGATTCGCCTGACGCGGGGTGACGAGCTGACGTGGGAAGCGGCGTAGAGGCTATGGCAGAGTCAGCGAGTGGGCCGCCCAATATGCCGCCCGCCAATCCGCGTAACCACTACGAGCGACTGGGGCTGCAGCCCTCTGCGTCGGTTCAACAGATTCGCCGGGCCTATCGCGACCTGAGCAAGCTGTACCACCCCGATACGACTGAATTGCCAGGTGAGATCGCAACCGTTCAATTTCAGCACCTCAACGAAGCCTACGCCACGCTCAGCAGCCCCGAAAAGCGCTTTGCCTACGATCAGGAGATTGGCTACTCCCGCTTCTATGTCTCCCAAGCGCCGACGGATCTCAATCAGCCAGTTTCCGACGCCAAGTCCTTCACCTCACGTCATCTGTACATTGACCCGACCGATCGGCCCCTGTCGGCGGGCGAAATCTTTGCGCTCTTTTTGCTAGGGTTGACCTTTGTTGCCTGTCTGACCCTGGTGGTTGTTGTGAGCGTTACTAAGGGCGAGCTAACGGTCAGCCTGACCCAGTCTGAGATGATTACATTGGCTCAAGACACGCTACATCGCTGGTTCAACACCCTCATCGCTGCCCCACCGACCTCTCCTTCTTCCTAAACCTATGGCTCTGCCCGCTGCCGACACGCCGCTCTACAATCATCCTTTACCCGATATCGAAGCCTGGTTAGCCCAACAGGGTTGCCATCAGGACCCCGGTGAACTCAATCTCTGGACGATTGAAAAAGTTGACTGGAAAGGTGAACTGACACTTGACGTTGACTCCGTTGTGGTGCGCTACCTGAATGCCAGCGAAGACGGGCGGGATATTCAGCGCAGCTTCAAGTATTCGCTCAGCCGTCAAGATCTGGAGTCAGCTATTTTCTCAGGCCCATAGAGTCATTGTGTTCGTTGCAGATGGCTGGCGTCCTGAGCCGTATGGCAAAAGCTAGGATCCTGCGCCCGCGTTGACAATTTGGTCCACACTCAAAGACAGATCGGGAAAAAGGCTAGACCGTAAGTGCTGACCGGTCTCAAATGCTTTACCCGCCTGATATTCTTCTCCCTGTCCCTCGTAAATCCAAACCGTAGGTCTTTTAGGAGAGCCAATGAACCGTACCCCGCCTAGTCCTCGATAATCTGCTATCCAATACTCGGGGACACCCAGCTTTTCGTATTCAGCGAGCTTGATCAGGTAATCGTCTTGCCAGTTGGTACTAACCACTTCAACAATCAGCTTGACCGGCTCCCCGGTTGAAACACTAGACGCTTTCCGCCAGTAGGGGTCGTCTCTGACCTTGTCCTGATCGAGCACAATGATGTCCGGCAGATAACCTTCCGTTTCTCGCTCTGGCTTGACTAAGCAAGTTTGAGGGATAAAGTACGGCAGGTTTAGGCGGTCGATTTCAAGGTCCAGCTTGCGGCGAATCAGCGCAATCACCTCTTCATGCGGACCAATGGGACGCATCTCTACAATCGCTCCATAGCGCAGCTCGTAGCGTCCACCGTCTTCTGGGTATCGCGCGACGAAATCATCAAAGGTTAAAGGTTTGGAAACGCTCTGTACCATTAGGCTGTGAGAGGAGGGCAAAGGGCAGAAGGCAAAAGGCAGAAACCTTAGAGTCTCTACTATCCTGCCTCACTGTCACTCGTTTCTGATCCGATCCTAATTGATTCAGCCCTGTATGAGCTACTTTCGCCCCGCCGTTGACGCGATGACCGGCTATACACCTGGCGAGCAGCCGAAGCCAGAGACGCCGTTCATCAAGCTCAACACCAATGAAAACCCGTATCCGCCCTCGCCCAAGGCGATAGAAGTGCTGCGGACGCTGGACCCCGAGTGGCTGCGGCGGTATCCCAACGCCTATGCCAACGACTTTCGGCAGGCGGTAAGCGATGTGCTAGGCGTGCCTGCTGACTGGGTAATTGTCGGCAACGGCAGCGACGAGCTGCTAAACGTAATTATTCGAGCCTGCGCCGAAGGGTGCGATCGTACCCTCGTCTATCCCACGCCGACCTATACCCTGTATCGCGTTCTCGCCGCAGCTCAACCGGCTGACGTCGTTGAGATTCCCTATCCGGATGACTTCACCTTACCGATTGAATCGCTGGTAGCTGCGCGGGGAGCGGTGACCTTTATCGCATCGCCGAACAGCCCTACCGGCCATCTTGTTCCCCTGAGGGAGATTCGTTCTCTCGCTCAGCAGGTGACAGGGGTGCTGGTGGTGGACGAGGCCTATGTAGACTTTGCCGAAGAAACGGCGCTGCCGCTGGTCCGCGAGTTTGAGCATGTCATTGTGCTACGGACGATGTCGAAAGGCTATGGGTTAGCGGGGCTCAGGCTCGGGTTTGGGGTGGCGAACCCGGCGCTGCTGTCGGGTCTATTTAAGGTGAAGGACAGCTACAACGTCGATGCGATCGCAACCCTCGTCGGTACCGCCGCCATGCGCGACCAGCCCTACAAAAATTCCTGTGCCGAAAAGGTGAAGCAGTCCCGACAATGGCTCAAAACCAATCTAGAATCTCTCCGCTTCGATGCGCTTCCCTCGCATGGGAACTTCCTTCTGGTAACGCCGCCTGAGTATTCAGCGGCGCAACTGTCTCAACAGTTAAAAGAACAGCATATTCTCGTCCGCTACTTTAATCAGCCAGAACTAAATGACAAGCTGCGTATTACCGTAGGGACCCATGAACAGAACCAAAAATTGATCAGCACTATCAAAAAAATCTCTTAACTATAGCCGCATGACGCCTGTTTACGCTTCTGTTGAATCTTGGTCGTGGTTTAGCAATCAGACAACATTTTTCTTAACCACCGACTTCTTTTAACAAATCTAAAAACGCATAGGCCGCAGGAGAAAGGAGCGCATCTGTGAGTGTGGCAAAACAGATATCCCGATATAGGGGCACCGGTAAGCTGTAAACTTGAACGCCAGGCGGAATCGGCTCGGCAGCAAGCTTAGGACTAATGGCCGCACCAATGCCCTTGGCGACCATATTGACGATGGTGGCGTCGGAGCGAATGTGATACGTGGCCTTGAGTTCGATGCCGTACTGGGCGCTGTGGTCGTACACCATTGCGTCGCAGCTGTCGCCTTCGGGGGCCATGATCAGCGGATAGGCCTGGATCATCTCCCAGGTGAAGCGGTCACCCTGCAGTTCAAAGTCTGGTGGCATGAGCACGACAAACTCATCTTGCTGTAGCTCCCAAACATCTAAATCGGGGCTGGTAGGCAGGTACACAATACCCACGTCGGCTTTGCCCTGCTGCAGATCAGCCTCAACGTCAGGTCTGTCGTCATACTCAGCAATGCGGATAGCAATCTTGGGATAGCGCTGACAAAACTGGGCGATTACCTCGGGCAGAATGTGCGTTGCGGCGCTGCGAAAGGCGGAGATACGAATAGACCCGCCGCCGAGCCCTTTAGCCCGATTGGCCTGGTCGGCAATGTCGTCCATCAGGTGCAAGATCTGCTGGGCCCGTTCGACGATCTTTTCACCAATCGGCGACAGGGTCGCACCGTGGCGTCCGCGCGAGAACAGAACGATGCCCAGGTCGGCTTCGAGGGTTGCGATCGCATAGCTTACCGCCGACTGCGACATTTGCAGCTGCAGTGCCGCCTCGCTAAAGCTACCGTATGCGGCGACTGCAGTCAGAATCTTTAGATGAGAAGGCTTTAACACATGCTTGCGTGGGGTAACTGCACGGATACGCTGACGATGAATATGCTGACTCCAACGATGCTTCTCAATATGCCCGACTACCTGAGCGCTACCTATCAGATAGGTAGATAGGTATGGGTTGACAGGTTAGTTGCAAAGGCGGCAGCCCAGCACGCCTGCATTCAAGAAAGGTAGGGAAATCTGTTTGCTTTCGCGCGCTTCTGCTGTCGAGCCACCCAGCGGTCGGCAAATTCTCTTGTTTTCGTAGATATCCTCCAGGATTTTGTCTATTGGCTGAATCGCTTGGGCTCGAAGCCACCTCAAGCATGGCCCATAGGGAGTTCGGTGGGCTCTAGGGAACACTAAAAGCACATTTAAAGGCACGTTGTGCTGAACGGTTTCTGTCCGGGTTTGATCTGTCTGATTTTACGACAGACGTTCAGTTCCATTTGAATTGAATATATTAGCTGCAAACTTATGACTGCTATTGCTGGTACTCCACTCCCTCAGATCCCTGGATACACTATTCTTGAATCGCTATACAGGGGCTCGCGCACAGCGGTCTACCGAGCGATCTCAGCAGAGCGACAGGAGCCAGTCATTGTCAAGGTGCAGCAGCGGGCCGACGCTAGTGCCGCTGACCTGGCGCAGTTCCGCAATCAGTATGCGATCACGCAAGACCTCGCCATTCCGGGGATTGTTGCTTCCCTTAACCTGGAGCGCTGGCAAAATCGCTATGCGCTCATCATGGAAGACTGGGAGGGCCGTTCGCTCGAAGCCTACCTGCACCAGCAATCCCTATCACTGCCCGAAGTCCTTGCGATCGCAAGTCAGGTCGCGCAAGTGCTTGATCAGCTGCACCAGCACGGCATCATCCATAAAGACATTAAGCCTGCCAACCTACTGATTCACCCTGAAACGAAGGAAATCAGGCTGATCGATTTCAGCATTGCGTCCCGGCTGCCCAAAGCGATGCAGACGGCCCAGCATCCCCAAGAGCTGGAGGGCACCCTGGCCTATCTAGCCCCAGAGCAAACTGGCCGTATGAACCGGGGCATCGACTACCGCGCTGACTTTTACAGTCTGGGTGTGATGCTTTACGAACTGCTGACGGGGGGCTTACCCTTCTGGTCGAACGACCCGCTAGCGCTCGTACATTGCCACGGTTCTGTCTTTAGGAGATAGAAGGCAGAATATAGGAGGTTTCTAGCTTC
>JBCBWI010000055.1:0-30660 GCA_039817185.1 Cyanobacteria bacterium J06648_16 | reverse complement strand
TGACCCCATTAAAGGTAAGACGCCAAGGTTCTGTCTTTAGGAGATAGAAGGCAGCATATAGGAGGCTTCTAGCTTCTAGCTCCTATATTCTAATGACCTATCCGGTCTTACAATTTAGTCTTTGAGTAGGGCGAAATAACGCTTATCGCCGCCGCCCATGTCGATCGCCGCCTGTTCGTCCGCGTCAGAAATCTCCTGGGGGTCTTCCATTGGCCTGAGTGAAAGCTGACCCTGTTGCTGCAGTGCGATTAGGACTGCATTTAAATCGGTATCGGAAACGGAACTCAGCTGCTGACGGAGCTGGGAGAGCCGGACTCTAAAATCGGTGCTGTTTTCGGTGATTTCGGCACAGGCCTGACGTACTTTGGCGGCTAGCGCCGATGGTTCGCTTAACTCGGGCGGCGCGAGAAATTCATGGAGGGGGACGCCGTGCGATCGCAAGTAGCCTCCCATCCGTACCAGCAAGGTCTCAAATACTGGAATTGCCGTCGTTGCTCGTTTGGGTAGTTCTACTGCGAAGTCCGGCGACTGCATCTGATCGGACATCCAGTCCCAGGCTTTATCTTCGAGCACTACGTGCTGTGCCCGTCCCCGCTTCTCTAGCCGAATGTAGCCCTCGTCGAGCAGCGGCTGGCGGGCAGCGGGCTTAAACACCGACATTTTAGGCTGGTCGCCCGTGATCAGCAGATTCCATAAAATGAGCTGCTGCATCGGCTTGAGCTGACTCATGATCGACCTCCTTCAGAAATACTCAACCGTCGGAACCGCACCACATCCCGAATCTTGTCTAGGGCCATTTCCACATCATCCATCACCTCATTATGGGGAAGTCTTAAAACAATGTATCCACTAATCAGCAGTTCGTAGTCGCGCTGGCGGTCCTGACTAAAGCTAAACCGATCGGCATGGTAACCATAGCCGTCGATCTCAACCACAACGCGCCCGGCAGGCCAGAGCAAATCGACCAGATAGCGATTCTGCTTCACCGTTTGAACAGACTGATTGAACCCAAAGAGTGCGGCCAGTTCGTCATCCTGAGCCAGCCGCTGGGCCAGCCGCTGCTCGCCGGGGCTAAACGGATGCGGCCTGCCCTGAACCGGATAGACGGTATGTTTGGATTCTTCAGCAGCGGGGGCCAGCGGGTTAGCTGGCGGCAACGTCACCGCGCCGTACAGGACGGGGGCTAGCGCGGGCGAGTCCGCTAGCGGCTCGGGTATTAGCAGGGCCACCGGGGTCTGGGTTTGGTCCGCCAGCCAGGGCAGGGTTTTAGCCAGGGCAAATAAGCAGTGGTTCGCGGGGGCCGGATCGGTCAGTGCGATCGCAATTCCCAACGACCCTGGCTCAATTGCGAGCGCCAGCTGGCCCAGCTGCAGCCCGGACGGAAACGCGGGTAGAACCGGCAATCGCCCCCGGCTACAGGCCCCCACTGCCGCCTTCAGCCAGGGTAGGTTCACGCCCCCACGGGTCGAGCGCACATCCAGGCAGGCATAGCGGTTGAGTAGGGCATCCACGGCATCGGATGAGTCGCAAAATAGATCGGTCTGACCATACCAGGCAGGCCATAGCCCGTGCGCGACGGTGGCCAGCTGGGCCGTGATGGCGATAATGAGCTGGCTTTGGTCGGGCAGGTCGGTAAAGCTGTGGGTGAGAATGCGATCGCACCTTGCCAACTGCCCACCCAGCTTTTCCCAGCCATAGCTGACCAACGCCGGTAGCGGGTCCACGTACTCAATACCCGATACGGTCTGCTGGGCCGCATAGATAAAAGCCTGCACAGCGGCGCGCTCAGGCATTTGGGAAGCTGCGGTCGATTGAGTCATTCAGCGGTGCCTGTGCAATGTCAAGATTCCGCGGCCGCACCCTGTAATTTTCGATTAAGCCTGGATTCAAAACCTGGCATAAACGCCCCTAACGGCCCCGTCACTCTAGATCATCCCCTGTCTCTGAACCAGGACCGGCTTAATCCCCACCGATTGGGCCCCTTCAAAGTCTTCGGCTTTGCTATCACCGACATGCCAGGCCTGCGAAGCCTCACAGCCATGCTTCTTCAGGGCAGCCTCAAAGATGCGCGGGTCAGGTTTGGCAGCCCCCACTTCGGTCGAGATGGTGACCGATTCAAAATAGGGTTTTAGCGATAGCGCCTCAAGCACCGTATAGAGGCGAGAGTCAAAGTTAGAAATGACGCCGAGTGAAATGCCCAGGTGCTGCCAGCGAACCAGCGAGGCGACCGTGTCTGGGTATACGACCCAAGGGGCAGCCGTGGTGAAGTGCTGATAGACGTCGCTAAAAAACGTGTCAAAATCGGCAAACTGATCCAACGCCTCAGCCCGCTTAAACGTGTCCGCCGCGACCGCTTTCCACCACAGATACTCCAGGTGGGGAATATCGGTCGCGGGCGCATCTGGAAAGGCCATCCGGGGGGCCGATTTGAAGCTGCGGTAAAAGGCTTTATCTAATGTCTCGGTATCCGTTTCGACCCCGGCCTGTTGAGCCAGCTCACCGTAGACGTGGCCGACACTGTTGCGAACACCAAAGAGCGTCCCCACAGCATCCAAGAATATGACGGCAGGCTGAGACATAAAAAAAGGCAGGGCGAGAAAAGGTACGCAGATTCACATTCCCGTTCGTCAGGCCGACAGCAAATCCCGCAGGGGCTGCGAAATCCAGTTCAGCCCAACACGGACCTGATGTTCGAACGTCGGCATCCGATACAAATACGTGAGGCGGCGGAGCAGATAGGCCGGGAGGCCGTCGAGCTTGACCCCCAGCCCCGTCAGGGTGGCGCTGTCGGTTCCCAGCGTCATCATTTCGCCCAGGTGCTGATAGCGGAAGGGCAGCAGGGGCCGATCAGAGAGGGAGGCCCAAATGTTCCAGGCGGCATAGTCTGCCTGCTGGAGCGCCGCTTGAGCCGTCGGGGGCACTGGGTTGCCCTCAGCATCCTTCCCAGCAGCGAGGTCGCCCAGGGCAAAGATATCGGCATTCTCCTCAGACTGGAGATAGGCGTTGACCAGCAACTGCTGACGGTCGTTATGGGGCAAGGGCAGGTCAGCAATCAGGGGGCTGATGCGGTTGCCCACCGTCCACAGCACAATGTCCACCGGCAGCGTGTCGAGCTGGTCTTTGTACTTCAGGGTCAGGGTGTCGGCGGTCACCTCGGTGACGGTGGTGTCGTAGTCAACCCAGATGCCCTTTTCTGAGAGGGCCGCCAAGGCAGCTTTCTGGTTGAATTCGGGCGAGTTTTTCAAAATCTCAGTGCCGCGCTCGACGATGCGCAGACGACCCTTGTCGCCTAGCCGCTCGGCCAGTTTGCAGGCCAGTTCGACGCCGCTGTAGCCCCCACCAACCACAGCCACCCGCACCTTATCTGCCTGGGCGCTTTCGAGCTGGCGCAGCCGGTCCTGCAGCTGGTAGGCATCGGCCAGTGAGCGAAATGCGATCGCATGTTCTTCGACGCCGGGGGCCATGTCCATCGGCGTTTCGCCGCCCAGAGCCAGCACCAGCCGGTCATAGTCCAGGGTTTCGCCGCTCTGTAGCCGCACCTGCTTGGCCTCGGTGTTAATGCCGTCCACGCCATCGCGACAGAACCGGACGCCGGTGCTGCTCAGCACCTCTTCATAGGGGGGCGCAATCTCCCAGGTCTGTAGCTCGCCCGTCACCAGTTCGTACAGCAGCGGCAAGAACACGAAGCGATCGCGCTGGTCTACCAGGGTGATGTTGGGCTGACTGTCCCAGGTCAGCTTACTCAGGGCCAGCGCCGTGTACAGGCCACCGAAGCCGCCGCCGAGAATAACAATGCGGTGAGTCATGAAAAACGCAGTGGGGTAACGGTTTCTAGGATAGCGCGGGCTGTGAGGCGAGGGGAGCGGTGGCCACTTCAAGAATCAAACGCTGGGTTCGTCTCGTGTTCAAGATTTTCGGCTTCGCTAGCCCCACTTGAGCCGCCTGATTCGTTCTCGATCTCCCCAGACTCAGTTTTCTCGATTTGCGTTTGAAAATAGTCCTGCCGATAGTCCAACGATTCGGCAAAGGCTAGCCCTGCTCGAAACGCGACTAGCGCATTTTCACGGTCTCCCAAGGTTTGGTAAATTTGCCCCAGCTGGTCGTAGGCGTAGATGATGCCGTAGTGGTTGTAGGACTGTTGCTCAACGCGGACGAGCAGGTTGTACATGGTGATGGCATCGTCGAACTGGTCGAGGCTGCGGTAGAGCTCGCCCAAATCTTGCAGAACTTCGCTGGAGTAGCCGTACTGCTCAAGCTGTTGGGCGGTACGGTAGGCGAGCTGGTAGTATTCGACCGCCTGGGGGTAGTTTTCTAGGGCGCGGTAATTGCGTGCGATCGCAATCTCTAACGGCACCTCTGACTCAGACAAATTTGCCCCTCGATACAGCCCCAACAGCCGCTGCTGATGGGGAATCACCTCAGCGTAACGGCCATTTTGCTGGTAGCTGTAAATCAGCTGCTGCAGCAACCCCCGCTCCTGAACCGGACGATTTTGCCCCGTCACATCCGCCACCAGCCGCTCAAAGACCGCTGCCGCTTTGTCAAACTCAAACCATGCCAAGTAGGCGTCCCCCAGGGCAGCCAGCCGCTGCCGCTGGGTGATTCCGTCGCCTCGGGCAGCGGCCAAATCGGCCAGCTGCTGGGTGACCCCAATCACCCCATCCTCATCCCGCAGTACTGTAAACAGCGCCAGCAGCCGCTCTAGCCGAGCCTCGTCTGGTTCGGGCTGGGCCGCCGTTTTGGCCCAAATCTCTCGTAGCCGCTGGGTCAGTAAGCGCACGTCGACCGAGCGCTGATTATTCCAGGCCAGGGGCGCAACTCGCTCAATCGCTATCAGCTCTGCCGCTGACCCCAACACCCGCCGCAGCCGGACCTCTCGCCGCCACAGCTCAAAGGCCGGTCCGACCTCCCCGGCAGCGAGCAGTGCCTGAGCCTGCTGGTTGAGGGCATCCAGCGTTTGCTCTAGGGTGTAAAGCTCTAGCGGGCTCAGCGGTCGCTCCACCGCTGGCTGAGGTAGGGCCGGATCGCGGGGCTGATCGGCTAACGGGTCGGCGAGAAACTGTTCTAGCAACACCGGGTCAAGACGCTGGGCATAGACGGCTGCCCCCCTCAAGCTGCCTGCGGACCACAAAGCCAGCGACGTCAGTACGGCGGCTGTTAATCGTCTAAACCGGGAACGCCTAAATCGGGAATGTAAAACCAAAGACACATTCATTCGTAGAACTTTACGAGATCCGGCACGATTACTCTAATCCGCCGCTATGCCTATTCTAGCCACCCAATGCGCCGGATCCGCTGAGCTGTAAGGCCCTGGCTGGCTGGTCGCGAACCGCAGTGATGTAAGGTAAAAGACTGGTTCTTGTCACGGTTCTACCGAACGGATGTCTGCGATTTCCCGCGCATCCGCACTGCTCTCGTTATCAGCTTTCAACCATAACAGACGTCGTTATTGCCCATGTCCTCTTCTTCTAGCGTCGCCACTCGCACCATCCGAATCGGTTCTCGCAAAAGCCAGCTGGCGCTGGTGCAGACCTATTGGGTCCGCGATGAGCTAAAGAAACAGTTTCCCGACATTCAGTTTGAAGTGAAGACAATGG
Organism: Cyanobacteria bacterium J06648_16; assembly: GCA_039817185.1. GTDB lineage: Bacteria > Cyanobacteriota > Cyanobacteriia > Phormidesmidales > Phormidesmidaceae > CAWUKV01. The sequence goes on along the minus strand of JBCBWI010000055.1, from coordinate 25,063 downwards.
AAACGCACGGTGACAAGGTCCTTGATGTATCGCTGTCGAAAATTGGCGACAAGGGGTTGTTCACCCAAGAGCTAGAGAATGACATGATCGACGGCACGATTGACTTTGCCGTTCATTCACTTAAGGACCTGCCCACGCGCCTGCCCGAGGGGCTGATGCTGGGCTGCGTCACCAATCGCGAAGACCCAGCAGACGCGCTGGTGGTTCACGAAAAGCATGCCGACAAACAGCTTGACACGCTGCCGGAGGGTGCGGTGATCGGCACCTCTTCACTGCGGCGGCTGGCCCAGCTGCGCCACCATTTTCCTCATTTTACGTTCAAAGACATTCGCGGCAATCTCAATACGCGGCTACGCAAGCTAGATGAAGGACAGTACGACGCCATTATCCTGGCGGTGGCGGGTCTGCAGCGGCTAGGCATGGGCGATCGCGTTCACCAGATTCTGCCGCCCGACATTTCCCTCCATGCGGTTGGCCAAGGGGCGCTAGGCATTGAGTGCCGCAGCGACGACCCCGACATTCTCTCGGTGATCAAGACCCTGGAGCATGGGCCGACTGCGGACCGCTGTTATGCCGAAAGGGCCTTTTTGCGTGAGCTAGAAGGCGGCTGCCAGGTGCCGATTGGGGTAAATACGACGATCGCGGCCGACCAGCTGACCCTAGTCGGCATCGTGGCGAGTCTCGACGGACAGCAGCTAATCAAAGATACGATCAGCGGGCCAAGAGCGACGGCTGAACAGATGGGAACCGAGCTGGCTCAGCGGGTTCGCGAGGCGGGTGCCCAGGCAATTTTAGATGCGATCGCAGCCGAATCTCGGTCGTGAAATCCCGGTCTGTCGCCTGCCAGCTATGCAGCAGTGCTGTTCCCCTCTAGACTGGGTATAACTAGCGATTTATACCTAGCGCGGGGCAGCACCCAGGCACATGAAAATACTATTCGTAGCAGCAGAAGCGGCCCCTATGGCAAAGGTCGGCGGCATGGGTGATGTCGTTGGTACCTTGCCAAAAATTCTGCGCAAAATGGGGCACGATGTTCGTGTTTTCATGCCCTACTACGGCGGTCTGAGCAACCAGCTTGAGATTTCCCCCGATCCGGTCTGGTGGGGATATGCGATGTTCAACGACTTTGCCATTTACCAGACCCGGCTCCCCCAATCCGACGTACCGCTGTACCTGATGGGGCATCCCGTCTTTGACCCTGACCGCATCTACGGCGGCGATGACGAAGATTGGCGCTTTACCTTTTTCGCCAACGGTGCGGCAGAGTTTGCCTGGAACTACTGGAAGCCTGACATCCTTCACTGCCACGACTGGCATACGGGCATGCTGCCGGTGTGGATGCATCAGACCCCCGATATCTCAACCGTTTTTACCATTCACAATCTGGCCTATCAGGGGCCCTGGCGCTGGAAGCTAGAGCGCATGACCTGGTGCCCCTGGTACATGCAGGGTGACAACACTTTGGCGGCGGCGCTGCTTTATGCCGATCGGGTGAATGCCGTTTCGCCTACCTATGCGCAACAGATTCAAACCGCCGAGTACGGCGAGAAAATGGAAGGCCTGCTGTCCTACATCAGCGGCAAGCTCAGCGGGATTGTCAATGGCATCGATACGGAGTACTTCGACCCTGAGACGGACGAGTATCTGGTTCAGACCTATACGGCGGAGACGCTGGAAAAGCGCGCTGTAAACAAACTCGCACTGCAAAAAGAGATGGGGCTAGAGGAGAATCCCAACCGTTTTTTAATTGGGTTAGTGAGTCGGCTGGTTGACCAGAAAGGGATCGATCTGATTTTGCAGACGATGGATCGGTTTTTGGCTTACACCAACTCCCAGTTTGTGCTGTTAGGTACGGGCAATCGCTACTACGAGACGCAGCTCTGGGAATTGGCCAATCGCCACCCCGGCCGTGTCTCAGTGTATCTAATGTACGGCGAGAACGTTGCCCATCACATCTATGCAGGGTCCGATGCCTTTTTGATGCCGTCTAAGTTCGAACCCTGTGGCATTAGCCAGCTCATAGCCATGCGCTACGGCTGTGTGCCCATTGTTCGTCGCACGGGTGGCCTGGTCGATACGGTCAGTCACCATAACCCGGTCGAGGGCACGGGAACGGGCTACTGTTTTGATCGCTATGAGCCGCTTGACCTGTTTACCTGCATGGTGCGTGCCTCTGAGGGCTACACCTATCAGCCCTTCTGGCGCAAGCTGCAGCAGCGGGCGATGAATCAAGACCTGAGCTGGGAGAAGTCAGCCGTAGAGTACATCAAGCTCTACAGCGAACTGAAGGGGCTGCCGATGGAGACCCCCCACCCTGAGAAGCTGGTCGGGACGGCGGGGACCTAGTGAGGGCACCCGTCACGGTGCGCTACTTATCATTACCTAGAGATTACCTAGAAAAGTGCGATCGCATTGCAGCAGACAGGTCACCAGACAGGTCACCAGACCACTGGCCTGCCTAAGCCACCGTTTCGTGCAAAAACGCCTCAATCGCATCAACGAGCTGATCGAGCTCAGATTCCAGGGTGAAATAATGGGTGCAGGCGCGCACACAGCTGGGAGACAGCAGCGTACGCAGGTGAATATTCTGGCCCTCAAGCTGCTGAACAAGCTGCCTGTGCAGAGAGGGGGAGGGGATACCGTTGGGGGTGATCTGAAACGATACGAGCCCCGATTCAGGAGGCGTCTTGAGCAGACAGGTAATATGACGCAGTCCGTGGAGGCGGCCCCACAGGTAGCTGCTGAGCTGGGTAATTCTGAAGTAGCGCTGCTGAGCGTTTCCCCAGGCATTTTGGTAGTCAATCGCGGCCCGGAGCCCAGCCGGCAGCGCACCGTCAGAAGTGGCGATTTCGAACCGACGGCCATCTGGCTTCCAATCCGTCGGCTGTCCCTCGGTATTAACTTCAATGCCGCGCCAGCCAATGTAAGTGGGAGACAATTCTGCTCTTGCCTCGGCAGAGACGTATAGCCCACCCAGCCCCGCTGGACCACACAGCCATTTATGGCCAGTAAAGGCGTAAAAGTCCGTGCCGCTGCGTCCCAACTCTAGCGGCAGCATCCCCACAGACTGGGCCGCATCGACCAGAACACGAATAGAGTGGGCATGGCATAGATCATTGATTGCCTTGAGGGGGAGTACCTGACCCGTGTTCCAGAGAATGTGGCTGATAATCACTAGCCGGGTGGTGGGTCGCAGATGGGCCGCGATAATAGACGGAATTTCGTCACTAGTGGTATCAATGCTGCTGCCAGTGCCTGGCTGAGGCAGAATAGGAAAAACGCTGATGTCCACGCCGTAGCGGCGGCTGATCTCCCGCATAGCCATGATGATGCCAGGGTGTTCGCAGTCTGACATCAGTACGTGATCCCCCGCCTGCCAGGGCAGTCCCCACAGTGGAATGTTGCAGCCGACCGTGACATCCTCGGTCAGCGTCATCGTTCCCTCATCGACGCCCAACACTTGAGCCAGCACCTGGCGGGTCAGTGCTGCTTCTGACTGCAGCCAACCATTGACCGCAGCGGAAAAGGGGCCGTCCGTCTGAATGTGCCGATGGGCGGCAAATACCGCCTTTAAAGATGACTGGGCCATCGGACCCTGGCCGCCATAGTTAAAATAGTGCTTGTTCGCTAATGCCGGGATCTGTGCCCGGTGCGTTAACAGTATTGCGTCTGCTTGGTTCCCCACAGTCCATCCTTTAAGTTGTTGTCTTCGCCACAGTGCCCAGGGTGCAGAGTAGGATTACCCCCCATAACCCCCAGGCCCGCCGCTGCTCGCAGTTGCCTGACCCCATGACTCACAGGGCCTGATGGCACTGGCGATACCTTCAGTCTACTGGCGTGCAGTAGACTGGCGCGCGAAACGCGCGTATCGCGTTTCAGTACCTTTCTGGGAAAGAATTCCTATCCCCTTCGTTCTACCCGGAATCAACTTGCGCGAGTCTGAATCATTTACGGGTACCGTTAAATATAGAAACTCACGAGGACTTGACGGATGGCATTACGGTTTTCGCGCTGGGCAGGTATTTTCCTGGCGCTGGGGTTAGCGAGTTGTAGCGCCTCAAAAGTATCCCAGTGCAACAGCTTTGCCGAAGTCATCAACGACGCGCAGGCGTTCAAGAACGAATTTGAATCCGACATCGACAGCTTCACCCAGCAGGCATCCGGTGCCCAAAGCTTAGAAGATATTCAGGGCGCAGCGTCCCAGTATATTGGTGCGGTGGATACTGTCGTGACGAACATCGACGGAATGGTCACGAGCCTGAACGAACTGGAGCTCCCCGATGAGGAGCTGGCGACCTACCGCGATGAGTACGTCACCATTATCACGGGTTCAGGTGAGGAGCTAGCGGTTGCCAGTGAGGCGATGGAGCTAGTCGCTGGGGCCGAGTCGGAGACCGATCTGGGCAACGTTCTCGAAGAATTTCAGCAAAAGGCCAATAGCGCCTTTACCAACCTACAGGCCCTATCCACTCAAGAGGCCACTCTGGTCACCAGCATCAACGGCTACTGTGGCGCAGAGACGCCAGCCGCAGGCGAAGCGGCTGAGTAGCCCCCCGTCAGGCAGCACGCCAGGCGGCCATCAGGCGGTAAAATCGGGGCGCGTTTATCTTTGACTGCTCCATTCCTATGCCTGCCCTGCTTCAGTCCGTCGATGCATCCCCCCATCAAACCTGGAAAATTACCGCGAACGGAAGCCCTCTGACGGGGACGATTCGGGTACCGGGGGATAAATCCATTTCCCACCGGGCGCTCATGCTGGGTGCGCTAGCCGCAGGCGAAACACGCATTCACGGTCTGCTTCTGGGTGAAGACCCCCGCAGCACAGCGGCTTGCTTTCAGGCAATGGGCGCTCAAATTTCGGATCTAGAGGCCGAATGGGTCACCGTCCAGGGCGTAGGGGGCGAGCTGCGGGAACCTGCAGATGTTTTGGATGCAGGCAATTCTGGGACGACGCTGCGACTGATGTTGGGCATTTTAGCCTCGCAGCCGGGTCGCTTTTTTGCGGTCACTGGGGATGGGTCATTGCGATCTCGACCGATGGGACGGGTGATCACGCCCCTCACTGAGATGGGCGCGATGATCTGGGGCCGACAAAACCATCAGCTGGCACCGCTAGCCGTTGCCGGTCAAACGCTGTGCCCCATTCACTATGCTTCGCCGGTGGCCTCGGCCCAGGTCAAATCTTGCATTTTATTGGCCGGGCTCGCGGCAGCGGGCGACACCACCGTCACCGAACCCAGCCAATCGCGTGACCACAGCGAGCGGATGCTGCAGGCCTTTGGAGCCCGACTCACCGTCCAGCCCGAACTGCGACAGGCCACCGTGCATGGCCCCTGTCAGCTGCGGGGGCAAACGGTGGTTGTCCCTGGCGACATCAGCTCAGCTGCGTTTTGGCTGGTGGCAGCGGCGGTGGTGCCGGGGTCTGACCTGCTGATCGAGAACGTGGGGGTCAACCCAACCCGGACGGGCGTTCTCGATGCGCTGGCTCAGATGGAGGCCGATATCACCCTTGAAAACACCCGTGAAGTGACCGGTGAACCTGTGGCCGACATTCGAGTGCGTCACAGCCCGCTAAAGGGCTGTACCCTGGCGGGTGATCTGATTCCCCGGCTGATTGACGAAGTGCCGATCCTCGCTGTGGCAGCGCTGTTCGCTCAGGGCACGACCCGCATTCAGGACGCGGCGGAGCTGCGCGTGAAGGAAAGTGACCGGATCGCGGTAATGGCCGAGCAGCTCAACCGTATGGGCGCGCAGGTGACGGAGTTGCCCGACGGATTAGAAATTGTGGGAAGCCAGACCCTTCAAGGAGCCCAGGTCGATAGCCACACCGACCATCGAATCGCCATGAGTCTGACGGTGGCCGCCTTGATGGCGGCGGGTACAACTCATATTCATCGGGCCGAGGCCGCAGCCGTTTCCTATCCGACTTTCGCGCGCACCCTCACTGGGCTCGTGTAGCATTTTTTCCGGCTCGTCGAGTAGTTTTACGGCTTACTTGAGCGACAGGGAAGGTGTTCGGGAACCTTTATGTAGAGATTACATGCTCTGTCCTGACTGGCTGGATCGTTCACGACAACTTTAAGCAGAGTTTTCGGAGGATGTGGCACATTGGTAGGGACGCTCTGCCAATGTGTGTCAATAGTGACATGCTTGTGCCTGGCCTGCATGCAACATGGTGAGCACAGGCTGATACAGGCAAGGCACTTAGTGGGTGTGTTCCTCTGCTCCAGTGGTAACGGGACGTAGCATTGGGAACGTCCATGCAAAGAATTTTAGTGATTGAACAACCCGGTCCCAGTCGCGCGTCCATGGTGGCGCTGATCGAGTCGGCTGGCTATACCACCATTACCGCTGACCAGGGCAGCGTGGGGATCAGCATGGCGCAGCAGCGACCCAATCTGGTGGTTTGTGGGTGGGATCTGGGCGATATGGATGGCCATGGGGTACTGACGGCGCTGCGTCAGGATGCTGAGCTGATGCTAATTCCCTTCGTTCTGGTGACGGATCGGGGGGATCGCAACCATCTGCGTCGCAGTATGGAGTTGGGGGCCGATGATTGTATTGTGCGCCCCTTTTCCGATGCTGAGCTCACGGGTGCGATCGCAACTCGCCTGCGGCTACAAGCCGCCCTCACCAACCGATACGTCAGTATCCTACGCAACGCGGCCGAGCGGCTTAATCGGCTGGCCCACTACGATAGCCTGACCGATCTGCCCAACCACCGGCTGCTCTATCAGCGCATGAGTCAGGCCATTTCAGCCACCCAAGGGCAAGAACACCAGATTGCCCTGCTCTCACTCAGCCTGGACCGCCTGCGCCAGGTTAATAACATTCTGGGGTATCGCGCTGGCGACGAACTCCTCAAGGCCGCCTCTAAACGGCTGATGGCCAGTCTCCCCCAGGGCACTACGCTAGCTCGCCTGACCGCTAACCAGTTTGCCATTGTCCTGGTCGATTATGCAGACGAGGCTGCAATCCGGCAGGTGGCCGACAACCTCATGGATGCCCTGAGCCGCCCCTTTTCACTGCCAGGGCAAGAAGTGTTTATGACCACCAGCATCGGCGTGGCCGTTTACCCCTGCGATAGCACCGATCTAAACGTGCTGCTACGTCAGGCCGAGGCCGCCCTCGACTGCGCCAAACGGCAAAAAAGCAGCTATTGCCAGTTTTATCGGTCGGATATGCCCGTGGCCTCCGACCAGCAAATCAAGCTCGAAACCTGGCTACGCTATGCCCTGGAGCGCGACGAGTTCGAGGTTCACTACCAGCCCCAGCTCAGCCTCACCTCCGGTCGAATTGAAGGGGTCGAAGCCCTCATTCGCTGGCGGCATCCCGAGCAGGGCTACATTTCACCGGTTGAGTTTATTCCCCTGGCCGAGGAAACCGGCCTGATTGTCCCCATCGGGCAGTGGGTGCTCGAAACGGTTTGTCAGCAGGCCCAGCAATGGCATACCCACGGGCTGGGTCTCAGGCATGTTTCAGTCAACCTTTCCAGCGTCCAGTTTAACCAGAGCGATCTGACCGGCCAGATCGCCAGCATTCTCAAGGCGCACCAGCTAGCACCTCACTTTTTAGAACTCGAGATTACCGAGACGGCGCTGATGCAGGATGCGGATGCGGCTGTAGATACCCTACAGCAGCTCAAAGCTCAGGGCATTCGGCTAGCGGTTGACGACTTTGGCACCGGCTACTCTTCGCTGAGTTACCTCAAGCAGCTGCCGATTGATACCCTAAAAATTGATAATTGCTTTGTCCGTGGAGTCGTCAGCGATCCCAAAAATCAGGTGATCTTGACCTCAGCTATCGACATGGGGCATCAGTTAGGCCTTAGCATTGTGGCAGAAGGGGTTGAAACAGAAGCCGAACAGGCCTTTTTGAGCCAGCACCGCTGCGATTATGTGCAGGGCTATCTGTTGGGGCGGCCCATGCCACCAGCGATGCTCCAGCAGCGGATTGAAACCCAAAAGCGCCCTTTCACCTGGGCTCAGGCGCTTGCCTAAGCTCAATTGACCGCCGTGCTACCGTAGTTCTGCTATTGAGACCGGGCATATTAGATACATCCCGGTAGCGTACTTCCGGCGATAAAGACGGAAGGGTGATCTTGGCGCAGGCTTGACGGATTATCGGGTTTTCTAGACGACGTGTCTATGTGGGATCAGTTCAACAACTACGTCAGTAGCGTTCAGACCTACGGCGATCTCAGCCCCGATTTGCAGATACGCCAGCAGGTCAATCAGCGGTTACGCCATCGTCAAGCCCTGAAGATAGAACCCTGGTGCCGGGAGTTTCAGCGCGTTACCCGTTCGAGTCCAACGCTGCTGATGTTTGTCTACCAAGCATTTCAACGCTATTCAGGCATCGAGTTTAGCCGTGTGCGCCCCCACGATCGCCTGATCGAAGATTTACAGTTTCCGCTGGTGTGCTGGTTCGACTGGACGACGAGCTTTTGTGAGGACTTTATCGCCCAGTTTGGGGTTGACCTCAGTGAGCTGTTCGATGAGGCTGAGTTCGTGACGCTGGCCGACGTGATCATTTTTCTAGAGCTCCAGGTGAGTCAGGCGATTCCGTCCCAGGGCTGACGTGTGGCCTCGTTAGGGTGAGGCCCCAAGATTGCTAAGTTTGGTTACGGCTGCGCGGTCTAGGCCGACTCAGCTCGGTCAGCGAAAAGAGATGGTTTAAACTAGGGCCAGATAAAAGCCCTACGCGAACACACCTAGCTGGTCTTGTTATGCCTAGAACCCAACGCAACGACAATTTTATCGACAAGTCTTTTACGGTCATGGCCGACATGATCTTAAAGATGATGCCGACGCAGAAAAAGGCTAAGGAAGCGTTCGCTTACTACCGTGATGGCATGTCGGCTCAGGCAGATGGAGAATATGCAGAAGCGCTTGAAAACTACGAAGAGGCTCTACAGCTAGAAGAAGACCCCTACGACAAGAGCTACATCCTCTACAATATGGGCCTGATCTACGCGAGCAACGGTGAGCATGACCGGGCGATTGATCTGTATGAGCAGGCCCTGGAGCTAAATCCACGCATGACCCAGGCGTTGAATAACACAGCGGTCATTTACCACTATCGGGGGGAGCAGGCCGAGGCCAAAGGCGAGACCCAGGACGCCGAAAAGTTTTACGACGAAGCCGCAACCTACTGGACCGAAGCCATTCGAATTGCACCCAACAACTATATTGAGGCCCAGAACTGGCTGAAGAATACAGGCCGGATGAAACTTGATATGCTGTTCTAGTTCTTTGGTATGGCTAGGTAGCAGCGCTAATCATGATTGACTTGGAGCAGGTTCGTAAAGTGGCTCACTTGGCTCGGCTTGACCTGAGCGAGTCCGAAGAGCAGCAGCTCACCGAGCAGCTCAGCAGCATTTTGGCATACGTTGAGCAGTTGGGCCAGCTAGATACCAGTGATGTTCCCCCCACGACCCGCGCTATCGAGGTCAGTAACGTCTCTCGGCAGGATGAGCTAGCGCCTTTCGGAGACCGAGAGCAGATGCTTGACGGTGCGCCCGACCGGGAGGATAGCTTCTTCAAGGTGCCTAAGATCATGGCCAACGAAAGCGATTAGGCGTTCAGGCTAACGCCCACACTGCTGTTGGAATTTTGCAATCTGATTCTGTAGATACGGCGTCTGGGCCAGGTTGGCGTTCTGGTAGAGGCGTTCGAACTCGCGCTGGAAGTGCTTAGCCACGGTTGGGTTGTCGATAACCAGCAAGTTCTCGTCGTTCTTAGTATTGGCAGCTTTGCTCCAGTTGTGGGAGCCGATGACGACGGTACGATTGTCAATCAGCGCAAACTTATGGTGCAGTTTGTCACCCTCGGGCAGTTCTGGAAAGCCGACGGAGGCAATGGGGGTGGACCAGGGACGGTTGTTTTTCTCGTAGCGGCAGCGATGATCGGGTAGGGCCATGCCCATCATGTCCAGCGCTTCGCTGTAGCTGCGGTAGACAAAGCTGCGGTCGATCAGCGAACGAATCTGAACACCGGCAGCCGCACGGGCCTGAAGGCTATCGGCAATGCCCTGGTCGGTAAACACGAACAGGGCCAGGTCAATTGACCGATTCGCCTGCTGCAGGGTTTGACCAATCAGCCCGTTAACGGTTTGCTCGCGGGGCGTATCGGCTGTGTTGGGGGCAAACTGCACGGTAATAGTCGAGCCAGGCAGGGTGACCGACTGCGGTCCACGTAGCGGTTTTTGGACTCCAAACACGCTGTCGCGCTGACCCTCCGGACCGTCGCCCCACATCAGGTCAAACTCTTGGCGATAGCGTTCGGCGAGCTGCGGGCTGTCGATGACGAGGAGTGCGTTGGTGTTACCTCGACTCTCGGGTAAAAGGGCGTCACCGTGGAGTCCCGACAGGGTCCAGTTGGCCGATCCCGTAATCACCTGCTGACCATCAATCACCATAAACTTGTGGTGCATTAGCCCGCTGCCTTTGGTGCCATCCGCGGTGTCGTCGATCAGCGGCACCCGAGCCGTTTGGAGAATCAGCATGGCGTCCCGATCGGCGGCTTCAGCTGAGCTGACCTGGCCATCGCCGTTTTGATCTCCGAAGGCTCGCAGATTTTCGTACTTGCCGCGAGCGTAGTCATCCTGCTGCGCTAGCCAGCTGGTGTCTCTGGTACTCCAGGGTTGGCGGTACTGGTTCTCGACAATAACGCGAACTCGGACCCCTGAGCGGGACTGCTGCTGCAGGGCACGGGCGATATTGGGCAGGTTAATTTCTTGGACAGCCACATCAATAGTGGTATTCGCCTGCTCGATCGCCGTGATTAAAACTTGTTCTAGATCGTCACCCCAGCGCTGCACTTGGCGGTAGGGGTCGCTGTAGACGCCAGCCGGTGACTGGTTAAAGAAAACCTGAATGTGATCGTCCTGAGGTAGGGCCTCAGCGGCAGGTGTGAGCGTCGGCTGACATCGCCAAACGGCCAGGGCGACGGCGAATAGGAGCCCAAACAAAAACAGCAGACTCCATCGCCAAAGGCGGGGTTTCGTACGATAGGTATGAACCCGCACGCGGGGAGAGGAGGATGGCTTCACCATGGGGTGCTGGCAGTCACGATGCCTGACGGGCGCGGGCAGCAGCGCTGGGCTCGGTCGGGTAAGCAAGCGAGCTAATTAAGTTTGAGCAGTCTTCCCCTTAGAAGACAGGTCACGCTGATAGGATCCTAAAAAGCGTAGGGGGCGTCCCGGTGTCAAGTCTTTGATTAGGCTATTCGGGGCTGGTCGATCGAACAGGACAAATGACTGTTCGCTAGTTTCGCTAGTAAAGCAAGTGTGCCCAAGTGCACCGGTTCATTCTATCGGTTAACCTGGATTATCTAGCCCTCTGTGCTGTAACCCTCGATATAGCCCCATGCCAACCCCTGAGACCTTCTTAGATGCGACCAAGTGGATGGGAATTGCCACCGTAGTGCTGGCAGCGATCAGTGCGATCGCATTTTTACTTAACTGGGGCATCCGCTTTCGTCTGGTGGGCGCAACCGGGTTTAGTATCGTCCTCACGGTTGGGCTGCTGGGTTTGAGCTTTGAGCCGCTGAGCCCCGCTGTGGTCGAAGGGGCCATTCCCTATAAAACCGTCTTTGACTCGGGCGCGTCCCAGATTGTGATTAGAGTTCCGCAAGCGATTACTGCCTCAGAGCTAGAGGCCACCCTGCAGCAAGCCGCCCAAAATCTGCTCCGGGCCAGCCGCTTGGGTCGGCCTGGTCAGGCTCCCATCATTCGCGCACGCACGATCGTTCACCAGCCTGGCGGTATCTCGGACCTGCTTTATGTGGGCCAGGTACAGCCCAATGCTCAGGCAGATGGCAGTGACACCGCAACGCCCTACCGCGTTGAGATCGATACCGCAACGCTGAAGCGCGCTAACGCAGCCGCGCCCCCTACAGCGGCGAGTTAGGCGACTGACGCCACGGTCCGCGACGCCAAGACAGTGATTTCAAGGCTGGAACCGCCGCCATTCAGCTTTTACACCCATCGCTTCAGTTCGTATTTCGCTCAAGGAGACTGCTGACACCCTATGGAAACCGCTTCATTTCCTGTTTTAATGGTGGCCCCTGCCCAGGTCGTTCGCGGTAGCGGCGTGATTGCTCAATCGGGCTCACAGCTGGCCCGTTTGGGTCGCCGTCCACTGATCGTTGGGGGCACCCACACGCTAAAAGCTGCACAGCCTTTTCTGACACCAGCGCTGTCTGATTTTGTGACAGAGACGGTGACCTACCGGCCTGACTGCAGTGAAGCTGCGTTGGCGACCCTAGACCGGGCGCGTCAAAACCATCAGGCCGACTTTGTGATGGGCGTTGGCGGTGGTAAGGCGCTGGATGCGGCCAAGCTGCTGGCCCATCGATCACAGCTTCCCATGGTGGCCATTCCCACCTCGGCGGCCACCTGCGCTGCCTGGACAGCGCTGTCAAACGTGTACTCTGACGCCGGGGCCTTTGACTACGACGTAGCCCTGACGCGCTGCCCAGACCTGCTGTTGCTGGACTACGCGCTGGTAGAGACGGCACCGCAGCGGACCCTGGTTGCTGGGATCGGTGATGCGTTGGCAAAGTGGTACGAAGCCTCCGTGAGCAGTGGCCAGTCGAGTCAGACACTCGTCATCGGCGCAGTGCAGCAGGCTAGAGTGCTGCGAGACATTCTGTTTCAAAAGTCCCAGGCCGCGCTGCAGCAGCCGGGCGGCGCGGCCTGGCGTGAGGTGGTTGATGCCTCGGTGCTGATGGCAGGGGTGATTGGCGGAATGGGGGGTGCCCAATGTCGGACCGTGGCGGCCCATGCCATTCACAACGGCCTCACCCAAATCCCGGCGAGTCACGGGGTGCTGCATGGCGAGAAGGTGGCCTACGGCATTCTGGTGCAGCTGCGGCTCGAAGAAATGTACGGCGGCAGTCCGCTGGCGGCAACTGCCCGGCAGCAGCTCATTCGGTTTTACGAGGCGATTGGGCTACCCAAGACCCTCAGCGACCTGGGCGTGGCCAGCATGACCGTCGAACAGCTGCGACAGGCAGCGACGTTTGTCTGCCGGGAGGGGTCTGACATTCACCACCTGCCGTTCCCGGTCGAACCTGAGCAGGTCATGGCGGCGATGGTTTCAACCCTGATATCGTTACCAAAGCGCGTTGAGCGCGCACCGGAAACCCGACCGCACCATCAGGAGGTGCCCACATGAGTCTCGATTGGTTGAAACCCGCCCAGCGATTAGGGGCATTGCCACCCTACGTATTTGCCCGACTCGATGAGCTCAAGGCCAACGCGCGTCAGCAAGGGGTTGACCTGATTGACTTGGGGATGGGCAACCCCGGTGGTCCGACGCCTGCCCCAGTGGTCGAGGCGGCTCAGCGGGCCATGGCCGACCCCACCCACCACGGCTACCCCCCGTTCGAGGGAACGGCCAGCTTCCGAGAGGCGATCACCGACTGGTATCGCCGCCGCTATGGCGTACAGCTCGATCCCAGCGGCGAGGCCCTACCCCTACTGGGCTCAAAAGAAGGGCTGACCCACTTGGCGTTGGCCTATATCGACCCAGGTGATACGGTCCTGGTGCCCACGCCCGCCTACCCGGCCCATTTTCGCGGCCCTGCGATCGCAAATGCCCAGATCCACTCTTTGGTCCTCACCGCCGAGAACGACTGGCTGATCGACCTCGGAGCGATTCCCGATGCGGTCGCCGACCGAGCCAAGGTGCTGTATTTCAACTATCCCAATAATCCCACCGCTGCAACTGCGCCGAGAGAATTCTTTGAAGAGGTGGTGGCCTTTGCTCGCCGCCATGAGATTTTGTTGGTGCATGATCTCTGCTATGCCGAGCTGGCCTTTGACGGCTACCAACCCACCAGCGTGCTCGAAATTGACGGCGCTAAGGATATCAGTGTGGAGTTCCATACCCTATCCAAGACCTACAACATGGCAGGCTGGCGGGTCGGCTTTGTAGTGGGCAATCGCCACGTCATTCAGGGGCTGCGCACGCTGAAGACCAACCTGGACTACGGCATCTTTGGCGCGATTCAGACCGCTGCCGAAACGGCGCTGAAGCTGCCCGATAGCTACTTAGAAGCGGTGCAGCAACGCTACATTCGTCGCCGTGACTTCCTGATTAAAGGGCTGGAACAGCTCGGCTGGACCGTGCCCAAAACCCGAGCTACCATGTACCTCTGGGTGCCCTGCCCGCCGGAGATGACGGCCTCTGACTTTGCCTTTACGGTGCTGGAAAAAACGGGTGTGGTGGTCACCCCCGGTAGCGCCTTTGGTGAGGGCGGCGAAGGCTACGTGCGCATCAGCCTGATTGCCGAGTGTGATCGGCTGGGTGAGGCGCTGCAGCGTATGGATGCCGCCAATATCCGCTATCAGACCCCAGCGAAACTGTCGGTTTAGATGGCGGATGAGATGACTTCTGGGCCTCCGCCCGTCGGCGAGACCGATCTGCAGCAGCTGTTAGCGGCGATGACGCCGGTGCTCCAGCCAGGCATTTACGTGTTTTGTACCGTACCGGCGGGCGCTATCCCCACTCAGGTAGACCCGGTTTGCCAGTTTCGAGAGGCCGAGGGGACAACGCTGATTGTCCGCCAAGAACAGGCAGAGCTGGCCGGGCTGGCCTATACCTATCCCGCCAGAATGATTACGCTAACGGTGCAGTCGAGCCTGGCGGCGGTCGGTTTCCTAGCCGCGATCACGACTCGGCTGGCCGCTGAGGGCATCAGCGTGAATCCGGTATCGGCGTACTATCACGATCATCTGTTTGTGCCGGTAGCGCAGGCGGAGCAGGCGCTGGCAGTGCTGGTAGATTGAGCTGGGCGCGCAGCGCGTCGTCGAAGGTGGCCAGCTCCAGGTTGTGGGCCATCAGGAGGTTTGCGATCGCAACGTCATGAACGCCGCTGAAGTCGGCCCCCTGCAGATCGGCCTTTTCCCAGAAGGTGGAGGACAGGATTGCGCCCTGCAGGTCGGCTGCCCTCAGGTTCGCACCCCCAAGGTAGGCGTCGCTCAGGTCAGTTTCAGCCAGGTACGCATGGCGTAGATTGGCCTCTGCCAGGTACGCATTGTGCAGATTGGCCCCAATTAGACAGCAGCGGTGTAGGTTTGCCCCGCGCAAATTGGCCGCCTGAAAGTCGGCCTCAAACAAATAGGCCCGGCTCAGGTCGGCCCCGAACAGATAAGTATTGTGTAAGTTGGCCCCAGCCAGATCCACGGCCTGCAGATCGGCCTCACGCAGGTTGGGCCGCAACATTGGATTGTCTACTCGCCAGCGATTCCAGGTCGCTGCGCCCGCCAACAAGACTTTTAGATGCGCTGGATTCGCCATCGGCACCCGATCTACTAAATTCCTACTAAATTCCTGCTACATTACAGTGCCCCAGGTTGTAAAGATAAATACGCCTACGGTGGCTAACGCCAGCACGCCAGCCAGCAGATTGCCGACCAGGGAGCTCACCACAACCGCCAGGCTGACTTTGGCTCCGAGCTGGCAGCGTGCCCCCAGGGCCAGATCTCGCCTGAAGATAAACTCACCCAAAAACGCGCCCGCCATGGCCCCCAGCAAAATGCCTAGCAGCGGTCCCCCGATGGGCAATGCCGGTAATAGGCCTAGCATGCCCAGCACCGACCCAATCACCGCGCCGACCTGCCCCCAGGTACTCGCGCCCACCCGCTTTGCCCCCAGAAAGGTTGCCAAATAGTCGATCAGCAGACTGAGTAACAGCACCACACCCGCAACCACCAGGGCCGTTGTCACCCCCGAGAACCCGGTTACAGCGCCCCAAATAACAATTGCGATCAAGATCAGTGCAATGCCCGGCAGGGCAGGGACAACCGCTCCGACCACGCCAATCAGCATGATCGCTAGCAGCACCCAATACAGACCGACTAGTGCAAGGCTCACAAGCAATTTCCAACCGTTCCGCTCTCTAGTGTAGCGGTCTGGGCAGGCCTAAGGTGGCCCCCCTTGCGGCTGACTTATGGGCTGACTTATGGTTTTACTTGTTGAGCAGATTGAACGACTGCAGCAGTTTCGCGTTGTCTGGCGTCAGCAGCGAACGCAGGTTATCGACCTGACTCAGCAGCGTAATTTCACGGGCGTATTCTTCTTTAAGTACCCGCAAATACCGTTCCCGCTCATCAAGCGATTCGGTCTTTTGCAGCATCTGAATTGCCATATTGATGTTAGAGAGGGGTTCTCGTAGCTCAGCCGAGATTTTCCCCAGCAGCTCATCCTTGATGTTGGCCATCTGCTGTGTCTCAGTCATCTGGCGTTGGCTCTTGGTCAGCTCGTAGGTCAGTGTCTGATTCTTTTCGGCCTGTAGCGCGGCCACCTTCTGCAAGTTGCGCTGACGCTCTAAACGCGACTGAACTGCGTCGAGCAATGTCTGGGCCTCGAAGGGCTTGGTCAAATAGTCATCGGCTCCCTGATTCATCCCCTGGCGCAGATCACGCTGATCGGCCTTGGCGGTTAGAAAAATAAACGGAATGGCTGCCGTATCCTGATTTTGACGGATCAGGTCGAGCACCTCATACCCCGAAAGACCCGGCATCATCACATCGCAAAGAATCAGGTCAGGGAAGTGTTCTTTAGCAAGCGGTAGCGCTTTTGTCCCGCTATCAGCAGCAAAGACCGTATATCCGTTGAGCTCTAGAATCTCCTTAATATTTTCTCGTACCTGCGCTTCGTCTTCGATCACTAATATTTTATTCATGATGACAGAAATACTCTCTTTGCTGATAATACCCAGACTATTTTTTGAATCAACATTATTTGTTGATAGCTGCAGGCCTGATGTTAAGCCCTTCATTTCAAGCGTCTAACGGGTCCTCGCCTGTCCGGCTGTTAGATGCTAACCGTTGGCGAACCCAGCATCCCTGGAGCGGTGTTGCCTGGGCCTGGGCTAGCCCGAGACCGGTAAAGTCAAGCGAACATCGGTCCCAATCCCTTCAGTGCTTTCTATATGGAGTTGGCCACCGTGTTTTGCCGTACAGGCTTGGGCCATAGATAGCCCTAGACCCAGTCCGGCGACATGACCGACGTTGCTTCCACGAAAGAAGGGCTGGAAAATTTGTTTTTGTTCGGATTGGGGAATGCCTTTCCCCATATCGCTGATCAGAATCGATACATCCGTAGCATAAAGATGCAACGTAGTGGTGACTTTTGTATCTACTGATGAATATTTCAGCGCATTAGAAAACAGATTGCACAGCACCTGTCGAAACAATTTTTCATCCACTGCCCGAAAAGGAGAGGCCTCCGCATGAATGGTGAGTTGAATATCCCGACCGCCGTGAACGCCTCGCAGCTCTTCAATAAAGGTTTGATACCAGTCAACCAGGTGAAGCCCTATCGGCTGACAGTCAACCGTTTTTTGATCAACTGCATTCACCATCAGCATGTCATCCAGCGTTTGAGTGATCTGCTGGATGGCAATTTGAATTCTTTGAAAGTGGAGCTGGCGCCGCTCAACACCCAGATTGTCGCCAAAGTCTCTCAAAATGCCCACTGACGAAGCAATCACCGTCAGTGGGGTTCGAAACTCGTGGGACGCACTGGTCACAAAATCGCGACGCAGGCTATCGAGCGAGCGAGCGGGGGTGGGGGTGGCTTCGGTCTTGTTTGGGGGCGTCGAGACTAGCGATAGGTGAGAGGTCTCTCCCCCCTGACCAGTGAATTGGCAATGACCGGTAGACAGCATGAAATTCTACAGAGACAGCAGCGAACAGCTTTTTCTATCTTGTGAATGAGCCGATGAGTTCGGCATCCGTGATAATGGGCGTTGACGCACTCCTGAGAAATACAGAGCATTGCGCTAGAGGCTTCCGAGGGATTACCGAGTACGGTCTGCCGTAATCTCTCGGAACACCGTCTTTTCTGCTCTTTTCTGAATAGGCGTTTCCCGACTCAAGGATTGACTGGCTCAGGACTTTACTGACTCAGGGCTCGCAGGAACTGCTGCAGCTCTCCTAGCAGACCGCGTTTACGCGATGTGGATCGCTCGGTCGCCGCGTCGGCCTTGTCTTCTCCGTAGAGAATACGATCAAGCTGTTCGCTATTGGGTCGCTGGTCTAGCGTGGTCACCAGCTCATAGCGATCGGCCTCAACCTCACGCCAGATCTGCCAGGGTTGGGGATAGCAGCGTAAGACGGCTGCGTTTTCTAACGGACGGAAATAGTAGCTGGTTTCCAGCGTGCTCAGAAATCGGTCGCGCAGCTGCCGCCCAGCATAGCCAATGCCGATGGTGGCCACGTTCTCTAGCTGTGGGTTCAGCAGCACGACCGGTCGGTCCAAAGCAGCCTGACAGGCTTTCTCAACGTCTGCGACTTCGACTGAGGAGGGGCTGACAATCAAAATCGCCTCATCGTCGGCCGTGACCTGACCGACGCGCTCATTGATGCCGCGAATGTCGAAGTCGGGGTTGTTCCAGTCCCGTTTAGCCAGGGCTGCGGCCCCGGCATCGGGGAAATAGACCTTAACGCGTAGCCCGATCGATTGAAAGACGGTCAAAAACTGGCGAGCAATGGGCTGCTGCTTGAGTTCGGGAATGACCATTTCCACCTGCAGCCGGGTTTGTCCAGCAGCAATGGCTGCCTGGGTTGCCTGCATCGCTTGCTCAGTGGCAGCGGCCAACGATGGGGGAATGTCGGTCACGGTTCTGAATGGCCTCGCTCAGTGATGGCCTTTTCATCATAGTTTTGATCGGGCGCGAGAGCGGTCGAGGGTTTGTCTCTCGTTACAGAAGGCTGACTACTGGGCGGTCTGGAGTAGTTGGGCCGGCGGAGTGCTGGCTGCGGGCAGAAGCCGGTGGACTATTTGCTTCAGGACTTGGGCCGCCCAGTCGATGTCGGCAGCGGTGGTTTGCCGACCCAACGTCAGCCGAATGCCTGTTTGGGCGGTGGCGTCTGAATAGCCCATTGCCTTGAGAATGGGGCTGGGTATCAGCTTGCCGCTGTGGCAGGCGGATCCGGCGCTGATGCCAATACCGGCCAGATTCATTTGACGGACCAAGGCTTTGCCGCTGACGCGTTCGCCGTCGGCATCGGGCAGGCAAAAGCTAACGTGGTGCGGAAGTCGGTGGATTCGATCCCCCGTGGGCTGTAGCTGGGTGACGGATGCCAGTTGGGTGAAGGTGCGATCGCACAGTCCTCGCAGCCGGGCAGACTCCACTTCCAAGTCTGTCCTGACGCGATCGGCGGCCACGCCAAATCCGGCAATGTTAGGCAGTGCCTGGGTGCCCGACCGCAGGCTAAACTCCTGACCGCCGCCGTTGATCAGCGCTAGCAGGTCCGTACCGGGCTTAACATACAGCGCGCCTGCGCCCTGGGGGCCGTAGATTTTGTGACTAGAAATCGAGAGCAGGTCGACCGGCAGTGCTTGTACATCCAGCGGCAGCCGCCCCGCCACCTGTACCGCATCGGTATGAAACAGCACGTCGCGCTCACGGGCAATCTGCCCTAGCTCAGCAATGGGCTGCAGCGTACCGACCTCGCTTTGGCCGTAGATGACTGAAATGAGTACGGTGTCGGATCGGATGGCTGCCGCTAGATCGGCTGGACTCACGCGCCCCTGGGCATTGACGGGTAGCCGGGTGATCTGCCAGCCCCAACTTGCGAGTAGGCGGGCGGGTTCGGACACAGCAGAGTGTTCGACCGAGGAAATAATCAGGTGGCGCGGCGTCCGGTAGCGCTGAGCTACGCCCATCAGAGCCAGATTGTTAGCCTCGGTGCCGCCTGCGGTGAAGACAATACTGTCGAGGGGCGCGTTCAGGAGGCCCGCAACCTGCATCCGAGCCGTTTCTAACACCGTGGCAGCGCGGTTGCCCCACTCATGCAGGCTAGACGGGTTGCCCCAGTGGGATTTGAGGACCGATTGCATGGTTGCGATCGCATCCGGATGGGTGGGCGTGGTGGCGCTGTAGTCCAGGTAAATCTGCATGGGCTACTGAATCGCGTCGGGCTCTTTGCCTGAGACCACCGGGGCCGTCTTGCTCAGCTTGAGTTCGGGGTGATCGCCTTCTACCTGCTGGCAGTTCCACTCATTGCGGAATAGCAGCACCGGCCGCCCGTAGCTGTCTTTTACCGCCACAGTGTTGAACAGGCGACCGGCTTTATTCAAAGCGTCCCAGCCGCCGGTTACCCAGCGGGCCACGCTGTAGGGCAGTGGGTCCAGCAGTGTATCGACGTTGTACTCATTCTGCAGACGGAACTGCACCACCTCAAACTGCAGCTGCCCCACCGCCGCCAAAATCGGATCGCGCTTGGCCTCGTCGGCAGAGTACATAATCTGGACCGCGCCTTCTTCACGCAGCTCGGCCACCCCCTTCCGGAACTGCTTAAACTTAGACGGGTTGGGATTCTTTAGATAGGCAAACAGCTCAGGTGAAAAGAACGGAATACCTTCGTACTCCAGGCGCTGGCCCTGGTAGATCGTGTCGCCAATGGCAAAGGCTCCCGGATTGTTGAGGCCAATCACATCACCTGGATAGGCTTCATCTAGGGACTGACGCCCCTGACCGAAGAGCTTTTGCGGGTGCGACAGGCGCACGTTTTTGCCCGAGCGAGCATGGCTGACCACCATGTCTTTTTCGAACTTGCCCGAGCAGACGCGAATAAAGGCAATGCGGTCGCGATGGCGCGGGTCCATATTGGCCTGTAGCTTGAAGACGAACCCAGAAAAGTCCTCCCGAGTTGGCAGTACTTCACCAACCGTACTTTCTCGCGGACCGGGCTTCAGCGCGTAGTCGAGGAAGGATTCTAAGAACAGCTCGACACCAAAGTTGGTCATAGCGCTGCCAAAGAATACGGGCGTCATCTCACCCGCGTGGATCATCTCTAGGTCCAGCTCTGGGCCAATCTCGTCCAGCACCTCCAGCTCGTCCTTGAACTGGAAGTACAGATCTTCGTCAATCAGCTCTTCAATGCGGGGGTCGCCCAGGTCAATGATGGTATCTTGGGCCTCACGGCTGCCGTGGGCGGTGCGCTCAAAAATGTGGAACTGCCGCTTGCGCCGGTCAAACACGCCCTTAAACCGATCGCCCATGCCAATCGGCCAGTTGACCGCGTAGGTCAGCAGCTCCAGCTCTTTCTCGATTTCGTCGAGTAGGTCTAGGGGTTCGCGGGCGGGCCGATCCATCTTATTAAAGAAGGTGAAGATCGGCAGGCCGCGCATCTTGCAGACTTCGAATAATTTGCGGGTCTGGGGCTCCAGGCCCTTGGCCGCATCCTCCAGCATGACCGCGTTGTCAGCCGCCGCCAGGGTACGGTAAGTATCTTCGCTAAAGTCCTGGTGACCAGGGGTGTCGAGTAGGTTAATCCAGTAGTCGTTGTAGAGAAACTGCAGTACCGTCGAGGTGATCGAAATGCCCCGCTGCTGTTCTAGCTCCATCCAGTCGGAAACGGCATGCCGCTGTGCCCGTCGGGCCTTGACCGCGCCCGCCTCGTGAATGGCCCCTCCGTACAGCAGTAGCTTTTCCGTCAGCGTGGTCTTGCCCGCGTCCGGGTGGGAAATAATCGCAAAATTTCGGCGATGCTCAACGGCTTCTTGAATTTCAGGCGCGGTGGTGGTCATGTGCGATCGCAATCGAGTCAATCTCCATTGTAGTTGGCCGACCTACTGATCGCGCCCCCTATCGCAGATCCCCCCTATCGCAGATGTCTACCCTCGATTCATAATGTAGGCATGGTTTCTGATAGCGCTATGTTCCCTGATTTCGACGTTACACAAGCCCCCCTCGTTGGGGCAAAACCTAACGAGACTGTCGATACCGTTAGGTGGACGTTGAGCGGGTGAGCGCTAGGTATTTTCTTGGGGTAGGGCTGACGTTATTGGCTGGCTGTACCGCTCAGCCCGTTGACCCTGCCAATGAGCCGACGCCCCCGCTGCAGGTGGGCTGTCAGTTTGAGGTGGTTGAGCGGTCGGCGGCGGCAGACGGCCACTACCAGCAGGTGCAATTCGCCTATTTGAGCGACGAGGGCGGCGTGCCCAAGCGGTTTGTTGCCGATACGCTGACTTTTCCCCCAGGCTCGGTCCGCGTGGAACTGTTCGATCAGCCAGAGCTCGCTAATCACGAGACCGTGCCTGAAGCGGCGATCAAACGGGGGGCGATCGCCGCCATCAACGGTGGCTACTACGGCGAAGAGTTTGAGCCCATTGGCCTTTACCTAATCAATGGTCAGCTTCAGCAACCCATGAGCAACGAATCGGGTCTCCTGACAGGCGTTTTGAGCATCGATACGGCTGGGCAAATTGCCCTAGATACCCGTGCAGAGTTTATCCCCGCCAACGCCGTCAGCGCCTTGCAGTCGGGTCCCTTTCTCGTCGATCCAGGCCATACTCTGGGCATTTACAGCGACAATGGCAAACTGAGAAAACGCACGGTCGTTGCTCTGTCTGGTCGTGGCGAAACGATTGTGACAACGGCCTCCCCTGTTTCCCTCTACACTCTGGCCCAATGTCTCTATACACAGCCAGACGCCTTTGGTGTGGATATCGTCGAGCGGGCGCTGAACCTAGACGGGGCGATTTCTACTGGCATGTACGCAAAATTGGCCTCTAGCACGCTCAGCAAGCCTGAGGAAGTGCCGGTGAGAAGCATGTTGTTGCTGTACGACAAATAATGGGCGAATCCCATCGAATCTACCGATGTTTATCGGACGCTTTTCAAGCGATTTATCCAATTCTTTCCTCAGCTCAATTAGAGTCTGAAAACTAAAACTCAAATCAACAAATATTGATGCCTTTACATCTCCTTTTTCATCTCAATGATGTAGTTATTGATGCGGCCATTGATGGTTTCCATATATCAATAAAACATCAATAAAACTTGTTTCAACTATCTCTAACTTAATCTAGTCAAAGTCCGAAGCCCTCTGTGTGAAAGAATTAGAGCTTTTACCTAGGATTTTGATCCAGCCGATAATCATTACAACTAAATTCTCGGCAAATACTCTATCAATGATTAAAGAAATAAAACTTAATAACTGGGTATCCTCCACAATGAAAGGTGCTTTATTTCGCTCTCAATGAGCGTCACTACCATGACCATCTCCGTTGCATCCTTACACTCCCATTGGGACCGTCATCGCGACAAGCCCAAGCATTTGTTTATGCTGGTTATTCCCGAAGACGATGTGCGCCCCTATGTGTCCGTCGCCTACTTCCCCGGCGGATGGCTGGTTGCTCGGCTGATGAGCTTGCCGATTGTGACCTATGAGGGCAAATCCTACATTCCACTCACGATGGTCGAAAAGTCACGGCGCAAAATTTTCTACAGCATCTGGCTTCACTTTCATGGCATTACGGGAAAGCAGCCCGAGCTGATGGTTTGTCCGATTCCGACCTGACGAAGGTCTCTCGACTGTAAACGTTATCCGCATCAAGAGAAACCTTCGTCGATGCTTATGGTCAGGAAACGGTTGCTTTCTCCCGTGCTAGATACTTCTCTAGTTCGGTGAGGGCCTCTGCGTCCACCTTTGTCTGCATCGGGCAGAACTTAGGACCACACATTGAACAAAACTCTGCCGTCTTGTAAATGTCGGCAGGCAATGTCTCATCATGATATTCTCTGGCCCGTTCAGGATCGAGCGAGAGATCAAACTGACGGTTCCAGTCAAAGTTATAGCGGGCTTCAGAAAGCGCGTCGTCGCGGTCTCTTGCCCCCGGACGATGACGGGCAATATCGGCCGCGTGAGCCGCGATCTTGTAAGCAATCAGCCCATTCCGTACGTCTTCGGCATCGGGCAAACCCAGATGTTCTTTGGGGGTCACATAGCACAGCATGGCCGTGCCGTAGCACCCAGCCATCGCTGCCCCAATTGCTGAGGTGATGTGGTCATACCCGGGAGCGATATCGGTCACCAACGGCCCAAGCACGTAAAAGGGCGCTTCTGAACATTCCTCCATCTGCTTACGGACATTGAACTCGATCTGGTCCATCGGCACGTGACCCGGGCCTTCGACCATGACCTGCACATCATGCACCCACGCGCGGCGGGTCAGCTGTCCCAGCGTCTTCAGCTCTGCCAACTGGGCCTCATCCGAGGCATCGTGGGTACAGCCCGGTCGCAGAGAGTCTCCTAAGCTAAAAGAAACATCATACTTTTTGAAAATCTCGATGATGTCATTGAAGTGGGTATACAGCGGGTTTTGCCGGTGATGGTGCAGCATCCACCGCGCGATTATGCCACCGCCCCGCGAGACAATTCCGGTAATACGGTTGCGGACTAGCGGCAAGTGCTCGATGAGAATGCCTGCATGGATGGTCATATAATCGACCCCCTGCTGCGCATGCTTTTCGATGATGTGCAGAAAGTCATCTGACGTCAGGTTTTCGATCGAGCCGTGAACGCTCTCTAGCGCCTGGTAAATAGGGACCGTCCCAATCGGCACAGGGGAATCTTGAATGATAGCTGTACGGATCTCGTCAAGGTTACCGCCCCCGGTAGACAGATCCATGACGGTGTCAGCTCCGTACTTGACTGCAAGCCGGAGCTTGTCTAGCTCAGTATTGATATCCGAGGAGTTGGGAGAGGCCCCGATATTGGCGTTGACCTTGCACTTTGACGCGATGCCAATCGCCATGGGTTCAAGGTTAGTGTGGTTGACGTTCGCCGGAATAATCAACCGCCCTCGTGCCACCTCTTCCCTAATCAAGTCAGCGGGCAGGTTTTCTCGCTTGGCCACGTAGGTCATCTCTTCGGTCACTGTGCCCTGACGCGCATAGTGCATCTGCGTCACGTTAGCCTGTCCGTGACGCGCCTTTACCCAATCTGTACGCATTGCAATGCCTCATAAACAGCTTCCCTGCGCCAGCGAACCGGCCCAGGTTCTAAGGGTTTGATCTCAGCCCGCGATAGTCCGGGCACCCCTAGCTACAGGCATGCTATCACCGTACGTGTGGTTAGAAGAGAAGTCTGTCGTCCCGCTGTCCCAACACATTTAATAACTCAAAAGAAAATTAAGATTGATATAAATTTGTTGTCGAGCAATAAGTCAAGAATTTTTTAGGCTCAATATGCGATTCAAGGAGGTCAAGATGAACTAACTGCAGCGGCAATTCGTCGTCGAAAGTAGCGTGTAGTT
>JBCBWI010000054.1:0-31142 GCA_039817185.1 Cyanobacteria bacterium J06648_16 | reverse complement strand
AACCACTGTTCATAAGGCTTCGTGTTGGGACTGCGTAACTCGTGCCAGCTCAAACGTTGGGTGCTGGTGGGTTTCCCCTCGCAGAATGGACACCGGTAGCGCTTGGGGCGAAACTCAATAAATACAGGGATTTCAAATAAGGGTAGGTGACGTAGCCGAATAGCACAGTCAAAACCATGAAACTGCGTAATCTGCCGCCCACATTGATGACACTGGGTGCCGTTCACACTACTCTCAACCCGAATCAGCCATGCCCCCTGGTCTGTTTTCGAGACCGCTAGAACGCGAACGTCTGGTAAGTCAAGTGGGATGCGAATCGAGTTATCCATAGCCTGCCTCCACGGAATGCACCATCTCAATCATTCCACAAGTATCGTTGAACCGGGCACAATACTAGGGCTAGCGCTCGACCATGGCAATTCCGGGAGAGCCGAAAAAGTATCGCCTCAACGGCGAGTGGATCGAAGGGCTACACTGGGTTCGCCTTAACAGCCGCTGTATCCGATACAACCTGGAATTGATTCAGGACTGGCTACACAACCGAGAAAATCCGACTGCTCACATGCGTGCGATCGCAATCTATCAACAACAGCTCTTGAGTAATCAGAAAAAGACTAAAGCATCGAGAGCGGGCAAAAGAACAGCAAAATAATTCTGAGCTTGGGATAACCAATCAAATCATCCGCATTAGCGTCTCTCGCTCCTTGTGGTCGAGGTAGTAGCGCACATCTTCACGCGATACCTGTGATAGCGGGATGCCATCACCCTAACTCACCTGACGTGCAGTTGATTCTATTGTGCCAGTAAAGCTGAAGAAATGACCAGCAGCTCTATCAGACTAATCTTTCCTTGCCTCTAGAAATAGGGCTCGATTCTTCCAGTCCTTTTTCTTTTCAGCTTTCCACAAGTAAGCAAGAGATTTCACCAATAGACCAAAGTTATTTGGTGGAATCGTCTTTTGGTCGATAAAGATCACCCCTGCATGATTATGCTCTTGTTCAGCTAGGACGGCTAATAGCGTTGGAATTGTGCGCAAATCATAGGTCACCAGCGTCAATCCATACTGATGGGCTAAGTTGATGAGCTGGTCATCAGCTAACTGTAGATGCCGACCTTGCTCCCAAGTCTGTAATACACGCACCTGAATATCGGGACACTTCAGGCGAAGTTGCTCAGCGACCTTGGGAGAAATATGCTCGTCTAGCAGAAAGGACAGCATCGTTACTGTTCAATCTGAGATACCGAAAGAGTCTCAAGATTAGGCAACAACCTTTGAACATCGATAGCAGCCACTGCTTGGGCATCCTTAATCGCAAACTCAATCTCCTCAGGATAAGCTTCCGCATAGTTAAACGCAGCCTTGACCCATTCCATCGGACGCTCGAAGTGACTGGCTACCTTGGTAGCATCCATGTCGTAGGCTTTTGCAATCTCAACGACCTCCCAGACAGCCAGCGAAGAACTTTTCATAAAGGCCTGACGCCCCAAGGTTGAGTTACGAAATTCGATAAAAGCAAACTCAATTTCGCGCAGCGACTCCTCAACCAGAGTTGCCACTGTCTCGCTGGGCGTCTTATCTAAAATTCGCGCTACACGACTAAGCCGATTGAAGGTTTCATCCTGAAGCCGGGTACTGACAACCTTAGACATGCGCTACTCCAACGTGCGAAGCCTGATAGCCCAAGTCTATCAAAAAAGAGCGAAGAGTTACAACGTAATCATTGTAATCAGATCTGCGGTTTTCCCGGCTCTAGTGCTACTGGTATAAAACTGGTATAAATGTAAAATATGGCGCTTGAAAGCATTGATATATAAGGGAAGAACACCAGCTTCCCAAGCTGAATGTCGTGGGTTCGAGTCCCATCATCCGCTTTTTTTTACAAGGGGCCTGAAGTAAGTGGCTTCAGGCCCTTTCTGGATGAGTTCCGTGCCCAAAAGTAGTGTAGATCTCAGATGGCCAGCTTTGCGGACAAAAAAACGGACCGGGATTGACCCGATCCGTTTCAGTTATCTGATGTGATTCAACTGCGTGGACTATTCGGCCCCTTGGGGCAGCAACTCGCGGCTTTCCTGCGCTGTAATCACTACTTTCCCGTTCTCATCCACATCTACAACAGCAGTATCACCATCCTTCAATCGGTGCGAGAGAATTTCCTCAGCCAGGCTATCCTCTAGCAGTCGCATGATGGCGCGACGCAATGGACGAGCGCCGTAGCTGGGGTTGTAGCCCTCTTCGACGAGGCGGTCCTTGAACTTCTCGGTGACCTCCAGGGTGATGCCCTGTTCGGTCAGGCGACCAAAGACTTCCTTGAGTAGGATGTCGGAGATTTCCTTGACCTCGTCCTTGTTGAGCTGGCGGAAGACGATGATCTCGTCTAAGCGGTTGAGGAACTCAGGGCGGAAGTACTGCTTGAGTTCTTCGTTTACCAGAGAGCGGATGCGGTTGTACTGAGATTCAGCCTGGTCGGCTTCCAGCTCGAAGCCCAGACCGCCGCCGCCTTTCTCGATGACTTTAGAGCCAATGTTGGAGGTGAGGATCAAGAGGGTGTTCTTGAAGTCCACCGTGCGGCCCTTGGCATCGGTCAGGCGACCGTCTTCTAGAATCTGCAGCAGCATGTTGAAGACGTCGGGGTGTGCCTTTTCAATCTCGTCAAACAGGACGACAGTGTAGGGGCGACGTCGGACGGCTTCAGTGAGCTGACCGCCTTCGCTGTAGCCGACGTATCCCGGTGGGGAACCAATCAGCTTGGAGACCGTGTGACGCTCCATGAACTCAGACATGTCCAGGCGAATCATGGCCTCTTCGGAGCCGAAGAAATAGCCAGCCAGGGACTTGGCCAGTTCTGTCTTACCCACACCCGTAGGACCGGAGAAGACAAAGCTAGCAATGGGCCGGTTGGGATTCTTCAGACCGACGCGGGCACGACGGATGGCGCGGGAGATCGCTTTGACCGCTTCGTCCTGGCCGATGACGCGCTGGTGGAGCGTGTCTTCCATGTGTAGCAGCTTCTCGGACTCGGACTCGGTGAGCTTGTTCACCGGAACGCCAGTCCAGGAGGCTACGATGTGGGCAATGTCTTCCTCGGTGACCACTGGAGAGTCATCGCCGGTCGATTCGGTCTTCTTGTTTTGTGCGATCGCACGGATCTCAGCCTTGATCTCCATTTCGCGATCGCGCAGCTCACCCGCCCGGTCAAAGTCCTGAGACCGAACCGCGTTGTCCTTCTCTTTAAGAATTTGGCGCAGCTCCTTATCAAGCTCCTTCGCTGCGGGAGGCAGTTGGGAGTTGATCAGACGGACGCGGGAACCGGCCTCGTCGACCAGGTCGATGGCTTTGTCGGGTAGATAGCGGTCAGAAATGTAGCGGTCGGAAAGCTTGGCCGCTGCATCTAGCGACTCATCGGAAATCTTCAGCTTGTGGTGCTGCTCGTAACGGTCCCGCAGACCGTGCAGAATCTCGATGGTTTCTTCAACGCTGGGCTCGCCCACCATCACCGGCTGGAAACGACGCTCTAGGGCGGCGTCCCGCTCGATGTGCTTGCGGTACTCGTCCAGAGTGGTGGCACCGATGCACTGGAGCTCACCTCGAGCTAACGCAGGCTTGAGGATGTTGGCTGCATCAATAGCGCCCTCAGCCGCGCCCGCACCAATCAAGGTATGGACCTCGTCAATGACCAGGATGACGTTCGCTGCGGAGCGAATTTCGTCCATGATCTTCTTCAGACGCTCCTCAAACTCGCCCCGGTACTTGGTACCGGCGACCAGCAGGCCAATGTCAAGGGTGACAACGCGCTTGTCTTCGAGGATGTCGGGAATGTCGCCGTTGGCGATGCGCTGGGCTAGACCTTCGGCGATGGCAGTCTTACCCACGCCGGGTTCACCAATCAGGACAGGGTTGTTCTTGGTACGGCGTCCTAGAATCTGAATAACCCGCTCGATCTCTTTCTGACGACCGACCACAGGGTCCAGCTTACCTTCGCCCGCCATCTGAGTCAGGTTGGAACCAAACTCGTCCAGGGTTGGCGTCTTAGTGCGTCCCTGACTGCCGCCCGTTGAGACTTCTGCAGTCTCACCCAGCATGCGGATGACCTGGGTGCGAACCTTAGACAGATCGACGCCTAGGTTTTCGAGCACGCGGGCCGCGACCCCCTCGCCTTCGCGGATTAGGCCGAGCAGCAGGTGCTCGGTACCAATATAATTGTGGCCAA
This sequence comes from Cyanobacteria bacterium J06648_16, assembly GCA_039817185.1. Classification (GTDB taxonomy): domain Bacteria; phylum Cyanobacteriota; class Cyanobacteriia; order Phormidesmidales; family Phormidesmidaceae; genus CAWUKV01. The sequence continues at coordinate 26,934 of JBCBWI010000054.1, read as the reverse complement.
GCTGGCGCGCTTCTTCTAAAGACAGCTCTAGAACGCGCTTGGCCCGTGGCGTAAACGGAATCTCAACGGCAACAAAACCGGACCCGCGACCGATGATCTTTTCGACCTCGATGCGAGCGTCTTTGAGATTAACCCCCATTGATTTAAGAACCTTGGCGGCGACGCCGGTCCCCTCGCCGATAAGGCCGAGGAGAATTTGCTCAGTTCCCACGAAGTTGTGCCCGAGTCGGCGGGCCTCCTCCTGGGCGAGCATGATTACCTTAATGGCTTTTTCTGTAAAGCGTTCAAACATGGCGGTTATCCATCACCTGCGATGAGCTGGTAGGGTCAATTCTAACACAGTAGACTTTTGTGAACCCGTGCCGGTATTCACTACTTGCAACGGTTCTGAGCATTCGTGCATCTCTCTTTGAGAGGATGCTTGTAACTGGTTCTAATAAAAAAGTGGTGTTCAAAACAGGTCTTTGAAAAGTTGAAGAAATCTGTTCAAAAATTACAAAAACTACACATTTTAGGTGGGAGGGTTTTATAGCCTAGCTCAAAGTCCATCCCTGCTGGTGAATAGCTTGCTCAGATTCTAAACAAAGTTTCTGTAAACTCTGGACAAATGTGGCAGATTGTAAACCGTTCCGCCACAGAATCAGGGCGTCTTCGTCGTCGGCGTAGTAACGCTTTCGGCGTCCGACGGTCTGAAATTCAAACTTTTGGTAAAGCTTGAGGGCAGCCGTATTGGAGGCGCGGACTTCGAGGGTGGCGCGGGTCAGCTGGCGGCGCTGGGCCGTCATCAACAGCTGAACCAGCAGCCATTGACCGAGGCGATGACGGTGATAGTCAGGATGGATGGCTAAGGTCGTGATGTGGGCTTCGCCAATAATGGCCCAGAGGCAGCCCAGGCCGAGGATGGTGAGGGGGTGAGGGGGTGAGGGGGTGAGGTCTGAACCCGGATCTAGCTCCAATACCAGTAGATCGCTGTTTGGGCTTTCTATTTCTCGCCGATAGCCGTCTTCGGTCCACAGTCCGCCCAGGCAAATCTGGTCCAGGTTTAGAACGGCAGGCAGTAGTGCCTCGGTCAGGGGGCGATAGCTCAGAACCGGCGCGATCCGTGGATTAATTTCTGATTTAGGACTGGGGTGCAATTGTAGACTGGACTATTAAGTTTACGGTTTTGTCTAGTTCAGCAGAGCAGCTATGGTTTCCACTTTTCCGACCGATGCCGAGGCCAGCCCGTCCGGGGCCGATATCCAAAATTCTACGCGGTATCTAAGGTTTGATTCGGATTCGCCTAACCAGCGGTTGCTGCCGATGACGGCAACGGTCAATGACGCTGACCATTTGGAAGTGGGGGGGGGCGATGTGGTGTCGCTGGTTCAAGAATTTGGTTCGCCCCTCTATATATTAGATGAGCAGACCCTGCGGCTGGCGGCGCAGCAGTACCGGGAAGCGCTGAAGCAGTACTATCCGGGCGAATCGTTGGTGGTGTATGCATCAAAGGCGTGGAACTGTCTGGCGGTTTGTGCGATCGCACTTCAGGAAAACATTGCCATTGACGTCGTCTCTGGTGGTGAACTCTACACCGCGCTACAGGCCGGGGCCACGGGTGAGATGCTGTACTTTCACGGCAATAACAAGTCTGCTGAAGAGCTGATGATGGGGCTAGAGGCCGACTGCCGCTTTATGGTGGACAACTGGCATGAGCTAGAAATGCTGGCAGAGCTGGCCCAGACCCAGGGCAAAACCGCCACCATTTTGCTGCGGCTGACCCCCGGCATTGAATGTCACACCCACGACTACATTCGCACAGGGCATATTGACAGTAAGTTTGGCTTTGACCCCGACCAGCTAGAGGACGTGTTCAAGCGGGTCAGCCAACTTTCCCAGCTCCGCTGCATTGGTCTACATGCCCACATCGGCTCCCAGATTTTCGAGCTGCAGCCCCACGATGACCTCGCTGGGGTGATGGTGAAGTGGTACAAAAAGGCCATCGGCTACGGTTTGCCGATGAGCGAACTGGACGTCGGCGGTGGGTTGGGTATCCGCTATACCGAGTCGGACGACCCACCGAGCATTGATGAGTGGATTCAGACCGTCTGCAAGAGCGTTGTAGCGGCCTGCGAGGCTCAATCGGTACCGATGCCACGCCTGCTGTGCGAACCCGGCCGCTCAATGATTGGTTCAGCCTGCGTAACGGCCTACACCGTCGGTAGCCAAAAGACAGTTCCCGGCATTCGTCAGTACGTTGCCGTCGATGGCGGCATGTCCGACAACCCTCGCCCCATTACTTATCAGTCGGTGTATCGGGCCCTGGGAGCCAGTCAGATGTCGGCACCGCTCAGCGAGACCGCTACGCTAGCAGGTAAGCATTGTGAATCGGGGGATGTGGTGATCCACGGTGCGCAGCTCCCCTCCCTGGCCGCCGGAGATGTTGTCGTCGTTCCCGCAACGGGTGCCTATAACTACAGCATGGCGTCTAACTACAACCGGGTACCTCGGCCAGCGGCGGTGCTGGTCAATCAGGGGCAGGCTCAGCTGATCTTAAAGCGCGAAACCTACCAAAGCCTGATCCAGCAAGACTGTCTTCCCGATAGGCTGCAGCTAGGTTAGGGTTTCTTTAGAGGCCATTTGTAAGGTCAGCTCGTTAAACTAAGTCTGTTTCTGTGTGGCGGCTGAGGCTTGGGCCTGACTGTTTGGGCCCAAGCCAGGGTGCAGAAACGAAATAGTTGATTGCAAACACCTGACTAGGTCCGGCTCTTGCGTCTCATCATCGATATCTGTCTAGTCCTGGCATTGATCTATATGGTGCTGGTCGTTATTGGAGAGCGGCGCACTCTGTGGATGATTCGCGGACTGATTATCTTGATGCTGGGGGCGGCGCTGAGCCACTACCTGATGCTGCAACTGCTCAGCTTTGTGCTGACCTGTTTGGCGATTGGGTCGGCGGTGGCCATGGCTCTGATGCTGCAGGCTGAGATCCGTCGATTTTTAGAGCTGCTTGGCCGGGGTGAGGTTTTGCAGCTGTTTGTGCCTGCCGATGGCCCCCCGCAGAAAGCGAACAGCGTGGTTGATGAGCTGGTTGATGCGGTCAAGCAGCTGTCCCAAAATCGTACTGGGGCGCTGATTATCCTTGAAACAGACCGGCCCATCGACGAAAATAACTTTTCGGTTCCCGGTGTGCGGCTCAATGCCGATGTGTCTAAGGAACTGCTGCAGACGATTTTTCAAACGTCAACGCTGTTGCATGATGGCGCGGTGCTTATTCGGGCGGCGCGGATCATCGCGGCGGGGGTGATATTGCCCATTTCCGAGCGTTCTGCATCGCGGCAGTTGGGCACCCGCCACCGCGCCGCCATGGGTATTACTGAACGGGTTGAAAACTGTATTTGCATCGTTGTGTCTGAAGAGACCGGATCCATCTCAATGGCCGAGCAGGGGCGCCTCAATCGCCCTCTTACCAGTGCGCGTCTGCGAGAATTGCTCAGCGAGAAATTTACCCCGGCGGTAGAAGCGGATACGGTGGCTCCGCAGCTGCGGAGTCTGGGACGACGACTAAGCTTAAGTTGGGATAGCCTGCGGCACCGTCTTCGGTCGAGCAAACGGGCCTCCAAAAAACGGAACTGACCGTTCCCAAACGGCGAAAATTCTCTGATGAATTGTAGAGAAAGTAACCAATACACCACGGGGTCCTAAAAAGGGCGGCTATGATGTAAGTGTGATAAGCATAAATACACACGCCCTTCCACACACTTAAGGATCATGTCAGGCATTTCCTCCACCCAGACACCCTCGCCATCGGCTGACTCGGTGCCGAATTCAACGCCGCTTTCTGATCGGGAGCTGCAGATTGTTGAGCTGGTTGCCGGTGGCCTGACTAATCAAGAGATTTCTGACCAGCTAGAGATTAGCAAACGTACCGTGGACAATCATATCAGCAATATTCTCAGTAAGACCGCTACGGGTAACCGGGTGGCGCTGGTGCGCTGGGCGCTGAAGTGGGGCAAGGTTTGCATCGACGACGTCAACTGCTGCACGCTGCCCCAGGAGGGGGACGAACCGCTGGCGTCGTAAGCGAGCCAAACGCGGGGTCGATTCACCCGTCATAAACCCAGCAGGATTTGGTAGGGTGGGCATTGCCCGCCTTGTGTGGGTATTGCCATCCACCCCAGCATCGTTTGCATGAGTACCGTCCAAGCCATTCGCGGCACCCGCGACATTTTACCCAGCGAGGTCGCCGTCTGGCAGCAGGTCGAGGCCGTCTCTCGTGAAGTTTTAGGTCGTGCTGCCTATCGAGAGATTCGCCCGCCCATGTTCGAGCAGACGGAGCTGTTTGCCCGAGGGATTGGGGAAGCGACCGATGTGGTGGGCAAAGAGATGTATACCTTTGAGGACCGGGGCGGTCGCTCAATTACCCTACGCCCCGAAATTACCGCTGGGCTGGTGCGGGCGTTTATTGAAAACAAGCTCTTTGCGGGTGGCGGCGTACAGCGGCTGTGGCACCTGGGACCGGCTTTTCGCTACGAGCGTCCGCAGAAGGGAAGGCAGCGACAGTTTCACCAACTCGATGTCGAAATTCTTGGCAGTCGGGATGCGCGGGCCGATGTAGAGGTGATTGCGATCGCAACCGACATTCTCCAAACCCTCGGCCTCAAAACCCTGACGATGGACCTCAACTCCGTGGGTCAGGGCGAAGATCGCCAAGCTTACCGCGACGCCCTCGTCAGCTACCTGACGCCTTACCAAGCTGAGCTGGATGCCGACTCTCAAGACCGGCTGACGCGCAACCCCATGCGCATTCTCGACAGCAAGGACAAGCGCACCCAGGAAATTGTCACCGACGCACCCAGCCTGCTGGACTACCTGGGCGACGACTCAAAACAGCACTTCGATGCCGTGCAGCAGCAGCTCACCGACCTGGGCATTGCCTTTAACATTAACCCTCGACTGGTGCGCGGGCTCGACTACTACACCCGCACCGCCTTCGAGATCCAATCCTCAGATCTGGGCGCTCAGGCCACAGTGTGCGGCGGCGGGCGTTATGACGGCCTAGTGACGCAACTGGGCGGCCCCGAGACGCCCGCGATCGGCTTTGCCATTGGCCTGGAGCGGCTGACGATCTTGCTACAGCAGCTCCAGGGCGAACCCGCTACGGCAGCGCTGGACTTTTATCTGGTTTCCCGAGGCGAAAAGGCCGAACCCGCTGCAACGCTCCTGGCTCAGCAGCTCCGCCACAGCGGCTGCTCGGTGGAGATTGATCTGAGCGGTAGCGCCTTTGGCAAGCAGTTCAAACGGGCCGCTCGCAGTGGGGCCGTGGCCTGCCTGATCTTAGGCGATGCCGAGGCTGAGCGCGGGCAGGTGCAGCTCAAGTGGCTAGCCTCAGGTGAGCAGTCAGAGATGGCCCAGGCTGAGCTCATCGACACCCTGCCTGCCCTGAAAACAAAACTCACCCAGGCGAGACTATAGCTTCGTTCATCCGGGGATGAAACAGGCTGTTGCCCTAGCGCTTGGCTGGCTGCAGCCGAAACAAAACCAGCAGCCTGAATGCTCGGCAAAATCGGTACAGCAGTAGCGGACCGACCATGCCTGCGATCGCACTGGCGATGACCTGTAGGGCAAATTGATTGGGCCTCAATGCCTGAACACCCATGCCCGCGGCGGCTGAAAAAATCGTGTGCGCTAAATAAATCTCTAGCGATCTCATCCCCCAGGTTTGCACATAGGGGGCCGCTCCAGTCAGCTCTAGCCATCTGGCCAGGCAGAGGGCGGCAACAATGCCTGCAGCGGCCCAAAGCGCGATCGCCAGCGGCTGTACGATCACATCAACATAAATAGCGAACAAAATCAGACCAAAGCCTGTCGCAGTCCCCCACAGCAAAACCGGCTTCGTCAACTGCTCTAATGACTGCAAATACTGACGCTGACCCAAAAAAGCGCCCACTATAAAATAAATCCAGTGGGCCCTGACCAGATACACCACGCTCCATCCCCCCAAATCTAAATCGGTGGCCTTGGTCGCAAACAGGAGCCCCGTCAGCAGCAGCAGTCCCCAAATGGGGACGTGGAGCTTCCGAAGCGCCACCGTCACCACAGACATGACAAACAGCGCGTACAAAAACCAAAACTGCAGCAGCGGTGAATAGACCACTCGCCACAGTTCACCGAAGGGGTCATATCGCAGACCTGCGACCATCCTCAGCAGCTCCTGGATCACCGTCCAGACAAAGTAGGGATAGGCAATCCGCCTGAGCCGGTCTAGCAAGAAAGTAGTAAAGGGTTGGTGAACGGCCTTTTCAATAAATAGTCCGGAGATCAAGAAAAACAACGGCATGTGGAACGCGTAGATCCACCGGGCAATCCAGTAAAAGGCACCCATTAAAACGTCGCTGGGGTTAGCATCTGGCGTAAATAAAACACCGAACGAATGTCCAATGACGACGCCGACAATACCGATTCCTTTAGCATAATCTAAGTAGGAAATACGCTTTGACTTAGATATCGCTATCCCGGATGAATGGACATTTTCTGGCTTAATCAACTCCACCATATCAAGAAAGTTATGTATTGCTGAAATGACGGCAGCAACGTGCGCTACCATTGTCTAGGCTAAAAACCGGTTTCGACGCTTAGTTTGGCCTTATATAGCAGCCGCTAGCTCCTTTATAACAAGGCTTCGACGCCATCGATCGGGTTGGAATTAGACAGCTTTCAAGACGCAGTTTTTTAGGTCAAGTTCCTTAGGGTTGCTGTTAGTTTCCTGGCGCATTGGCGGAATAGATTTTCTTATTCTCAGGTCTTTAAATGCGTTTTGATGATACGCTTTGGCAAGCTTATTCGCTCTGTAGATGACCGTTACTCAGCTGATCACAACCTATCTGCAAATGCTGTCGCCAGCGCAGCTCTCGCCTGCTAAGGAAAGTGGCCTCAGCGTTCTACCAGTGACGATTCCCTGTCCCGAGCTCAATCGCTTTCTCTATGCAGCGGTGGGGTATCGCTGGTACTGGACTGACAGACGCGCTTGGACCTACCAAACCTGGATGGACTATCTATCCAAAGAGACGATCCAAACTTGGGTTGGGTACGTGGGGGGAACCCCCGCAGGGTACGTTGAGCTAGAAAAGAAAGCCGATGGTTCGGTCCTGATTGCGTACTTCGGGCTGCTGCCACAGTTCATCGGTCAGGGGCACGGCGGACGACTGCTCACCGTGGGGCTAGAGCAGGCCTGGGCCTGGGGCGCGCAGCGCGTTTGGGTCCACACCAATAACCTGGACGGCCCCGTTGCCCTCAGGAATTATCAGGCTCGGGGGCTGGTCATCTACGAACAAACGCGCGCCCAAATCAGACTGCCGGATGAACCCCTAGCTCCTTGGTAGGGGCAACCGTCAGGGATGGGCCGCCCCTTGCTACTCAACCCCAGTCCCGGCCAGAGACTGCTCGTGGGGTGACGGGGGCGTGGGCAGCTGGTGCGATTGACGGCGGCGACGACGGTAAATCAGGGCGTAGGCGGCGGGAACGAAGTAGAGGGCCATCATGGACGCACCAGAGATGCCACCTGCGATCGCAATCGCCAGCGGTCGCCAGAACGGCCCGCCGCTAATGAGCAAGGGGACGAATCCGGCAATGGTGGTGATTGTGGTGGTAATCACGTGACGGGTGGCCTTGATCACGACCTCGACAATGGCCTGGCGGTTGCCCAGGCGAGACTGGGGATGCTCGTTCAGTGCTGACAGCACAATCACCGTGTCGTTGATGGCGATGCCCACCAGGCCCATGCTGCCGACAATGGCCATGAAGCCCAACACCGAGCCAAACACCTTGAGTGAGAACAGGGCCATTCCTACCGACGTGATGCCGACCACCCCGACGATGCCCGCCTGCCGAAATGAGCCCAGCGACAATACCAGCGCGATCACCATTACCAGCAGCAGTACCGGCACGTACAGTGCTAGGCCGCCCTGGGCTTCGCTCTGTTCAGCCTGCTCCCCGCCAAATTCATAGCGGTAGCCGGGCGGTAGCTCAAAATTGGCCTCGGCGAGCCGGGCTTCAAACGCTTGCTGCACGACAGACGGCAGCACCCCAGCGGTAATGAACCCCTGCACGATATTGACCCGTTCTTCGTTACGGCGGGCAATCTTAGCGAGTTCCGGCTCTAGACTGAACTCACCGAACACGCTGGGCGAGCGAAATCCATTGCCAGCGTTCTGAGCCTGCAGGTCCAAACTGGCAATCTGGCTCAGGTCAGCCCGCTCGGTATTAGCGATACGCACCCGCACCGGCAAGTTTTCAGTGGCCTCCAGCACCGAGCCGCCAGTCGTCCCCTCCAGGTAAGCCGCCAGCTGTTGAGAAATGGCCGTATTGTCCAGGCCGCTCTGCCGAGCCTGTTCTTCGTCGACCGTTAGCCCTAATTTAGGCAGCGATTCGGTCAGGTCGTCACGCACGTACACCACATCTGGCACGCGAGTGAGAAGTTGTCGGGCCTCAATACCCAGCCGCCGCAGTTCTTGAATGTTAGGACCGTAGATGCGCATTTCAATCGGGGCATCAAAGGGCGGTCCCTGCTGCAGTTGCTTGACCAGTATGCGCGCCGAAGGAAAGGTCTCGTCTAGCTCGGCCTGCAGATTTTGGATGATCGGCTCAACGTTATTGCCTGTGTCAAGCTGAACGAGGGCCTGGGCGTACTGAGCCTGGTTGCGTCGGTTGCCGGTGAAGTTGTAATAAAATTTGGGTGCGCTCTCGCCGACGAACCAGTGCACCTCTGCCACCCGGTCGTTCTGTAGCATCACCTGCCGGGCCTGCAGCATCTGCGATCTCGTTTGGGCAATGGCGGTTTGCGGGGCAAATTCGACCTCAATCTGGACCTGATCCCGCGATACCAAAGGGAAAAACTGCTGATCGAGGGTAGAGGCGGCAATGAAGCCGACCAGGGGGATAATCAGGGTCAGTGCGATCGCAAATAGCGGTCGTCGCATAACCCATTGCAAAGACTGACGATAGGGACGCGCCAGCTGGGGAGATGAAAACCCATCGACCCACCAGGCCCCAGGCTTGAGTAAAAAGCGCTGGATGGCCGGGATCGGCCCTGACCGCTGACCGTTGCGAGGGTGAATCGCTGCGGCTGTGGCGTGGGTGTCTCCCAAAAATCGCCCCGCCAGGGCAGCAATTACCGTCAGCGACAGCGCCAGAGAAGAGATCAGTGCCACAATCACCCCCAGTGCGATGGTGCCAACAAACTCGCCAGCAGGCCCCGGCAACAGGTAAATCGGCAAAAAGGTCATCACCGTGGTTACGGTCGAAGCAAACAGCGGCACCTTCAGGTAGTTCACCGTTTTGGCCACAGCCTCAATCGGCGCATCACCGTGCGCCAGCTCCATCTGAATTTCGTCAACGGCGATGATGGCGTTGTCAATCAGCAAACCCAGGGCAATAATCAGCCCGGTGACCGACATTTGGTGAATGGGCACACCCAGTACGCCCATCCAACCAAAGACCGCCAGTGACGTCAGCGGTAGGGCAGTGCCCACCACCAGCGCTGCCCGCCAGCCCATCGTCACTAGCGTGACCGCCACGACCAGTCCGGCCCCGATTAGCAAATTGCCTAGCAGCGTTCCAATCCGCGTCTCGACATAGATGCTTTGGTCGAACACCGTATCCAGGCTGACGCCCTGGGGAAGCCGCGCCGCAAAATCGCTCAGCACGGCCCGCACGTCCTTCGCCCAGAAATCAATGCGCACCCCTGACTCCATCATCACGGCGGCCACCACGGCGGGCTTGCCGCTGACCAGCGACAGTTCGGTCAGCGGTTGCCGGACGCCTCGGCTTACCTGGGCAACGTCGCTGAGTCGGGCAAACTGCCCATTCCCAGATTGAACGTCGGTTTGGATGGGAATCTGGCGAATCTGCTCCAGGCTGGTGAGTTCACTTTGCACCTCAATCGCTAGCGTCTGTTGGTCGGTGCGAAGCTGACCGGCGGTCACCTTGGCATCGCTAGTTTGAATGCTGCTGGCCAGTGCCTGGGGTGAGAGCCCTCGCGCTGCCAGTGCCGCTGCATCCACCTCGACTAAAATCTCTTCGTTGGGTTCACCAAACAGTTCTACCTCTTCGGTGCCGGTGATGCCCCGCAGCTGCAGTGCCAACTCCTCGCCGTAGCGGCTCAGCACGGCATAGTTGGGCTCGGTCGGCAGGTTCCAGGTCAGCGAAGCGATCAGCGTGTAGGCTTTGACATCGGCTTCATCCAACTCAGGTTCGCTCGTGCCCGGCGGCAGCAGTGCCGCTGCATCGTCTAGCTCGTCTCGAACCTTAGACCACACCGGCTGAGCGTTGTTGATCGTTTCCAACAGTTCGACCGTTACCGTCGAAAAGCCCACACGCGAGTCCGAAGAGAGCACACCAATCTCTTCTAGCTCCGCCAGTTCTGCCTCGATCGGTTCTGTGACCAATGCCTCGACGCGTTCGGCATTAGCACCGGGGTAGGCCGTCTGCACCACGGCAATGCGCGAGACCAGCTCGGGGTCTTCTTGGCGGGGCAACGACTGGAACGAGACCCAGCCCCAGACCAGCAGCATGATCACGGTCAGCGCCAACAGCCGCAGGTTGCGATAGAACGGTTTGACCATGGCTGCCCTAGTTATTGGTGAAGTTGTGGGTGAACGACTGAGAGGCGGCCTCGATCGGGCGAACGGCCTGCCCCGGCACCAGCCGGTGGGTCCCGCTAGCCACTACCGCGTCGTTGGGCTGCAGCGTACCGCGCACCAGTACACGATCCGCTTCCTGGTGAACAATTTCGACCGACTGGAGTTCAACGACGTAGCCGCCACCGGCTTGGGGCACCAGCACATAGCAGTTCCACAGTCCCCGAATCCCCTGGGTCAGGGCCGAGGTCGGTAGCCAGATCCCGTCTGCGGGGATTGATTCGCCAAAGTCGACCCGTACGGTCTGACCGGCACTGGCTCGGGTCAGTGCGGCAGGCTCTAGGGAGAGAACGATCGTCTGGGTTCGCGTCTGTAGATCGACCTCGGGCAAAATGGATGACACGGTGGCGTCGTAGGTCTGACCGCCCAGGGCGACCTGCTTTTGATCGCCAATGCCTAGCTGACTCGCGACATCGACGGGCATTCCGACCCGCACCTCAGGAATGGCCTTTTCTAACAGTCGTATTACCGATTGGCCAGCCCCGACCACTGTGCCTTCGTCGGCCTGTTGGCTGGCGACCACCCCATCGAATGGGGCCACCAGCGTACTTTTCGTGATATTCACATCGACTTCGGCAATGCGGGCATCTAGCTGTTGTACCAGGGCGATCTGAGCGGCGATCTGCTCGGGCCGGGTGCCGTTTTGCAGCTCTCGTAGCTGATTGCGGGACTGATCGAGACGGGCCGCTAACGCGCCTTCCTGATAGCTAAATTCGTCGAGTTCTTCCTTGGAGATCGCCCCCTGGGCATAAAGGGATTCTCGCCGGGATCGCTGAATCTGTTGCAGCTGCACCTGCTGTTCTAGCTCTCTCACTGCCGCCTCTGCCGCCGCAATATCTTCGGAGCGGGCCCCGGTTTGTAGTTCCTGCAGTTGGGCATTGGCGCGAGCCTTTTCAGCCAATAGCTGCTGGCGCTGAGTCTGGAGATTGCGGACATCCAGACGGGCCAGCGGACTCCCCCTACGGACCGTATCCCCCTCCTCAACCACAACTTCGACCAGCTGGCCGCTGCGCTCAAACCCCAGCTCGCTAGCTCTGAGGGCCGCGATCTCGCCAGTGTAGGTACGCGCGACCTCGTAGCTGTTGACCGGCGTGACTGTCAGGGTCTCAACTGGGAGAACGCGTTCAGCCACTGTCTCTGCCTCTGCAGTCGAGGTGAGCCGACTATTGATGACAGGAACAGCGATGGGTAGAAGGCCCAGCGCCCCCAGTCCGAGTAGCAGCCCGAGCCGATTTCGGCTCCGGCGAGTTGAGTCTGTTGGTAAAGGATTGGAAGTCATGGCCGCGGGCCCCGGCAGTCCCGTGCAGAGCAAGCCGTTAGGTCTCAGCTGTCAACATGGGGCCAGAACGGATTGTTCAAACGTTTGTTTGATATAATTAAAACGTACGTTTGATTATTTAGCAACGTTGCTTTCGTTCGTTTACCCCTACCGCTTGTCTGGGTGGGTCGATAGAGTGTGTGTATGACGTCTGCAGCACCTACTGATACAAAAGCGCAAATTCTCAATGCGACCGAAGTACTGATTGCCGAGCGGGGCTATGCCAGTACGAGCGTGCGCAATATCATCAGTCAGGCAGGGGCCAACATCGCGGCGGTTCATTACCACTTTGGCTCTAAAGAAGACCTGTTTCGGGCGGTATTTTCCCGAATTTCAAGCCCGATGGTCGAGGCGCAGCTATCGCTTCTTGCGGCGGCTGAGTCCGCCCAGCAGCCTGCCTCAGTTGAGGCGATTTTGCAGGCATTTCTCCGTCCCCCTGTTGAGCAGCTGATTCAAAACACGGATGCTCGAATGATTCGATGCCAGTTTATGGGCCGATGCTGGAGTGAACCGGAACCCGTTCAAAGCATTGCCTATGAAAGTTTTAAGGCCAGCCGTGTGGCCTTTTTAGACGCCCTACAGCAGGCACTGCCTGACCAGTCGCGGCAGACGCTGCATTGGAAGCTAGACATGGTTATTGCCACGCTCGTACGGCTGATATCAGACGCGGGCAAACCCAACGCGCTGCTAACCGGGGCTGAGGCAGATGAGATTGATGCGGCCATTGGGCAGCTTGTCGGCTTTTTGACACCTGGAATGTCGGCCTGAGTTGGGCATTGCAGGCAGGGCTGAGTCGCTGATGCTGGTCTGAGCAGCGGCGATGGCGATTGCTGCTTGAGCGGCTAAAGACACTGGCCGTTCGGCTGCTATGCGAATGCTGGTCAATAAGAATGCTGGCCAATAATCTTAGCAATTCATGTGTTCTCAGTAGGAGACCGGCGCGATAAGTAAACTATTCGACGCTCGATACGGGAACCATCCTGATTCAGCAGCGGCAAACTGAAGGGTGGGCTAAGGGGTAAGCGGGGCTGAAACGCAGCCGGTTTAGGGATTTTGAAGAGAGATTAAGTTTGCTTGTCTGCAAAGCCAACAGGGATGTGGCGTTGGTGGCGCCTCTCCTGTCAAGAATGGCGGATTCTCTCGACGATGGGCCCTTCAAAATCCTGGGCGAATGCCGCTCAACAGTCCGTTTTGAAAGCCTGAGCCGAAATCCTCCCGGATAGGACTGATTACCCCTACAATGACAACAAAATTTTTTGATTAAGAGCCGTTAGTAAGGTCCCTTGAATTGGGAACCTATTGTCTAACCGCTTCTGAATATTCCAGTCAATACCGTCCCTGCTTTTTCCCTGAGCCCATGACATCGACGCCGACCTCGCAGAAACCGCTGGATGCTCAGATCTTATCGCCGGGGCGATCGGGCCCTCGAATCTGGGTTTGGCCGCTACTTTGGCTGAGCCTGCTGGCGGGTTCGAGCGCTGTTGGGGTATGGGCCACTGTCTGGATGACGCGCATTCCTCCCCTGCCAGACTGTCAGCAAATCTCTACTTTTAGTGCCGATAGCGAGCGACTTTACTGCGCTAGTGCCGCTGCGGCCTCCAATACCGATGCGGCCCTGGTTGGGGCCATTGACCTGGTGAGCAGCTGGGATCAGGGGCACCCGCTACACGACGACTCGCGCAGCCGATTGAACGACTGGACGCGAAACCTGTTAACCAAAGCCCGACAGTACGTTGAAAAAGGCGATCTGGTCCAAGCGCAAAGGCTGGTGGCGCACATTCCCATTACAGCTGAGGTCTACACCGAGGCGCAGCAGGAGTCTTCGGCCTGGGCCAACGAGTGGGATCGGGGTGTAGAGACGGTCAAGGCAATTGATCGGTCTATTCAAGCTGAAGACTGGTCAGCGGCTCGGCAGTCGCTGCAGGATTTGAAGCTGCTCAAAAGTGACTACTGGCTCAAGACCCAGCATCAGGTATTGGCCAAGCGCCTGCAGCGCGAACAAACGGCTTACGAGCAGCTGAACGAGGCCCGGACCCTGGCACAGACAGGGGACATTGAGCAGATTGCGATCGCATTTACCCTGGCCCGTGAGATCGATCTACAAACGCGCGCCTGGCCAGCGGCGAAGGTCGCCATTGAGGCCTGGGCGGACGATCTGCTGCAGTACGGCTTTCAGAAGTGGGAGCAGGAAGACCTGACGGCGGCCATCGAAGTGATTCAGCAGGTGCCGATTGACCTGGCTAAGGCGCCCGAGGCCGAAGACCTGATCTACTTCGCCCATGCCCAGCGGCTGTCCACCACCGACCCCAACTGGGTGCCGACCTACGGCGACATGCTCAACCTGGTCGAAGCGATGGAGGCCGTCAAGCGAATTGACGCGACCAGCCCTTTTTACGAAGACGCCCAGGCCAGTTTGGCGATTTGGGAACAAAAGCTGGCCGATTTAAAGCAGCTCTATGCTGCGAATCTGATGGCACAGGTGGGGCTGAAGCCGACCTATCGGCTGGCGGCGGCCCAGGCCAGTCAGATTGGTATGGACCGTCCTCAGCGGCAGCAGGCGCAAACGCTGCTCTCCCACTGGGGCAAAGAGATTGAGCGAATCGAAGATCGGCCTATTCTCGTCAGGGCTGAGCAGCTGGCGGCCCAGGATGAGATTCCGGCGTTAAAGACCGCCATCGAAGAGGCCCGCAAAATTAACCTGGGCCGAGCCCTGCGCATCGACGCGCAAACCAAAATCGCGACCTGGCTCAAGCGCATCGAGATCATCGAAGACACGCCCTTGATGGATCAGGCCCAGCAGCTGGCGCGGCAGGGTAAGCTACGCGAGGCCGTGGCTGAAGCGAACAAGATTGATTCGGGGCGGGCGCTCCACGGCGACGCCCAGGCCTCGATTCAGGAATGGACCACCCAGATCCAGATTGCGGAAGACCGGCCTATCTTGCAGGCGGCCGAGCAGCTAGCGGCCCAGGGGCGGTTATCCGATGCGATCGCAACGGCTTCGCGCATTGGTCGAGGCCGGGCGCTCTCCGGTCAGGCCAGAAGTGCGATCGCAACCTGGGCGAACCAGCGCGATGCCATTCTCTCGGCCCGTCGCCGCGCCGCTGACGAACCGTCCTATGATGAGTCAGAAACCAACACCGACGACTAACCTCGCATGAGCCGCCCCCTTCATTTAATGCTGGTTGATGCCGACACCACGTTTCGACTGGGGCTGCGGGTTTGTTTAGAACAGCTGGGTTTTCGGATTGTCGCTGAAGCCAGCAGCGGCGCTGAGGCATTGATGGCGGTCAGGACCCAGCATCAGGCCGAGCTGGGTGCCTTCAACGACCCGGCCCGTCGCCCCCCGCCCCCCGCCATCGATCTGGTTGTATTAGACCTGGAAGAGGCCAGCCGCGAACCGAGTCAGATGCCGGGTCTTGAGCTGTGCGCCCAGCTCAAGACGGAGTTTCCCCAATTAAAGATCATTGCCCTGAGCGACCGGGCCACCCCCGTACTGGAAGCGGCCGCTCGACAGATGGGGGCAGACGGCTACGGCAGTCGAGCGATGCCGGTCCGGCAGCTGGCGCGACTAGTGCAGCAGGTGGCGGCCGGGTCTTTGCCCGTCGAGCCGCTCGAAACAAACGGCAATACGGCGATTCCTGGACCGCTGACGGCCATGCGGCAGAGTCTGCGGCTGTCGGGGCTGCAGCAGATCGAGGCGGCCATGGGGGAGTTGCGATCGCAACAGCAGCTGCCGCTTTCCTGGCTGCAGCAAACCGTTCTTGAAGGCCGTATGCGAGAACTCAAGGCCGCTCGCTGGTGCGTGCACCGACTGTGGGCCACCCCCCGATTTGAAACCAATGACTGGTCTCGCGGGCCGTCCGTATCTCCGCTCAGCGTGGTGACCCCTGCCCGGACCCCGCTGGTGGCCCCGGATACAAATCTGTCCCAGCCTGACAGTGGCGTGATGATGCCCGTCGGAGAAACCGCGCTCAGCGCCCGCAGCGGCAATCTGCAAACCGTTATTGTCGAAAGTGTCTTTGCTAAACTCCAAACCGGGCTCGAAAATCGCAGCTCGGCCCCCTTAGAAATCGACATTCTCCGTCTCGACAAAAAGCGAGAGCTGTTGTTTACCGTTCTCAGACAGCTCGAAGATCTTGTTGGTGAACTGCGCCAATCAGCGCTGCAGCCCGGCCAGCTAGCCGAGAAAACGCCCCAAATTCTCAGCGATCTGTGGGAGCGTGTGGTTGAAGAATACTTTGGCAAATACTATACGGTGCGCCTCAGGCAAGTTGAGCAAGAAGTCGTCGCCATTCTGCAGCAAGAAAAAGCGATTGTTCAGGCTGAAATTCTCTCCCAAATTCCACTGGTTCCCGAACTGTTAGCACACTGGCTTTTCCAAGAGTCTCTCTTGATTGACGGTTCACCCTATATCGCCACAACGCCCGAGGCCATTCGCCATAGCGAGCAACTGCTGGAGAATCTGTTGATTCAGATGGCGAATGCAGTTGTTCAGCCGCTGCTCAATCGCCTAGCCGACGTGGAAACGATTAAGAAGAGTTTTTACAATCGGCGACTCATGTCTACCCGAGACATTGAGAAATTTCGCAATGATTTGGCCTGGCGAGCCCGCTTAGACCGCTGGGTAAACGAGCCTAAAGCCATTTTTGAAAGTCAGTATCGTCTGTGGGTGCTGACGCCTATCGGCATTGATCAAACCAGCATCTACGCGCCTCGCCGCGATGAGCTAGACCGGCTCTCAGGGCTGCAGTGGGCAGTCACAATGGCGCTGGAAACCCGCGATGCCCTGTCGCCTCGTGTACGGGCAGTGATTGCCTTTGTCGGCAGCGGCTTTGTGTATGTGCTGACTGAGGTGGTTGGACGAGGCATTGGCCTGATTGGGCGCGGCGTCATTCAGGGCATTGGCAGCGCCTGGCAAGACACGCGACGCGGCAAGCGCCGAGAACCCTACAAGGGCTTCAATGAGTGGGAATAGCGGCCTCATCCGCTTCTGCCTGATGAATCTGAACCAGCAAATCGAGAAACAGCGTCAGATCAGACCAGAGCTGGTCGTCTGTTGGCAAATTAGCCACCTCGTAGGGAATGCAAACGATAGCGCTTTTCTCGTAGGTTCTTCCCAGGTTAGATCGGACGTTACCGAGCCTTGGCTTGACGGTGTAGAGCGCGATGTCTGTTTGCGCTGACAAAGTCTCTCTTGCCCATTCAACGACCTGGGCCAACGCCTCCGCAGGGCGGGGGATATAGCGTCCCTTCTCTAGCTTCATCGCACCACTGCTAAGAGAGAGAAACGCAGTTTTACCCAGATTATCAAACAGATACACTAAGTACCGCCCGGCGGTGGCTCGGGGGGCACGACTGGCCGAGTGAACCCGCACCCAAGGAATTTTGGCCTTAGCGCTGATGCCGTCACTAGCGCTGATTTTGAGGTCAGTAAAAAAGGCAGGAACTTGAATTCGCTGCGTCTGCATGGCCGTTTCAATCAGCTGGGGAATCGTTCGCCGGATCAGTTTGCCCCGAATCTGCATCTCTGGGGTGGTGAACGACGTATAGAGCGGCTGGAACCGAGCGACCTCGGCCATTGCTTCCCTGAGCGAGGTGATTCGCTCAGGAATGAGTTCAGCGTCTAACGTATGCGAAATTGCGTTCAAAACAGGAGCCTACAGACAACATGCTAGCGGTGGGCTTGTTACAGCCTTGGCCACTTTGCTTAGGCCGCCGAGTAGCCGTGTCTCTCAATCGCAGAGCACTCCGTGGCTGGAAGCCGCATCCTAACCTAGACTGGCGATTGCTATACCTACCACGCTTTTACTGTAAGCGCTGTGGCCATTTCCGACGCCTATCGCTGGGTTGAGCCGAGTCTACCTGTTCTAGCGCCTCTCGGATTGTATCCTCAGAGACTGAGGTGTCACTCGCCATTTGTCTGATCTCGGATTTGGCCACGGCAGTAGCGTCAGCACTGACAGGCTTAATCGGATGGGCGGCGGCGAGTCGGCAAGCGAAGCCACATCAGTAACCCCGTCACTAGCAGCGTCAGTAGACCGAGCGCATTGAGAACTGGATAAACAAATTCCAGGTTGATGCGGCCGAACTTACCCCTGTGCAGGTCTAGCAACCAGAGAAAGTCGTTGGCGCGACCGCCTGCCACGGCAAACTGAAATAGCAGACCTGTGGTAAGCGTCAGCAGCAGCGGCACTATCATAAAGGGCACCAGCGTTCGGTGAATCTGTCGCAATTTGGCGGGTCGAAGCATCAGGTGTTAGAGAGCTGTTTTTTCAAAGACATGAGCAGAAAGGGGACGGTCACCATCAGCCCCAGTACCGCCTCACCGAGACCAAAACCTACATTGTCTAACAGGTTTGCCCTAGAGGCTGGGGCCGCCGTCTTTGGAGCACTGGCAGGGACAGCCTCTACTGCCGCGTTATCGGTGCTGTTTTGGGTATTGTCCTGGAGAGCCGCGCCGTACTCCATCTGAGCCTCATGCTTCAACTGCATCTGGGGCATGTCTTCGTTGCCAGTATCCTGAGTTTCTGCAGGCGTTTCTGTTGTGGGCTCGACCGGCTCAGTTTTGGAATGGTCGTGATTAGTGTGGGCGCGAACGCAATCTTGCAGTAGTAGGCTCGTGGCCGCCAGCGACGTGCCGCCGATGGCCGTTTTTGATTTAGCAGGTTTTGCAGATATTAAGGGGGTGAAATATCGCATGAGATCGCAACGGATGTACAACAAATACTATTTTCTCTAACCCATTCTCTAGTGAGAGTGGGTGTGCCCCGACTGGGAGGACAGCTGACCATAGCCCCTCAACCGATCGTACCGCTCGATCTGCGCGGCTGTCAGTATCGGAGTTATCGCCATGTGGGCTTCTAGATGAACGGCCCGCAGGTCTGCATAGAGCTGAGCTAGCCGATCGAGCTGCTGACGCAACGCTGCACGGGTAATCCTATCGTCCGCAAATGCCTGACTGAGCTGCTGTTCCTGCTCAACAATCTGGCGACCCAGCCGCTGAGCGTCCGCCTGCATCTGATCGAACGTCGCCTGGATTGACTGCGCCTGATCGACCGTCAGGTCAAGGGGCTGCTTCAGGTCGAGAACGTGACGAGGCCCAGGGTAGCTGTTGAGTTCGGCCATGCGTGCGTAGCCAGCCCCACGACCGTTGAGCAGGTCGTCTACTTCCTGGATCGTCAGCCCCACCACTGGGCTGTCGGTCTGCTGGCGGTAGGGCGATGTCCAGCGGCTACGTAGGTGCGCAACGCCCACCCCGCTCAGGGCTAATCCACCCAGCAGGGCGACTGCTAGCAGCTTTTTGGTTTGATTACCCATGCCCCTCTCCAAACAATAAGCGTTCCTTACGAATGCGCTGAAAAAGCAGCCGTTTCGCCCGTTTCTGTGTATGAGAAAACGGTGTAGGGCTCCACATAGTTACCCGACTCCATACCCGGTGAGCCAATCGGCATGCCCGGCACGGCAATACCGGCAATATCGGGCTTTTCAGCCAGTAGTCGAATCACATCTTCAACTGGAATGTGCCCCTCGACCACATAGTCACCCACAATGGCCGTATGGCAGGCAGAAAATCCATCGGGAATGTTGTACTGCGCCTTGACCGCATCCATATCTTCGGTTAGCTCATCCTTAATTTGAAAGCCCGCTGCTTGCAGATGCTCGGCCCATTGGCCGCAGCAGCCGCAGGTTGGGCTGCGAAACACGGTGACTTCGCCGGCGGCGGCGATCAGGTCTGCGGCATTGGGTAGGGTAGCGCGATCGGGCTGGCTGCAGCCAACCACCAATATACTCAATACACTGAAAGCAAGCAGCGAGAGAGACCTCAAACGGCGGCGGCTAAACCAGGACTGGGCTATCGATAACATACGCAGATTTAGAAAGGGCTTTGAGGGACAGAGGACATTGGGCTGAAGACACTGGGTTGACTCTAAAGCCAGCTATAAGGTTTACCGTGATAGTGGGAGCGATCTCAGCTGCCATTGCTTTAGCAAGGAGGATATCGTGTCGGTTCGCTTGACCATTGGTAAGGTCTCAAAACAAACCGGAATTTCTGTGGGGGCGCTGCGCTACTACGAGAGCCTGGGGCTGCTGGCCTCTAAGCGAGGCGAGAACGGGTACCGGTATTATGCCCCAGAGGCGGTGAAGCAGGTCAAGTTTATTAAGAAAGCGCAGACGCTGGGATTCTCGCTTGAAGATATTCACGAAATTCTTAACGTTCACGAACAGGGCGACGTTCCCTGTGAGTTTGTGCAGTCTTTGCTACAGAGCAAAATCGAGCAGATGGCCGCCCAAATTCAGGAAATGGAGGCGTTCAAGGCCGAGCTAGAGGGCTATCGTGACCGCTGGGCCCATACCGAATACGCGCCTCAGCCGGGGGATATTTGCCCGCTGATTGAGACGGTTTCGCTAACGGAAGGAGAATAGAATCGAGAGAAGACAGAAGGGAGAAGACAGGAGGGAGAAGGATTCTGGCTCCTATATTCTGGCTCCTTTTGGCACAAGCGGCCTGCCAAATCATCGGGCACACCTACTTATTAGAAGACCGCTACTCTGCGAAAGGACTTACCATTTCAATCCGCTGGGCCTCTAGCATGCTCTCCTGTTCGACCAGCCGAGCCGTAGCCGCCGTTGCCGACTGAAACAGCAGCGCGGCCCCCATGACGATCATGATCGTATTCTCTAAAAAGCTAACTACGCCTAGGGGGGCTCGCGAGTTGCCGCCGACGCAGGCACAGTTAAGTTCTAGCTTGTCGATGTAAACCGCCTTGATGACAGAGGCCGCTCCACTGGTACCTAGCAGCAGCGACCCTATGCCCGTTGCTAAAGGGGCTACTCCCGAGAGAAATCCTAGGCCCAGCAGCAGCTCCAAAAAGGGAAACGTCCGACCGTAGGGCTTTACCTGCTGGGTGATGAGGTCGTATTTCTCGAAGCTCTCAACAAAGGCGTCCAAATCCATTAACTTGAGCGACGCTAGCATTGACAGCGACACGCCCATGAAACCAGGGATGCCGAGGGACGCGGCTAGCGCCACTAAGCCCGCTGTCGAAAATAGAGCAATTACCGGTTGATAGGAATACTCCGCTGACTCCGCTTCAACGTCAAAGTATTCTGCCAGGTCGCTGTAGCCGCCGATACGCTCATTACCAAAGAAGATTTGAGGCGTCGAGGCAACATTGTGCTCGGCTTTGAAGGCGTCTACTTCGTCTCGGGAGGTGAGGCGATGATCTTTAAACTCAATGTCTTTCTCTTTGAGTAGGCTGATAGCCCGCAGCCCCCAGGGGCACTCGTGCTCGGGCATTGACATACGATAGAGGTGAACGATTTGGTTGGCGCTCAGTTTAGGGCGTTCGGCAACAGTCATGGCTTAGCCTCCTAAAGGGCTCGTGATTCTAGGATAAAGACTACAGTTGACTAGAGAGTCAAGGGGATCGAGAGCGCTACCGTAGGGTTTGCATTTCAGCAGGCAGATCATGGCCTCGTCGATTCACTAAAAGCATGGGTCGTTTCCGCAAGCGTTTATCCAAATCTAGCTAAATGCTAAGACACTGACTGTCGATCTCAAAGGAGAAGTTTGTTGAGTTAATTTAAGCGCATTAAAAATCTCACAAAAACGCCAACCCTTTAACTAGCTAGAGGGTTGGCGTTTGATCAAAAGCTGTTTTTTTCAATTTCGCTTGACCTTACGGCTAGCTATAGGCTTTAGAATAGAACTAAATTATCTCATTAATCTCTCTACGATCTCTACGATTAATCTTTCCATAGGCTTTCACTCTTCTGTTAAATAATTGTTTTATAGAGAAAGGATGGCATGCATTCGATTAGGCGACGGCAATTTTTGCAGCTAGGTGCCAGCACTGCGGCTACGGTTGCTCTGACTCGCTGTGCAAGACAGATACCGCTAGACAGCAGTCAATCTCAGGCTAGCCAGCCGCGCTATGGGTCGGCGCCGGTTGCAGAAGGCCCAGTCTATCGTAGTCAAAACGGGCGGCTTCGCTTCGATCTAGTCGCTCAGCCGCAGACGGTTCGGCTCAACGGGGCTATGCTTGCAAATCTGTGGACTTACAACGGTCAGTTTCCCGGACCGCGCCTGGAGGTCAACCCTGGCGATACGGTACAGATTCAATTCACAAACCAGCTGCCGCAGACGACTAATCTGCACTATCACGGCCTGCACATTCCCCCGACCGGAACCGGGGACGACGTGTTTCTTGCGATCGCACCGGGCCAAACCCACACCTACGAGTTCCAAATTCCCCCAGACCACCCGGCCGGTAACTTCTGGTATCATCCCCACCACCACGGCCAGGTGGCAGAGCAGCTGTTTGCGGGGCTGGCCGGGCTGTTTATTGTGCGGGGCGAGCTAGATGCCATTCCTGAAATTCAGGCCGCGCAGGAGCAGTTCCTCGTTCTCAAAGACCTGGCGCTGGACGGTAGCGGCAACATTGCACCTGCGGGGCACGCGGCCCAGATGACCGGGCGGGTGGGGGACCTGCTGGTGGCAAGCGGTCAGGTAAATCCAGAAGTTGCGATCGCACCGGGCGGTCTGCTTCGACTGCGCCTGCTCAACGCCGCGCCTTCTCGCTTCTTTCAGCTCTCGTTAGAAGATCATCCGCTGTATTTGGTGGCGACAGATGGGGGTGCGATCGCAACCCCAGTTAAACTCAATTCCTTGATGCTGGCCCCTGGCGAACGGGCTGAAGTCCTGATCAAAGGCGACCAGTCATCCGGCCAGTATCGCCTGATTAATACCCCCTTTAACCCGGCCCAGGGAGGCATGATGGGTGGCGGCATGGGGGGTGGCATGGGCGGCGGCATGGGCGGCGGCATGATGGGCGGCGGACCTAGTCGAGAGGAAACCGTAGCCACCCTGACCTACAGCGGCGAACCCCAATCTCTATCGCTGCCCAGCGGACTATTGTCCGTTGATCCCTTGCCCGAACCCAGTACCACACGCCAGTTCACCCTTAACCACGGCAGAGGCATGGTCTTTCTGATCAACGGTCAGGCGTTTGACCCCAACCGCGTCGATACCCAGGTGCCCCTGGGTGCAGTAGAAGATTGGGAAATCATCAACACAGGCACCATGACCCACCCCTTTCACGTTCATGTGAACAAGTTTCAGGTGGTGGACCACAACGGCCAGCCACCGCCCTACGCCGCCTGGAAAGATGTCGTGGTGGTTCGCCCTGGCGAGCGCGTGCGGATTAGAATGCCCTTCCGCGACTACACCGGCAGGACGGTTTATCACTGCCACGTGCTGGATCACGAGGACCGGGGAATGATGGGCATTTTAGAGATTCAGCCCGCGTAAAGGAGAGTCTGCCCTACAGGTTGCGCGGCGGAGTGGGGTCGCCCTGATATAGCTTCTGCTCTAGCTGCCCCAGCCATAGCCATAGCGCGACCGCCGCCAGGGGAATGCCCGTCAGAGCGGCGGCGGCCACAACGGTAAAGCTATTTGAGGCCACCACCATCAGCGGCACCAGAGACCAAATCGCCGCACTCACAATCAACAAACCCTTGCGCAGTGTCTGAATGCGGCGGAGTGCCTTACTACAGCTACCGCAGTGCTTCGTATGAGAGTGATACCGGTCCATCAGCTTGTCTATGGACTGCTCAGGGGGTAGCGACCGCCCCGGAAAAGGGTCGGCGTTGAATTCACTTACCCACTTACGAAAGGCGACTACGTAGCGGTCGGCCTGGGTGGGCAAATAGCAGGCCTGGGCGTAGGTGCGGGCCTCTGATTTCTCTAGCAGCCGCTCCTGCAGGTGCAAAAAGATTTGGTCGTCTTCTAGCACGCGGTTGTTGCCGATGTGGCTATACCAGCGCGGCGTCAGTTTGATAAAGAAACTGGGCAGCTTTGAAGAGAACTTGAACGGAAAGCGGGCAAACAGGCGACATTCCCCTTTGCGAATCGGGGTCGCGTACACCACCGTCATCGTCCGGCCAAACTGCTTAGAGGTGAGGTCGTGGTACATCAGCAAGGGCGCAACAAAAGTCGTCTGCTGGGTGCCCAGCGTGCCCTTACGTGGCCCCTCAGGCCAGACGCCTTGAAAGCCCTGCTTGGCAAACTCCACCAGGTCCATTGCCATTGGCGCGGCGTTCTCGCGTTTGCCCACCGTCTTGTGGTGGGTGTAGGGAATGTGGCTAGCATCTAGCACATTCTCAAGCAGCGTCAGTGCGTCGTAGGGCAGGTCGCGAAAGGTGTTGAGCATCACCCAGCCATCGGGCTCGTCCTCTACCGGGTCGATGATGGGTACGGTTACGCTGGCCGCATTCTCCGGCTTGCCAGGGTAGACGAACAGCAGCCCCTGACGCACGGCAGTAGGCAGCGAGGCCACACAGGCCCGATTTGATAGGTTTGCTTCACTGTCCACTGCCTGCTGGGGAATGTGCTCACAGCGTCCCTCACCCGAAAAGGCCCAGCCGTGGTAAGGGCATTCGAGCTGGCCCGATTCGTTGATGCGCCCCTCTGACAGCGGGGCCAGCCGGTGCGGGCACTGGTCGGCCATGACGCGCCAGGTCTGCGCCTGGGGCTCCCACCAGATCACCACGTCTTGCTCTAGTAGGGTAAAGCGCGTCGGCTTTGCCCGGTCTAAATCTTCAACGTAGGCTACCGGGTACCAGGCCTCGGCCCAGTCAAACCGCTGTGGGTCAGGACCGCCTGCCGTTATTGGGGTGGCGTCTGCGGGCTGCTGGGGTACCGGTGCACTTTGAATGGCCGTCATGGGTTTCAGTTAGGGTTGCCGTCCCTCTATTGTGTTACAAAAGTTTATAAATTGCAGGAGGGTGCGATGGCGAAGCCTCTCCAGCGGAGAATCGCACTGTCCCGAATCTCCCCCCATTTCTTGCTCCGTTGTTCAGAATGGGGAAAGCGCTGCCCTGATTGACCCGACCATATGAAACGTCGCCAGCTTCTAAAATACGCCGCCGCCACCGCTGCCGTGCCGCTGCTGTCACGCTGCAGCCAGACGCCTGCTGCCAACATACTGACGAGCCGCGACGGGCTGCTAGAACTATCCCTGACGGCGGCGATGCAGCAAGGCTGGGGGAATCCGAAGCTTACTTACAACGAGCAGATGCCCGGTCCCATTCTGCAGGCGCGGGTGGGCGATACCGTGCGGCTAACGTTGAATAATCAGCTGGATGCCCCCACCAATCTGCACTACCATGGCCTGCACCTGCCGCCCCAGGTGGACGATGTGTTTCGCGAAGTGCCAGCCGGTGAGTCCTACACCTACGAGTTTCAGATTCCCCCTAATCACCCGGCGGTGACCGGCTGGTACCACCCCCATTACCACCTGCGCGTGGCCGATCAGGTGTTCGGTGGGCTGGCGGGCGCGTTTGTGGTGCGAGGGGAACTGGACGAGATTCCAGAAATTCAGCAGGCTGAGGAAGCAGTGCTGGTACTGCAGGACTTTGCACCGGGGAATGCGCTATCCACACCCCATCCCCTGGCGCAGAAGTGGGGACGCGAGGGTTCTTCCCTGCGGATCAACGGTCAGGAGAATCCCACGATTGACCTGCCTCAGAACGGGCTGCTGCGGTTGCGGCTAATCAACGCTTCGTCGTCGCGGATTTATCGGCTGGAGTTGAGATCGCATCCCTGGTATCTGATGGCAACAGATCGGGGGGCCATTTCCACCCCCACCGAACTTGATCAGCTTATCCTCAACCCCGGCGAACGGGCCGAGCTGCTGGTGCCGGGACAGCGAGAGCCGGGGGAGTATGCCATCTGGAGCCTACCCTACGACCGGGGCATTGCTGAGGTGAAGGCGTCGATGGGGCAGGAAGTAGAGAATTTGATGGGGGTCGTGGAAGAAAAGCAGACGGTCATTGCCACCCTGCGCTACCAGCCCACCGATCGCACTGAGCCCCTGTCTTTACCCCAACAGCTCATTCCCGTCGAGGCGCTTCCCGAGCCCCAGGTAACAAGAGAGTTCATTCTGGATCATGGCCTGGACGCCGACGCCCCCGGCTCTGGCTTTATCATCAACGGCGAGTCGTTCAAAATGGGCCAGGTCAACACCCGTGTAAAGCTGGGCCAAACCGAAGACTGGCGCATTATCAACAAAGCCAGCATCGATCACCCCTTTCACCTGCACACCAATCCCTTTCAGATAATCGAGCGCAATGGCCAACCCGAGCCGCTACGCGCCTGGAAAGATGTGGTCGGCATCAAGGGCTACGAGTCGGTAACATTGCGCGTACGATTTGAAGACTTTACGGGCATCACGGTCTACCACTGCCACATTCTCGACCATGAGGACCAGGGCATGATGGGCGTACTAGAAATCGTTTAGACCAATAACGCTGTGGAGCTGATATTCAAGCCACTTGAGCAAAAAGAAGCCATCGTAGTTCTCGGTTGGCAGTATCCATCTCCCTACGACCGCTACAACTTTGTTAGAGGTAACTTTAGCGAAGACGATCTTAAAAAGGCACTTATTGACCTGACGAACCCTGAGAATGCCTTTTTCTCAATTTTTGGCAAACGGAATACGCTAGAGGGTGTTTGTTCTTTTGGGCCTGATGGACAAGTCCCCGGTGGAGACTATTCCAAGAAGGCGCTCGATATCGGTATGGGCCTGCGCCCAGACTTAACCGGCAAAGGGCTGGGACAACAGTACGCAGCAGCTGTTGTCAAGTTTGGTATTAGCCGTTACAGACCCCAGCAGCTGCGCGTCACCATTGCCGCTTTCAACCGGCGGGCGCAGACTGTCTGGCAGCGGCTAGGGTTTACGCCCATCGCTAGATTCACCAAAACTAACGGCCAAGACCTCTTCACCGTGATGACCTGTTCCTCTGAAGGGTTCGTCTCTCCCGAAAGAGGGATAAAGCAAAGCTGATGATTCATAGATGAAACGTAATTGCTCAACTGGGTTGAAAGAGCGAATTGTTTGGGTCAAGCGCAACTTTGATAGCCTCAAGGGCGGAAAGCCC
>JBCBWI010000053.1:0-31194 GCA_039817185.1 Cyanobacteria bacterium J06648_16 | reverse complement strand
CCCGACAAGCCATCGCTTGGTGGAGCGCCACCGTCTACAACTGGGTCAGAGAACACCGCAGTTTGAAGGTGCCGCTACCCGTGCCACAGGGCAGTAAGCGCTATCTGCAGCGGACCCCAGCCATGGCGATTGGACTGACTCAACACATTTGGACCGAAGTAGATATCCTCAGAACCCCGGTCTACAACAAGTCCAAAAACACGGGAATGGGATAATCTCACCTAACTACCGAGCAACGCTGCGCTTTAGCTTTAAACAGCGGCACATAATCACAGGCATTCTCTTTCCCTTGCTTCATCTGCACCTGCTGCGTCAAAGTCATCTTATCTGCGCAGTAGAGCGTCAGATGTCGCTTTGCCCGAGAAACGGTTACGTAGAAAGCCTCGCGGCAAGTTGTACTATCTAGCAGCGCCATCACCCGCTCTGCCGTCTTACCCTGACTGCCATAGGTCGTGCTAACCCAGGCATAGTCTACATACTGAGGGCTATTGAGGTCGATGCGGTGATGCTGGCCCTGACCATCAGAAATCAGGGCGCGGCCGTCCGGCTCAAGCTGTCGAATCGTGAAGTGCTGCCCGTTGCGCCGATGGGCGGCACGGTCATTCTTTGTCCACCGAAGCTGGTCACCCACTGCAAGCGGTAGCCTCTGAGCCGTATAGACAGATTTACGCGGGCAACGATTCGGATCAACGCGAAGAAGCTGGCCCTCGGGGGTTTCCACTGCCAGCGTCCTCTGGGCTCGGTCAATAGAAACGACCTGATACTGTTGCTGCTTGAACAGCCCCTGACGTTTGTAATTTTGAGTCGGCACCAGCACATCCCCTGGCTGATACACCGTCACATAACGGGCCTGCACCTGGGTGATATTCTTCTGGCGCAGCCCATTAAGAACGAATGTGTCAACGCCCAAACTGCCTTCTGCCTGAAGAGCTGAGCGTAAGGTTTGAGTTAGTGCTAGCCGCTCCTGATTTGTGCCAGCCAGCAACAGTGTCTTAGCCCGTTCGTCTATCGAAAGGGCTAGATAGTCTTTGACAAGCTGCTGCTGTCTGAGTTCAGGGCTGTCGATTTCACGAAGGCAGTTTGCTTGGTGCAAAGCTTCAATGCCCTGGGTGGTTTTACCCTCAGCGATGAGTTGGACAGCTGTTTTGAGTTCACGGGTCTGCTGTCGTAGGGTTTCGTCCAGATACACGGTTGTGATACCGCCAGCTTGCAAGCTCTTGAATGGGTTCCCAGCCTCGACGGCAGAGAGCTGTTTGGTGTCGCCTACCAGTATGACGCGGGCTTGGGCAGCAGTGGCGCGGGTCAGTAAGACATGAGCATCTTTCATGCTGAGTAGCCCAGCTTCGTCAACAATCCAGAGCGATCTTTCATGCGCCTGACGCTGGCTGGTCAGCAACTTGGCAACGGTCTCGGTTTCAATTCCCAGGGCTTGACTCAGACCGTGGGCTGCTTCCGCGCTAGGGGCGAAGCCTCGGACCGGAAGGCCCTGTGCCTGAGCAATTTGCTTTAAGGCATTCAGCGCATAGGTTTTGCCAGACCCGGCAGATCCCTGCCAGGCGATGAACTGATCGGGGGTGTTGCAGGAAAGCTGGATCGCCTGTCGCTGTTCGTCGGTTAGGGGAGTGTCTACCAGAATTGAGCTGAATGCTTTGACTGGCGCGATCTCGGTAACTTTGCTTCTGCCCTACTGCATGAGCCGAATCGTGTTGAGCTCCAGGCTGAGGGCGGCCTGAGTCGTATATTTCTGGCCCTCAACTTTGATGAGTTCGGGATTGGCCCGGATCGCACCCTGCAGCCCGTCCCAATCCTGCTCGCCTAGATGCTGCTCAAACACAAACCGCTCCATGTGAGTCTGACGAAAGACGGCATCGCGTTCGCCGCAATGTGAGATCGCAGGCCGAATATTAGACGTTGCCTGCGATGCGATCTCAACGACTCCCACCGGCAACTCCGGTATTTCCAACCCCTTAAGCTGAATAAACGCCTGCCATCCTTTCAGGAGTGTCTCAGAGTCGGTTAGTTTTGGTTTAGTCTTCCGCGTCTTCAAGTTGGCCGCCTCCCGCACCAGCATGTCTGACTCGATGTCCCGACCGCTGGCATCGGTGGGTCGTTTGCCCTCAACTTCCCACTGCTCCAGCAATGCCAGAATCTGTTTTCGCCTCGTAGAAAAGGCTTTGAGCAATTCGGGTGAATAGCCTTTCAGCTCGAACTGACCATGGGGTTTCTGGACAACCTCGTATCCCTGCTGCCGGAGAAGATAGGCCAGTTCGTTCTGATAGAGCTGACCGAGGAGTTTCTTGTTTGCAATTGCCTGTTCATTACTGAAGCTGAACCATCGCCCATCCTCCAACTGCGTCGCATTCATCACCACACAGTGGCTGTGCAACTGCGGCTCCACCTCCCGGCTCGTCCCATGCACAAACACCGCCGTCACCAGATTCTGTGTCGTCACCCGCTGCCGACCCGTCTCCGTCGAAACCCGTGTCTGAGCGTAGCGCTCCTCCAGCACCGAAACCGCTTTGGCCACCGCCTGGTTATGGGCTGCTAGCACTCGCTCATCCTGCTGCACCAACGCAGCGATACTGACGCTTTTCGGCGCGCTGAAGGTAAAATCAGTCGCCGCCCGCCGCTTGTCTGGATCGACCTTGCGGCTGAACATATTCTCGCCGCACGGCGTTTGTCCCCTTAGCAGTTGACGAAATATCTCCGTATCAACTTTGCCTGAGAGCCCCAGCCTGGCAGCCCCTTTCCCCAGCCAACAAGACGGCGACACGCCATCCTCCTGACTGTAGTAGTCCTCTTTCGAGTAGTACTGGGCTGCCTGATGGGCAGACAAATTACTTGTGGAAAGCACGGTGCTTCCTGGTCTAAACCGACACGTTATTGAAGCGAAGCGCGGTAGATGGAAAGAAAACCCTGAAACGGATAACCCATAGGACTTAGGAGATTTTTGCCAAAAAATTGGCGTCCTGTGTGGCCCTTCCGTGAAGCCCCCCCAGAGGGGGCGTAACTAGGAAACAAGACTGAGAAGCTATTACCGATACTAACCGAAGCCTCTATTTCGCGGTCACGTATATTTAGAAAACTGTTTTATGCTAACCAAGATTATCCAAGCTTCTGAAGCCCAATCAGAATGAACGGTTCAGCATGTTGTCATTTGTCCCATGCCAACTGTCTAAGCGGCTCACGTCAAAACTCATCCCCGTATTGGTGTTTGCCCGCATCAAGCTCGGACTGCCAGTGATCTCTTTCTTCCACGAGAGCATTTAAGCCTTCTACAATCTCCAGCTTCTCTCTTCGCCATATCTCACGATTGAGCCATCCTATTCTGAGGCGAACGTAGTAGGCATCGTAGATATCCTGAAAGCCAAATTGATGATGCCATTGCTGGCTATCCAGATTGCAGACATGGTAGGTGCTGAACAGTTCGTTGAATCCGGCATTAATCAGGGAGTCGATACCCGAGCGCACCATCGCGGTCGCGATGCCCTGCCTTTGAAATTGCGATTTCACATAGAGCAGTTCTAGATGCGGTTTTTGGTTTTGCTTGAGAATGAATAGGGCGAGTCCAGCTAATTGCTGGCTATCGGGTGCTAGCGCGATCACCGAGGCCGGTAGCGACCCGCCCCGCTCACCGGAAAAGTAGTGTCGGATATCGCGCTGTGCGCTTTGTTCGATGTCTGCCAGAGGCCAGCCGCAGAATTCGACCGATGCTGAAAATACCTCTACGTAGCCAGCTGTCATCTGCTCGGCATGGCAAGCATCGACCGGAACTAGGGTATGGGGTAAGCGGCTATTCCGGGGAGGCAGAGCATCGGATGTCAGGTCAATGCGGGTGGTGACGCCAATGCCTCGGGGAGTGAAGTGGGCTTGCCCATCCCAATATTCGACTTTCCAGCCAAAGGGAGATGCCATAGCCTCGTATTCGGCAATGGTCATGGGAATATTTCGCGGCTTCATCCCAACACCCCAGATTTTTTTGACTTTGCTATGGGCTGATCTTAACTGTCGATGAAGCCCTCTCGTGGAGAGCCATCTGGCCAAACGAAGGAGCATCTACTGGCGCTCGACGCTGCAACAGAGTGCACAAATAGTCACGATTAAGCGGACATCTTGGATATTATGTGACCTGTTCTTCATGGATTGTCACAACATAACTGTGGATTATTGCCATAATAGATTTACTAGCAGGCAGATGTCACGATATTTCCCGTAAATATTTTCGATTGTGAGTTTCAATCGATGCACAACAAAAACGAGACGGCGGCAATACTCTTCTGCAAAAGGGTGAGGCTCAATGGCTAGACGAAGCACATCAGACCGAATCAAGTTTGTCTATAACGCTCAGTTCCCCGCTCCCACGGCGGTGCTGCTGGATTACCTGCTCAACAACGAGGCGTTTACCGCTCGGCAGGGACGACAGTTGGCGATGGATGCGATCTCAGCGTTCTATCGCCCAGCGGCGGCGGAGTTCAGCGAGGAGATGTCCGAGGAACAGGTCAGGGATGTGGCCAGTCACTGCGTGGAGCAGTTGATGAAGCGGATCGAGGAACTGTGCGATCGCTATCACCTCGACAGCCCTCTCGACGATAAATCGGATACGACTGGGATATCTGGTGACCGACTGGAAAACATCCTAGACGTCGGCTTTCAGAAAATTGCCGATGCCATCAGCACTGGCAACATGATCTCTGGAAATGGTCAGTTAAAGGCTCAGAAACGGACCGTGGAGCAACAAGATTTTGATGATCTGGATTTAGTTGGTCCGGCTACCGAACAGCCCTTCGTCTAGCGTGTCCAATCGAATAGGACGTCAACCAGATGAGCAAACTGCCTCAACCCAAATCGACTGAAACGGAAGCAGGCGCCAAGGCACGACAGGGCTATTTAGAGATGGCCCAAAAGGTTGTGGGTGATGCCGATATGGACTACACCGACCTTTACCAGCGCTTTGTGCTGAACGACTGGGCCGCCATCAAACTAGATGATTCGGTAGCGATGGCGGCCCTGAAATCAGGAAAATCCCCCAAGGAAGCCAGCATCCTGCTGATTCAGGGGCCGTATGTGCAGCATCAGGTACATGTGAAGCAAGTTGCGACGCTGACGATGAGCCGATATGTGCAATCAACCGTGCAGCGAGCCTTTAGGCAGTTACAGGGCTCTAGGCAGAGTCCGTCAGACCAGCTACAGACCTCGCAACAGCAAAAGACAGAGATAGAACGTTAAGTCACGATCAGGGTGCTCACCATCACAATCTGGAATCTACACAGCCCTACCGAGGATGGAAGCATGTTCAATTTTGTCAGTAAGCGAGAGGTGATGAATTGCTTAAAGCTGAGTAATTCGACATTGAAGAAATATCGTTACAGCGGGGAGTGGATTGAGGGACTGCACTGGGTG
The DNA here is from genome assembly GCA_039817185.1 of Cyanobacteria bacterium J06648_16. Taxonomy (GTDB): domain Bacteria; phylum Cyanobacteriota; class Cyanobacteriia; order Phormidesmidales; family Phormidesmidaceae; genus CAWUKV01. Next base: position 25,794 of record JBCBWI010000053.1, on the reverse strand, counting down.
CGGCTCAACAGCCGCTGTGTTCGCTACAACCTGGACCTGATCAAGGATTGGCTCCACAATCGGGAGAACCCTGTAGCTCATGAGCGAGCAATCTCTAGATATCAGCGAAGCCTACTCAGTCACCCCAACAAAGTTCGCTCTTCCAAGAGAAGATAAACCAATCGAAAATTTGAGGAGTGCTCAGATCATGGTAAGCGTTAGCTTAATTCTGACTGTGATGGCTATGTTGTCTCCTCATTTGCCGTCGTTTTATGTATCCAAGCATGGAAGTCGGCAAGCACAGAAAACTGTCGGGCTGCGGCTATAAGGTCTGCTAACTGGGCAGGAGCTAGTTCAAGAACTTTGGACTGGTCGTCAGGAGACAATTCCCCTACGCAGGTCGTGAGGGTTTGAAGGGCCTGCTCAGATTGTTCTGCCAGGTGTGACAACCAATTCTCTAAGTCATCTAAGATCGAAAAATTTAAGAGTGACTCTCCTAAAGTTTCTAACTGAGGGAGAGATAATTCAGACAGTTTCCTCTTTACACTGTCAGGTACTCTCCCAATTTTGACCAGCAATTGGCGCTGGACTAAGGCTATACCCTCCTGCCGTCGCCCTTCCTGCCGTCCTTCTTGACGACCCTCCTGGCGGCCCTCTTGACGGCCTTGCTGAAGTCCCTCGCGCAGACCTTCCGCCTTAATTTCTTGATAAATAACAGACTCTTGCATCATTTCCTTCCTCAAGACTCGATTTACCAAGCCCTTGTCTAATACTAACCCAGCTAAAATGGCGGTGGAAGCGGCCACATTGCTCTGAGTGCGACGATCTGAAATTAATTCGATATCATCAGCAACCTGCTGCAATAGTTCAGTACGGTCATCCGCCTGTGCTAAGACAGCTAGCGGCATGAGACCAGGCGTACGCAGAAAAAGGTCCGGCGATTGCTCCCACAGCCGAATGACTTCAAACTCATGCCGTGTTCTAGGTATCTCAAAGGCTGTTTGATAAACGGCTTCAGACTGTGTGGGTTGTAAGTACAGTACTACTTGCCGCATCTGCATCTCAGGAAAGCGACGATATGCGCGCAGCCGGTAATCGGCCATGCGAAACGCCATATTTGGATCGGGACGGGCCTGAAACTCTAAATGTAAAATAGTGTCCGCAGATCTTAGCAAGAGCAGTGCGTCGGCTCGAATAGGCTCTAGCGATAGCTCAGAAGGACTCAGCTCGCTCAGGGCAACCGGCTCACCCAAAAGCCAGGTCGCAAAGTCTGCCGAAAACGTCTCGACTAGAAACTTACAAACGGTATCAAACATAGACGAGATTTTCGGAGCGTGGGTAGAAATTCTAGCGGGCTACTTTCAGTGCTGGATCGGCTAGCTGCTTTTGCCGAATCCGAAGGAAGGGACTTGGATGTTTGCGATCGCACCTGCATAATGCTGCTCAATCACAGCTACCGACGTACCGCACCATTCCGCCACCCGTCGCGATGAAATGCCGTCTTCTAGACATAGGGTTATGAAGGTATGCCGACAGTTATACTGCGGCAGATATTCCCTTACCTGACCCGCCTCTGCCAGTTTCGTCACTACCGGCTTCCAAACTCGATTCAAAAAATTGTGTGCATCGAGTTCCCGTCCATAGGGTGAGGGAAAAACGGACATATTGCCCTGGCAAGGATCAGGACGGGCTACATCCAAAATTTTCTGCAGCTCAGGGTTAATTGGAAAATATCGCGGCTTGTCCGTCTTGGTAGCCTTCCGAATCCGCACATCCGTCGGTATGGCCTCACAAAAATGAATGCGCGTTTCCTCCACATGCTTCCATCGAAGGGCAATGGCTTCCTCGGGACGGCAGCCCGTATGCAGCAAGAATTTGACGTAAGGCAAATAAAACGAGTGAGGCACTGCCGAACGCTTAGAGCAGAAGGTGTTATTCGCAAAAGCTACCATGATTGCTTCAGCGCCTTCCCTTGAGAAGGGCTTGCGGGAAACCTTGCTGGACCGCTTCTTTTTGATTTCTCTGGCCAGCTCTTTGAACGGATTTTCCGTAACCAGTTTTTTTCGTATTGCCCAGTTACAGCAGGCACTCAGCTGGTTGAGCGTCCGCCGAGCCGTCTCAGATGCATACTTCTTGAGCAGGTAGACCTGAATATCGACCGCATCTTCTAAGCCTTGCTTAGGAAACTGACGAATCCGCTTCTCGATTTTGGCGTAGTCGCGGACAATCGTCGTCTCTTCCAAATGGGCCTTCTGAAATTCGGTGTACTGCTGCCACAGGTCCAGCATGGACATCTGAGGCTCCGGTTTTGGGGTAAAAACTGGGGTAAAGTTCTTAACTGCGGCTTCTGGCCGATATCGATCCAGTGTCGGGTCAAAGCGTTCTTTGAAGATATCGTCTTCAATCCAGGCAGCCTTACGCTCAGCCACTCGTCGGTTCAAGTCCGTATCCGACAGACCTAAGGACAGATAATATCGCTTACCAGCATAGGAAAATACGAGCTGCAAGCGACCATTGGAGTTCTTAATCTGCACAGACCCTTTGGAAGCCTTGCCAGGAAAGGAATCGACATACATAGAGGTACCGCCAGTGGGGAAGAGCGTATGTACCAAATTTTTACCCCAGTTTTACCCCAATTTCCAGCCCAAACCCGTCCAAAAAGGTCCAACGTAAAACGGCGGAGTTTTGCTAGAAACCCCGCCGTAAGCCTTATGTAGCCTTGTTTTCCTTGATGGCTCAGACGTGATTTGAACACGTGACCAAGGGCTTATGAGTCCCCTGCTCTACCACTGAGCTACTGAGCCAGATGATACCTGAGGCGCCAATAAATCCTGTCAGCAAACAGTTTTGGCATGCCCCACGCAGTTTCATAAACTTAACATAAAACGTGAGCCGGGAGAAGAGAATACGCAGGCGTTATGGCACATACGCTCCCATCAACAAAAGCGTCCCCCGGTCAAACCGAAAGACGCTCTTACTGTTTAGAGATGGAACCCAGTTAGAGATGGAACCTAGCGACCGGGCAGGTAAGCTATGGGATTGACCGTACCGCCGCCTGCAACATGAATCTCAAAGTGCAGGTGAGGACCGGTGCTGTAGCCAGTGCTTCCCATTTCTGCAATCTGCTCGCCCTGGGATACGCTTTGCCCCGGACGCACCAACAAGCGGCTGTTGTGGGCATAGCGAGTCATGCTGCCGTCAGGATGACGAATTTCAACCAGATTGCCATAGCCGCCCGAATTCCAACCAGAGCGCTCAACGACTCCCGGTGCAGCCGCCACGATGGGCGTACCCACGGGCGCAGCGATATCCACGCCACGATGCATTCGGCCCCAGCGTCGACCGTAGCCAGAGGTCAGCGTACCTCGCGCAGGCCAAATGTAGCCTTCAAAATAATCGGGAGCGTCCGGTAGGTACTCGTCGGCGTCAGGCAGCATGGGCATATCAGGCGATACGACCCGCCCCACACTGGGCTGAGGAACGGGCGAATAAGCCTCAGGACCCAGAGGTGCCGCTGCAAGCAGCGTTTCGTCTGGGGCACTCACAACCTCATCAGAAGTCTGAGCATTTCGAGCATCAAACTCAGGATTAACCGCAATCTCATCGGGCTCAGCCACAGCAACATCTGCCACGGCTCCACCAACCCCTGAGACCTCAGTATCAGCACGATTCAGCTGCTGACGGGCTGAACGGATTTGGCCCAGCAAATTAGCGGCGTAGGGATCAGCAACCGCTTCCTCAGCCAGCGCTGTGGCAGATGCCTCAGCCGGCACAGGCGCAGATTCAGCCACAGCCGCTTCCTCACCTCGCAAACGAGAGAGCAAATTATCAGAATTAACCTGACGCTCGGCAGTGGACTGCAAATAGGCCAGGCGCTGATCGTCAGCCGGGTTACCCGCACTGGTAGGATCAGTCACCACAGCAACCACCGGGGCCTCCGCCTCTGCTCCATTCGCTTGAGGCGCAGCACCGCCCACCTGCTCAGGTAGGGCTAGGGTTTCACCCGCCAAAATAAAATCCGGGTTGTTAAGACCGTTGGCGCCCGCCAGGTCTTCGGTGGATAGACCCAAATCCTTAGCAATAGACTCTAGCGTATCGCCCGCCCGAACCTGATAGCTTCGCTGCGGCAGGGAAGGAGACAGGGTTGCCACAAGAGGGACATTGGGTTCGTTTGTAGCCTCGGGGACAGCAGGCGCAGTGGCCAGCTCACTCGCTCGCTCAAGCTCCTGCTGAAAACCATCCGCCTGGGTGGTCAAACCGGCCGAACGCAGCCCATCAGCTTGCGTAACAGGCGTCACAACAGCAGACTGAGCGCTGGACTGAAGCACTGCAGACTGGGGCAGCCCGGCCGCTTCAGAAGCCTCGGCCTCAGATAGGGCGACCGCAGGATCAGCAGCTTCACCCTCCGATACGGGGGCTACTGCAGCTTCAGGTGCCTGGACAGGAGCAAGGGCGATGACGCTGCGCGGAATGGCCACACGCTCAGTGGGCACCTTGATGACCTGTCCCACCTGAAGCAAGGTTTCGCTGGGAATGCTATTGGCAGTTTCGATGTCCCGCAGGGGAATTCGGTGCCGCTGGGCAATCTTCCAGAGGCTTTCGCCCTGCTCAACCGTGTGATAAAGAGACTTCTGAGGAACCAGCGTCGCTTCGACCGCCTCAGCAGACGAGGTCGGAACAGCAGGCAAATCACCAGAGATAGAGTCCATCGACTGCAGATCCGCCGCAGACGCATCCGCATCTGCCAGCAGTACACCTGAAGCCCCTACAGAGATTGCCAGGCCTAGCATCGCAGCAGACTTGACCCTGCTACCGCTGTCAGACGGAACCGCTTGATTGATAGTCATAGTTGAATTGTATGAGTGACTAGGATCAGCTATGGGTTCCTGTGAGTGCGCTCTTTTCAAGGGATAACCTCCAAATTGTCCAACGCTTAACTGCTCGCCGTTGGCTCAAACTATGGCCGCTGGTTTGATTTGTGCAGTAAACGCATGCAGCTGGGCTGCTATCCGGTTGCGTTTAACCGTTCCCTGGTGTCAGGCTGATTGCTTGACCACCAAGACCCGATTTCCTAGGTAACCGTACCTTGCATAACCGGCTTAGGCAAGTTTACACGACTTAACTAAAAGATCAATCCCAGGACTTAGGGGTTTCCCTGTGTTTCCAAAAATCAACGAGCCCGTCGGCATATCAATTATTTTTTTTGCTTTCAAGGGCTGAGCACAGAGCGCAGTCAATGAGCTCAATCCCTTTCCCCAAAAGAGATACAGAGATATACAGGCTCACTCAAATCTGTATTCAGCAGCGTCAGTAGGTATACTTTCCTATTCGCTTCGCACGGGTGGCCCTTGACTGGAGTATTTTGTCAATCAAAATAGACGAAGTCCGCTCAGTCAGAGGATTCTAGCCAACGCAAATGAGGCCAACAAAGCCAGATCGCTCACTCTAGATAGAAAATTCTTATCACTGATCCCCACTGATTGTGTCCTGTCGAACTTCTTTTCTACGCTGAGTTACTCCATCAACGCGTCGGAGCGCAGTTGCCTCAAGACTTCGAAAAGACCGACCGCAACGCTAACAGATAGGTTCAGACTCCGAACAGCGCCAGTTTGGATCGGAATACGGGCAGTGCGATCGCACCGGTCTAACACTGCAGCGGGCAACCCCTGGGTTTCACAGCCAAACAGCAGCCAATCATCTGACCGATACGTCAGTTCTACATAGTCCGCCTCACCCCGCGTCGTAAACCCGATGAGGCGTCCCCCAGAACCCTGGACACGTGCATAAAAGTCAGCCAGTGACTCATGCACGCTCAGAAGAACATGAGGCCAATAGTCTAAGCCCGCTCGCTTGAGATAGCGATCGCTCAGTTCAAAGCCAAGCGGCTTCACCAAATGCAGCTCTACGCCAGTCGCTGCGCAGGTACGGGCAATATTGCCCGTATTCGGTGGAATTTCTGGATGAATCAGCACGATTTTAGGCATGAGTCGGTAGCTCCACTTAGACCAGAACACACCGTATCGCCCAATCCGCTCAGTATATTTTGGGACCGACCCGGTCTGTTTGATAGGAGTTCTTAATCAATTACGGTGGACGGAAAAAATATCAAAGATTAGAAATATTAGCCGCTTCGTTGTGCCAGTGAAAAGAGAGGCTGGGGCGTTCGCCTCGCCCTGGAACACCCGAAAATCGGGCTATAACGCATGGCAAAGTATCTTAGCTAGTCATCCAGAGTCGGCTCACTCAAGCGCCATGTGAATTCATCACTATATATATAAGGAATACATGAGCCAACCAAGGCATCCCAACTCAGCTTAGCGGCTGCCCATCGTCGGCTGGCAGATCTCACTGCGCAGCGCCTGCTCTTGCAAATCCATGATGCGAGCCGATTGGGTAATCACCTCTGCAATCGTCGCCCCCTGATCGACCTGCTTGAGCCACTGCTGCGCCTGATTGCCTTCTCGCAAAATTTGCTGAATCGGCGTCAGGAAACAGGCAATCCCGTGACGCTTAGCTACTGGCCAAAGCTCCGCATAGAGCTGAGCGATCCAGTCACGGGCAGTCACACGCTTACCGGTTTGCCAGTGACGCAGATCCGCCTCCAGACTCCTGTGAGCGGCAGCCTGCTCGTTAGCTAACGTCAGTTCAAGCAGATCGTCCGCCCGAGTCGCTGCGGGTAGTTGGCTAGTCGTCAAGGGATCCAGCCTGGGGTCAGTCAACAGCTGATGTAGACGCGTTTCTAATAGGGCCGTGACGGCCAAGAGATGAATCGGGTCGGTCATCAGATCGCAAATGCGCAGCTCTAGACGATTGAGCCGGTAAGGTCGGCAGTCCCCGTTGGGGCGGACCGACGACCACAGGTGCCGAACGTTCTGCATGGTGCCAAGCTCAAGCTGGGTCTCGGTCCACTGCACAAAATCAGCGTGGCTCTCAAACAGCGGTACGTGCGTCGGCGTTTGCGGGAAGACACGCCAGCGCGTGGAATGATGCCCGGTAACCTGACCATCTAGAAACGGTGACGACGCGGTCAGTGCCAGTACCAGCGGCGCTTCTACCCGAATCAGTCGACAGGCTCGCATCAGCGCATCGTAGTCGGCAATCCCAATATTGATATGAATACTAGCGGTGACCACTTTGGTCCCGTAGGTCTGCTCGATGTAGCTGTGATAAGGATTTCTCGGATCAGAGCGGTAGAACTGCCGGGTATCACCCAGCGAAAGCGTACTCCCAGGAAGCAGGCTGTAATCCCCTAACGTCGCCAAAAATTTTCGCAGCTTGAGACGCGGCTTGATCAGTTCGCAGACCAGCTGCTCGTAATAGTAAAGCGGCGGCGTTGTGTACTCAACGTTGCGGCTATCGGGCTCGCGCACAAATCCGTCCAGATTCGCCACAATTTTGTCTGAGAGCCCAACGATTTCACCCGTCGCCGTCCCGGTGTACATCTCAACTTCGAACCCTTTGGACAGCAGCACAGATTTTCTTCCTGATAGAGGGTCAACCACAGATTGGCTGCGAATCAGTCAGCCTGCACGACTATATTAATGGGCAAGCTCGACAAGAGCCCAGCGTCGTTAGGCTTAAAGTCAGTATTCTCCAGCCATGCAGTACAACCCACCACCTAGGCCAACTCGACGAACCGGGTATCCGCTGCACCCAAAAGCGACTCCGCCGACCGGTCGACGCAGCCTCAGTCAACGATCACTGCCGAATACCCATGCGCTCAAATAATCAATGCGGATGAAAGGACTTGAACCTTCACGCCACGAGGGCACTAGAACCTAAATCTAGCGCGTCTACCAATTCCGCCACATCCGCAGGTGGCCGACCAGTCCGCTTTCAACGGCTGCCAGGCAAGATTTGATTTTAGCAAAGAATGAGTATGCTCATGACCCGGTTTTCTGCCCTGGACGTCAGTGCTGCCAGAGAAAGATTATGATGGAAGCTAGTCATTAAAAAGTGTCAAGCGAATTTGAGCAGCAGGCGCTGGCCCAACGGTCGCTTAGGACACCCAGTCCGCAGGCTAAATGTGCTTAATTGTGAAGACACTGGCTCAGTCGCTTCGGTGACACGACAGCCGCAAGATCATGGCAGGAAGGCGTGGGCATGGTCCCACCCGCAGTGAGGAGAAATCGTTCGGATGGGCAAGGTAGTTGGCATAGACCTCGGAACCACCAACTCGGTCGTTGCCGTGTTAGAAGGCGGCAAGCCCATTGTGGTGGCAAATACCGAAGGGGTTCGCACCACCCCGTCATTTGTCGCCTTCAGTAAAGAAGGAGAAAAGCTGGTCGGTCAGATGGCCCGGCGGCAGGCGGTGCTCAATCCGCAGAATACGTTTTACGGCGTTAAGCGCTTCATTGGTCGCAAGTATCACGAGCTCAGCTCAGCGTCTAAAAAAGTCCCCTACACGCTACGCAAAGACAGCGAGGGAAACGTCAAGCTCCGCTGCCCGCGCCTGGACAGCGACTTCGCCCCCGAAGAAATCTCGGCCATGATCCTGCGCAAGCTAGCCGATGAAGCTAGCCGGTATCTGGGGCAGCCGGTCACTGGGGCCGTGATTACCGTACCGGCTTACTTTAACGATGCGCAGCGACAAGCCACCCGAGATGCCGGTCGCATCGCCGGACTTGAGGTCAAGCGCATCTTGAACGAGCCGACATCGGCAGCACTGGCCTACGGCCTAGACCAGCAGTACAACCAGACTATTTTGGTCTTTGACCTGGGCGGCGGCACGTTTGACGTCTCTATATTAGATGTCAGAAATAACGTCTTTGAGGTCAAATCGACCAGCGGTGATACCCAGCTGGGCGGCATCAACTTTGACAAAAAGATTGTGGACTGGCTGGCGGATGAATTTTTAGAGAAGGAGGGGGTTGACCTCCGGCGTGATCGTCAGGCCCTGCAGCGACTGACCGAGGCCGCTGAAAAGGCCAAAATCGAGCTGTCAGGGCTGCCGTCAGCCGAAATCAACCTGCCGTTTATTACGGCCACGGCGGACGGCCCCAAGCATATCGAGACGAAGCTATCGCGATCGCAATTCGAAGGACTCTGTACTGACCTGGTTGCCCGCCTGCGTACACCGCTCAAGCAGGCCATGAATGACGCCAGCCTCTCGCCATCGCAAATCGATGAAATCGTCCTGGTTGGTGGCTCTAGCCGGATGCCGATGGTGCAGGCGTTGGTCCGCTCAATGCTGAGTAAGGAACCCAGCCAAAACGTCAACCCAGACGAAGCGGTAGCGGTAGGCGCTGCCATTCAGGCAGGCATTCTGACCCAGGAAGTACAGGACATCATGCTGTTGGATGTCACGCCGCTCTCTTTGGGCCTGGAAACTATTGGCGGCGTGATGAAAAAGGTCATCCCCCGCAACACCACCATTCCGGTGCGGCGCTCCGATGCCTTTTCTACCTCAGAAAACAATCAGACCGTCGTTGAGGTCCACATTCTGCAGGGCGAGCGGGAGATGGTCCAGGACAATAAGTCGCTAGGCCGTTTTAAGCTAATGGGCATTCCCCCAGCGCCGCGCGGGATTCCTCAAGTGCAGGTGTCGTTTGACATTGATGCCAACGGCATTCTGCAAGTCTCAGCCCTGGACAAAACCACCGGTCGAGAACAGAGCATTACCGTTCAAGAAGCCTCGAATCTGTCAGAAGACGATATTCAGCGCATGATTCGCGATGCCGAAGAGTATGCTGACACCGATCGGCTCCAACGCGAGCGGATCGAAAAGCGTAATCGGGCTGAAACCCTAACCTTTACAGCCGAACGAGCCCTGCGCGAAGTCGCCCTCGATTTTGGCCTGCAGTTTGCCCGCGACCGTCGCCGCCGCATTGAGGGCTTAATTCAAGACCTACGAGATGCACTCAAGCGCGAAGACGAACGCACCATCGATCTCGCCCAGTCAGAGCTACAGGATGAGGTCTATGAGCTCAACCGCGAAGCGTACATGTACGACGCCGACGACAAAGACGGCGATTTTTTGAGTCAGGTCGGCAACACCATCAAGCGCGTTTTCTCAGACGACGAAGACGACTATTATCGCCAGAACGGCTACGACAGCTACGGGAACACCTGGGACCAGCAGGCACGCTGGGATACCCCGAATTGGAACGCTGGCCAGCGTGGCCAGACCGGGTGGGATGATTGGGGCGATGACTGGAATCGACCTGCCGCCCAACGCGGATATTCAGACGATCGCTACAGTTCTCGCCCTGAAGACAGGCCTTATCGCCAGCCCGACTCAGGCCGGGACCGCAGCAGCGGTCGCCAGGAGTATGGCCAAAGCTATGACCGGGGCCAAAGCTACGATCGAGACTACGATTCCGGTCAAAGCCGGGGCTACGATTCGGGCCAAAACTACGATCGCGGCTATAGCCAGCCCGGTTACGATCAGCGCGATTATGACTCACGGCGCTACGATCAGCCGCGCTATGAGAGACAAAACAGTTACGACGAGCGCAGCTACGATCCCAGACAGCCCTACAATCAGTCCAGTGATGACCGGCAAAGCTATGACCGGCAAAGCTATGACCGGCAAAGCTATGACCAGCAAAGCTATGACCAGCAGGGTTACAGCTCAAAAGGCGATGCCCCAGCGGACTATGGCTCACCCGACTACGACGCGCGTAGCTATGATGCTTCGTACGATCAGCAGGCACACTACGAGCCCAATCGCTATCGTCCGCCTGGCGATGACGCCCAACGCTATGAGGAGGCTCGCAGCCGCTCAGATTACCCGGATGTCGGTCCAGATCGCCGCCCAGGCAGAGATGTCCAGCCGGACCGGGGCCAACCCCCCGCCTACGATGCCCCCTACGACGATCGCCAACCCGCCGCAGATAGTAGCTACGACGATGGAGACTATCGTAGCAAGCGCAGCTGGGAACCTGAGCCCGACCCCTGGACTACGTCTGAAGCCAGCAGATCGGCAGCGCCCCGAGGCGATAGCCCCCAACCCGAGCAACGAACTCGCGATCGCAACCCGCCCGATCGTGATCGGCCCGCTGCCGATCCGCAGCCAGATCGCCGCCCTCAGCAAGGCTATTCAGGCAACATGGGCTACCCCCCAACTTCACCCAGTCGCACGAGCAGCTGGGACAACGAAGACTGGGGTGAGGATGGCGAGGTTTGGTAAACAGCGCCGGTTGTCATGCAAAACTTCCGAAACTATTACGAGCTGCTAGAGCTGAGCAGCGACGCCAGCTTTGAGCAGGTTAAGCAGTCCTATCGACGGCTGGCCCGGCTGTATCATCCCGATCTGAATCCAGGCAACAAAGAGGCCGAGGAGCGGTTCAAGCTGCTCAACGAAGCCTACGAAATTTTGTCCGACGGCGACCATCGTCGTCAGTACGACAGCTTTAACGCGCGTGAGTGGGCCGACTTCAACAACTTTATCGACCAGTTGCTGAACCGCCACGGCAACGGCGGCCCGTCTGCCGCTGCTAAATCTCCTAAGCGCCCGCCGCCTCGACGTACGGCATCCAGACGTCCCGGCGATGCGGAAGCCAATCTTTCAGTACCGCTGGAGCGAGCCTTTGCAGGCGGCCCCGAACGCATTCGCTTAGAAGATGGCCGGGCGCTCGAGGTCAACATGCCAGCGGGCATGACCACGGGACAACGCATTCGCCTAAAAGGTCAGGGAACTAGTGGCGGCGCGCTCTATCTCAACATCACAGTGGAGCCTCACCCTTACTACACGGTGCAGGGGCTAGATGTGGTGTGCCGACTGCCGCTGACGCCCAGCGAGGCGGTGTTGGGCGGCCCACTCACAGTCCCCACCTTGGACGGTCCGGTGCAGATGACGTTGCCAGAGTGCGTGCAGCCGGGTCAGCGGTTTCGGCTGGCGGGCAAGGGCTATGTGAATAAGACCGGAGAGCGGGGCGATGAGATTGTTGAGGTTGCGATCGCAATCCCCCCATCCCTCGACCCCGACCAAAAAGCCCTCTACCAAAACCTCCGCGCCATTGAAACCTTCGACCCTCGATCAGATTTCTTCAGGTAGTACCTGCTGAGTCAACCCAGGAATAACCGATCTGCCCTTGCTATCTATAGATTAGGCTGGAGGCTAGGCTGGAACAGGGTGTGCCGTCACCCCTCTAAAATCTGTCGAACCGACAACTCGACCTCTGGAAAGCAGAGTGGCGAAATCGTTTTTGACATCCAGACCTGATCGCTTTGATAGTCCCCATCCACAATGTCTCTAAAAACTCGAAGCTGCTGAGTTTGTAGATTGAGCACCCAATAGTCTTGAATGCCTGCTGCTGCGTAGACTTTCCGTTTCGTTTCTACATCTCTGACGGGACGAGATTTAGCAATTTCAATTAACAAATAAATCTGTTCAGGATAGGGATGATGCTCTCGGTACCGGCGAGTCTCGACAACTGCAATATCCGGCTGAGGTTCGCTGGTACTGAGGGTAATGGCCTTGCATTCTCGAACCTTGGCTTGCTGACCCAGCATGCGGCGTAGATACTCCGCCAGCATGTCACCCGTGTCTTCATGCTCAGGCTCAACCGGAACCATTTCAACAATATCCCCTGCCAACAACTCAACCCGTCGATCTTGTAAAATGCCCGCACGGATCATGCGGTGGTAGTCATCAACCGACCATTTCACCGTTTTGAGATCTGATACAGCGCTAGGAGTTTGCACCATTAGCAAGGGGATAAGAGCGACTATGCACCAAAGTAGGCCGGTGCGTTTCCGGGTGTCCACTTGATATTACAGCCGACGCTAGGTGCTTGCTCGGCTGTAATATCTTTACCCGCTAGCACTGTTTCAATCGCAGCGCGTAGGTCTTTTCCCGTGACCGGCTTGCCGTTACTAGGGCGACTATCGTCGAGCTGACCGCGATAGACCAGCTTTTGGTCACCGTCAAACAGGAAAAAGTCCGGCGTGCAGGCGGCGGTGTAGGCCTTAGCCACTTCCTGAGATTCATCAAAGCAGTAAGGAAAGTTGAAGCCCTGCGCTTGGGCCTGGGCTCGCATGTGTTCCGGCGCGTCCTGAGGGTGGGTTTCAATGCTGTTGGAGCTAATGGCAACAACGCCGAGGCCCTTGTCCTGGTAGTCCTGACCGATTTTGGCCAGCGCCTGCTGCACGTGCTTAACGAAGGGGCAGTGAACGCAGATAAACATCACCAGCAGCGCCCGGGCCGGCCCAAAGCTCCCGTCAGAGATGATCTCGCCAGAGACCACATCCTTCAGCGCAAAGGCTGGAGCCGTTGTTCCTAGCGCCAACATGGTGGATTCGGTCATTACCATTGGCCTAGCCTCCAAATGCAAAGGCAGTCATTACCAGCACCGACAGCAGCAGTCCGGGACTTAACAGCAGCAGCAGCGTAAACAGTTCGTTCAGTTCCATGTCACTCGTTTGATTGGGTCTAGCTCCATAGTGGCGAACAAAAGCGATAAACTGACCCAGTTTTTAGCAAAAAAACAGGTCACTTTTTGTAAAGTGGCGTATTCTGTTAGCCAGCAATGGGATATCTAGGCACCGTATACGGGCAAAAGGCTGACCACTATGGGTTTTGATGCATTTAGACCAGGCTGGATGAGCAACGGACTGTGGGCCACCGCCGCAGTCGTTTTGGTGGCCGCCCCCGTCCGAGCGGCTGAGCTGTCAACCTGGTCGTTTGATGAAACCCAGCAACAGCTAGAGTTTTCGCTTCCTCAGTCGGTACAGCCCCGCTTCTTTTTGCTGGCGGAACCCACCCGTGTAGTCCTTGATATTCCAGCGACTCAGCTCGGTCCTGTGCCAACAGAAGTGACCTATGCCGGTGCGGTTGAGCGCATCCGGGTGTCTCAGTTTGAGGGAGAGACCGTTCGGATTGTGATCGATTTGGCCCCCGGCACCGTCTTACAGGAACGTCAGGCCGACATTGAGTTTGAAGACGTCGATGGGCAGCGACACTGGCGCTTTCGGCCCCGTGTAGACGCGGTTGCCACAGCAGCGGCGTCAGCAGCAGCAGAACCCACACCAGACCTTTCCGCACCGAGCACCTCGGCGACACCGCCTAGCGCTGACCTCACGACGGACCCGTCGGAGACCGCTGAGAACCTTTCTCCGACAGCTGACCATACAGCAGCCGTTCAGCCGGTGCCCGAAACCCAGACCGCCCGCGCTGAAGCGCCCATTTCCCTGGAAAACGCTGAGGAGATTAGCTTCTCTGCAGCCGGTCTACAGCTGCCTGAGCAGCCAGCCGCCGATGCCAGCACGCTGCCGATTGATCTCTATGCAGAAACTAGCCCCCCCACAGCAACGGTGTCTGTCCCGCCCATTGAGCCCGGCCCAACTGCTGACTCAGCGGAACCGCCCACAGAAACTAGAACCGCCCCTGAGCCCACTACAGACACTGCCCAAGCCACTCGACCGACTCGACCCAGCCCACCCGAACCGGGCTATGTGCCGCCGATGGTTGCACCGGAGCTAGAAACCCCCGAGATAGAAGCCGCCGATGTGGTGGCCCCTGACGATACCGTCGCCACCGCTGAGGCCGGTATCGCCGCGCTACCCACGGTTGAACCCGCCGCCGACACTATGACTGAACCCGCGCTAGCGACGGCAGCCCCAGTAGCGGCTGAGCTAGCAGAACCTGAACCTGCCCCCGAGGCCGAACCCCAGTCCGAGCCAGGCAGTGTTGCAGATACAACGGTTGATCCGGCTATTGCTGCGGCTGAGCCTGCGGCAGCGGCCACGCCACCCTTTGTAGAAACAGCAACCGATGCAGCTGAAACCACCGAAGCCGAAGCCGATCCGTACACCGCTGCAGTCGTCCCGCTGGAACCTTTAGCCAATGCGGCGGATGCGGCCAGCTTTCCAACCGCTATTCCTGAGGTTGAGCCTGTGGCCGTTGTCGATATTGCCCCCGATTCAGAGCGCACTATCACCGATACCCGTTCGTCTACGCCCATCTACTTTGGTCAGCCCCTGCCATCAGACTAGGGCAGCGTCCTGCTATAAACGCCAGATATAAACGTTTGTGCGCGGGGCCAATATCACGGCACAATAAGAACCGTAACCGTCGTCAACGGTTCTTAAACTAACGTTGGGAAAAGCTCGTGAAAGCCCTAAAAGCCTCGACCCTGCAAACGCTGATTGCCGACACGCTGACAATCTTCTGGGGAGAATGGCTGGATTTAAGAATTCGGATTCCGCAGGTGGCGGCATCGGGATTGATTTCCCCACTGATTTATATTCTGGCCTTTGGGTTGGGGCTGGGCAGTTCGATTGACCGGGTGGCCACCCCTAGCGCAGGCGATACGTATCTGGAATTTATCCTGCCGGGAATGGTTGCCCTTTCGTCAATGGTCATTAGCTTTGGCGGCACGACCTTTTCGATCTGCGGCGAGCGGCTGTTTACCAAAAGCTTCGAAGAAACGCTGCTGTATCCGATTCATCCTCTTGCGCTACATCTGGGCAAGATGCTGGCGGGGGTCGTGCGGGGCATGCTGACAGCAGCATCGGTGATTCTGGTGGCCGTTCTGTTCACGCAAAACGTATGGGGCTTTCTCAACCCACTGTTTCTACTGCTGCTGGTGCTGAACTGCGCCGTATTCGCAGGATTGGGTGTCATCGTAGGGCTCAACGTCAAGTCGCTGGAGAGCGTGGGCCTGTTCAATAACTTTTTGATTGTGCCAATGTCGTTCTTGGGCGCGACCTTTTTTGACCCGGCTACGCTGCCCAACCTGCTGAAGGGGATTGTCTACCTGCTGCCCCTGACGTATACAACGGTTGGCCTACGGGCAGCGGCCTATAAACCCATGTCGGCCTTTCCCTGGTATTCAATTCCGGTCTTGCTGTCAGTTGCGATCGCACTTTCCTTCATGGGCGCATACCAGTTTGCCCATCAGCAGGATTAATCTTGGCCCCTTTACAACGGAAACTAGCCCGCCACCGCCTCAATCATCTCAGGCGTGGGATAGATCAGCCCCTGACGTCGCTGCGAAAAGACTCGATAGGCATCCAGATCGACGGGCATCGCCCCCTGCTCTGATTCCTGGCGAATTTGCACCAGGTTATAGCGGGTCGTCTCGGCATAGACCGAGAACGTCACCCGAAACACCTCAAAGAAATTGATCACCCAGTTGCAGTCCGTCTGGGACAGCTTTTCGTAGTAGCGAATCAGGTCGGCAATCCGCAGCTCTAGGTGAGCCTGCACGTTGGGGCAGTAGAGGGCGACTTTCAGCAGCAAGATCACCAAGACCAACGGGTTCCCCTGGGCCAGAACCAGATTGAACAAGCGTGAAGGCTGCTGACGGTCTTCGGTTGTCAGCATGTCGATCACCCGGTTGCAGGTCCGCAGTGCGATCGCATCATCCACCCGTTCACCATTGTGACGTGGGTATAGATTCAGCACCGGCTCGGGCAGTCGCTGCCTGAGCGCGACAGAAACTGGAGCCCTGGGCAGCGCAAACGCCAGATAGTGAAGCAACGCTCGTTTGTAGTCCTGATAGGCTAGATTGCGCACCTGCTGGCGGAACAGGTTGGCCAGATTCGGATAGCTAAATCGGCCTGGCTTCACCAGCAGCAGTTTAACCAGATTCAGCGCCGCTTCTCCCAACAGGGTGGGGTTAGGAGACGACTGCGTCAGCAGATTAAACTGCGATCGCGCCGTGTACATCGCCAAATCAAACCGGAACTGCTCCTTTAGCTCTATCGACAGCGTCCGAGCCGCCTCCCGTTGCTCCAGCGGATTTTCCAAGTTCAGGTATTGAGGAACCAGCAGGTAAGACGTGTAGTGCTCGCTCCAGTGCTTGGTCTCGTCGTAGCGCGCCGCAAACAGCTTCAGGCCCTTAAAATCATCACTGTTGACGAATGCCCGCATCCAGCCGCGCAGCCGCTTCAGCACGACTGACAGCCCCGGCCGTAGCAGGGTGCGATCCTCAAAAGTCTTAATCAGCTCTCGAATAGCCTCAACGTTGCGCTGTAGCCCCCAGTTGTTAATCAAAATGTAGCAAATCCGCTTCAGCGTAAACTGAAATTCCTGCGGGTTGTTTTTGATGACTAAGGTATAAAGTGCAACAGGTAAATCCGATTCTGTCGATTGGGTATAGTCCACAAACAAACGCCGAAACGTTGCTAATACCTCTGCAGCCGGATCGGTTTT
The DNA here is from genome assembly GCA_039817185.1 of Cyanobacteria bacterium J06648_16. Classification (GTDB taxonomy): domain Bacteria; phylum Cyanobacteriota; class Cyanobacteriia; order Phormidesmidales; family Phormidesmidaceae; genus CAWUKV01. The sequence continues at coordinate 8,714 of JBCBWI010000053.1, read as the reverse complement.
GACACTTTCTAGAAAGAAATCATATAACCGCTGCTGGGCATTTTGTATATCGCTACCGATCATGACCACCGTGGATCTCGCTTTCTCCCTGATGATGTGAATTTAATAAACTTTCCATGCTAAGAGCACCCGTAATCTCACTACCAGAGGCCCCTCAAGCATTCCGGTAGAGTTTACAGAAAGGAATAGTCCTGCGTATTTTCAAAGAAACACCCGTATCATCAGCAACCTCGCTTACGCCATCGTCAGACCTGAATTGGCTCGCTCAGTTTTGCCTCAAATAGCCACTATAAATAGGGTTTCTGGTACCTCTAAATACACATCATTAATGAAAAGGAATCACAACCCTGTAGCAACTATCACTTTTGCGACCGCTCCGTAGATGCACCATCTTAGAAGCTTTAGAAAAATTCAGCTCAGCTGCTGTTGTAAATTTACGGGAAAGCCAGACAAAAAGCTAGTCCTTGAATAAGGACAGCTCAGCGAATCGGTCCCTGCAGCAGCCAAAGCAAAGTGTAGGCCAGGGCTGCGCGTCATTCCCGCAGCGGCCTGCGGCCTACTTTCACATCGTTAGCCGATCGAGTCCGACTCGGCCCTGGCCTCCCAAGGGGAGCAGCCGTCCTCAGCAGATTGACTGAAGTGACTGAAGCAAGCCGCAAGACGGCCTGTAGCGCAGGTCTAACGTCTCCGGTGTATCAGGCATTCTCAGCATGGAAAAGCTAGACCACCGCGGGCTGTGCCGCCTGTAGCGCAAAGATACGCTGAATGATCTCCGCGACTGCCTTGTCAGGCGTTGAGGCCCCAGAAGTCACGCCAACCACCAGCGCGCTCCCTGGCAGCCAGGGAGCTGTCGTCGTTACCTCACCATGCAACGGCTTATGCTCTAGTCGATTACCTGGACCAATCCGCTCCGGGCCGTCAATGTGGTAAGACGGAATTCCACGCTCCACAGCAATTTCCTGCAGGTGAGTCGTATTCGACGAGTTGAAACCGCCAATCACCACCATCAAATCAACCGTCTCGTCCACCAGCTCAAACATGGCGTCCTGCCGCTCTTGGGTGGCGTCACAGATGGTATTAAAACTCCAAAAATGGTCGTTGATGGCTTGGGGGCCATACTTTTTTAGCATGGTGTGCTCAAACAGCTTGCCAATTTGCTCGGTTTCACCCTTGAGCATAGTGGTCTGGTTAGCAATCCCCACGCCTGTGAGATGGATATCCGGGTCGAACCCCTCGGAATAGGCGTGCTCAAACTTCTTTAAGAAGGCATCTCGGTCGCCCCCATGGAGAATGTAATCGGCTACATATTGGGCCTCATCCAGATTGAGCACCACCAGATAGGTACCTGCAAAGGAGCTGGTCGCTACCGTCTCTTCGTGCTTATATTTGCCGTGAATGATTGAGGTAAAGTCCTTCTTCTTGTGCTTTTCAACCGTATTCCAAACCTTCGAGACCCAGGGACAGGTGGTATCGACAATGGTACAGCCCCGGTCGTTGAGCAGCTGCATCTCCTGCACGCTGGCCCCAAACGCGGGCAAGATAACCACATCCCCAGCAGCAACTTGAGAAAAATCCTTCTCCCCATTAACCACAGGCACAAACAGCACATCCATGTCTTGAATACGCTGGTTCACACCCGGATTATGAATGATTTCGTTGGTGATCCAAATCCGCTCGGTCGGAAAGTGCTGCCGAGCTTCATAGGCCATCGCGACGGCCCGCTCCACTCCCCAGCAAAATCCAAACGACTTCGCCAGCTTGATCGTGACGTTCCCTTGGGTGAAGGTGTATTGCTGGTCTCGAATTTGCTGAATCAGATCGCTTTGATACTCGGTCGCTAACTGCCCCGCAACCTCTTCTTTCTCGCCGAATCCCTGATTGCGATAGTAATTATCGGACTGGTTGAGTGCACGCTTAAAGGCTTTGGTATCCATAGGAGTCAAAAGATCGGGAGCCATAGGTGAGAAGCGACCATTCCTGATTGCCTCACCAGCCTACTGTGGGTATTTTAAGCCTTCTTGCCAGGTCCAGACCTATCCAACCAGGCTTGGGGTCACAGCTCTAGCTGAGTGTAGAGTGCGATCGCAGCCCGCCACACCAAATAGCCCTCCCGGTTTAGATGTAGCCCATCCGTTGTCAGATCAGGCCGCAAATTGCCTTCCCCATTCGAGAACAGCGCGTACAGGTCGAGATATTTGGCATCATAGTCGGCTGCCACCTGCTCAAGTGACTGATTCATCGCCTGAATGCGGCTGTTAGGCAGGGCCAGCAAGCGCTCTCGACTTTCCCAGGTAGCAGTTTCAGCGCCGTGGGGCAAAATTGACTGCACCACAATCTGGGTATCGGGGTGCTGCCGCACCAGGGCATCCATAATGGCCCGGTAGTTTTGGATAATCTGCGCGTCGCTCTGACCCCAAATCAGGTCATTGATACCCACCATCAAGAAAATAGTGTCCACATCGGCCTCAGCCAAGACCCCCAGGCGGGCCAGAACACCGTCGGTTTGCTCACCCGAAATGCCTTGATTCATCCATACCCGACGGCCCGGCAGCAGCTCCGTCGGAAACCAGAGGCTGAGCGAATCCCCCAATAAAATGGTGAGATGGTCAGGGTTTTTCGCCACCATCGCATCCATTTCGTGTTGCAACAGCCTCACCCACTGCTGATAGTTGAGCCGCCGCACCTCGCCCACCGCAGGCAGAAAAAAAGCCGTGTCGATCTCGACATCTGCCGCTGCCTGCGCCTCGGGCAGCACCGACGGCTGCGAGCCCTGATCATCGTGCCAAATGGCCAACAGCGTCACAAACAACAGCCCATTCATCAGCAGGGACAGCGCGGCCCAGCTAGGAATTTTAGAAAAGGGAGCGTTTTCAGGAAAAGCCACAAAGCGCATCACAAGGTGTTGCGTCAGATTCTAAAGGGGAATTCACCAGAATGGTAGAGCTGATTATGACTCTTCCCAAATTCTAGCCCCAAACTATGGCCCCAAACTATGGCTCTAGCCGCTCCAGACTGAGCCTTAAGCCCCGTGCCACAGCACTGTCCCACAGCATTGTCTAAACATAGGGTAAGAAAGGGGTATCGAGCCTGAAACCATCCGTTAAGGAACTAACGTGATACCCCTAGCCACAGTTTCGCAACCGGCTTTGAGAGGAGTCTGAACGCCAGCTGAGAAAGCAGTGAGATCAGCGCCAGTGCGCCCAACCATCACTAAGGCTTCATTGCATAGCTCGTGCGGCGGCGCAGTTTGCGCTGCTCTACCGCTGACACCGCATCATTCAACGCCCGCATCCGCAGCGTATGGTGATAGACGTTCATCTGATAGATCATTTCATTGTCTAAATCCACCGCCGTTAGCCAACCGCTCTTAGGGTGGTAGGCACCTGTATCAATATCTAGCCAACCTGGACCCGTCGCTACCTGTCCTGGAGCAACCCCCGGTAGCGTAAAGGTGATCGTGTGTCCCGTGATAATCAGCTTGTCAGCAAAATAGGGGCGCTCGCAGCCGTGGAAGGATTCGCGAATCCAGCAGTATTCGTGGGGCGTCTGTTCGCTGAGGGAACGGTTGGGATTAACCCCAGCGTGGACCAGCCAGATATCGCCCAGGTCCAGGTAATAGGGCAGGGTTTTGATCCAGGCCAGATGCTCAAACAGATAGTCGACACTGTCATAGCTCGACAGCGTTGCCTGACCGCCGCTGTACAACCAACCTTGAAATGCAGGCATGTGAGTATCCCCATTGGGGAACGCCTCAATCAGCAGCTGTTCATGATTGCCCAGCACGCAGGGAAACCGATGCTTGCGGACAAATTCGACGACTTGAGCACTCTTGGGGCCGCGATCAATCAGGTCACCCACAAAATGAACCTGATCGGAATCCGTCAATGCCAGCGCCTCTATTAAGCTCATCAGGCCCTCGTAGTGCCCGTGAATGTCACCTATAAAAATACGACGGCTCATTTAAAGTACTAAAGTACGGCTGGCAAAGGGAATTTAAAGATCAAGCGTTTCATGCACCCCTGACGGATTGGCAACTTTGTAGAAATCTTTGGCAGAAATTTACAGTCAGCAATTCTATATCCGTCTCTAGCAGACCGGTTGATGGCGCTCTAGACTGATAACTTTTGTAAAAAGCGGGACTGGCCTTATTATGCCTGTTTCGCTTCTGAGAACATCAGCCCAATTAGACGGATTCCCTAAGGTTTAAGGAAGATTTACCCGATCTAAGCAAATATAGCGCTCGCCATAAAGGCCTTTTCTCGGGGTTTGGGCGCGAGCGTAAGCTCGGCCGCATGCGCTGCTATCGGGCTAGCTGCACTCAGGGCTTTAAACAAATCAGCCAGCAAAGTAGCCAAAGCCAGGCACCGCAACCTCAGCTAGCATCGACGTCGCCAGTCGCACTGTCCAATTCCCCGCCATCGGGGGATTCAATCACAAAGCCCGCATCTCGAATCATGGCGTAGTCTGCCTGGGCTGACTGACCGGGCGTCGTCAGGTAGTCCCCGACAAAGATTGAGTTGGCTGCATACAGCGCCAGGGGCTGTTGCGATCGCAAATGCACCTCCCGCCCGCCAGCAATTCGAATTTCCTGGGACGGCAGCAGCAGTCGAAACAGACACAAGATTCGCAAGCAGCGCTGGGGCGTCAGCTCACGATGATCGGCAAAGGGCGTACCTGGAATCGGAATCAAGAAGTTCACCGGCACACTGGTCACATCAAGGGCTTTCAGCGCCAGCACCAGGTCAACAATGTCCTCGTCCGACTCGCCCATACCCAAAATACCGCCCGAGCAGGTCGTTAAGCCTGCAGCCTGCACGGCCTTAACCGTTGCCAGTCGGTCCTGATAAGCGTGGGTGGTGCAAATATCGGCGTGGTGCGATTCCGCCGTGTTCAGATTGTGGTTGATGCGATCTACCCCGGCCGCCTTAAGGCGTTTAGCCTGCTGCTCATCCAAAAGCCCTAACGTCGTACAGACCCGCATCGGGTAGCGTGCCTTCACGGCCCCAACCATCGTCAAAATCTCATCGAGTACCTGGGGCGAGGGCGACCGACCCGAGATGGCCATGCAAAACGTTCCCGCCTTCAGCTGATGGGCCCGGTCAGCGGCGGCTAGAATCTTTTCCTGAGTCATCAGCGGATATTTCTCGATGTCTGCAAGCGAGACCTTAGATTGGGAACAATAGTGACAGTCTTCAGGGCAAAGTCCGCTTTGAGCATTGAGCAGAAAGTGCAGCCTGACCCGATTTCCCCAGTAGTGAGCCCGCACCCGATAGACAGCGGCCAGCTGGGAGAGCAGCTCGGTATCAGCGGCCTGCAGTACGGCTAGAGATTGCGTTCTCGACAGACACTGACCGGCTAGCGCCTGGGAGGCCAGCCCCTGCCAGTCGGCAACTGAGTGGGGGGTCGTCACGCTTACACGAGTAAAAGTCATGGCTCTGTAAAATGCCTGTAGCGGTGTCAAAGTATAGCGCTAATTCGAGACCGACCTAACACCATCGTGCCTACCTGCCCATCGTTGCCAGCCCAGTCAATCACGCTGATTCGCCACGGCCCTCCGACTGTCTCGCTCAAGACCCGTATTCGAGGAAGCGACTTTCGCATCTTTGTAGAGCGGTATGAAGCGGCCAAGATCAGTCTTCGGGCCGTCCCGCCCGAATCGGTCAAGCGGGTCATGAATCGGGCCGCCAAAGTCTACGCCAGCGATCGTCCCCGCGCCCTTCACACCGCCGAGCTCTTGGGTGCGCCCCGCCCCCCGATCGTTGACCCCCGCTTTCGCGAAATCGAGTTTCCGGTCGATTTTCCTATCTACCTGCGGCTACCGGCCCTCGCCTGGACCGCACTGGCGCTGCTGATCTGGCGACTAGGCTACAGCCCACGCTGTGAATCATCGGTGGCGGCTAAACAACGCGCCCGCATCGTCGCGCACCTTTTGGTTCAGGCAGCCGATCGGACAGGGCCAATTGTGCTGGTTGCCCACGGCGGCATCAATCGACTCATCGCCAAAGAGCTCCGCCGCTCGGGCTGGCACGGTCCCCGCCTGCCCCACAGCCGCCACTGGGGCTGTACGACCTATAGCCTGCAGTAACTGATTACGAGCAAAGGCACAGCGTCCCCCCTTAGTGCGCTGACCGCCTAGCGTTGACAGCCGCTATCTAAAGGGAATATTAATATTGAGCAACTCACAATGGATCTTCGTAATCCGGGCATCTATCCGCAGTGAGTCTAGAAAAGTGAGATAGCCTTGGCCATCTTGCTTAGGACCCCAAGTTAGCGGTATCCGTAAAGCGCAGAGTGCTCCCTGGCTCGTAGTCACGTTAGGACGCGACTGGCGATTGCTATCCCTCAGGCTGACTGCTCGAAGACCACGCCGAAATTCTGAGTCTAGATGTCCTCTTTAGAGATGTATGGCCTACGTATTTGTTGTCTGAGTAAGGGATACCCCAACATCTCATAGCAACCTGCAGTCATAGCATTGCCCCATCAAACAGCTCGTCCGAAATGACATTTCGCTACTATGTATAGTTTTATACGCGGTGCGGCCCAGCCCTAATTCTAAATCACTCCTTAGGCATTCACTATGAATATTCACGGCATTGATGGCATGAACAAACAACAACTCGCTGCGGAAATTGGCAACGGCGGCCGGTTTGTCATCTTTCAATACTGCTTTTCGATTATCTTCATGAGCTTCAAGCGCCGATCGGATATTTACTTTGTCCGGTCAACTGAAAACGCTGCCCTTAAGGGCCTCAAGTTCACACTGCTGTCAGTGATATTGGGCTGGTGGGGCTTGCCGTGGGGAATCATCTTTACCCTACAAACCCTAGCAACCAATCTGGGTGGCGGTAAAGACGTTACGCAACCTGTTTTAGCCTCCCTAGAGGTCGCCATTGGGTAGCTGATAGGAACAATGGTTGGGGCCAAGCCAAAGACTGACAGCACCAGCAAGCATGACTGGCAGCGAAGGTAACAATTGCTAGTTCGAATAAAGACCGGCATTGCGGCACGGGGCTAGAAGTGCCGGATTAAAAATTCTGGAGAAACGTCTATACAGGGGTTGGGGAAAACACCCATAGAGATCTAGGCACCAACCAAGAGGCTTTGATTGGGAATTGAACTAGTTGATTGAACTAGTTGTTAGAGGGCTCTTGAACGTACAGTCTGGCGATGCTTTCCTTTACCAGCTTGATGATTTCATCTCGGTGGCAGGTCACGTGGGTACGCATAATCGCTATTCCCGCGTCAATATCGCGCGTTCTAATCGCATCTAAAATCTGGTGATGCTCTTCGTAGGTGGCCTGCCGACGCTCTGGGTTCTCCAGCGATACCCACCGAACAAAATGTAACCGCTCATTCATCACGCGAATGGCGCGGGACAGTTCCGAGTTGTGGGACAGATCGGCAATTTTTTGATGAAACTCTTCATCGCGCTTGACCAGCAGCTCTGTTGATGAGGTCTCCGAGACAAAACAAATATCTCGACCGAACTCTGCGAGATCGGCAATATCCTCATCTGCTGCCCGCTCAATGGCCAAACACAGGCTCATCTCTTCTAAATGGCGGCGCACTTCGTAGAGATCGATGATGGTCTGAGGCTCTAGGGACCGGCAAAAGAATCCCTTATTCGGCACAAACAGGAGCCAACCCTCAGCCGTGAGGCGATTGAAGACTTCCCGTAGCGGCGTTCGGCTGACCGAGAACTTCTTGGATAGCGAAACTTCATTGAGTCGTTCACCCAGGCGAAAGCGGTAATTTACGAGTAGCGTTTTCATCTCGTCGTAAACTTTATCGACCCGGCTGGTTGTTTTGGATGCACTTTTTGACATGTTCACTAATGGTAGATGAGCGATTCAAGACGAAAGAAGGTGTCCTTTGAAAACTTTAATTAACTAAGTCAATAACTCAGAAAACTCTGTTATTTTCTTTCAGACCCCACAAGTGAATTGGCTTGCGGACCTTCGAAATAGTCTTGACGTATGGATTCTAATACAATCCTGTACGCTTTTAGAGAAGAAATATGCCTCTACAACAATTCCCTAAATTTTTGATCAAACAAAGTGACTGACCCTATAACTGGACTGCGTACAACTACGGAAAAAATTAATTCTCTTTCACTTTTCGCCCCATTTCAACAAACCAGTTGTAAAATATGCCTGCTGACAAAATTGGTGAATTGTGTACAGGAAAAGAATCGGTCAGGTAAGTCGAATATAGGATTCCGGCTTGAGGAAAGGTGGTTGCGATACGGCTGTTAGGCGACCACGTTTGTAAGACCTGCTCAGCCCCTGGCGTAAATCGATAGGAAATCAGCGCATACGGCAGAACGACAAGCCACATTCACAGTTTAGCGCCACCACTGGCTGCCTCCAGCATCTGAATCGTACGCGGGTTAGGGGCTTTTGATCGGCATATCGGGGCTTTTCACCGGCCCCACCGGAACCTTAGCAGCACCAGCTCATCGACAGCGGGCGAAGCTATTCCACCTACAGTTGGTAAGAGCCAGACTGAACATGAACTCAAGCGGCAGCGAGGATTGCTACTATGGCATACCACTGTGGCATAGTTCCAGCAGAACATCGACAGCCCAACAAAAACCCTCCCCTAGACGGATACTGTCTGGGGGAGGGTTTCTAAAAGGGACCTGGCATCGAGCTATTTTGACAAGGGGCAACCCCCTCACTATCTTCGCCGCAGGTACGTTTCACAACCGAGTT
>JBCBWI010000052.1:0-32257 GCA_039817185.1 Cyanobacteria bacterium J06648_16 | reverse complement strand
ACTTTTCCTATTCTGGCAATACTTCCAGCGCTTTTGGCGAGGGCATCGTGCCCCTTGTTTGGCCTAAATTTAGGTAGGTACAACCGCCAAAGCGAGCAATCACGACTCGCTCTGATCGAGCCCTGGCTGGGGCAGCTGCTCTGCCGACGGGCAATCGTCCGATACCGTCAGGTCACCACTGCTCTTGGATACCGTTGACAGCTTTTGCATCAGTGAGCCGATACTGTCGAGCCGGACCATTTCTTCCCAGGCGCAGACCTCGTCTTCCTCTTCGGTTTCATACCTAAGCGTTACCAGATCGCCTTCGATATCGAGAATCGTAGCGCGCTCAATCCAGCGTTGCTGATCGCGCAAGAAAACCCAAACTTCACGCTGGTTACAGGAGAGTTGGTAAATCTTGCGATGTAGCATGCGTATCGCTCCTGACTGCTAGGACATCTGGCCCGAAGACATCTGGCCCGGAGATATCTGGTCTGGATAAACCAGCAGCATATTCTGTGAATTTCTTTCTATAGTTTAGCAGCGGCGGCTGACGCGGCAATATCGACCTGATAGGAGATTTCGATGCAACTTCATTTATCAACCTGGCCAGAAGTGGAGGACTATCTCACGAGATCGCAAGCCATCATCTTCCCCATCGGCTCAACCGAACAGCACGGTCCTACGGGCGTCATTGGCATCGATGCCATCTGTGCGGAGGTCATTGCCAGGGGCATTGGCGAAGAAACTGGAGCCCTGATTGGCCCCACCATCAACGTTGGTATGGCCCTACATCACACTGCCTTTCCGGGCAGCATTAGTCTGCGACCCAGCACCCTGATTGCCCTGATCCAGGACTATATCAAGCCGCTCGCCCGCGCAGGCTTTACCCGCTTCTACTTTCTCAACGGCCACGGCGGCAACATCGCCACCCTCAAAGCGGCCTTTTCAGAGACCTACGCCCATCTAGCGGACCTGCAGATTCCCAATGCTGACCAGGTGCGTTGCAAGGTCGCCAACTGGTTCATGGGTCGCAGTGTCTACCAACTGGCTAAATCTCTCTATGGCGATCAAGAAGGCTCCCATGCTACCCCGAGCGAAGTGGCGCTGAGCCAGTATGCCTATGCCGAAGCCATGAGGTCCGTCCCACTAGATCCTGCGGTTGCGCCGTCCGGTTACCCGATCTATGGGGCGGCAAACTTTCGTCGCACCTATCCTGACGGTCGTATGGGATCGAATCCGGCCTTGGCAACCCCTGAACATGGGCGGCAGTTTTACGAAGCGGCGGTCAAAGAAATGACCAGCGACTATCTGAAGTTTGCGGCGTCAGCATAGCCAGGTATCACTCTGAACCAGAGACCAGAGCGATATCTCTTTTACGAACTTTATTAAGTTTCGAGTCAAAGCGGGTTGCGATCTCAACTCGGCTTAGCATATGAAGTACGGTCACAAGTTAAGGGCTCAACTTTAATCGGTCCATTCGCTTCAATGCTCTGCTATCGGTGAAATGACGAGGACTTTTCTCCTCCCAGGTGTCAGACGCTCACCCCTGGTCAATTCATCGGTCTAGCCTCGATAGATGCCATGGAAATTCAAGCGCTCATCAATCGCCAGCGCGTCAAGCACATCGTTGACAGCTACTGCCTCCAAGGAAACGAGGCAGAAACGTTTGAGCTGCACTTGAATGAGCTGCTGTCCCAGTATCCCTCTTCCACGCTGGAGCTGGCGCTGATCGAAGTACTAGTAGATGGATGGTCGGACATGCCGATGGAGCGGGGGTTAAGCTACCTCTACAAGGTGCGAGATCGGCTGCAGCAATGGCAACTGACTGGGCGTGATGGTCGGCTAACGCCCGCTAAATTTGAACAAATTACCGGGCTCGATGCCGCCTTTGTTTTTAGTGAAGCGCCGTCTTGCCTGCTCAAACCGCCGCTAGCGCCGCCCCAGATCGTGACAGAGACGCCCTAGCCGCCGTAGCAACGCCCAGTACGCGCAGACCTGCGTGCCTTAACTCTATGGCCGCTGCTCGTGCAGTTGTTCCGGTCGTGTAAATATCATCGATCAACAGCACCCTAGACTGCATCCGCTCAATTGACCAATCGGGACCTAAGCGAAACGCTCCTTTGAGGTTGTGCTGACGATCCTTCGGACTGAGCTGATGCTGAGCAGCCGTGGCCTTTACCCGCAGCAATCCCTGCGGCAGACACGGCAGGCCGGTCACGCGACTAAACTGGGACGCAATCAGTTCTGCCTGGTTGTATCCCCGCTGTCTGAGGCGGTCGCGGTGGAGTGGCACAGGCACAACAACCAGGGATCTATTGGCAGCTTGAGCATGCCAGGTCGGCTGGGCCAGCCAAAGCTGACCTAACTTTTGCCCTAGCATTTGGGCAATGTCAGGCGAATTTTCGTACTTCATGACGTGAATCGCTCGCTTTAAAACCCCTGCATAGGTGCCCCAGGCAAACACTGGTGAGGTGGAGTGATCGGGGGCTGCCAGCTGACAGTCGTCCATCTGACGCTCACAGTCCAGGCACAGAAGCGGCTGAGCAGATCGCTGACACAGCGGACAGGGCGGCTTCAGAAACGTTTTTAGTAGGGACTGAAACATCCAGTGATGCCCGTTAATGAACTATGGTTGCTTTGTGGTCGCTGCTTCGCCAACGTCGAGTAGCGGCACCTTTCAAGCGCAGAGCCGATTACGGCTGGGAAATAGCAGGCTGGGAAACTGCAGGCCTCAATGAGGGGGTACCCGTGGCCGGTCGTTCAGCTACGAAAACTGCTCCTGCAGCTCTACTGTCATGACCCGCCCATCTGGATAGACCAGGGACATGACGTTGCTGTCAGATGGAGAGAGTGACGTATCGGGAATGGGTGCGGTGGTATTTGCGGACGGCTGAGATGCCTGCTGACGGCGCGTGTCAGTAGAAGGCCGAGAGGAAGATTGCATAAGGATCGGTAAGTTCAAGACAGCTTACAGCGTTCAAAATTTCGATACCTAATTGTTTCTGATACAGCGTTTTATCAGTGAGAGTAGAATTGTCTAACTTCTTTTTTTGCTCAATCAAAAAAATTCGCTTTCAAGCAGCGGGTCGCTCAGGGAAAGGGTTTCATTCGGCTTTATCCCGCTTAAAAACAATATTAGAGTGCGCACGTTAGTAGTAGCTTTAAGTTTATTAGAAGCTTGGGGTTCATAACTCACAACAGCTTCATACAGCGCCTACTTGAATCGGCAAAATCACTTAGTTTTCTACTTGAATTTGGCCGTATCTTCAGCACTATGGCTGAGTTTTGATTCGGGTAAATCTCACGATACAATCGGCACGTCGTCGGGTTAATGCGTTTGCTGCAGTGGCGCCATGCCAGCAGACAGGCACCTTACCCGGTACCGTCCGTCAAGTGGCCAGAACGATGACACGCCAAAGCCATTACACCCAAAGCCATTACACCATGAGGACAAGCGCTTGAAGACCCGCATCATTATTGTTCGGCACGGCGAAAGCACCTTCAACGTCAAACGCATTATTCAAGGCCACCATGACGAGTCTTTGTTGACCGAATACGGAGAATCCCAGGCTCAACAGGTGGGGCAGTTGCTCAAGGGGGTGTCGGTCGATGCCATTTTCTGTAGTCCGCTCAAGCGCGCTCGCCGAACCGCTGAGCTGATTGCTGAGACCATGGGCGCTAGCGCCCCACAGCCTCAGGATGCGCTCAAAGAGATTAGTCTGCCGCTGTGGGAAGCGATGTCTTTTAGCGACGTTGAGGCCCAGTATCCGAACGAATATCGGGCGTGGCGGCAGCATCCCCAGGACCTGGTCATGTCGGTTCCCCAAGCGGATGGTACGACCCAGGCGTTCTATCCGGTGCGAGCGGTGTGGGCGCAGGCCGCCGACTTTTGGCAGTCGCTGCTGGCAGCACACGCAGGGCAGACCGTGCTGCTCGTTGCCCACAGCGCCATTAATCGGGCACTGATCGGCTCGGCAATCGGGGTTGGGCCAGAGGGGCTAAACCGGCTATATCAGGTTAACTGCGCCGTTAGTGTTTTGAATTTTGAAGGCGGCTGGGGCCAGCCCGCTCAGCTAGAGTCTATGAACCTGACCAGTCACCTCGGACTGCTCCTGCCGAAGCTGCGAGCTGGGTTTAAGGGGCCGCGGCTGCTGCTGGTGCGCCACGGTGAAACCAATTGGAATCGTGACAAGCGCTTTCAGGGTCAAATTGATATTCCGCTGAATGAGAACGGCCATGCCCAGGCAGCTCAGGCAGCAGCCTTTCTGAAGGATATTCCCATTGATGCCGCCTTTAGCAGCTCGATGCTGCGACCGAAGGAAACCGCCGAGGCGATTTTGCAGCACCATCCTGCCATCGAGCTGGGCCTATCGGATGAGCTGCAAGAAATTGGTCATGGGCTGTGGGAAGGCAAACTGGAGCACGAAATTGAGGCAGGCTATCCGGGCTTGTTGGCCCAATGGCAAACCCAGCCAGAAACGGTCCAAATGCCCGAAGGCGAAAATTTGCAGCAGGTGTGGGACCGGGCGACCACGGCCTGGGATGATTTAGTCGCCCGCTACAGCGGCATGGCAACGCCGCAAACGGTTCTGGTCGTTGCCCACGATGCGGTGAACAAAGCCATTCTTTGCCATGTGACGGGGCTGGGGCCCGCTGCTTTTTGGCAGTTTAAACAGGGTAATGGGGCGGTGAGCGTGATTGATTACCTCAACGGGGCTGGAAGTTTGCCGATGCTCAGTGCGGCTAACATCACCACCCATCTATCTGGCAGTATTTTTGACATGACTGCTGCTGGGGCCCTATAGCAGTCGGTTCAGTAGTCGGTTCACAACCTTGGGTGAGTGTTGTTTTTAGCATCCTCAGTCCTTTCAGAACTCGCAGTCCTGTCAACGTCCGCAGTCCCTTTACCGCATTTCCTTTAACGCCTCGCCGTCTACAGCTATGTCCTCGACGCTGATTCAATCCGTTCACCTGATCGATCCGCTAGGACAGACGGAGCGGGTGGCGAATGTTTTGTTAGCGGAAGGGCAGATTCAATCGATTGATGGGCTGACTGCCGACGAAATCGCCAGCTTACCTCAACCGCCCGACCGAATGATTGATGGCAGTGGGTGGGTGTTGGGACCCGGCCTGATCGACCTGTACAGCCAGAGTGGTGAGCCTGGCCATGAGTCACGAGAGACGGTGCAATCGCTGCTCGCTAGCGCCCGCGCCGGAGGCTTTACGCGGGTCGGCATCCTGCCCACAACGGTGCCAGCGGTTGATACCCCCGCCCAGGTTGAATCACTGCTGGGGCACCGCTTGCCCGATCAGCCTCAGCTAATGCCTTGGGGCGCGTTGACGGTGGGTACTCGCGGGCAGCAGCTGACCGAACTAGCGACGCTGGCTCGGTGCGGCATTGTTGGCTTCAGCGACGGCCAGCCACTGGTCGGCGCGGCCTTGCTTAAGCGACTGTTGGAATATGGGCAGCCGCTAGCGCGACCCATTGCCCTCTGGCCGTGCGATCGCACCTGGTCCGGTCTGATTCGCGATGGCGCAGACGCGTTGCGTCTAGGGCTAGCTGGGCTACCCGCCACGGTCGAAACCGCGCCGCTGGCGACGCTGCTAGAGCAGGTTGCCGAGACCCACACGCCGGTCCACATCATGCGTGTCTCCACTGCGCGCAGCGTTGAACTCATTCGCACAGCTAAACAGCGGGGCCTGCCCGTCACTGCCAGCGTCGTTTGGCTCCACCTACTGCGCAACACGCAAGACCTATTCAGCTACGACCCGATGTTGCGACTGGACCCGCCCCTGGGGACGCCCGCTGACCAACAGGCTCTGATCGCCGGGCTGGAAGAGGGGACGATAGATGCGATCGCAATCGACCACACCGCCTACACCTACGAAGAAAAGACCGTCGCCTTTGGGGAGGCCCCGCCGGGTGCCATTGGCCTAGAGCTGGCGCTTCCCTTACTTTGGCGAGCCTTTGTCGCCAGCGGGCGCTGGCAGCCTTGGCAGCTGTGGCGCTACTTGAGTACTCAACCGGCCCGATGCCTGGGGCAGCCGCCACCGACGGTCTCAGCCCATCAGCCCACAGAACTGACGCTGTTCGACCCCGAAGCATCCTGGCAGGTCTCGCCAGACACACTACATTCTCGGTCTAGCAACACGAGTTGGCTGGGGCAAACCATTCAGGGTCGGGTGCAGCAGGTTTGGCTGCCGCAGCCTACGGAACGGGAGGCCGCTATTTCCGTTTGAGGTCAAAAGGAGGTCAAAAGCGGTCGAAACGTCCCAAACCAGTCCACCTAGTCAAGCCCACCTAGCCGATTGAGGGGCCAGAACCGAATCACGGCTCGGCCAATGATGTTTTCTTCCGGGAGGAAGCCCCATTCGTGGCTATCGTAGCTTTGATTGCGATTGTCGCCCAATACCAGATAGCTGTCTTCTGCAACCTGCTCTGGCCCCCACTGGTAGGTCGGCGGTGACTTGATATAGTCCTCGTCCAGTGGCTCACCGTCGATAGTCACCACACCATCAGCAATCTCGACCGTTTCCCCCGGTAGCCCGACCACTCGCTTGATATAGGCGTCTCGCTTTTGCCCTTCGCTAAACAGCGCGTCGGGCGGCCAAAAGACAACAATGTCACCCCGGTCAGGCTCGGTAAAGTGGTAGCCTACCTTTTCAACGACTAGACGGTCGTTGATCTGTAGGGTCGGTTCCATCGAACCGGAGGGAATATAGCGCGCTTCAGCGACAAACTGACGAATGCCCAGCGCCAGGACAACGCTCAGGCCGATCGTCTGTAAGCCTTCAATCCATGGATTAGGTTGTTTTTCTGACACCGATTTTCAACTAACGAGACTGACGGGTTCGCTACTGGCATGGGGAATCAGGGGCTAAGTAGACCAATGCCAGAATGAAACTTTATCACGGGAGCGCCTAGTCCAGGCCGCCCAGCCGGTTGGGTGGCCAAAAGCGGACGACCGCCCGACCAATGATCTGGTCTTCGGGAACGAACCCCCAAATGTGGCTATCCACGCTGTTGTTACGGTTGTCACCCAGTACCAGGTAAGATGCACTTGGCACTTCTTGCGGTCCCCATTGATACTCGGGCGGTCCCAGAATATAGTCTTCGTCGAGGGCCTCGCCATCTACCAGAACGCGACCCTCAGCGATCTCGATCGTTTCCCCTGGCAGTCCCACCACTCGTTTGATAAAGGCTTCCTTACGAGCGCCTTCTGGAAACAGCCCATCCGGTGGCCAGAATACAATAATGTCCCCCCGGTCGGGTTCGTTGAAGCGGTAGCCGACCTTTTCGATGACGAGCCGATCATTGATCTCTAGGGTTGGCAGCATCGAGCCGCTAGGAATGTAGCGCGCTTCAGCGACAAATTGCCGGATTCCTAATGCCAGGACCACACTCAGGCCAATGGTTTGTAGCCCTTCAATCAGGGGATTCTGCTGTTTTTCTGACACTGCTTAGACAACTAAAATGAACAGGGCAATTAACCTAGCGGAGCGGCTAGTAGCCGATTTACGCCAGCGCCAGGTAATCGACTAATGCGCCGACACCCAAATCAAATTCCATCATAGTCAACGGACTGACCAAACGACCAGACTCGTCACCCGTGTTTAGCTAGTGCCAACCCAGCTGCAGGACAGACTCACAAAGCATTATTCCGGCCGCAAATTGAGGGGAGTGCCCCATTCTCGTAGGGCGAGCGTCTCGCTAAAAGACTGGACACCCCCCGGACGCATGCCCTGGCTATAACGTCGGTTAGGTCTTACGCCTGTCGTGCTGCGGCCTTCATCATTAACCGAAATTCTGCCAAACTAATCATCCCATCATCATCGACGTCAGCAAACGCCATCAGCTGCTGCATCTGTTCGCTCGATAGGCGAATATTGTTTTCTTCCATCAAGGCCGTCAATGCCGCCTTGTCAATGAAACCGTTGCCAGCTGTGTCTACTGCTTTAAACAAACTTTCGCTAGAGTACTGAGTCATTGGGATTGAATAGGGTCTTTTTTCTTACCCCTAATGTGCCCATTACTTCAGCGTTCTCCCTGAGTTTATCGTTATTTTATGTATGGCTTTATACGCTCAGTGAAAACCGAGTGCTGCGTTCAAAGCTCACTCTTGAGCTGCTGACGCAGTCGCCAGTCGCGGCCTTCCACATCTTTCAACAGTACAGCAGCCTCGGCAGAAACCGTTGTGCCAGAGGGAATGCTGCGTAGCTGGTCGATAATGGACTGCAGTTCTGCTACCTGGGCAGATAGATTAGTTGCCGAGTTATTGGCAATCACCTGACGGCTGCTTGCCTGGGCCGCTGCAAATGCTTGAACAGCTTTCTGCTCAGTAATTTGTCGCTCTCGAATAATACCTAGACTGTTTTGGTATTCAGCCTTCAATTTTTGTGCGTCTGCATATCCTGCACTGTTAGCTGGGACCTGTTCGAGCTGTGCCAGCGCGCTTTCCCACAGACCTGCAATCCGTCCCCAGGTTTCTGCCGTATGGGGTGGATTCTGACCTTCCTGACTGGCTTTCGAGGCAAATTCCTGGGCGACTTTAACCAGAGTGCTGGCCTGACTGACATCTGCGTTGCTGCCCACTAGGGCCTCATAGTCTCGACGAAAGGCCTGCAGACGGGTTTGTGTGGTCTGTCCAGCTAACGTTTCAGGCGGGATTTCAGCCAGTCTATCCATGCCCTCCTGCCAGTTCGCTAAGATCAGCGCTTTTTCTTCCAGCGTCTGCACGGCTTCGTATCGGCGCCGGGCTGTTTCGACGGCGAGAGAGGCCTCATCAAGTGTGTCAAGCGCATTTTGTTCTTGAAAAATCTGCGCGTCCATACGGCCAATCAGTGCCCGTGCTGATTCAAACTCATCGAGGGTAAACCGCCACCCGCAGCTGAACCAGCTGCAATAACGCTGGGGATAGTAGCCTAAGAACCAGACGGGCAAGCGATCGAGATGCTTTTGGGCCTGGGCAGCTGTTTCGGCACCCAGTTCGAAATCGGCGGCGCTGGTAGCCGCGTTAATCAACTGGTCTGCCTGCTCGACGTGGATAATGGCCTGCCGATAGTCGTGATCCATGCGCATAAAGCTGGGTAATAGCAGCATGGGTGCAACCCTGGCGACCGGCCAGCGAATCATGGGATAGGGCAGATTGACTAGCCATAGTCCCCCGGCTAGCGTGCCTGCACCGACGGTTAAACCGATAACCCACTGGGCTGCCTGACTAACGCCGTTAGGTTGGTTGAGGCGGGCCGCGCGCTTGAGCACCCGATCATCAAAATTGGGAAAAACATCCTCTACGGCAGACCTCAATTCGCTGTAGCCAGCGGGCGTGCCCTCTCGCTGGCGCAGCCGCTCTAGCCGCTGGAGAACCAGGCCCCGATTGACCTGACCCATTGGATTCGAGCTGCACAGCCGTTTGACTTCTTCGTCAAGGAGCAAAAAGGCACGATCGCAAAGGCGTTTACGAGAACGGGGCATAGCGTTGTAAAAATTCAATAGCGGACAGATACCATCAACCGAGGACAGCGAGTGTCGCTGGCTCTCGATCAACATTCAGACTGACCTACTCTTTCCTCAGCCAGTCTTGATTCCACTCCGGATATGTTCCCGAAGTTTCACATTCTTGGTATGCCCAGCCGACGGATTAGGCGAACGCTACAGGTAAAAAAGCGTCGTTAAAAAATCATCATCAGCGGCTGCGTGACTGGCATTTACGTCAGAAACACGAAGACTGACTAGACGTATCGGGTCAGTGCTACCCGATAACGCTGTTTCTTAGTCACCGATACCTCACCAACTTCAAGGCGGCCCTTGCCGCGAATAGCAATGAGGTCGCCGTCTTTGACGGTATAGCTGGACTGAGTTACCGGTTTCCAGTTGACCCGCACATCACCGGCTGTAATCAGCCCCGCCATCTTGCTGCGCGACATGCCGAAACCGGCTGATGCCAGCGCATCGAGACGCATTGAGGCCTCTACGGTCGTCATCTCTTTTTTCTTGGGTGTGCGTACTCGCAGTTCAGAGAAGTTAATCGGCTGCGTCTTTACCGAAACCGATCGGACCTGGGTCAGGTGCATCGATAAAAAATCTGCCAGATCAGGGACAACAATCACCTGTGCCCCGCGCTCCCCCAGGACAATGATATCCCCCACCTTTTCTCGCACAATCCCTGTTCCTAGAATGGCCCCGAGAAAATCGCGATGGGTGGCAGTATCAAACAGGAAATTACCCGCTACACTCAGCAGTGCCAGTGGATTGGCCTCACTGTCTAGCGGCAGTTCCGCCCGCGCAATTATCAGCCGCTGCCGCTCTGCCTGGGGATAGCCACCCACTGCCCGCAGGTGGACGTCGGTCAGCCGCTGAAAAATCGACTGTGCCTCGTACAGCTCAGGCGGCGACAAGAAATCTGTTGTGACTACATCCCAGGTTCGAATCGCCTGATTGGCCTGGTCGATTACCCGCATTAGGGCGTCTTTATGCTCTGCCCCTTTGAGTAGATCTTCTTTCGGCAGCATGGTACCCCTGCAATCAGCGCTTTCCCATGATAACGGTCTTTTGGTGCAGCTTCAGCGGGGTTGCCGGTTGCTGGGATCCGGGTGCTGAGTGAGGCGGTCGATATCTACCCTCAGGGGAACGTCTAGCCCGCTAGTAGGTCTGCTTGCTCACGTTTTGCATACACACTCTTGAGGTGTTTTTTAACGGTATTCTCAGAGATATACAGCTGCTGAGCGATTTCTTTATAGGTCAGGTCCGCCCGTTTGAGCTGCCATACCTCGGCCTCGCGAGGGGTAAGCCCGTAGCGATGGGCTTCGTTTGTGGCCGAACGCTCCGCTGAGCGCAGACAGTCTTCTAATAGAATCAAAAAACAATCTTGGGCCTCGGCGCTGAACCATTGCACACGAACCCGAATGCGATTTTGCGAAACGACCTCGATTTCATCTTCTAGAACAACGCGAACGGCTCCTGAAAACGGATCTTCATTATGCAGCAGTGTCTGACAGGTTTGCCAGATCCGTTTGGGCAGCCGCTTAAGGGTTTGATACGGCTGCTCGACTAGCTTTAGAAGCTGTTGTGCGCACTGGTTACGGTGTAGGATTTCGCCTGTTTTGGCAACGATCACTAACCCGTCAGAAAAGTTTTCCATCGCAGCGAACAATAGCGACTTCTGTAGTTCCGCAGGCTGGATATCGGACTGCAGGAAGGTAGATTGCCCCTGGGGGGCCGCCAGCATTTGAGAAGAGGGCATCTGTTCAAACATGGTTTGGGGGCTCCGTAACGATTTAGGAACAGGTTTCTGTAACGTTTCCGCTCGGGTACCGTTGCAGAAACCTGAGAGATGAAGCTGTGATAGATAAAACCTCAGTACATTCCCCAGGTGTTTCGAAAAAACTGTGGCAGTTGGTCCATTGGCACAGACATTTGGGTCAGGCGTTTCAAAGTGTCCAGACAGGCAATATCCGTCAGTGACTGCGTCTTAATCGGTGGTATTAACGGCTACTGGTCGTTAACTAGCAGCGCGGAAGCGATTTTCTCTATCATTCGTTCAAACCGCCTCTAATCTGAGGAATCTAGCCGCTCTAAGCAATCTGGCCCAAAATCTTGAGAATGTTGTGGAAAACATTGGTCTTCCGGATAATCGCTGATATCCTTCTAGCAAGAAAATTCTGATGGCTGAGTCTGTCAGGAATCGCTTTATTGAGGACACTGGTATGGTTAGTAGACAAACTCGCGCGCGTGCAACTGGCTCCGTCGGCGGGTTCATGAGAGATTTTCGTGAATTTTTGTTACGAGGAAACGTTGTCGATCTTGCGATCGCAGTTTTGATTGCGGCGGCCTTCGGGGCCGTGATCACTTCATTCATTGAAGACATCGTGACTCCGCTGCTGCTCAATCCTGCACTCCAGGCGGCGAATGTAGACGATATTGCGGCCCTGTCCGCTGGTGGTATCAAATACGGTCTTTTTCTGTCCGCAGTGATTAACTTCATTGTGATTGCGCTGGTGCTGTTTCTACTGATCCGCTCCTTTGAGAAGCTCAAGCGTCAGGATGAAGTTGAAGCAGGCCCGACTGCCGAAGAGAAGCTCAACGAAAATCTGGAGCGGCTCAACACTAATCTGGAGCAGGGACGGCTGTAGAGTGCGGCCCGACAGCATAGACTGACCGATAGCGGCCATGAGCCCAAAAACGCCTATGCCAATGACGGCATAGGCGTTTTAGTCTTCGAATGCAATGGCTCGGATGTAATTGTGATGTAGGCGTTGGGGCTAGCTACGACAGCCCAGACTTTCGCGCGTGGATACGCCCGTCACCGGGTTTTCGCCCTCGGCGCGATCGCACATTTGCGAAACCTGGAATCGGTCCAGAATCGTATTGGAAAAGTCAGCCCCCGTAATATCGGTGTCGTTGAAGATGCTGCTGGTCATTAGTGCATCGACAATGACCGCATCGCGCAGGTCAGAACCGCTGAAGATCACGCGGTCAGCAAAGGTCTCTGAGAGATTGGCACCGCGCAGGTCGGTGCGAATGAACGATGCCTTTGTCAGGATGCAGCCGCTGAGGTCAGCCCCCTTAAAGTTCGCATCGCGAACCTCTGCCGCCGCCAGCGATGTCCCCGACAGGTCGGCGTCTTCAAAATCGCGTCCGCTCAGATCCGTCAGCGTATAATCAACCGCGTTTTGCTGAGCCAGTGCTGCATCCATCCAGCCAAAGCCCACCAGCAGTGCTAGCAGCCCAGTCAACAAAACACGGCACACGATCCGTCGCAGACTCATTGCAGTTACCCCAGAGGACTGCTTTAAAGCCTAGAGCGGCATCAGCTGCAGCACAAGTGCCCGACGGTCAAAAGATTGGACTTTGCTCGTTCCTTTAAGATCGGTGACAATCCGATCGAGCAGCTCAACCGCGCGATCGCGGTGCTGGTGCTCACGCCCCCGCAGGCGCACTCGAAACTTGACCGAGTCACCCTTGCCCAGCCAGTCAACCGCGCGATTGATCCGCAGCTGATAGTCTGACTCACCCACGTTAGGCCGCAGCTTGACCTCTTTTACAGACGTCCGCGCGCTCTGTTTTTGGCGCTTTTTCTGCTGGTATTGAAACTTGCCGTAGTCAAGGATTTTGACCACTGGAGCGTCCTTGCCTTGAGAGACGACGACCAGATCGAGTTCAGCTTCTTCAGCCATCCGCAGCGCATCGCGGGTATCAATGACGCCACGGTTGTTGTTTTCCTCGTCAATAAGCAGGACCTTGGGAGACCTGATTTGGCGATTGACCAGATTCTTCTGTGCGATAGTAGTGTCCTCTAGGAAATGTTGTGTGTCTTATTGATTGGCTAGTTGACCAACGTATAGGAACCAATGTGTAGGCCTGCTTGAACCCCGCGAGGAGGGCCATGCAGGGCTCTAGTCTAACCCAACGGAAACGCCACTCCAAGGGTAGCCCGTGGTTGTGATAACCGTCCCTAGCCAAAGGTTAGCTCAGTTTCATTGGCCGGACGTAATTCATCAATAAAGTGCAACACCTCAGGTTCTGCCGCCGCCGCGGCGGCCCAGGCTTGGATCGCAGGCAGTGACTGCACGGCTTCTACAAAGGGCTGTGCCTCAGGTATCAGCGGTGTCTCATAGGTGACGAACCGCAAGGCGACCGGTGCATACACAACGTCTGCCAGCGAAAAATCGCCGCACAGCCAAGGCCCGCCAAAGTCAGCGTAGCACTGCGCCCAGAGCGTCTGAACGCGCTCGATCTGCTGCTGGGTATCACTCGAAAAGTCAGTTAGTGCAAGCGGGGTACGGGCCCGAATATTCTGCGGCAGCTGATTGCGAATGCCCAGAAAGCCTGCGTGCATTTCGGCGCAGATTGACCGGGCGATCGCCCCAGCCTGCCGATCGTTGGGCCACCCCACCGACGCCCCCAGGTAGGCCAGTCCATAGTCAAAAATCGCCATCGAGTCCCAGACTGTCACAGTGTCATCTATCAAAATGGGAACGCGCCGCGCCGCGCCGTATTGGCCAATCTCGCGATGCCACTGGGCGGTATACAGAGGAATTCGAACTTCCTCAAACGAAATCTGGCTCTGGGTTAAGAACAGCCAGGCCCGCAGCGACCAGGACGAATAATTCTTGTTGCCAATGACCAGCCGAAGCATGGTGAATTCCTCAGTGGCGCGTATTAATTTGGCCTGGCTATCGAGACGGTCTGGATTCCGTGAAGGTTTCTAACGAAGGTTCCTGATTGTGGGAGTGAGTCTCCGCAACCGGCAGTATCAGGTCTATCAGGCCATCCACCATGCGGTCAGGACCGAGGGGTAAGGCCACCTTGCCATGCAAAATTTCCTGCAGCATGACGAAGTAGACCATCGTGCCGAGTAGGGTTCGGGCAGTGACCTCAGGATCTTTAAACGTAGGGTTAGTCTGCTGGGCCAGGTATTCGGTCAGGGATTCGATGATAGGCTTAGCAACCTTTTCGACATAGGGCTGGGCCAGTTCTGGAAATCGGCCCGATTCGCCAATAATCAGTCGCATAAACTCGCTAAAGCGGGCATCACACTGGGCCTGATCGCACATCTTGAGGGCCAGGTCACGGAGAACGGTGCGTAAATCGCCCTGGAGTGCGGTGCGATCGCGAGGGTCAAATACGGTCGCAAACTTGTGCTCGGCCAGCTGCTGCATGATGGCGGCAAACAGATCGGCCTTGTCTTTGAAGTGGCTGTAAATCGTCGCTTTAGAGACCCCTGCGGTGCTGGCAACCCGGTCCATGCTGGTTGCTGCATAGCCGTGGGCCAGGAATTCCTGCATGGCCCCGTCCAAAATAGCTGCCGTTTTCGCTGTCGACCGCTTACGCTCCAATCTGCTAGCGTCCCTATTTATGACTATCAATGGTTACAGACTACGTGATTGCCTTCGGGGCCGCTACTGCCTGAAGTTACAAAAAGTAGCGGTTTCCAGATCGTAGGGGGCCTTCGACTACTCAGAGTTGGGTGATAGGATCGGCAAGCGTACGTGGACCCAACCTGATAGACAGACCGTTATGACCCTCCAGGTATATGGCATTCCTAACTGCGGCACCTGCAAAAAGGCGCTGCAGTGGCTGGATAAAAATGAGGTGGACTACACCTTCATCGACACCAAGACCGCTCCCCCTAGTAAACCGGATATCGAAGCCTGGATTACGGAACTCGGGGCTAAGCCCATGCGCAATACCTCTGGTCAGGCCTATCGTGCGCTGGGCGAAGAGCGGAACACCTGGACCGATGAGCAGTGGGCGACTGCCTTTGCTGATAATGCCATGCTGCTGAAACGCCCGCTGTTTGTTAAAGATGGTAAGGCGGTTCTCGTCGGGTTTCGCGCCAAGGAAGAGACACTCAAAGAACGACTGGTTGGCGCGTAATTTTTTCTCATCTCTGTACGGGCACAGTTTGCTGTGCCGCTACCTAAGAACCACCTATGGGCGAATCTAAGCGACGACAGGAAACTGATCCCAACTACGGTAAGGTTAAGAAAAAAACGCCAAAGAAGCCGTTCAAGCTCTCGCAGATTTTTAACGTCTCCAAAGTCTCTCGATTGGAATGGATTGTCTGGGCGGTAATTTTAGGCAGCTCTGTTGCCTGGATGGTGCGTGGTTTTTTGGCCTAGCCAATGACGACAACAGAAACGGACGTTGTTGTTATCGGTAGCGGGATCGGTGGGCTCAGCTGCGGTGCGTTGTTGGCCCGATACGGCGACGCGGTAGTGGTTTGTGAGAGCCATTCCATCCCGGGTGGCGCGGCCCACGGGTTTGTTCGCGATGGCTATCGGTTTGACTCTGGGCCTTCGCTGTATTCTGGCCTGTCCTACAGCCCCTCGCCCAACCCGCTACGGCAGGTGCTGGACGCGATCGGTGAAGACTGCGAATGGCTGAACTACGATACCTGGGGGTGCCGCCTGCCGGAGGGCGATTTTGATACTCGGGTTGGTGGCAACCAGTTTTGCGAGGTTCTCGATCAGCTACGGGGACCGCAGGCCGTGCAGGAATGGCGAGCACTGCAGCAGGTGATGGGACCATTGGGGGAGGCTGCGATCGCACTTCCTCCCGCCGCCGTTCGCTTCGACTGGCGAGCTCTGCAAACGGTTGGTCGCTTTGCTCCGACCCTACTCACGCAAGGACTGCAGATGTCCCGGCTCAGTGGCCCCTTCAGTCGCATCATGGACGGTGTCGTTGCGGACCCCTTTGTGCGGAACTGGCTCGACATGCTGTGCTTTTTACTCAGTGGCCTACCCGCAGAAGGCACCATTGCCGCCGAAGTGGCCTTCATGTTTGCCGACTGGTATCGGCCTAATGTGCAGCTTGACTACCCTAAGGGCGGCAGCGGCGCCCTGGTGGACGCGCTGGTGCGCGGATTGGAAAAGTTCGGCGGACAGCTCCGGCTCTGTGCCCATGTGGATCAGATCCTGGTCAAGCAAGGGCAGGCTGTAGGCGTGCAGCTCCGCAATGGCAACCAGATTCTAGCCAGAAAGGCGGTCATTTCCAACGCGTCGGTATGGGATACGGTCAAACTGTTGCCCGAAGGTGCTGTTCCTGAGCGGTTTCTTGAAAAGAGAAAGACTATTCCTGCCTGTGACAGCTTTATGCACCTGCATTTGGGCATTGACGCAACCGATTTACCCGCAGATCTAGCCTGTCACTACATTGTGGTGAATGACTGGTCGCTGGGTATTAACGCACCGCAAAATCTGGTACTGATTTCGATTCCCTCTTTGTTAGACCCAGACCTGGCGCCAACCGGCAAACAGGTGATTCATGTTTACACACCTGGCAACGAACCCTACGCGCCCTGGGCCGGACTCGACCGACGCAGCGAAGCGTACCGACGGCTCAAGGCAGAACGGGCGGAGGTGATGTGGCGAGCATTGGAGCGAGTGATTCCTGATATTCGTAACCGCTGCGAAGTGACCTTGGTTGGAACACCGCTGACCCATGAGCGCTATTTGAGGTGCGATCGCGGCAGCTACGGCCCTGCCATTCGCGCGGGTAGCGGCCTTTTCCCCGGTCCTAAAACGCCCATCAAAGGACTCCTATGCTGCGGCGGGTCTACCTTCCCCGGTATCGGCCTGCCCGCCGTTGCCGCCAGTGGTATGATTGCCGCCCATACGCTCACACCCGTTGAAAAGCACTTAGCGATGATGCAGTCAGTGGGCTGCCTGTAAGGTGGGGGTCTCGTCCACCCAGCCCAAGAAGTAGATTTGAAGAAAGGCTATTTCGATTGGCAGGCGGTCAAGATGGCCACCCTACGCTAGGTCAGATTACCCGATGCGAAGACGGTATTGACCGACAACGACAAGTTTGGAAAAACCTGCGACGCGATAACAGCCTCTTCAGCAAACACGTTTTCCTCATACAGGCCGTCCGACAACAGAAAGACCGTAACTTTCTCTTCTATCGGATCTACTACCCAGTATTCCTGAACGCCCAATGCAGCCTATTCAGAGCGCTTATGCCGATAGTCTCGACTGACAGAATCAGGGCTGATTACTTCAACAATTAAGATGGGCCAGTCTGGCAGATCGCGGACTCGTCCAGCAGCTCGGCAACCTGCTCTTTATGAACAACGTATACATCAGCCAGCCATGATTTACGAAGTCCTGTACGTACTCCTGCCTCTTGGAAGGCGAGCCAGGGCCGCTGCCCAGCCTGGATCTGAGTATCAAACTGCTTTTCCAGAAACTTCGAAATCAACAGGTGCCGAAAGGTGGGCAGATTCATTTCAATCAGGCTGCCGTCAACAAGTTCGTAGCGCTGCTCCGACTGGGTCAGATGCGCGACGTATTCTTCAAAGCTGTAGGACTTAACCTGAGCGACCGTCATTATTTATGTCTAGTCGGTTACATGATTGCATTATGCGATAGGTTGCTGGCAGTGTGCTTACATTTAGCATCCTATTCTGATATGAATTCATCCCCCCACATTCGTCTGTTTCTAGATACCGCTGAGGTCGCGGACTGGGAGACCTGGCTACCGACCGGGCTGTTTTACGGGGTGACAACGAATCCACTGCTGCTGGAGCGGGCAGGGGTAGATTGCCGGGTAGACGCATTAGGCAAGCTAGTCGAGAAAGCCCTGAATCTGGGTGTACAAGAGGTCCAGGTACAGACCTGGGGCGAGACACCTGAAACCCTATTTGAGCGAGGGCAGCGGCTGGCCGCGCTGAACCCGGCAGTCGTGGTAAAGGTCCCGATTACCCAGATGGGGATAACCGCAGCGGCACAGCTGGTGAAGGCAGGCGTGCGGGTAACGCTGACAGGCATTTACGCAGTACATCAGGTACTGATCGGAGCGGCGATTGGCGCGGAGTATGTTGCTCCATATTTGGGCCGGATCAACGACTCAGGCCGTGACGGGCGGCAGCTGGTGGCGCAGATGCAGCAGGTATTGAAGGGAGTGCAGAGTCCGACGCGGGTGCTGACGGCCAGTATTCGAGAGGTGGCCGATATTGCCGAGCTGGCTGTGGCAGCGGTCGATACGTTTACCTTTTCAAGTGCGATCGCAACTCAATTTTTCAACGTCCCCGCCACCCTGGCCGCCACTGCCGACTTTGAGCGAGCGGCTAAAGCGATGGGCGGCTAGGTCAGGCTAGATGCAATCCAACACCCCGTGACAGTCAAAGAACGCCTACCGCTACAGCTCTGGTGTCTGCACGGAAATTTGCAAACGCCTACCGTTTGGCGACCGCTGCAGCAGTCTCTGCAGTCGCGCATGCCCGACGTTCAGATGCTGACGGAGAACTTGTGGGAGACGATGGCAGATAGCTGTTGGGATTGGGCCGAGCGGTTTTGCCAGCGCGTTCAGGCCTTGGAACCGGCTCGGCGGGTGCTGCTGGGGTACTCGCTGGGGGGGCGGCTGGGGCTGCATGCGGTGTTGCAGTCTCCCCAGCTGTGGGCAGGGGCGCTGATTGTCGCGGCTGATCCGGGGCTGGTTGAGGGGCGGGCAGCGCTGCTCGATCGCGATCGCACCTGGGCGAACCGGTTTCTCACCGAGCCCTGGTCTCAGGTGATGGCCGACTGGAATCGGCTGCCATTGTTTGCGGGTAGACCGGGGCCTGACTGCGATGCTGCTATCTATCGACAGTCGATCGCCGCTGCGTTCACTCGCTACTCTAAGGGGCGACAGGCTGACTTGCGATCTCACCTGCAGTCGCTTCGACATCCACCACTGCTCTACCTAACCGGCAGCGAAGACACAAAATATGCGGCTATCGGTCAGCAGCTTGAGCAGACCTGTCCTACGGTTACTCACTGCAGCATTCCCGCCGCCAGTCATCGTGTTCCCTGGGACAACGCATCCGCTTTTCATGAGACTGTCTTCACTTTTCTTAAGCAATCTGAGCGTTGTACTGCCGAGACCAGCGGATGCTGAAAGAGGCGTTAAGACTTTAGGTACAGAGGCATTTCACCCCAAAATTAGCCAAAGAATACGTTTACATTGCTTAATAAATTCGTTAACATTCTTATATAAGAAATGCTGAACACGCCACGGAGTATCTTGCTCGCGCTGTGGCTGTTAGGAAGCGACTGTGCGCGTCGGTTGATGATTGAGCGCCTACCTTTCTAACCAGCTCAACTCCATCATCCCCATTTTAATTTCCAGCCATGGCTTCTAACCTCTCGCTGATCGCTAATATCTTCAAGCCGAACGTTAACCCTAACTTCGCGTCCCAAACTACCTGGGCTGTCTTGCGTGCCGTCCTCGGCATCATGATGGTGCACAACGGCATGGACAAGCTCGCTAATATCGAGAGCTTTGCTGAGGCCTATGTGGCTTACCTGGGCCTGCCCTTCCCCATCTTCCTGAGCTACATCGCGGCCTACACTGAGCTGATTGGTGCGCCCCTGGTTGCGATTGGTCTGTTTACCCGTCCGGCTGCGCTGGGTCTGTTCTTTACCATGTGCGTGGCCATGTACCACCACGTCAAGGTTGCGGGTCTTAGCCTGCCCTACCTGGAGCTGTCTGCGATCTACGCAGCATCCTTCCTGTTTATGACTGTGAACGGTGCTGGTCTGTTTTCTACCGATGCGCTGATTGCCAACTGGCTCGATACCACTGCGCTGTCGGCTCGTGCCAAGCGAATCATGCGTCTAGAGAAGGCGTTCGAAGCGTCTCCTGCTGAGAAGGTTGCTGTTAAGTAGTCGGTTCTGGTCGTTGGCGCAGTCCGAGCGTCGGCATCCAATGGCAGTTTCCAAATGAATATTGCTGAAGGGTTCTGGCCGATGGTTTAGAACCCTTTGCTTTTTAAAGAAGGTGTAAAGAGCGCCCGGTTGATGTACTGAGGGATTGGTCCCGCCTTATAAAGAACGTATTGCTTTTTACTGTGCGGCACGTTCCGGAGATGTCTGTAAGGAATGGCAGTAGTTGGCACGCTTCTTTCTACTGACTGCCCCCAACCTGTGCATTTTTCATGAACCGAATTCTGCTTGCTTCAGGCATCGCCTGTGCTTCGGCCTTATTGCCCTTCAGCGTAGAAGCCACTACCTTCTCAAGCCTGACTATCTTTGGCGACAGCCTAATGGATACAGGCAACCTCTACAACATCACAGATCCGTTTGGTTTTGGCATCGGCATTCCCCCAAGTCCGCCCTACAACCAGCGCAACGTTAACGATTTGCTGTGGATTGATATGGTGCAGCAGGAATTAGGGCTGTCGCCCGTGCTGCTTACCGAGCTGATAGTGAATCCTGACCCGCGGCGAGCGGCCGAAGGCATCAACTTTGCGAGCGCAGGGGCGCTGTCTTCAGACGTGCATGTTGCGGACGACCAGATTCCGCTGCTGGATCCCTTTTTGCTGGGGCTGCAGGAGCAGATTGATCTGTTCTCGTTATTCACAACCGTTCGACCGGCCGACCCGACCGGTCTCTACGCGGTCTGGGCTGGAGCAAACGACTACACTGATTTTTTCTTTGATCCGACATCGGCAGGGGGGCTGTCGCCTGCCGAATTGCCGATGGCGGTAACGGACAACGTCGTCGGTAGCGTGGTTGAGCTAGCGCAGCTGGGGGCCAAATATATTCTGGTGCCGAACCTGCCGTCGCTGGGACTGCTGCCATTCGCTGACTTTTTAAATCCGCTGGATCCGCAGCAGGACATTCCCGCTCTACTGAGTCAGCTGTCGGCTGCCCATAACCAGCTATTAGCGGCAAAGTTAGCGGCGGTTGAGGCGCAGTTTGATGGCCTGAACGTGATCGAGCTAGATATTGAATCGTTGTTTGCCAGTGCGATCGCAAACCCCGCTGACTTTGGCTTCACCAACGTAGATACCCCCTGCCTGATTAACTTCCAACCGGGTTTCCAGTTCGATGGCGTATGCGACAATCCCGATGAATTTCTGTTTTGGGATGATGTGCACCCCACCTCTGCGGCCCATGCCAAAGTGGCTGAGCTGGCCCTGGCGACCTTGATGACCGAAAAATCAGACGACGCAATCGATCCCGTTCTGGGGGTAGAGATGGGCGCTGAGAACAGTGCGGCTGCTCCCGAGCCCGGTGTGCTCTGGGGTGCCCTGGGGGCGTTTGGGCTGGTAGGGCTGGGGCGTCGGCGTCAGTCGGCGTCTTCGGTCAAGGCCGCCGCCTGATCGCCAGATTGCGATCGCAGGCCCACAAAGTCAAACAGGTCTCGGTCGGCGAGCTGCGAGGGGGACACGTTTTGCACGCTGCGAAACAGGCTGTCGATGCGGCCTGGGTGTTCTCGCTCCCAGGTCTGCAGCATTTGCTTGATTTGCCCACGCTGCAGGTTCTCTTGGGAACCGCACAGATTGCAGGGAATAATTGGAAACGCCCGGTAGCGGGCGTAGCGGGCAATGTCGGCCTCGGGGCAATAGGCCAGCGGGCGAATCACCACATGCTGCCCGTCGTCGGTGCGCAGCTTCGGCGGCATTGCCTTCAACCGTCCGCCGTAAAACATGTTCAAAAACAGCGTTTCGACAATGTCGTCCCGGTGATGGCCGAGGGCGATCTTCGTGACCCCTTCTTCACTGGCCACGCGATACAGAATGCCGCGCCTGAGCCGCGAACACAGCCCGCACATCGTTTTGCCCTCGGGGATGACCCGCATCACCGTGCTGTAGGTATCCTGCTCCACAATCCGGTAGGGCACGCCCACCGATTCAAAATACTCGGGCAAGATGTGTTCGGGAAATCCTGGCTGCTTCTGGTCCAGATTCACCGCCAGCAGCTCAAAATCTATGGGTGCACTGCGCTGCAGCGACATCAGCAGCGACAGCATCGTGTAGGAATCCTTGCCACCCGACAGGCATACCATCACCCGGTCGCCCGCCTCAATCATGGCGTAGTCATGGATAGCCTTACCTGCCAGCCCCCGCAGTCGAGCCTCTAGCTTTTTAGCAGTTTTTGAGGGTAGGGGCGTTGCCAGGGTCATGGTTAGGGCGTGCTTAGGAAGCGTTATCGATAGACGCCCGCTCGTGCAGGATACGGCTATCACTGTCAAAGTCTATCAAAGTGGCTTCTTCTAAGTGGACTAAGGTATTGGTTTCTCGGTTGCCCCGCTGCTGTCTCCCCGCTGTTCTGAAGATCAACTCCTCAACAAATCAGTATTTTCGCGGAATATTAGGACTTTAGATCTAGAATTTCTGTTACCCCTTAAGTAGCGAACCCATAGTTATGATGACGGGTATGACCCCTCATTAGCGCCGTTGACTGCGCCGTTTGGATAGCTGATAGGTAAGTCTACAAAGGTTTGTAGTGCTGGATTGAGATTTCCAAGACTGCCTTGCGTTGGTAATACTTTCTATCGATAGCCCCAGTGATAATTAAGTGATATTTAATACGCCCAACCGAACGGTCTCATTTGGGACCTTGCTAACTTCAGGGCTGGTTCTAGCCGGTTGGCTAGGGGTCGTCATCCAAAGTCAGAAGCTAGAAAGCTCGACGGTCGAAATCTATCAGCAGGCCCAGCTGGAAGTGGTCCGAAACGCAGCCAGCGCGGCCCAGGTTTATATCACCCAGGAACTCGAAGACCGGGGGGTCGACGCCGTTGACGCCATTGAGCAAGAGGTCTTAGAAAAGTTTGTTCAACCCATTCGAGTGGGCTCGGTCGGTGATGCCTGGATCTACGCGCCCGAGTATGTAGTCTACGACGCCAGCGAAGACTTCCCGGCTGAGTACGTGGGCAAAAGCATGATCGAGATTTTCGAGCTGCAGCAGGTGCATGGGGCCCGCCACTACGAGACGATGAGCGCTGCGGTCACCAGCGGCACAGAAGGGGTGGGCTGGTACGTTTGGGAACCCGACAAGGCAGCCCACGCAGCGCCCTGGTGGGAAGTATTGACGCAGGATGCTGGGATTGAGATTGCCGCATGGACGCCGGTCAAGGTTTTTGCAGGTACGGACCGCGAGCGCCTGTGGGTGATTGGCATGTCGGCCATGCTGACCGAAATGATGCAGGAAAATGGGGCCTACGGTCACATTCAGGGTTCGCTGGTGACGATGAGTGTGGCCACGCTGTTTGCGATCGCACTGCTTGCTACCCTACGACGTCAGGAATGGGCCCTCTATCAGCAGGACTTGCAATACCGGGCCATCGTTGAAGACCAGACCGAAATGATCAATCGCTTTCGGCCAGACGGCACGCTGACGTTTGTCAACCGGGCGATGGCCGCCGCCTTTGGCCGCCCTGCAGAAGACCTGATCGGGACCAATGTATTTGACCTGATTCCCGCGACCGAACGACCGCGAGTGATTGACTGCCTGGCCCAGCTCAGTGCCGAAAACCCTACCGGCACAGTCGAACACCTCGTTTTTGATGCGGAGGGCAACCAGCGCTGGCAGCAGTGGACCAATCGTCTGATTCTAGACAGCCGTCAGACCGTTGTTGGGTTTCAATCAACCGGGCGCGATATCACGCAGCAAAAGGCCCATGCCACCGAAATTGAAACCCTGGCCTTTACCGATGGGCTCACCGGGCTGGCTAACCGCCGTCAGCTTTACCGAACCGGTCGTGAACTGTTGGCGGGCTGGCAACCCGGCGACCTACCGGTGGCATTGCTTTACATCGACCTCAACGAGTTCAAAATCGTTAACGATACCTGGGGGCATGATGCTGGAGACGCCCTGCTGATCGAAGTGGCCCAGCGACTCACTGCCTGCCTGCGCCAGCCTGACCTGCTTGCCCGGCTGGGCGGGGATGAGTTTGCGGTGCTGCTACAGCCTGCCACCCCTGCTGTTGCCCAGGCCATCGCAGACCGTATCGTCCACGCCCTTGAGCGGCCCTTTCACACTGGCAGGCAGCCCATTCGGCTCGGCGGCAGCGTCGGCATTGCCCTCACCCAAACGGCTGCGCCCAGCTTCAGCCAGCTGTTGACCCAGGCCGATATTGCCATGTACCAGGCCAAGCGCAGCAGCGCCACCCATGTGCTGTTTACCCCGGCCATGCGCTCTGCGGTGATTGCGCGCTCCGAGCTAGAACGTCAGCTCCACCACGCTATCGACAATCAGGAGCTGAGACTCCACTATCAGCCCATTATCGATCTGACGACGGATCGCCCTAAAGGCTTTGAAGCGCTGGTGCGATGGCAGCATCCCCAGCGGGGGCTGCTCAAACCGGGCGAGTTTTTGCCGGTTGTGGCTGAAATGGGGCTCAGCCACCGGCTCGATCGGTGGGTCCTACAGCAGGCCTGTCAGCAGCTACGCCACTGGCACGTTGACAGCTTTAGCGGCCATCTGCCCACTATTAGCGTCAATCTATCCAGTGCTCATTTGGCTCAGCCAGATCTGGCCAATGGCGACCTCACCCGGTATATCGAAGACCTGCTCGCGAGTGAACCGATCGATCCCCGTCAGCTGATTTTGGAAATTACCGAAGAGGTGATGATTCATCAGCCCGAGGCCGTGATTGAAATGCTCCATCGGCTCCGGCGACTGGGGCTGCGCATTAGCTTGGATGACTTCGGTACGGGCTACTCGTCGCTCAACTATCTGCAGCAGTTTCCGGTTGATTTGCTCAAGATTGACCGCTCTTTTGTCACCCAGCTCTCTGCCCAGGAAGCGGCCCGTCCATCGGTGAACATCACCGTGATCAAGACGATTATCACCCTGGCCAAAGATTTAGGCCTGGATGTGGTTGCTGAAGGCATTGAAACCGCAGACCAGCTGGCCCAACTGCAAACGTTGGGCTGTCAGTATGGCCAGGGTGATTTTTTCTCGACGCCGCTCAATCAAGCCGCCGCCGATGCCTTACTGCGGCAACAGGGCTCGGTCACACAGTCTGCTTGATTGATTTATGGAGAAGGATGCGCTCATCAGACGTCATCCCAATGCTTCTGACAGGCGACGCGTGCCTTCTGCCAGGGTGCCCTCATCTAGCTCGGCGTAGCCGAATACAAACTCGCCCTGCCGCTGGGGGTTCAAGTACTGTCTGCGAGCGCTGTACACCGCCACGCCCTGCCTGGCGGCTCGTTCAACCACCGCCTCATCGGACAGACCGAACGTCCAGCGGGTCATGATGTGCAACCCTGCCTGGTCGCCTAGTACCTGGACAGCCTCGCCAAACTGCTGCAGCAGCGCCGCTACCAGTGCCTGTCGGCGACGGCCGTAACAGACCCGCATGCGCCGCAGATGTCGCTCTAGGTGCCCGGCCTGAATGAACTCGCCCAGTGCCCGCTGGGTGAGCGCAGGGGGCTGGCGGTCTGTTAGCCACTTTCCCTTCTCAAACACCGACAGCAGCGGTTCCGGCACTACCAGATATCCCATCCGTAAACCGGGGAACATCACCTTTGAGAAGGTGCCAACGTAGAAGACGCAGGAGCCGCTATCGAGCCCCTGCAGTGCTGGGACCGGACGACCCCCGTAGCGATACTCGCTGTCGTAGTCGTCTTCGATGACCATTACGCCGCTGGCCTTGGCCCACTGCAGCAGCGCTAGCCGCCGAGGCAGTGACATCAGCGCGCCGGTAGGAAACTGATGAGAAGGGGTAACGTACACCAGTCGAGGGTTAGCCGTTTTGACCTGCTCCACTACGAGACCATCACGGTCTACCGGAATGGGCACCACGGTTGCCCCGCTGGTCGCGAAGATCTGTCGGGCACCGGCGTAGCCGGGTTCTTCAAATGCGATCGCATCTCCCGGTCGCAGAATGAGTCGGGCAATCAGGTCTAGGGCTTGTTGGCTGCCGCCTGTGATCAGAATTTGCTCGGGCTGGCAGCAGACGCCGCGAGATTGGCGAATGTAGGTTGCGATCGCACCCCTCAATCCCTCATCCCCCATCGCCGACGGCGCGTATCCTAGCCAGTTGGCCCTCTCCATCTGTCTCGCCAGCAGCTGTTTCCACAGTTGCGTTGGAAACAGATCTAACGCCGGGCTCCCGTAGCGGAAGTCAATCTCGGCTCGCTTTGACGGAGGACGCGACGGTATCGTTTGCACGCGTTCGGCATAGGGTGAAAGAGAAATCTCTCCCAGGATGGGGGCTGCTGTTGTAGGTGACTCGACCTGCAGTAAGGACTCTGGCAGTTCTGAGCAGACAAAGGTACCCGAGCCCACGCGGGTTTGTAAGTAGCCCTCACTGATCAGCTGGTCATAGCCTTGAGTTACCGTTGTCCGGGAAATGCCCAGCGATTTTGCCAGCGATCGGGTGGCTGGGAGCCGCTGATTGGCCTGCAGCCGCCCCGTCAGGATTGCCTGTCGCAGTTGGGCGTACACCTGCTGATGCAGCGGCGTTGCCAGCTGGTTGTCAAGTGCAAGTACAAGGTCCACAAACCGATGTCGCTAAATTGGACTGATACAAAAACGTAAATTTGGCTCTAGCCGCAGTCCAATTCTATCCTTTAGCCTGTTGAACGTAGAGAGTTGACAGTATGCAACTGCGTCCCGCCCTACAGACAGAAGATTCAATACTTGCCGAACACTTTTATCAGATGTGGCGAGATATCGACATTCCCGCCGACCAGATCAGGCCCAACTGGCAGCCGCTGGTGATTGATTTTGTTGCCCATGCCCGAGCACATTTAGGCTTTCAGGCCTTTGTGGCCGAAGCTTCCGATGGTCGGCTAGTGGGCTCCACCAGCTGTCAGCAGTTTGCCGGACTGTATCCCCTCATTCTAAAACCCAGTCAGAATCTACGCGGCTATGTCTGGGGCGTGTACGTCGAAGCGGGCTATCGGCAACAGGGCATCGGTCGCCAACTTACCCGCCTGGCTGTCGAGCATCTCAGACAAATCGGCTGTACCCATGCCCTGTTGAATGCTGCGCCGATGGGCCGCTCTATCTACGAAGGGCTTGGCTTCGAGGCCGCTAATCAAATGACGCTCAATCTAATGGAGACAACCAATGACCCAAACAGCCTTTTCCAAGACCCCCCGCAACAAAGTTAAACGCGGTGCAAACCGAGCCGTCTACGACGTAGAAACTGTCCATGCGATTCTCGATGCGGGCTTTATCTGTCATGTTGGGTTCGTTGTCGAGGGGCAGCCCTTTGTAATTCCCACTGCCTATGGGCGGGTTGGCGATCGGCTGTTCATTCACGGTTCGCCTGCTAGCCGTATGCTGAAATCGTTGGCCCAGGGAATTGACCTATGTGTGACGGTGACGCTGCTCGATGGTCTGGTACTGGCGCGGTCGGCTTTTCACCATTCGGTCAACTATCGTTCTGTTGTCTTGTTTGGCACGGCTCAAAAAGTGAATGACCTTGCCGAAAAGACCCAGGCACTTAAAGCCTTTACCGATCAGGTCATTCCCGATCGCTGGGCATCGCTGCGGCCCATGAAGGATGCAGAAGTCAACGGTACGACGGTGCTGGCTTTGCCTATCATCGAAGCCTCCGCCAAGGTGCGTTCGGGGCCGCCCGTAGATGATGATGCAGACTACGGTCTCCCGATTTGGGCCGGCGTGCTGCCGCTGAGAACGGTTGCTGATGCACCTATCAGCGATCCGCAGCTGTCTGCAGACATTCCCGTCCCAGACCACGTGCGGAACTGTAGTTTCTGGTCGTAAATCAGCCAGCTGCGCTACTCAGAAAGACTCAGTGTCTCCACCGATGGAACTCGGTGATTCGGTTACTTACCCTATAGAAAGCTGCCCGCAGACGCGTGTGAAGCAGCACGGGGCTGACGTGTAAAACCACATGCTCCACTACTGGGACTCTGCCGAATTTAAGGATCGCTATCGTGCTTGAGATAGGTCTGGCGCTACTCGTCTTGCCGTTTTGGGGCTGGATGTTTGTTGACTGTGCTCAAAACGAATACCACCGGACCAACTGGAGTCTGGCGCTGATTTTGCTGAATGTGCTGGGCGCGATCCTGTATTTCTTTATGCGCTGGCTGCCGCGCCATTCTAAAGGCTTCACCTACCGGGTTAATCGACTGGTCTACCGCCAGCAGTTGCGCCGGGCCAAGGCAGCCGTGAAGCACATGGGCAAGCCGATTCACTACGTCGAGTTGGGCCGCCTTTATGCAGAAATGGGGCAGTTTCAGCAGGCTCGGTCGGTTTACGAGCAGGCTTTAACAACAGAATCTAAAAATCGGCAAATGCTGTGGGAAGCAGCTGAAATTGAGATTGGTCTTCAGCAGTGGACACAGGCCAAACCGCTATTGGCAAGGCTGATCGAGCTGGATCCCAACTTTAGATATGGAGATGCCTACATCGCCTATGGCCGAGCGCTGTTTCAGCTGGGTGAGTACGATGCGGCTGCTCAGCACCTGAAAAGACATTTGCATAACTGGTCTAGGCCCGATGCCTACCTAATGCTGGCAGAAGTTGCGATCGCAAACCAAGATCCTGCAACTGCCCGCGTTCACATTGAAACGATGATCGAGCAGGTTGAAAGTGCTCCCACGTTTCACTACCGCAAATACCAGCCCTGCCTGCGCCAGGGACGGATCCTGCTGAAAGGCCTGCCTATGCAGGCCGCCTAACGGCCAAGTGCCTTCTGGCGCAACCCGCAGCCGGGGAAAGCCTTTTGCGTAGTCGGCCCTCGGTACTAGGTGCTTCTCAAAGTCTGAAGAGTAGAATCATCAACAGGACAGATGCCAAGCCAGCAAAAGGTGTTCTGACTAAGTTCCATCGATTCCAACCGGGCTCGAAGTCCATTCGAGCCGCCCTCAGGGCCACTTCATCCATGGCATCGACGTTCAGCGCTTGGAGTCGGTTGTTTAGCGGGACGTTAATCGTAAAAGTAGACAATTGGACGCCCAGAACATAAATAAGAGGAACCGAGATCAACAGCAGACGCTGAGTGCCATCCAGTTGTCCGAATCCCAGTGCCGCCGCTGCCACTGACGCCACGACAGACCCCATCCAGACGGCCACAAATAGCGGCTGGTTATTTTGGATGACACCGTCAATCACCTGAAACGCTCGGATAAATTCGCGGTCATTTAATGTTTTGATGCCCGGCATTAGGACTGTGGCAAAGGCAAACAGAAAGCCTGCTACGAGGGAACATAGCAAAGTTGCCAAAATCAGAACAATTTGGAAAGTGGATGCAGTGGACATGGTTCAAGTTCCTTAGTTTGAAACGTAAATCGTTCGGGATGACGAGGTATAGGGTTGGCCACTTTGCTTAAGACCCATCCCCAGATCAAACCCATTGGTACTGTGGCAAAGTGGTGCACAATCACGCATAAAGGTTGGTGCGGATTGCTATATCAGGTCGTGAACAGAGTGGGAACTTTCGAGAGCGAGAGCTATTCAGCCGATTCCTCTTCGGTGTCGCTGTTCACCCGCGAGCCATTTAAGTAGGAGCCCCCAATTATTTGTAAGACCGGCTGTGTGGTTAGGAGACAGGATGTAGAAGCCACAAGCCTCCTGTATTCCGTCTCCTAGCTCCTCATGACATACTCTACAGTTCTGACCTTTAATTAGAGCGGCCTACTTAGTACGACAAACTGGGCGTCTGGTGCAGGGATGATTGATCCGAGAGTTGCCTCAGGATGAAATCTGCGACGTCTGCCCGAGAAATTTGAAGGGTAATGTTGCGGTCGGTGCTGGGGAAGCTGTGGCGATAGCGACCCGTACGCGGTCCATCGGTAAAGGCGCTAGGCCGCACGATGGTCCAGTCCAAGTTGCTGTTTCGCACCAGGGCTTCCTGACGTTCATGATCAGCAAACACTTTC
Source organism: Cyanobacteria bacterium J06648_16 (assembly GCA_039817185.1). GTDB lineage: Bacteria > Cyanobacteriota > Cyanobacteriia > Phormidesmidales > Phormidesmidaceae > CAWUKV01. Next base: position 2,198 of record JBCBWI010000052.1, on the reverse strand, counting down.
CGCAAGATGAAGCCAAACATAACGTACTTCCAGTAGAAATCCAGGTTGCCCCAGCTATCCCCTGTCCCCAGGGTGGACTGGCAAATCAATCGGCGCACCCCGACTTTTTCCATCGCTTGAATAATCTGTTGGGTGCCCTCTGAGCGAACAGTACCCGTCAATTTTTTACCGGATCCCAGCACACAGACCACAGCATCTTGTCCAGATATAGCCTGCTCCACTGCTAGAGAATCCATCACATCCCCTTGCATAAAGCTGAGTTGGGGGTGCTGGATGTTGAGCTTGGTAAGGTTTCGAGCAAAAGCTGTGACCGTGTGTCCCTGTTCCAGGGCTTGTTCCACAACTTGACGACCGACTGTGCCCGTTGCGCCGAAAATGACCAGTTTCATTAGATTTACTCCTTAAAGAAGACATCCTTAGCCTACGGAGATAGCTCTGATAGCGCTTGTCGTTTCTTGCGGGGCTGTCACTTTCTTGCGGTGAATTATGAAACTGGGTCGTCAGCTGATGTCATGGATTCCTGAAGAGCCATCGGTCTGTGCAACCCTAGCCTGGTACTTAGAAAGCCCTTTTTCTCTACGAGTGCTCCTCGTTACTTTGTAAATATCCTCTTATGCATAAAATTAGTAAATACTTCACTACATAAAGAAAAGCCTGTAGCTGTGTGGGCAAGATGTTGCCGATACCTTGCCAGCAGCAACGTAATGGCAGCCTTGAACCTATGGCCCTTGCCCAATCCCAGCCAGCCGATTCATTTCCTGAGGGTTCGCACCCAGGCGAGACCCCTCTAATACTGGGAACAAAGACAATTCAGGTTGAACATCTGCGATTTCCTCCAGGTGAGGGTGATTATCATGCCGAAGCAGCCCACACGCTATTTGTGAATCTGACGTCGCGTCCCCTGCATTACCTGCAGGCCCAGGATGGGAAAACCCATACCGGCCTGTATCGCCATGGCGATATGTTAATCACCCCTGCCAATACACCGCTATTTGTACGGTGGGAGGGGGATGAAAATTGCCTAAAGATTCAGCTGCCAGAAGCATTCCTGAAGCGGGTCGCGGAAGAAGCCTTAGGAAAGGACGGTGATCGCCTTGCTTTAGTCCCGACGTTTCAAAGTCGCAATCAGCAGCTTGAGGCGATCTCTACCCTGTTAATGGCAGAGGTGCAGCAACGTCAAGCCAGCGGTGGGCTGTATTTAGACTCACTGGCAAATGTGCTGGCGGTGCAGCTGCTGCGCAACTATGGGACGACCTCGGCCCAGTTGCCAAGTTATGAGGGTGGGTTACCGACTTATCAGCTCAATCAAGTACTGGACTACATTGATGCTGGTTTAGCCGGGGAAATCAAGCTGGCTGATCTGGCCGGATTGCTGGGTATGAGCCCATTCCACTTCGGGCGCATGTTCAAGCAGTCCATGGGAATTTCGCCCCATCAATACGTGATTCAACAGAGATTAGAACGCGCTAAGCACCTTCTGAAACACAGTGATCACACCATCATCGATATTGCTCTGGAGTGCGGATTCAACAGCCATAGTCACCTCAGCAAGCAATTTCGTAAAGTGATGGGGGTGAGTCCCAGAACCTTCAGAGGCTAACTGTCTGCTTTATTCATCATCCGAGTTGCTGGAGTAGGGCATTACAGCCTGTGCCAGAGCTTCGTCCTCAGATAATGTCGGGGCTGGATTCACCGTTCCAGTTTGCCCTTGACACCAGAGGGCAAAGGCAAATCCAGTCACATCCATAATTAAGCTATAGATTGCTGGGGGAATCGCCATACTCGGATTATTCAAAAAGATGGGAGCACTGGCCACTGCGATCGCAAGGGTCCCATTTTGGATGCCGACTTCTATCGTAAAAGCCTTGGTAGCGGGTCGATTGAGTTTAGCCAAAGTTGCGATCGCAAATCCCAATGCCATAGTGATCACATTGAGAGCTAGCATGACCCAACCCACTTGAATAAAGAAGCCTAAAATATTGGCCCGTTCTCTAAACAAGATGACTGCAATAATCAAACCCAGCAAGAATAGGGAGAGCCATTGCAACTACTTAAAAAGTATTGGCAAGAGAGTATATGTAGGAATGTAACGCAGGGGTTGTCAAAGGGCGAAAAAACTGTTCTAAGGGAAGAATGGAACACACGCACCTCCCGCACGATATTTCAGAAGAGGACCGGACACCTCTGGTGAATTGGTT
>JBCBWI010000051.1:0-33628 GCA_039817185.1 Cyanobacteria bacterium J06648_16 | reverse complement strand
CTTGCCTAGCTCCTTGAAACACCGATTGAGCCTAAACTATTAAGTTCTTGACGCATTTTTTCAATCATCAGCAAGCAAATCAGAGCAGCCATTACATCTCCAGAATACTGTTTTACTTCAGAAGAGTAATAAATAAGAGGATTTGAAATTGCAAATATTAGTAGAGCAGGAGGAACGACTGTTAAACTGATATATTGCGTTGCAACAAAATAAAATAATACTAATGCAAGCAAACCGAATATGAGCGAAGGCAGTCTAAGAGCGTATTCATTAGGCCCAAAAAATTCTACGGAAAGGCGTGTCAATAATAAAAATGGTATGGGAGCGCTCTGCCTGGATCCCAGGGGTTCTAGCAATTCTGCAAAGGAGCGATTTACGATGTTGTTTGATAACATCGCCTCATCAAGCCAAAGAGGGCGATTGTATATGTATTGATGAATACGCAGAAAAAAGCCCAGCAGTAGTGACAACCATATTACAAATACTGAATTTTTAGTTAGATGATCTCTACTAAATGAGGAAGATTTTGAAGTAATTTGGTGCATAGAATTGTCAGTATAGAAGAACTTGAATTCTACTCATTAAATAGTTAATTCTGCTTGGATTTCCTGTATTGCTGAATTTATGAAACAAACCAAAACTTTTAGCGTTCTAATACTTTGCCACTTTGCCATATGTAGAACAATCAAGAGCTCGTCAAAATCAACCTCATTCAGCTTGTTATCTGAACATCTGTTAGAGATATCTAGTCCTCATTAACGCTGTAGTAATACTTAATTTTCCTGAATATAACGTCACGCCAAGTCATCGAAACCTTGCTTTTTTGGATGAACGTCTAACTACTCATTATCCTTCATTCTGCAGGATAATATCCGAAATGCGGCTTTATCCATCGCTTTGCAGGATAATATTCGAAGAAAGGAGTTATCCACCGTTTTGTAGAATAATATCCGGAATAGAGTTTTATCCTGCACTTTAGGGTGTAGGTACCTATAGCGGTTTCTCTGTGCATAGACGAAAGCTGACGGTAAGTAAGCTGCATCGCTAAGCCCTTCAGGTCAGCAGCAGGGCAAACAGCCCGCACAGGGCGATGCCATCAAATACGCCTGCCCCGCCAATGCTGAAAACGCCCGGCGTCATGCGCTCGAGCTTGGGCAGGTGGAGCAAATCGGCTCCGATCAGGACACCGAGAATGCCCCCGGCAAAGCGATCGCAGGGGCTTCTGCGCCGTCAATCAGGATGGCCCCCAGCGATGCAATCAGCGGTGCAACCAACGCATTCATCTGAATGCCAATGCCCGGTACGACCTGGGCCGAGAAGTAGCTCACCACCGTGACCAGAGCGGCGACCAGCAAAATCGCTATAGCATTGGAACGAAACAGCTCGTAGATCGCCAGCAAAACAGGAATCAGCCCACCGCCGACATTGAGAGCCACAACCGTGGTTTGGCGCACGTGGGGGAGTGGAATGCCCCAAAACTGCCTGAGCCACAGATCCGAAAAATCTGGCATCAGGGCGACCTCTGACGTTCTGCGGTAGAGCGGAATATTGAGGGTGCTGCCGACGATGACGGCTGCTAACAGCCAAAAGGCAGCGGTTGAAGAGAACCCTAGCTTGGCAACTGCAACCTCTACAATGTCAATAGTCAAAGTAAGCCAGACAAAGGGAAAGAGTAAGAGGAAGATCAGAAAAAGCAGCAGCGTAACCGGCAAATAAAGCATTGATTTGACCCTTCTGAGCGGCCTGTGTTACTGATCGTAGCTCAGACGTTGGCTGCGATGCCGCTTGAGGCCCCCCCAGCGAACAAGTTTATGCAGCTCAATCGGAACCAGCACCGTCAGGCTGAGGACAGTCAAAACCGCCCAGGTCTGGAGACTGACCGGTGTGATGGCCAGCAGGGTCTGCCCCAGAGGCAAATACATCATCACAATGTGAACCAGGAAGGCGATAATCGTGCCCACCAGCAAAATCGGGCTGCGTAACGGCGACATTTGCAGCGCCGACTGGCTTTCTGAGCGACAGTTACCAATGTGAATGATCTCGAACAGAACCATCAACAACAGCAAACTGTTGCGAGCAGCGGACACAGACTCCCCAGCCTTGAGCAGCCAATCGTAGGTGATGAACCCGACAATACCCATGAGAAGAGCAGCCAGCAGCGTGCGTTCTATCATCAGACGGTTGAAGATGGGTTCACGGGGCGATCGCGGTCGACGACGTCGGGCGTCATCCTCACCGGGTTCAAAGGCCAGCGTCACGTCTTGAATGCCGTTGGTCACCAGGTTGAGCCAGAGGATCTGCACCGGCAACAGCGGCAGTGGTAGCCCTCTAGAAACGGCCAGCCCCAAGAGAATAATTTCGGCAGCTCCAGTGGAGACCAGCAGGTAAATCACCTTGCGGATGTTGTCGTAGGCGATGCGGCCCTCTTCGACCCCGGCAACGATGGTGGCGAAGTTATCGTCGCTGATGATCAGCTCAGCGGCTTCGCGGGCGACGTCGGTGCCGGTTTTACCCATGGCGACGCCGATGTTGGCCGCGCGCAGAGCCGGGGCGTCGTTGACGCCATCGCCGGTAACGGCCACAAAGTGACCGGCGGCTCGGGCGGCGTTGACCAGCTGCAGCTTTTGGTGGGGGGCGATGCGGGCAAACACACAGGTGGTTTGAATCAGCTGTTGCACGGCTGCCGCATCGCAGTCGAGCAGCATTTGACCGGTGACCACCTGGCTGGACTGACTGTCCAGGTTGAGGCTGCGGGCAATGGCCAGCGCGGTGGCCGGGTGGTCGCCTGTGACCATCCAAACGGCAATGCCCGCAGCGTGGCAGGCTGCGATCGCACTTTTTACCCCCGGTCGCAGCGGGTCGATCATGCCCACAAACCCTAGCAGGGTTAGGTTCGTCGGCTCGGGCGGGACACTAGCAGGGTCAAGACTGTTGGGAACAATCCCCTCAGCCAGCGCCAAAACTCGGTAGCCCTGCTCGGCCATCTGCTGCGCGTGTGACCAGGCATCCGACGATGCCCGGCACATGGTTCTCAACCGCTCGGGGGCCCCTTTTACTAAGACGTGTAGCTGGCTATCAATGGTGTGATAGGTGGCGGCAAACTGGTGTTCGGGTTCAAAGGGAATCTCGTTGATCTGGGGACACCAGCTCAGCGTGGTTTCTCGATTCCAACCCAGCTTATGAGCCAGGGTCAACAGCGCGATTTCGGTAGGGTCACCGCGCCAGGTCCAGTGACCGTCACTGTGGTGCAGGTCGGCCTCGTTGCAGAGAACCGAGGCCCGCGCAATGCGATCGAGTGGAACAGAATCGGGCGTAATCGGCTGCCCCTGGTCAAGCACCTGACCAACAGGCGTGAACCCTTCTCCCATGACCTCGAACCGGTCGCCGTTGGGCAAACAGATTTGCCGTACCGTTAGCTCATTACAGGTAAGCGTGCCGGTTTTGTCGCTGGCGATCAGGGTACAGCTGCCCAGCCCTTCTACTGCAGGCAGGCGGCGGACTATCACCCCTCGTTTGGCCATGCGGCGAGTGGTCACGGCCAGCGCCACCGTCAGCGCCACTGGCAACCCTTCTGGAATAGCCGATACAGCCAGGGCAACGCTGAACAAGAACATTTCCACCCAGCTATAGCCGTGCTGCCAAATGCCGAGCAGGGCAATGCCGATAGCGGCGACCACCACCGACAGGGCAACAACGCGACTAAACTGCTCCATCCGCTTGAGCAGCGGCGGCTGGCCGCCCGCCGCCGACATCATGTCTAACGCCAGCTGACCGACCGTGGTAGCTGCGCCCGTCGCCACCACGACCCCCCGTCCTCGACCCCGAACCACCATTGACCCGGCATACACCATGTTGAGACGGTCTGCCAATGGCGTAGCGTCCGTGCCGGTCCAGCTGGCGTGTTTGAGTACGGTGAGCGATTCTCCCGTCAGTAACGACTCGTCGATTTCTAAGTTGTGTGTGCGAATCAGCCGCAGGTCGGCCGGAATTCGCTTACCGGACTCTAGCCAAACCACATCCCCCGGCACCACCGCCTCGGCATCAATTTCGCAGACTTCTCCATCGCGCATTACCGCCGCCCAAATCTTGAGCAGCTGCTGCAGCGCCTGACTGCTCTGCTCTGCCCGCCATTCCTGGTATCCCCCAATCACCGCGTTCAATACCAGAACGGCGACAATAAACCCCGCGTCCTTAAGATCGCCCACGGCGGCGGAGACCGCCGCAGCAATGCCCAGAATGTAAATCAGCGGACTGCGAAACTGCCGCAATAGAATCTCTCCCCAGCCAGGCGCGGGCTGCTGCGGTAGGTGGTTGGGGCCAGTCTGCTGAAGCCGTAGCTGAGCCGCAGATTGGGTCAGGCCACTGGGGGTCGATTGCAGGCGGGTGAGAACCGTATCGAGGGGGAGCGCATGCCAGGGGGACGAATTAGAGGGAGTCATTGCGATCGCACATCAAAACATGCCTGCATCAGCTTACCGCTAGCTTATCAAGATCGGTTGGCACTGCTCGCACAATGCCCCTGTCCAATGCTGCATTAGCTCCTCACGAGTTCCCCATGTTTTATCTCTAGGCTGAAGGTAGTCAGACGATGAGTGAGAGGTACCAAAATGTCGGTTACAGGTCTTGCAACATTTGATAAATCTCTACAAACCATTCACAGCTGGCTGAACGAACTAGAAGATGACCTGGGCTGGGCGGACAAGCACAAAACCTTCCAAGGGCTCCGTGTCGTGCTGCATGCCCTGCGGGATCGTCTATCGGTCGAGCAAGCCACCAAGCTGGCGGCGCAGTTTCCGGTGTTGCTGGCGGGGTTCTACTACGAAAACTGGCAGCCGACAGATAAGCCGATCAAGACTCGTCACAAAGAGGCCTTTCTAGCCGAAATCCAGAGCGAGCTTGAAGACGTTGGTCCCGATATCGACGCCGAGCAGGTTGTCCGGGCTGTCTTTAAGCTGGTTGCTCATCGAGTTTCCGCTGGCGAAGTAGACGATGTTAAAAATATGTTCCCGAAACATTTGAAAGCACTGTGGCCTGTGGTGGTTCCTTCATAGGAGGCGCTTTGAATATGAAAGTTACCTCGGTCTATCTTGAATGGCTACTCAAGCTCAAAGAGCGGCAACGGTTAGAGGCTGAGGCTCAGAAAATCGCAAGAAGAATCCGAACCATCGAAGCAGACCTTCAACGACTTGAATGCGATCCTGCTATTGAACGAGGCTGGCGGGGCGATCTTCTGAATCAGTCCCAATCTGGCCCGGGCTCGGCCTGTTCCAGACGGCCTTGGGGAAACTACATTTTTCTATTGCTGCTAACCCTGCTAGTTTCTGTTGCGTTCTTCATGTGAGATTTTACAGGCAGCCCTTACTGGGTTTTGAGCTGAACGTTTACGATTTTTGCGATCTTAATGTGTTGCGTCATGGCACCCTAGAGGTTCTCATCGCAGCCCCCACTATCCCGATAGAAGGGGCGAGAGGCTGATCATAGAGATTGAGCGCGTGACGTGTTCGGCACTAGGAGGCGAGGTTTTCCCTCAATTCTGACAATTGAGTTCTTCGATCAGGGCATCTGCCAGCTGAACAGCCCACTGTGCCAGATGCTGACCTGTGGCAACCGGATTTTCTCCGTAGCCATCGTGGGTGACTAGCCCCTGCATAATCAGAATGGCAAAATGCTCTCGTTTGGTCATACCTTGAGTAACCGTCCATTCTTCAGGTGCGTCTCGTTTATAAAGGGGGTAGATGTTATCGCTAGCTTGTACAGTCATATCGCACCTCTACTTAAAATCTTTAGCACTCCCCCTTTTGCCAGGCTACAGATTGCTCTGTGGGAGAAGACGGGTAATGCTTTCCTTCTTTAAATTACCGAGAAAAAGTGGGGAATATATGAGGAGCAAAATCGCCCGTCTTGGCAACTCTGCTTTGCCAGGTATTTGCTAGCATCCTCACGACTTTCTCAAATTTGCTCGTTAGGCTAATCAATAAATAGATCTGAGATGGCCGTTATCGTGTGTCAAGGTCGGCTGTGGATCGGTACCAGCGGTTTTAGCTACCCCCATTGGGGGAAGGGAGTTTTTTATCCAAATTGTTTAAAGTCTGCTGACTGGTTAGGCTACTACAGCCGTTTCTTCAACACGGTAGAGCTTAACAACACTTTTTATCGTTTGCCGTCGGCTACGGTCCTAACCCGTTGGCGGACGGCAACGCCGCCTAATTTTATCTTTGCAGTCAAAGCCAGTCGATACATCACCCATCTGAAGCGGCTGCAACAATCGAAAGACAGTATCGCTCATTTTCTAGCTCAGATATCAATGCTGAAAGAAAAGCTGGGCCCCATTCTCTTTCAGTTACCGCCATCGCTACCGGCATCGCTAGCGACACTGGATCATTGGCTTGATGTGATCGATTCGCAATCCCAACATTTGAGATTCAGGACGGTGCTGGAAGTCCGACATCCCAGTTGGCTCATTCCTGCTGTGCTTGAACGGCTTAAACAAGCTAATGTCGTCCTGTGCCTTGCAGATGGCATCAACCTTTCAGTAACCGACCCTCTTACTGCTGATTTTGTCTATATCCGACGCCACGGTCCGGGCTCCGACGCGGGCTATACCAAAGAGAGCCTTCAGGCAGACGCACGTCGCATGGTTAACTGGCAGCGAAGTGGTCGGGATGTTTACCTCTATTTCAACAACGATGCCTGTGGCTATGCTGTCGCCAACGCACAGCAACTGAAGACTGAAATAGAAATGCTCAACCGAGCTTGGGAGCAGTCGCGATGAAGACGTCTACCTCTTTAGTAAGCGGTTTCAAGGAAATTGACCATACGGCTGATTGGGCCTACCAAGTCTGGGCCGATAGCTTAGACAACCTCTTTAAGCAAGCCGCCAGCGGGCTCTATTATCTGGCCGGGATGGTGCTTACTTGCGAGCCTGTAAGTACCCATACAATCGCTTTGGCGGCGGTTGACCGTGAAAGCCTGCTGGTAGCCTGGCTGAATGAATTACTTTACTTGCATGAAGAACATAATCTAGGGGTTGAAGTCATTCAAGATTTTTGCCTAAACCCAACATCGCTGCAGGCGACCGTTGCCACCCGACCTGTGCAGCGATGGATTAAAGATATTAAGGCCGTAACCTATAACAACTTATCAATTTTGACAACCCCGTATGGTTTTGAAGTCACGCTCGTACTAGACGTATAGGAGGTGTTTATGGCTCATAAGCATCTGATTGACAAACAAGACTTCCAGCGCCTGAATGACGATTGGTGGGCCTTACCCGCCTCCTTTCATCCGGCGATGAGGGTGCCCGTTTGGGTCTTTGCCGATGAGGATCTGTTAGAAGATGCCCTAGGAGACAAATCCATTCAACAGGCGGTGAATGTGGCCCAGTTGCCCGGACTGGTGGGGCATGTGGCGGTGATGCCCGATGTGCATGAAGGTTATGGGATGCCCATTGGCGGTGTAATGGCAGCGCAAGTCCCAGATGGAATCATTTCTCCGGGGGCGGTTGGTTATGACATTAACTGCGGGGTCAGGGTATTGGCGGCTGACATTGACTACAAAACCGCCCAGCCCCAGCTAGACACACTGGCCAGCGTCCTCTATCGGACCTGCCCCAGCGGTGTTGGCAAAGGTGGCACGGTGCCCCTCTCGGTCAAAGAACTGGATCAGGTTTGCCAGCAAGGGGCGCGTTGGGCACTCCATCAGGGCTATGCGTTTGAGCAAGACCTGGCGCGCACCGAAGAATTTGGCTGTCTCGCCGGGGCTGACCCAACCCAGGTGAGCGCTCGAGCGAAATCGCGGGGTAAAGGCCAGCTAGGCACGCTGGGGGCCGGTAATCACTTTCTCGAAGTAGATATTGTCGACGCTATTTACGACCCAGATGCGGCGGCGGTAATGGGACTCCGTGAAGGGGGCTTAGCCGTACAAATCCACTGTGGTTCAAGGGGATTAGGCCATCAGGTCTGTACAGATTACGTTCAGCGCTTTCAAAAAGCCGTGTTGGACTATGGCATTCATCTCCCTGACCGCGAACTGGTTTGTGCGCCGCTGAATTCTGCCGAAGGCCAGGCATACCTGGGCGCAATGCAAGCCGCCGCTAACTTTGCCTTTGCCAATCGGCAGGTGCTGGCCTATCATGCCCGCCGCAGCTTTGAGGCCGTTTTTGGCCCACCGCCTGGAGAGACCTGGCTACACCAGGTGTACGACATTGCCCACAATATGGCCAAGATCGAAACCCACCGGATTGAGGGCCAGGATCAAACGGTGTGCGTCCACCGAAAAGGAGCCACGCGCGCCTTTGGTCCAGGATTTGCAGGGTTACCCCCCGAGTATCGTCCTTTGGGGCAGCCGGTGTTAGTGCCTGGCTCGATGGGCACAGAAAGCTGGATTTTGCTCGGTACAGCAGCCAACGACGAGATGTCCTTTGGGTCTACCTGTCACAGGGCAGGGCGGGTGATGAGCCGTCGCCAGGCCAAGCGTACGATTCGGGGCGATCGCCTGCAAGATACCCTTGAGCATGAAGGCGTTGCCGTTCGGGCGGGGTCGATGCCGGGACTGGCCGAAGAAGCCCCGCAGGCCTATAAAGACGTCAGTCGCGTCGTTGAAACGGTGAGCCATGTCGGCATTGCCCGCAAGGTTGCTCGTCTCCGTCCCGTCGCGGTGGTGAAAGGGTAGAGAAGAAAGTGGCCTCGAGAACAAGCACCCAGGCAAGAGAAAGACGAATCCTAAGATTTGAGGAGTAATCTATCATGACGCTAACACTGAGCTCCCCAGCCTTTGCGCTTAACGAAGAGATTCCTGTCGAGTATACCTGCGAAGGTCAGGATATCTCACCGCCTTTGAACTGGCAGGGTGTGCCTGACGGGACCCGCAGTTTGGTGTTGGTCATTGACGACCCGGACGCGCCTGATCCGACAGCGCCCAAGATGACCTGGGTGCATTGGATTTTGTTCAATCTGCCGCCAACTACAGTAGGGTTGCCTGCAGGAACGACGGCTGAAAATCTTCCAGCGGGGACTCAAGCAGGATTCAACGACTTTAAGCGTACCACCTACGGTGGTCCCTGTCCGCCCGTTGGACGACATCGATATTTCCATAAACTTTATGCGTTGGATACAATGCTGGCAGGGTTAGACTCACCCACCAAGCCTCAAATTGAGGCGGCAATGACAGGCCATATTTTGGCCCAGGCAGAACTCGTAGGCACCTATCAAAAACACGGACGTAGACGTTGATCGAAATCGGTCACTGCCTGGAATCGCTCCTTTTGGATTGCCAGATTAAGTAGGTTGACCTAATTAAAGGTAAGACGCTAAGGTTCTGTCTTGAGGAGATAGAAGGCAGCATATAGGAGGCTTCTAGCTTCTGTCTCCTGTCTTCTAATGCCCTATCCGGTCTTACAAATGATTGGCCATACCTACTTAAAGGTCACTGTGTCTGGGAAGAAATCGATTTTTCACTTTTGGTCGTGCCTCGATAGGCCTTCAGTAGTTTGCTTTTCCACTGGCTACCAATCGTCTTGGTATGGTAAAGCCAGCCCGATTTTTTCATAACGCATTTTTCATGTACGGGCAGCCAGCATCGATGGCGCGATGGGTGGGGCTTGTTAAGCTTGGCCCGAATCGCTTCGATGTCTTTGTGTCTGCCGTGAATGATTTTAACGGACTGATTGAGCGTGAAAAAGAAGGGCGTTCTGGCATTCCAAGCCTGCGAGAGAACGTAGATTTTAGCCGCTGATGGCAGCCAGGCTTCCATAAACGAGGTCTGATCGTTTTCTCGACCGACCGTGCCCTGGTCGAGCTTTCGCTGATACAGCTCTAGCCAACGACCGAATAGCTCGGCGTTGCGCTGATTCTTTTTAAAGAGAATTACGCCGGTGTTGTAGATGTCCGTTGCCTTTAGGGGTTTGGCGGATTCAGACGGTCTGGCCCGGTTTACGTCTGTGGGATCGGGTGCGATCGCAACGTCAAAAAATTCAAGCAGGTCGAATAGGTGGTCGCAGCGCTCGCAAATGTAAGTGTCGCTGTCTAAAAATAACGTTTCGTCGTAGGGAGATGCCTGGTAGATATGCGCTACCTTGTAGAGCAAGCCGTGTTTATAGGTTTGCGGGTTTGCAGGTCTAACAATGACGTGGTCGAAGAGTTCACTATCAACCGCTTTATCGGTCACGAGCGTGATATTAGCCGTTTCGTCCACATTTCTGAGGCTTTGGGCTGAGTTCATGGCTTCACGCACAAAGCGGTCCCCGGAGGCGACGTACAAATATCCTTTCACAATTCCAAAGTCCTCAGGTAGGTCATTAAAATTTAGGTATATGCAACCCGTTCCTATTCTGCTTAAGCACTGATACTAAGTTAACGGTATCAAGCTTCCTAGAGAGCGTGTTCCCGTCTGGCGAGATGCCATAAATGAAGGGTGCCCAAAAGCGATGTATTATAGTTGCCTCGTTGCTAGAGATGCTTCTCAGCACTGAAACTCTCCGTATGGTCGCCCCGCGACCGCAGTTGACTGTCTGAACCAGCCCTTCGACTGATGTATTCTCTGGGTTAGCGTTAGCTGAGCGAGCTTGAAGCTTTGCTGAGTAGCTTATTGAGCCGATAGTTCAGCAGCAAATTGTTTCTAAACCATGACCGAGGTGGCTGGCTCAGTCTATTCTTGTGATACTCATCTACCCCCAATACTTGTATGCACGAAAGCGGTCTTCCATCGGTGCCCTGACCGGCTATGTCGGGCCGCATGTATCGCGTAACCAGTGCTATGCGCGGTTGGCTTGCAATGCTTTTAGTCACGCCATGCCACAGCCCGCCTCGGGTAAAGAAACACTGCCCTGCCTTGACTTCAAGTGAGACCAGTTGGTGGGGTGCGTTTTCAGGATGGAGCTGATCGGCGAGTTTAACCATCGCCTGCCCATCCCAAAGATCAGCGTTGGCCGCTTTTGCATGGGCTTCAAGGTCGGACTGAGAAAGCTGGTAATGGTGCGTTTTCGGAATAACCTGTAGACATCCATTACTCAAATTCATATCAGTAATGGCAATCGAGGCATGCACCCCGCTTACCTCCCAGTTGATCTGGTCAATGTGCCAGGGCTGCCCTCTGCCACCCGCTTTTCGGTTCACGACCTGCCCTATCCACAGCAGTGCGTCTGGGCCTAGGCAGGCAGAAAGCATCTTAAAGCATCTTTAAGATGGCCTGGTCTGTGGCGATATCATGTACCAAACTAGAGTAGAGATGCGCTTTTCGATCGCCGTAGGGATCAGCAATGACAGAAAATTTTATCTCTTGCCTGCTCGCCTGAACTCGATTGGCGGCCTGCCGCAGTCGCGCTACGTCAGACGAATTGCTCAAAGAGAAGGGCTCAGTATAGCCATTCTCCTCAAAGAAAGTGGCATGGTTTTGACTTTTAGCCGGTGGAACTGAGTTATTTGTTGGAGTAGTTGATCTGTTACTAGACATAACTGTTATTAGATATAAAAGCACATGTAAAGATCTAACGCTCTTGACGCACCACAGCAGGTATCAACAGGCTTACACCTGTTGATTAAGATTGTTGACACCAAGCCTCTTTTATCTTCGGAAACTGAGTTTGAATCAGCTCCGAGCAATGTCAACAGGCTTACACCTATCGATTAAGATTGCTGATACCAGGCTTCTTTCATCTTCGGAAATTGGGTTTCAATCAGCTCTGAGCAATGTTGCTCTATCTGCTGATGTAAGTATTGAGTATCTGTAATCTCTGACAATCTGATCTGTTTCTTGCGCTTGTCAGAGTGGGACTTTTCTACGTTGATCGTGTTGGGATCGATGTCGAGAAAATTCCCAATTTCACCAACTTTACTGCGAATTTCTCGAGTTTCCATCGTCAAAAGCCTATCGGCAGGGACTAAATCGAGTACACTCTGGTTGTGATCTTTCCAATAGGCAAGATAGCTGGAAATTGGATACAGTCCGATGCTCTGCAGATACGTATCATGTTTTGTGTAAGGGTGACCATATCGACCGTAGCGATAGTCTTCTATTTCTCTCCAGAACGGCTTGTGTCGAGTACCGTAGTTACGGTTAATTTCGGATTCAAGCCAGCTCAACGGATCTCTCACCGTGAAAATAAACTTCGCCTGGGGAAAGCTGTCAGCCAAAACATCTGCGATATGATGCAAATAGTGAGCGGCCTCTAGATCCAGAGACAGTTTCTTGTCTCGCCACCTGACCACATTTTTGATATCCGAGTAGCTATACTGCTGGCTCATCCACTTCAATAGGTGATAGATAATGTAGCCCCCGGCAGGCTCGTGCGCAGAATTGTAATGCCGCTGAAACATGTGGGCCAGGGAGTGGGTGCCGCTCCTTGGGGTACCAATACAGTAAGCCTGAAAGTGCCGCGACTTAGCAGCCGGCAAAGCGGCAGGCAAGACGGAATTTAGCTTAGCAACCCAAAACTCCCTTTTGAGACTGAGGCTAAGGCGAACATCCATTTTGTTGCCTGAGATGTCGGCTCTGATGATGTTATCAATAATACTGTCGCTGATTAGGTTCATTGATGTAATCTTTAAATGTGATCTTCAACTGTTGATCTTTAAATTTAAGTACTCACCATATACACTCACCAAGCCAGTCGTTTTAATTGTGCAAGCCTACCTGTATCAGGAAAATTTAGGTGACAATAGAATTGTAGGTAGCAATCGATAGTAGGACAAGATGTTCTCTACGGTGCTTTGTCATATCTTTAGACGTTATATCTTCAGACCTCATATCCTCGAATCTCGGCATGTCTCTAGACTCTGGCATATCCTCAGCGAAGACAGGCCAAAATGAAATGATGCCATCGATCAAGGGTACCCAAAGAATGTGAGGATCTTGTGTGGATAGATGGTCTGTATCAGCATATTCTGAGAACGTCGGCAGGATGCCAGAAGCTAGCACCCAGTCACAGCAGGCCCGTCACAGCAAGTCAGCAGCTCCTTTCCAGCACGACTGCTACGCTTAGAACGGCGGTTGACGGATTATTGAGTTATCCAGACGCAATGGCACATCCTGAATACAGCATCGTGGTCGGCTGTGGTCGGCTAGGTTCCCGCCTAGCCAGTCAGCTTAGCTGGCAGGGGCACGATGTCGTCGTTATTGATTTATACGAATCTGCGTTTAGGGGACTTGCG
The DNA here is from genome assembly GCA_039817185.1 of Cyanobacteria bacterium J06648_16. Taxonomy (GTDB): domain Bacteria; phylum Cyanobacteriota; class Cyanobacteriia; order Phormidesmidales; family Phormidesmidaceae; genus CAWUKV01. The sequence goes on along the minus strand of JBCBWI010000051.1, from coordinate 20,483 downwards.
CCAGAATTTAGCGGTTTCCGGATTGTGGGCAACGCGACAGAGTTTGATGTTTTACAGCAGGCAAAGGTCGATCGGGCAGATAGCCTGCTGGCGGTCACCGGGGAAGATAACCTGAATTTGATGGTGGCCCAGACGGCTCGCGTGGTCTTTCACGTAGAGCGAGTACTGGCACGGGTAATAGACCCGGCCCGGGAGGCGGCCTACCAGGCGATTGATGTGGCGACTGTTTGCCCGACTCCGTTGGTCACTGCCGCCTTTCTCCAACGGCTAGAAGCCCTGTCCACCAACTCTTCAGCACAGTCACTGTGAAAATCATTCTGATCGGAACGGGCAAGCTGACCTACTTTCTCGCCAAGCAGTTTGTCATGGCCGGTTACGCTCTCTCAGTTATCAGCCAGGATGAGAACCAGGCGCGGGCGCTGTCCAGGCAGGTCAAGGCAACGGTGATTGTCGGCGACGGCAGTAATCCGATGATGCTTGAAGAAGCGGCTGTTGAGCAGGCCGACGTAGTGCTGGCGCTGACGCCTCACGACCAGGACAATCTGGTGGCCTGTCAGATTGCCCATCTATGCTATGGCGTAGGCCGGACCATTGCGCTAGTCCACGATCCGAGCTATCAGCCTGTCTTTGAACGGCTCGGCGTCACGGTGGCGTTTTCGGAGACTCAAATTTTAGCCAGCTTGATTGAACAACAGGCTGAATTCTTTGATATTAAGTCCCTCTTTCCCGTAGCTGCCGGTCAGGTCAACGTGACTGAACTGGTACTCGAACCCGACAGCCCGGCCATCGGTCAGACGCTACAAACCCTCGACCTCCCGAACGGCAGCCTGATTGCTTGCATCATTCGCCAGCAGCGCATGATTGTGCCCCAGGGCAGCAGTTGCCTGCAGCCAGACGACCGGCTCATTTTAATTAGCCAACCAGAGGCCAACAAAGCGCTAATCTTAGCCTTGACGGGATCAGTGGGATAGTTGAGCCGCCATTTGTGAGTCGCCGGACGTTACGTCAACGCTACCGCCTCATTGTCGGGTATACGGGCCTAATTGGGCTGATAATTGGTGCTGTCATGCTGATGCCGTTGTTGGCGCTGCTCTTCTATCCCAATGAGGGGCCTCTAGCCTGGGGGTTTTGGCTGCCAGGTGGCATTCTCATGGGTGTTGGGCTGGTGCTGTGGCGCTCGTTGCCTCACCCGGCAACAGGCGACCTGTCCCTGACAGATGCGGCGGTCATTGTGCTGCTTGCCTGGCTGTTGGCCATTGCGGCGGGGACGGTGCCCTTTATGGCAGTGGGGGGACTCAGTCTGACGCAGGCCGTTTTTGAATCGACCAGTGGCTGGACGACGACGGGCCTTTCGGTGGTCGATGTTGAGCGGGCGTCGCATGTGCTTTTGCTCTTTCGCAGTCTTGCCCAGCTGTTTGGTGGGGCTGGCTTTGCCATCGTGGCGCTAAGTGCGATCGCAGGCCCCCTGGCGACCGAACTCCCGACGGCTGAGGGGCGAACCGAGCAGCTGGTACCCAACATTCAGCGGTCGGCCAAGTGGGTACTGCGCCTCTATGCGGCCTACGTCGGCATCGGTTTTGGCCTGCTGCGGTGGGCCGGTATGGATACGTTTGATGCCCTCAACCATGCCTTTGCCGCACTCTCCACAGGTGGCTTCTCGACCCGATACGACTCAATCGCCAGCTGGCAACAACCTGCTGTGGAATGGGTCACCATCGGGCTGATGCTGCTGGGCAGTCTGAACTACGTCACTAGCTACCTGGCCTTGACCGGCCAATTCAGGGCGGTATGGCGAAATAGCGAGCTGCGAATGCAGGTTTACCTGGTGGGCATCGCGGTTGCGCTGCTGGCGGTCACACGCCCAGCAGCAGATTGGGACTATTCCTGGCGTACGGCGAGCTTTGCTGTTGTCACGTCGCTATCAACGACAGGTTTCTCGACGGCGGACTACTCATCCTGGCAGGGCCTGGGCCAGTGGTTGACAGTCTTACTGATGATGGTAGGCGGGCATACGGGCTCAACGGCAGGTGGCCTCAAGCTTTACCGCATCTATGTGCTTTATCAGGCTATCCTATGGGAGATTAAACGACAGTTCTTACCCGCCCACGCTATCACGGAAGTTTCCCTCTGGCAGGGCGAGGTACGCCGCTTTCTCAATGATCGTCAGCTGTTGAAGATTTGCCTGTACGTGATCTTGTATCTGGTCGTTCTGGCCATCGGGACCGGAGTTTTAACTGCCTACGGAAACGCTCTACAGTCGAGCTTGTTTGAGTATGTGAGTGCGCTTAGTACCGTTGGCCTATCGGTTGGCATCACACGGGAGAGCGCACCGCTTGGGGTACTCTGGGTTGAGATTGTGGGTATGTTGTTGGGACGGCTAGAGATCACCGTTGTTTTAGTAGGCGCTCTCAGAATTGCGCGCGACGCCAGCCATCTGAGAGATTAGCTCACAGATGGGCAAAGAACCAAACCGGCACAACAGACCTACAGCACTATCTCGCCTTTGTGAACGGCCTGACGATTGTAGGGCAGCTTGGCGAGGAGCATGGCCATCGCGCAGGTATTGGTCATGCCAGCGAATACCAGACCTGCCCCGATGATGCCTGTAAGTAGCAGGAACCAGGGTGAAACCCAGACGCTGAGAACAGTACCGACAACAACCAGCGATCCGGCGAGAATTTGTACCTGCCGGAACATGCTGATGGGGGCTTGGCGATTGACTCGAGTCGGATACCCGGCGGCCTTCCAGGTGGGGAGCCCGCCCTGTAGGTGAATGACGCGCTGGAACCCGGCTTCGAACATCTTCTGAGCTGCTCTGGCGGACCGATTACCCGACTGGCATTGAAAAACAATGCGCTTTTCAGGGATGCTCCACAGTCGGGTGGGATCAAAGCTGGATAGCGGCATTAGCCGCGCCCCAGGAATATGCTCGGCCATATATTCTGACGGCTCTCGCACGTCTATCAGCAGGGCCTCGCCAGTGTCTAACCAATGTTTTAGGGTGAGGACGTCAATTTCTTGAAGCTGCAGCTCAGAAGCACCCATTATCACACCTCCTGCCGTTGATGACTGCGGATTCTATAGGCTTTCTCTAGTTAAAGCGTAGACACAGAATGTGAGAAAATTATGGGGAATGAGAGAAAGTAAGTAGCTGAATCAAATAATTTATAGGATGTTCGACGGCTTCTTGGATCCCCCCAGCTTCGCCACCCCCCTTATCAAGGGGGGCTTAGGGGGGATCCCCCCGAACGAGTAATACTACAAATAATTCTGCTGACCTACTTAGTGGGGACGATCACGATGACATGATCGTTTGCAAACACCTGGGGAACTGTCCCAGTGCGTTGCTCAACCACTCTCTTCTCAAAATATACTGTAATCAAGCTAAGGGAAGAGAGACTCATCTCAGATATCGACTCTTTCTGACAGCTAGCCTTCTAACTACCTTGCTCGCAACGACCCGCACAGCAGTTACGACGGCTGTATATCGAATGTGTGCCGCCCTGTGGCGTGCAGGAGGATACGATGAAACGCACTCAAGGACTCGCTTCTGTGGCACTTGCTGCAACAGTTGTCCTGGCATCTCCCCTTGGAGTCTGGGCTCAACAGCTGCCCGATTACGATTACATCGGCATCGGTGGTGGTGACGATGGTCTGGTCGTCAACGGCAAGTACACGATTGGTGACAACCTCTCTATCAGGCCCGCTGTTGCCACCGATTTTGACGGTGATGATGGCTCTGATGTTACCTATCTCCTACCGGTGACCTACGACTTCAACGCCCTAGACAATGAAGGCAGGCTATATCCCTTCGTTGGCACTGGCATTGGGGGAGACATTGGGGACGATAGCACGATTGACTTTGCCCTCACAGGCGGGCTCGACTATCGCATCAGCGATCGCTGGGTTGCCAATGGCTCAGTCAGCTATCTACCCTTTGCCGATGGTGACGATGTCGACTTTGCTGTTGGTGTAGGCTATACGTTCTGACGGACGGTTGGGACTACGCAGCAAAGCGATCTGACTGAAAGCCCCCGCTGCTGATTATTCTCGGTAGCGGGGGCACATCAAGCGGGGTAAAGGGCAACGGTGCAATCCGGGGAACCCGGACTCAAAGCCCCCAAAAAGGGATATCTTCCAAGCGTCAGATACACATAACTTTTTCTTTCGCATTTGATACACCTTCAGAAAATTCAGCCATCGTAGAGCTAGTAGCGCTTCAGGAGCTTGACGACCTATGTTTTTACAGCATCAACCCACGGGCGATTTAGTTGAAATTCTGTCTCTAGATGACCTATGGGATCCGTTTTCTAAAAAGATTAAAGGTCGTTTCCACGCAGGGGAAGAACTTCAGGATCCGGAAGATTTTACAAAATCACACCTCGTATTTCCGTCTGGAGAGTCTTTGCCTGTCTGCTGGGCTGACCCTGATTATCGGCAACACTTGCCCAATCGCGCTACAGCGATGCAGGTATAGAACGCTCTTCGTCTTGAGCGACAGATAAGTACAAAGTCCTACGCAAAAGCAGATTAGGCTTGTGGAGGGACTCTGAATGGATATTCAGAAGGCAATGCTTGACCCGACCAGTATCTTTTGCAGTCCGAATGAGGTTCTGGGCGAAGCGGCGCTAACGCTGCAAGAAAAGAAAGAAATTCTACGCCGCTGGGAGTACGATGCCCGTGAACTTCAAGTCGCCGAAGCGGAAAATATGGGCGGTGGACCGCCCGATATGCTCGATGCCGTTCTGACAGCATTACATACACTCGATGCACCCATTGATTTGAAACATCCTGTACCGACAAAACAGGATTGATAGTGTTGTTTGGCAGCTCAAAGACAGATACAGTCATCGTGACGCGTAACCATCGCGAAATTCACTCGCTTAGAGCTTCAAGAGCTATCAAAAAGGCGATGCACGGCCATACAGTAGTCCCGACCGTGACTAAAGGAAATCGCGAGAGCAGGCGCACTGTTCCTTTTTCTCTATCCTTGAGAGAAGGTGAAAAGTGTTGTTGAACCGCGTCCAGTTTGGCACTGAAGTTTTCTTGCCGGAAGAACACCGGAGCTGAACGTTGCCAGGGTCTAGTTGCCTGTAGCCCTCACACCCGGAGGAGGGGTTATGTCGTATCCGTACAGTGAAGGAGATCGAGTCTGTCGGGTGTTAAGCAAGCTGGCGCTCGTACCGCTGTTTTTACTACTGCTGGCAATGGCGGTGGCGCAGCTGATGATACTCGAAGTCGGTCCGTTTTCCCCTCGCGAGATAAATACGGGGAACGCCCCTTATGATCTCGAAGACGTCAGAATGACGCCCTAGCTGCCCATTAACACCCTGGCGGGGGTGCCTTTAGCGGCTGGTTTGTGGCTGCTAAGGCGTCTGTAAACCTTCTAAAGGCTGAATCCACTACGCCAAAAAGCTGGGATAATGCCTGCGTAATCGTCGCTGGCTGGCCTGCGTGAAATTTTTGCTCATAGAGGATGATCCACAGTTTGCCGCATCCCTGGCACAGATACTGAAGGGCCATCATTATTTGGTTGACTGGGCTGCCGATGGCGAAACGGGGAAGCAGATGGCAGAGGTCTTTCCCTACGATTTGATTTTGCTGGATTGGATGCTGCCCAAGTTGAGTGGTACAGAGGTGTGTCAGCAGCTGCGGGGGCAGGGCATTCAGACGCCAATTATGCTGATGACTGCTCGGGATGCCCACACCGATAAGGTGACAGGGCTAGATGCCGGAGCCGATGATTATCTGGTCAAGCCCTTTGAATTTGAGGAGTTGCTAGCTCGGATTCGGGCGTTGCTACGGCGGGCGGAGGGCAATGCGTCTCCGGTGTTGCGGTGGGGCAAGCTTTGCCTAGACCCCCGCAGCGCTGAAGTGCGATATGGCGAGCAGCTACTTTCATTAACGCCCAAAGAATACGGCCTACTAGAGACGTTTTTGCGACACCCTAACCGGGTTTTCAGTCCCGATGATTTGATTGATCGGGTCTGGGCTTTCGAGTCGGCTCCCCATGCTGGCGCTGTCCGGACTCACATCAAGGGGCTGCGCCAAAAGTTTAAGCAGGTTGGGATTGGTTCGGTGCTGGAAACGGTCTATGGGATCGGCTATCGGCTTTTGCCGGTAGCGCCATCCGAGCTGTCGGTTGAGCAAGCGGGGGAAGTTGCGATCGCACCCACCCCTCCCGACTCGACCCCGCAGTCCACCCTCGAAGAACTGTGGCGGCCCCTGCAGGCGGCCTACACCCAGCGGGTCACTCAGCTGGCCGACGTGATCCGAGCACTGCGGCCAGGAAAAGTGGACAACGATATCCGCTATCAGCTGGTCACCGAAGCCCACACCCTGGCCGGATCGCTCGGCAGCTTTGGATTCCTGAAGATGACGGCCCACTGTCAGTCAATCGAAGAGAGACTGCTGTCGAACGACCGGCTTGACGCTCAGCAGCTGGGTCAGCTGCAGGCTCTGGCTGACCAGGCGCAGCAGCAGATGGCGTCTATTCGGCCTGACTCGGGGGCCGCCAACCGGTCTGCCGACGGCACTGAGACAGCGGCTACGATCATGGTTGTAGACGACGATCCGGCCATTTTAGACTTGCTCAAGGCCCTCCTGCAGCCCTGGGGATTTCGGCTGCGGTTATTGAACGATCCACAGCGGTTTGCCGACGCCCTGCACCGTCAGAGGCCCGATCTGGTCATTCTGGATGTAGACATGCCTCAGTTAAGCGGCTTTGAGCTGTGCCAGCAGCTGCGCAGCGATCCGCATGGGCAAGCAATACCGATTTTGTTTATCTCGGCGCATACGGATGCAGAGACGATTCAGCAGGTGTTTTTGGCCGGAGGGGATGACTACCTGCGGAAGCCGATTGTGCCGCCCGAGGTGGTGGCACGGGTGCTCAACTGGCTAGAGCGGGCGCGCATGCGACAGCTGCAGACCGACGTTGACCTGTTGACCAACGTTGCCAGTCGGCACAAGTCGACCCAAGATCTGGCCTTGCTGTTGCGGCTGGCCCATCGTCAGGGGCAGCCGTTCTGCTTTGTGCTGATGACCGCTAGCGGGCTCAAGTCGGTGAACAATCGGTATGGGCAGGCCGTTAGGGATCGGGTTTTAATGCGTCTAGGCGAACGTCTGAAAGCCGCTTTCCGGGGAGAGGACGTGGTCGCTCGGTGGAGCGGCAAAGAGTTTGTAATTGGGCTGTATGGGATGACCCGTTCAGAGGGGCACCAGCGCCTGGCGCAGTTTTTGCAGCTCTGGGCGCAGGCGCAATTTGAACACCAGGGTCAGACGTTTGGCGTGGCCGTTGATGCCGGGCTAGCGGTGTACCCCGAAGACGCGAGTGACCTGCAGGGGCTGTACGACGCGGCCCGCCAGAGGCTGACAGCAATGGGCAGCGATCTCGCACCGCCCGCCGCGAACGGCGCTGGTGCATCCCCATGAAGACCTCATAATGATTGCCTAGTCTAGGCTTAGATCACCTTTAGGGGCGTGTTTCGCTAATAGGCTTGCAATGTCGGTCAATTCTTCAGATTTTAATCCGCTTGCTTTGGTTGACCAGGTGATGGTTGCTGTGCCGCTGGTGGTGACCCCAGAGACGCGGGTGGCGGATGCGATCGCACGCATGCACCAGGCCCAAACCAGCTATGTGCTAATTGCCGAGCAGCAGCGCCCGGTGGGCCTGTTGACCGAGCGGGACGTGGTGCGGCTGGTGGCCTCGGCCTGCCCGATGGCGGACGTGGCCATCTCGACCGTGATGACGCGGGACTTCACATCGCTAACGACTGACGCCGTGACCCCGGCAGTCGGGCTGCAGCTGCAGGGAGACCCGGCGGTCATCGTAGATGCAACCGGGAAGCTCGTGGGCATCGTCACCCCCAGCAGCCTGCTCCAGGCTCTGAGCCTAAACCTACCTGCCGACCCCCAGCAGGTTGAGAGTCATTTACAAGAAGCCTACGTGCAGCTAGAGCATAGCCACAACGAACAGGCCATCGCCAACGGAGAGCTCAACGTCACGCTGAATGAGCTGCAGGCCGCCGAGCAGCAGCTGTTAGAAAAGACTAAGGCCCTGGACCAGTCACGCCAGCAGGCCGAGTCTGAGCAGCAGCGCTACCAGGATTTGTTTAGCTTTGCCCCCGACAGCTACCTGGTGACCGATTTGGCAGGCACCATTCTAGAAGCTAACCAGGCCGTTGCCCGTTTACTCGCGCCGCAGCAGGGGCGAAACTATCTGATCGGTCTGCCGCTGCGGCTGTTTGTGCCACCCTCACAGCTGCCCCGATTCAGAAGTGGCCTCAGCCAGGTCAAGCCCGCCGGGCAGGTACATAGCTTTGAGATTGACCTGAGGCCCTCACAGCAGGCTGACACCCTGACCGCCGCCGTCAAGCTTAGCCGCATTGCGCTCTCGGCTGACCCGCCTGAGTCCGCTGAGGGCATTCTCTGGCTGATTCGAGACATCACCCCGATAAAGCAGGCTCAGGCAGCGCTCAAGAGTGCCAACGCTGAACTAGAAGCCCGTGTCGTCGCCCGCACAGCCGATCTGCGCCAATCTGAACACCGCTGGCGCACCCTGTTAGAGAACGTCCATCTGGCCGTTGTAGGGCTCGATGCGGCTGGCAACATCACCTATGCCAACCCCTTTTTCTTAGAAATGACCGGCTATACCGCCGATGAGGTCATGGGCCAAAACTGGTTTACCCGCTTTCTGCCCCCAGGCCAGCAATCGCAGGTGCAGCAGTACTTCGAGCAGCTGCGCAGCCAGGCAGACGCCCCCCTGCGCTATCAGAATACTATTCTCACCCGGTCTGGCGAAGCGCGCGTCATGGTATGGAACAACACGCCCCTATACGATCGCCAGGGGGCTCTCGTTGGCACGACAAGCATCGGTGAGGACGTGACCGACCGGCTGGCGATGGATCGGATCCGCGACGAATTTTTGTCGATTGTCAGTCATGAGCTGCGGACGCCGCTAACGGCGATCTACGGGGGGCTTAGGCTGGTGACCCAGGGCTTTGTATCTGGCGAGTCTGAGCGGGGTCAGCAGCTGCTACAGATCGCGGCGGATAGCTCACAGCGGCTGGTGCGACTGGTGGACGACATTCTGACGCTAGAGCGGCTAGAGTCGGGCCAAAGCTCGCTGCAAAAGCAGCCCCTCAATACTCAAGACCTAACCCGCACCGTGGCTGACTCGTTCAAGCTGGTGGCCGAACAGGCGGGCATCGATCTGGTGGTGAGCGATCCGGGGTTTGAGCTGGTGGCCGATTGCGATCGCATCAGTCAGGTACTCACCAACCTGATCGACAACGCGATTAAGTTTTCTCCAGCAAAGACCACCATTCAGCTAACGGTTGAGCCGGTCGAAGCCGAAGAACAGCCCGACAGCCGCCGCGCCGTTTTGTTTAAGCTGCGCGATCAGGGGCGCGGCATCCCGCCGCAGAAGCTGAGCCATATTTTTGATCGCTTTATTCAGGTAGATTCGTCCGACGCTCGGCAAAAGGGCGGCACTGGGCTGGGGTTGGCCATCTGTCGCAATATTGTTGAGCAGCACGGTGGCCGCATTTGGGTTGAGAGTGCCCTCGGGCAGGGCAGCTGCTTCTATTTCACGCTGCCGGTTGATTAGGCATTAACAGTTGTTTTTTATCGGTCTCTACTCATCTGCTGTCATTTTTTGAAAATCTTTTGAAAAAATTAAATAAAAGGAGGGTGTATGACTCGACGAATTTTGGTGATTGACGACGAGGAAGCGATTCATGTCTTGATTCAAGCGGCTTTAGAGATTATCGCAGGCTGGCAGGTGATCGCGGCTAGCTCTGCCGCTGACGGGCTCGAAAAGGCTCAGGGCCTGCAGCCAGACGCGATCTTGCTCGATGTGATGATGCCAGGGGTAGACGGCCCCACCACCTTTCGTCAGCTGCAGGCGACGCCCGCCACCCAGCAGATTCCGGTCATTTTGCTGACCGCTAAGGCCCGTAATGGTGAACGTCGCGCCCTTGAAGCGCTAGGGGTGGCTGGGGTGATTACTAAACCCTTTGAACCCGAACTGATGGCGAGTCAAATTGCGACGCTGCTGCAGTGGTCTGATTAGCTGGCCGGGGCGACTCAGGCAACTGTTCTTAAGTCAGAAGAAAAACTCTCTTCATCCACACAATTCCAACACATTCTTTTCGTAGGGTATGAGAGATAACCTACTACGCCGCAGCAAGGATTGTCCGGTATCGCGCTCGAGCTAGGGAGGGGCCGCACCTCCTCTACACCGCGCGCACGTGGCCCAACCACGATGGCAGTACCCTTGCTGCGGTTTTCTTCAACAGTAGCGAATGTTACCCAGTCCAGCTCATCAGTCTCGCATGTAGTCACGATTACCCATCACAGTTTCAGCGAATGCCAAAACACATTATCAACCTGACCCAGCTGACCGACAATCGGTGCGTCAATCAGGTTTTACCAACCTACCGCGAGCTACCCTACCGTTCGGTTCACCACCCTCTAGAGCCGGTCTTATCCGGTCATGCTGTTCAGCCTGGGCAGTGGGTTGAGTGCCCTCAAACTCAGGAAAGGGGCCAAATCATTCCCTACAGTGGTCGCTCGCTCTGCATCCAGCTCGGAGATGGGATTACGCTCTATGCCTCTGCCCAATCCTTAGAGGCGCTGGGCTGGAGGCTTATGCAACCTGAATTACGTCCAGATTAAACCCTTAAGTTTACCCTTGTTGTCATCCTATGGACCGCGTCCGCTGCCGCTACACCAACACCACGGCCCAGTTTCAGATTCTGCGTATTGCCAATGCGACCAGTCGCTTTCTTGAGCGCGTGGTCTTTCCCCAGGCCCAGGTCATCTTTGAGGCCCATCAAACCGATCGTCTAGAGGTCCATACCGGCAATCCGATTAGCTCGATTCTCGCTGATACTATTCCTTGCTATCGCCTGGCTTACCTAGAAGAGGCTGCTCATGAACATGTTTTCTGATAGTTCGCTGCTCCGCTTTTTGAAAGATGAGCTATCTGTTCCAGAGGCTGATATCGCCCTGGCGCTGCGGCGCTGCGGTGCCGACATCAGCCTGTTTCCGATTGTGCTGTGGCAGTACGGTCTGGTGACCATCGAGCAGCTAGACCAAATTTTTGACTGGATTGCGACGGACGCCAGCAGCCTTAAGGTGATGCGGACGCTGAGCTAATGCTTACCTATCTAAGTAGCTGAACCCAATAATTCATAGGATGTTCGACTGCTTCTTGGATGCCCCTGGCTTCGCCACCCCCCTTACCAAGGGGGGCTTAGGGGGGATCCCCCCGAACGGGTAATACTACAAACAATTCTGCTGGCCTACTTACAGAACAAGGAACTTTTGTTATGAAAAATCGCAAAATGAGCAGAAGAAAGACTAGACGGTTGCGTTCGGTCTCCCAGGACTGGTGGATTGAGATGGTTACTGCCTCGCCCCAGTGCGTTTACTTCTTTGGTCCGTTCGAGACCATCGATGAGGCTGCCTGCGCCGAGGCGGGCTATACCGAGGATCTAGATAAAGAGGGCGCTAAAGTCGTCAAGGTGACCATAGAGCAGCGCTCGGCCCCGGCGCAGCTGACCATCAGTCAGTCAGCCCTAGCGGCGGTGCCCGGTGCGGTCCTACCGTCCGGTCTGACCAGCAATGGATCCTATCTCCACTACTCTGCCTGAGAATCTTGCCTGAGCGCGTGTTAACCAACCGTCATACGGCAGCCCGATCTGACCTGCATAGATCAAGGAGTCGACCTGATGACTAGCGAGGGGTTCTGAAAATAGAAAGCCTTGCCCACAGCGACAGCCAAGCGCTCGCAAGCATTGTAGCTGTTCAGGATGTTCGATACCTTCGACCACGAGGCCCAGGTTGAGTGTTTGGGTGAGGGCAACCACGGCCTGGACGATGGCGACACTTTTGGGATTGAGCGGTATGGTTTGAGTAAATGAGCGGTCTAACTTCAGGTGGCTAATGGGTAGCGCCTGTAGCCGACTCAGAGAGGAGTAGCCAGTACCAAAGTCATCAATGGCTAACTGTACGCCCAGCGACTGCAGCTGCTGTAGATCGAGCTGGCGGTAGGTTTCGGCCTCTAGCAATGCCGTTTCCGTCACTTCCAGGATCAAATCTGAGGCTGCGACCCCGGTCTCGTCCAGGATTTGGGTCAACTGTGCTACAAAATTGACCTGGTAAAACTGCTGCGCCGGTAGGTTGATATGCAGCACCAGAGAGCGATTGTCTCGCTGCCATTGCCGCAGTTGGGTGCAGGCCGTTTTTAAGATCCACCAGCTGAGGGGAATGATCAACCCGGTTCTTTCTGCGATCGCCAGGAAGTGCGACGGTGCTAGGAGCCCCTCGGTGGGATGTTCCCACCGAATCAAAGCCTCGACGGCTGTGAGACGCCCTGTTGATAGACTCACGATGGGCTGATAATGTAGCTGAAATTGCTGCTGCTCTAGCGCCTGGGGCAAATCGTACTTAAGCGCGTCCGGGGGGGACCAACCTAAAGCAGCCTGTTCGGTAAACGCCTTTGTGCAGTTGCGACCTGAGCGCTTTGCCTGATAAAGAGCCTTGTCGGCGCGTTCTACCAAGCTAGCAGCTGAGTCAGTCTGGGTCGGCACGGAACTGGTTAGGCCCAGGCTTAGCGTCAGCTGCTGGTTGATGGGAGAAGCACAGTGAACAATTTTCAGGTCGCCAATCGCCGCTTGAATCAACTCGGCCATTTTCTGGGCTTGAGCGATCTGCGCTGCTGGCAGCAAAACGGCAAATTCTTCTCCGCCGTATCGGGCCACCAGGTAGTCAGGCGCGGTCAAGATCCGACAGATGGCGCTGGCAACTTCTTGAAGGCAGCTATCCCCGGCCTGATGACCATAGGTGTCGTTGTAGCGCTTGAAGAAATCTATGTCGATTAAAATCAGCGCCAGCGGTTGCTGAGCCTGCGCCATTTGTGCCCATAACTGCGCTAAACGCTGATCAAAGCAGCGGCGATTGGCAATTTGCGTTAGCCCATCCAGATTGAGCTGGCTACGCATGGCGATGACTTGCTGACGATCTGAAATATCTCGGATTTGCCAACGCAGCTCCGTCAACTGCCCCGACGGGGCGTAGATAGGCGAAGCAGAAATTTCAGCCGGAAACTGAGGACGCTGACGAGGCTGGATTGTCACTTCCCATGCTTTGAGAACGCCACCCGCTCTGAGCCTCTTTGTCTGCTGATAAAAGCAAGACCGCTCAGTCGAATGAGCCGATGAACTATTGACAGTGTCTATGTCTATATAGAGGGCGAGGGGTTTACCGATCAAAAATCGACTGCTCACGTTCAGCAGCTGAGCCGCAGTGTGGTTGGCCTTTGCGATCACGCCACTGGCGTCAGTTACCAGGTAGCCATCTGGCGCAAAGTCAAACAGCTCCTGATAGCGTTGGCGCTCTAGCTCTAGCCGCTGACGATTGTTGAGGAGTTCTTCGTATCTCTCGGACAGCTCTTCTTGAAGAACATGCAGTTCTTCTAGGGCCAGCGCCAGCTCCTGGGACAGGACTTTAAACAGCGGGGTATTTAGCTGTGGATGCAGGATAACTTCCTGCTCTAGCTGACTAAGTTTTTGATGGGTCAGTCTGATTTTTTGGTCGAAGTTAGCGATATTTACCACTGAGTTGCACCGATGATACATACCTGCCGCTCAAGCAGACTTCTTAGTCGGTGTGCTTGAGCGGCAGATTTACCTAGGTATGCTGACAGCACAGACGCGACGTAGGTGCCCCTTTCCCTGATTACTTCTATCGCCTATTGCTCCTGCTTACTTCATTGTGATGTTCGGAAAGGTTATCTTAAATTTTGCCTAGACAGAGAATACATACAATTATTTTTTGTATTGGCTGTGCTGGCCACCCATTAGAACCTTAACGGTCTTATTTTTCTATTTTGCCCAGGATGTTGGCTCAATCACTGAAGAACGTCTCAATGGCTAACTGTAGCAACGTGACAGTGCCTACAGCCGCCCAAGCTTAAGAAGCGAAGCGAAACTCTAGACGCGATCGGCATTAGGGGCTCACAATGAAGTGGGGGGCTCACTTGCCTTGCTGTCATTTACGCCGATATCAGCCGTGAGCGATGTTACCGCTGCTGAAAAACTCAAGCCTGTGCCGACTGATTTTGAGATGGTTGCGATCGCAGCCTCTGCAGGCGGGCTCAACGCCCTCAGTACGGTACTGGGTGAACTCCCTGCCGACTTTCCCGTGCCGATTGCCGTCGTACAGCATTTAGACCCGCGCCATCGCTCGCTAATGGCCAGCATCCTCAGCCGCCGCACCCCGCTAACAGTCAAACAGGCCGAAGCCGACGACCGGCTGCAGCCAGGGCACGTTTATATTGCCCCGCCCAACTATCATCTCCTCGTTAACTCAGGCGGTATCCTGGCACTGACCCAGACAGAGTTGGTGCACTTTGTCCGTCCCTCTGCCGACCTACTCTTTGAGTCAGTGGCCGCCAGTTACCGGGACCGGGCCATTGCCGTTGTTTTGACAGGGACGGGCACCGACGGTGCGCTGGGTGTCAAGGCCATCAAGCAGGTGGGGGGCACGGTCATTGCTGAAAACCAGGACACCGCCGATTTTTCGGGCATGCCCTATGCCGCTATCCAAACCGGCTCGGTAGACTTTATATTACCGTTGACCGAAATTGCTGCTGCCCTGATTGAACTGGTGAGCCCTGGAGGCACCCCATGACTGCTCAGAGCGAGCGCGCAGAGTTAGAAGCCCTGTTGGTCTTTCTTAAACAAACTCGCTGGTTTGATTTTGCGGGGTACAAACGTTCGTCTTTAGAGCGGCGCATTCGCAAGCGCATGCAAGTTCACGGCATCGACAATTTTGTCGACTACCAGGACTATCTAGAGGTCTATCCCGAAGAATTTACCTTACTATTCAACACGATCTTAATCAACGTCACCTCGTTCTTTCGCGATCTTCCTGCCTGGGAATTTCTCTGGCATCAGGTCCTTCCCCAAATCTTAAGTGAAAAACAATCGGACGAGCCGATTCGAGTCTGGAGCGCGGGCTGCGCTTCAGGGGAAGAGGCCTACACCATCGCCATAGTGCTAGCGGAAATGATCGGGTTGGTACAGTTTCGGCTTCGCGTCAAAATTTACGCGACCGACGTGGACGAAGAAGCCCTGGCCGAGGCCCGTCGCGCCACCTACACCGCTCGGGACCTTGAGCACCTTCCCCAATCCTTGCGTGACAAATATTTTGAACGAATGGCAGAACGCTATATCGTCACGCCCGAGCTGCGCCGCAGCGTTATTTTTGGGCGACACGATCTGACGCAAGATGCGCCCATTTCTCGACTCGATCTACTAATCTGTCGTAATACCCTGATGTACTTCAACTCAGAAACCCAGGGCCGAATTTTGGCCCGGTTTCACTTTGCCCTCAGTCCGCCGGGTGTGCTGTTCTTGGGCAAGGCAGAAATGCTGTTGTCTCATACCAATCTGTTTTCTCCGGTCAATCTGCAGTATCGAATTTTTAGCCGAATCTCTAACGTCAGCCTGCGCGATCGGCTGCTGGTGATTGCGCAAACCGGCGACTCAGAGCCTGGTAGTTCTATGGCGCTGCAGGTGTATTTAAAAGAGGCGGCCTTTGATGCGGCCCCCGTTGCCCAGATCGTGGTCGATGCCGATGGCAAGTTGTTAGTTGTTAACCAACTGGCTGTTACCGTATTTAACCTAAACCGGCAAGACCTCGGACGTCCTCTACAGGACCTCGAAATCTCCTATCGTCCGCTCGAATTGCGTTCTTTGATCGAGCAGGTCCACAACACCGGGCAGCCGCTGCTGGTGGAGGATGTCATCCGTACCTTGCCAGACGGCGACTACCAGTATTTTGATGTGCAACTGACACCGATGCGAGACCAGAGCAATAACCTGATGGGCATCAGCATCACCTTCAACGACATCACTCGATATCATCGGCTACAGAGCCAGATCCAATGCTCCAATCAGGAGTTAGAAACTGCTAATGAAGAGCTACAGTCGAGCAACGAGGAGTTAGAAACCACTAATGAAGAACTGCAGTCGACCAACGAGGAGTTAGAAACCACTAATGAAGAGCTGCAGTCGACCAACGAAGAATTAGAGACGATGAACGAAGAGCTGCAGTCGGCCAATACTGAGCAGCAAACCATCAATGCTGAGCTGCAGTTACGCACTAATGAACTCAATAATGCCAACGCCCACCTCCGCGCAGTGCTAGTCAGCGTCAAGTCTGGCGTGGTGGTGGTCGATCAACAGTTTTGTATCCTCACTTGGAATCCTGCTGCTAGTGAATTCTGGGGGCTCAACGCAGATGAAGCCATCGGAAAATCGTTTTTGGCGCTCCAGATTGGGCTACCGGTCGATCAGCTGCGTGAACCGATTCATGACTGCTTTTCTGGAGAAGATCAGATAGAAAAGAGTTTAGACGCAGTCAACCAGCAGGGGCAATCATTCACCTGCCGAGTCACCTGTACGCCCCTGATTGGCTATGATCAACAACGTCTGGGCGTGATCTTGCTGATGGAGGCAACCGCGTAGCCCAACAGATGCTCTTTGACCCAGTAAAATCAAGCCGGGGTGGCCATGCCGCTGACGAATTCTCCGCAAAACGCGCAGCCCACCGAGCAACAGCCTCGGTCCGCCCCGCCCGATGCTGGCTTTTCCCTGGCGCAAAAGGTCCGGTTCCTCAGCCAGCCAGCAACCTACCTGGACGACAGCGGCCCGCAGCCCCGCCCGATTGAGACGGTTGAAACCCACATGGCCTGGGTGTTCTTGACCGAGCAGCATGCTTATAAGCTCAAAAAGCCGGTCCGGTACGACTTTCTCGACTTTAGTACGCTCGCCGCCCGCTACCAGGACGGGCAAGCCGAACTGCAGCTCAACCGACGACTGGCCCAAGAGATTTATCTAGACCTGGTGCCGCTCACGGTAGACCCCGAGGGTGGGCTCCAGCTCGGGCAGAGGGGCACAGTGGTTGACTGGCTGGTCAAAATGCGTCGCCTACCGGCAGACAGTTTGCTCGATGTGGCCCTGCAACAAGCAACAGTAACCGCCAGCGATATCACGCGGGTCGTGCAGCGATTAGCGCAGTTTTACCAGTCTCTCCCCCCCGTCCATCTGTCGGCTGTTGAGTACCGCGACCAGCTACAGACCGATCTACAAACGACGCGACAGACGCTAACGCTGCATGCCAACGGTTTACCGGGCGACTGGGTCGGCCAAATTATCGACGCGCTGCTGCGGTTTTTAAAAACCCAGGCCGACTGCTTCGACCAGCGAGTCTACCAGGGTAAGATTATCGAAGGCCACGGTGACCTGCGCCCCGAACACATTTGTCTGTGGCCCGAGGTCGTCGTTATCGACTGCCTGGAGTTTAGCCCACCGCTCCGGATGCTCGACTGTGTGGATGAGCTGGCCTTTTTGGCACTGGAGTGTGAGCGGCTGGGCCACCGCACGATCGGTCACCAGATTTTGACCACTTACGCCGATGTTTCCGGCGATTACGCTCCCAATCGGCTGATTAACTTTTACCAGGCCTATCGCGCCTGCCTGCGGGCCAAGCTCGCCATCTGGCACATTCCAGAACCGGGTCAGCTGGCTGCTGCCGACTGGTTTAAGCGGGCTCGCCGCTATTTGCACCTGGCAGAAAGTCACCTGCCTGGGTGATCCTACGGCAACGCCAGCAGTTCGACCAGCGACCCACCACTGTGCAGCCGCCGAATCGTTTCGGCAAATAGGGCCGTCGTATCGATCACCGTCAGCTTGTCTTGGACTTCGCTAGCTGTTATTCGAAAGGGTTCGATCGTATTGGTGATAACAATCTGCGCCAGGTCGGGCGTCGCCAAAATCTCGTTCGAGGCGGCCGCAAAGACACCGTGGGTCGCCGCTGCGTACACCTGCACCGCACCGTGCTCACGGCACGCCTTAGCCGTACGGGCCAGGGTGGTACCGCTGCTGATCAGGTCATCAATGATGATGGCGACGCGGCCCTGTAGGTCTCCCACAACGCGATCGCCCGTGACCTTGCCCGCGCTGCGATATTTCTCGGTCAGGGCCATGGGCACTTCCTGGTCGAGCTGGCTGCTAAGCGCCTGACGAAAGGCTTCGGCTCGCTTGACGCCGCCAAAGTCGGGCGAGACCACCACTGCCGCACGATTCCCAACTACAGGGGCAAAATGCTGCACAAACAGGTTCTTGGCCTCCAAATGCTCGGTTGGGCAGCGGAAGGCGTTTTGAAAGGCGGCTAGGTTGTGAACGTCGAGGGTGACGGTGAGATCGCACCCCACCGACTCAAACAAACAGGCCACATACCGAGTGGTTACCGGGTCTCTAGGCTTAGTTTTCCGGTCCTTACGGGCATAGCAAAGATAGGGCACCACCGCCGTCACCCGCGCCGCCGCCGCCTCTTTGAGCGCACCGATAAAAAACAACAGTCGGCAGAGCTTGTCATTCACACTCGCCCCCGGCTCACCGTAGAGCGACTGAATCACGTAAACATCCTGACCGCGCACGTTGGTCAGCGCCCGCGCCTTATGTTCGCCGTCTTCAAAGTCTCGTTCCTCATGGGGGCTGAGGGCAATCTCTAACTGGTTGGCGATACCTTTGCCCAGGGTGCGGCTGGTATTTAAGCTAAAAAGTGTAATTTCGTTGGGGGTCATAGCTGCACCGTCTCATTCCATTTTGTTCATCAGGTCTTCAATTTTCTTTCGTTCCCATTCTGAGCCGAGCCAGCCGCCGCCAAACACGCTAGCAGCATGGGTGGCAATGCCGATACCCCAACCGAATAGCGGCCAGAAGAACCACCAAGCCCCCCCAGTCAGCAGGTCAATCAAGAACAGCAGCCCCATCACGCCACCGTAGGTCGCAAAATGGCTATAGAAACCTTTGATTTCATTCACGCGTTGCTTTGCACGACGATATCTGTCATCACTTGTCATAATGGTCACCTCCGGGTTCAATCCATTGGATCTGAGCCGGTTTGCGCTCGATCCAGTGTTTGTAGCGAAATCTGGGATAGCCAATCGCTAACCCTGCATAAATTTTGTGACCCTGCGGCAGCTTCAGCAGTTTGGCCAGCCGAGCATTGTAGTGAATGCCAGCGACCACATAGCCTGTATAAAAAGCACCTAGCTTCAGGGTTTCACATACCAAGCTGGCATTACAGCGGGCAGTGTCTAGCACGCGCGGAACGGCCCCCTTGGCATCCTGCTCAAAGAGCGCGGGACAGATCTGCACGCACGTTCCACACTTTCGACAGCGTTCTACATCAATCTGAATGGTTGCCATGGTGCTGACTCCTCAACTGTCGCCAATACTGGCTGACGTTTAGCTGCTGCCGCCAGCATGCTCTCAAACGAAACCTGTACACGCTTCTTAGTGCGGGCTTGTTGTTGCATATAGCAAGTTTCAAATGCATTGAAACTTGCGCCTCACTTGACCTGCTGTTCTATGGAGCTTTTGTCTAGATATTGAGAGTCAAGTCAAGTGAGAAACGCTATAAGTAGCTGAGCCAAATAATTTATAGGATGTTCGACTGCTCCTTGGATCCCCCCGGCTTCGCCACCCCCCTAAAGCCCTCCAGGCATGCGCTAAAGCGTAGATAAGGGGGCTTAGGGGGGATCCCTCGAACGAGTAATACTACAAATAATTCTGCTGACCTACTTAAATAGCTTGGACTGACAGCTCAATCCTCTACTGATAAGCTTAGACACTAAAAATGAGCAACTTGTGAGGGGGGTACTGACGGCTGGGTGAGGGGCAACTGCTGGCTTCCCAGAAAGCAGAGTATCCAAAGATAAAATTGTTACACTTATATTGAGGCCTCCTCATCCTCCCTAAAAAGACACCAGCATTTTCTTGATGGCATTTATCTTCAGGAGGCAGTTATGGCTATCTATCTGGAACCACGCGACAGTATTGCTGATCTTGAGGGCTTTAACTCGGTCTTGATTGTTTCATGTCCAACGTGCCCCCAGATAAGTCTGGCGATACAGAAACAGAAACCTCTCTTCGAGTTCTTCAAAGACGGCTTAAAAACCGGGGCGTTCGAGGACTATGTCAGCTCCATTCGAGAATCACTCGAACAACGCGGCGTTCGAACGGGTGTGTACACCACCCGCCTACCTTCTCCGCTCATGTGCCTGTGGACAGAGGGGCAGCGTAATCGACTTTTGCAGCGTGCTAAAGATTATGAGGCGGTACTTGTGCTGGGCTGCGTCTCCGCTACCGCTACCGTGAAGGATGCGCTCAAAGAAATCGATTGCCAGGTCTTTCAGGGTATGAAAATGAAAGGGATTTCCAACGCAACCGTGAAGTTTGAGTTTCCGCTGACGGTAAAACTTGAGGTGAATCCATTGCACGGAGCAGGTAAGACTCGTCAGCAGGAGGATGTCATTAAGTAGGTCAGCTCAGATCTTGCACCTTTATATGTCAGGGTTGCCGTAGGAGCCAGAAAAGGGGAAAAAGGGCGTAACCAAAAAGAAA
>JBCBWI010000050.1:0-35329 GCA_039817185.1 Cyanobacteria bacterium J06648_16 | reverse complement strand
TGTTTCAATTCATCAAAAATTAGCTTCATTAACCTGAGGGGCGATTGAGGCACCCCCACATGACCAAACGAAAAGTGAAGAAAAACGGGCTCTCCAGAAGCATCTTTATAGAGCTCTAACCCTTGTCGATATGACGCTAGCGTTTTTTCTTCTAAACGTTGTAAAAAAGTATGCTTGCCAACGCCGCTAAGCCCATGCAATAAATACACAACGGGGTGCTTTCGAGGATGATCAGAGCCCAGTTCTAAGGATGATCTGAAAGCTTCAACAAATTCGTTGATCTCCTTCTGGTCTCGCTCGAAATATTTAACCGCTTTCTTTGTCGCGTTTTCTGAATAGCTCACCATTACACCCTCCAGTAAGCCTCAATCTTATGCACATTAGGCTTGTTCTTGATGTGTCTAGAAGCGTCCGACTTTGGTCTCTGATGGAATATACCTCAGCACGTGGCTCTGCTGTAGGGCTCAGACGGATTGCTGTACAGCCTCTGAACTGTCTCAATTATAAATCTAAATCTTTACTTAGGAACATTCGGTGATGTGATCTAAAGCCTAAAAATAGCTACTGGAATGGCACTAACCTCGTTAAATTTGTTGTATTTAGCCAACCTGAATGTTGTTTTATTTAGAGGCAATGGCAAGGCTTCTGCTTCAACAATAAGTCTTTACGAACCAAGCGATGTCTCTTGATTAAGAATTGTAGGCATTCCCGTAATCCGCTTAATGCTTTTGGTTATCACGAAAGTAGTGTGTTGTGGGTAAGCTCCAATGCTACGGATGCTCAGGCTGAGGAAGCTGTTCATATTTGGGCTCATCGGTTTTGCCCTGGCATTGCTGCTGTCCACCTGTAAAGGTTCGACGTCTTCGCCGCCGACAGACCGTGTTGGGTCTCTCCCCATACCAGAGCCGTTGCCAGAAGTCACCGCACTCCCTGATCCGGAACTGCCGGAGTGGATTGAGCAGATCGGCCCCACTGGTGAGGTCGATACCCTGGCTCAAATTCGCATTCGGTTTACAGACCCGCTGGTGCCGGTCGAG
Organism: Cyanobacteria bacterium J06648_16; assembly: GCA_039817185.1. Classification (GTDB taxonomy): domain Bacteria; phylum Cyanobacteriota; class Cyanobacteriia; order Phormidesmidales; family Phormidesmidaceae; genus CAWUKV01. Next base: position 34,292 of record JBCBWI010000050.1, on the reverse strand, counting down.
AGCTTAGAAAGTCCTAATCGCAAGGCTGTTTTAGAAAAATTTGAGGTCTTTCCCGACATTCCAGGGCAGTTCCGCTTTCTCACGCCGCGCATGGTGGGCTTTCAGGCCGAGCGCGCTATTCCAAAAGCGACCCGGCTGCGGGTAACGCTGAAGGCGGGCCTAGCCGATCTTGAGGGCCACGAACTCACCGATGACCTGGCCTGGACCTTTACTACCGAACCGATTAAACTTACTCGCCTGCCAGGGCTTGAGGGGAGTTTGGGCTCAGAAAACAACCCGATTGGCCTGGAACCCACACTAGAATTTACCGCCAATGTTCAGCTGGATCTGTCATCACTGCGGAAACAGCTTCGCCTCACGCCAGAAGAGAGCGACAATGCAGTATCCGTCCGAGTGGTGGAAGCGGTGTATGAAGACGACAGGCTGTCTGCCCACGAGCGATTTGATGCCTCTGCGCGTCCTTGGCGCTATCACATTACCCCCCGACGCCCGCTCAAGAAGGCTACTCTCTACAGCCTGACGATTGCGCCAGGGCTGCGCCCTGCTGGGGGCAACCTGCCGACAAAGGACCCGATCGACAGTCAGGTGGTTACCTATAGCCCTCTGGGCTTTGTCGGGTTAGAGCTGATTGGGGCGGGGCGACCGGGGGGTGCCTCGGGGCGGTTCGTCAATGGTCTGGCCCAGCTGAAGTTTAACAACGGCTTGGTGGCGGACAGCGCCGTTGAACAAATTACGATTGATCCACCGCCGAAAGCAGCACCCAGTCTGGTCAGGGCCTACGATAACGATTCGATTGTGAGTTTGAACCCGTGGGCGCTGGTGCCTAATACGGCTTATACCCTGACCATTGGGGCCGGTCTAACCGATCGCTTTGGTCAGACGCTGGGGGAGCCGGTCACGGTGGAGTACACACCTGGCGATCTGACAGCTAACATTTGGGCACCCACCGGTCTCAATGTTTTTCCCGCTAGTCAAGACCTGCAGCTCAACCTGTCGGCTGTGAACCTGCCATGGGGGACCTACAAGGCGAGCTACAAGGTGATTCAGCCTGCGGATCTGGTGAACACAGATTCTGCCTACCCCCGTGGGAATGGAACCGATCTTCTGCCCGATCACTCGACCTGGTCGTCATTCTCGGTTTCCAGTGAGAAGAACAAAATTACAGACATTCCCGTGCCGCTGCGGGAGCAGCTGGGCGGCAGCACCGGTATGCTGGCCTACGGGGTAACGGCTCGCACCGTTCCATTTTCTGAAGAGGCAACAGAGCGATGGAGAGAACCCAGCTACTATGGGCTGGTACAGCTCACGAACCTGGGAGTGTTTGCCCAGTGGTTCCCTGATTCTGGTCAGGTGCGGGTGCATCACCTGGATGATGGCGCTGTGGCCAGCGGTGCGACCATTTCGGTGTATCGCTCTTACATATACGATGAGAACCGACCGGGTGGCGTGCCCCAGCCCTGTGCGACTGGAACGGCTGATGAAGCAGGCATGCTGAAGCTGGCGACCTCAGATCTGAAAACCTGTATGGGGGGTGCCGCTGTCTTTGACGCGCCGCCTGAGCTGCTGGTAGTGGCACGAGAAGGGCAAGACTGGGCCTTTGTACGGACGCTGCCCTACAGCGGGGAGTACCGCTATGGGCTTTACGCCGGATGGGAGGGGAACCAGCCCCAGTCTCGGGGCACGGTATTCTCTGACCGGTTTCTCTACCAGCCAGGAGAATCTGCCTGGTTGACGGGCACAGCCTACTATCTGCAGCAGGGGACTCTGCGCCAGGACAAAAATACGGCCTACGCGATTGTATTAACTGACCCCGAAGGGAATGAGATTGACCTGGGTACACAGACTACCAACGAGTTTGGCACCTTCTCAGTGAAGTGGGATATCAGCGCTGACCAGCCTCTGGGCTACTACTCGATTGTGGCGTCTGCTCAAAATGGGGTAGAGCTGCTGGGCAATTTGCGGGTGGCGGAGTTCAAGCCTCCGAACTTTCAGGTCGATCTAAGTTTAGAGGAAGACTTTGCAACAGCGGGGGATACGCTTGCAGCTACGGTAGACAGTCAATACCTCTTTGGCGCTCCTGTGCAGGGCGGGGCGATTAACTACTATGTCACTCGCGAGCCCACTGACGTGATACCGGTGGGGTGGGAAGACTTTCGGTTTGGTCGGCAGTGGTACTGGCCGGAAGAGCAACCGACGGTACCCAGCGATGTGCTGGAGACGAGTGAGACGTTGGATGATCGGGGGCAGGGTGAGTTAGTGGTTGAGATCGCAACCGATCTCCCCTATCCCATGACTTACCGCCTTGATGCAGAGGTCGTCGATGTCTCTAACCTGTCAGTAGCCGATACTCAGACGATGACAGTGTTGCCCGAGGATCGGCTGATCGGCCTGCGGAGCGACTTTGTTGCCGACGCAGAAGCCCCCTTTGAGGTTGAGGTAATCGTTACCGACCCCCAAGGACAGATTCAATCCGGAGAACCGGTCCAGCTAGCCCTGGAGCGCATCAGTTATAGCAGCGTCACCGAGGTAATTGAGGGCAGTGCCACCCCCAACTATCAGATCGAATACGAGCCAGTTGAAACGGTGTCGGTGCGCTCGGGCAACCGCCCTGAAACGGTGCAGCTCACAGCCCCAGCGGCAGGTCCCTATCGCATTCGTGCCACCTTTACCAATGGCGACGAGCGTTCTGCCACCGATACCCGCATTTGGGTCACAGGCACGGAGCCCGTGTACTGGGGCAGCCGCTACAACAACAACCGGCTAGAAGTGCAGCTCGACAAAGACCGCTACGCCCCTGGAGAGACCGCTACCGCCCTGATCCAGTCGCCCTACGCGACAGGCGAGCTTTACTTTGCGGTGGTGCGCCACGATACCCTGTACGAACAGGTGATTCCCGTCAGCGGCGGTGCGCCCCAGGTGCAGTTTACGGTCACCCCAGAGATGCTGCCCAACGCTGCAGTCGAGGCGGTGTTGGTGCGCCAGGGAGATCCGTTAGAAACGGTTGAGCCCGGACAGCTAGAAAATCTGGCCAGTATTGGCCTGGCTCCTTTCCAGGTCGACTTGGCCGATCGCTACCTCGCTGCCGAGGTGACACCCGCCACAACCGATATTCGCCCCGGCGAAGAACAAACCCTTGCACTCTCACTCAAGGACAACCAGGGTGCGCCCATTTCGGGCCAGTTCACCGTACTGGTGGTGGATGAAGCGGTCAGACAGCTCAGCGACCACCGCCCGCCCGATTTAGTAGAAACGGTCTATGCCAACCAGCCCATCTCTATCCGCTTTGCTGACAACCGGTCAGATGTGGTGCTCAGACCCTTGAGTTCTCCGCTGGCGAAGGGCTGGGGCTACGGCGGCGGCTTCTCGGCAGGGGGCGAAAGTACCCGCATTCGTAAAGACTTTCAGCCGCTGGCCTACTACAACGGCTCGGTGCTAACCGATGAGCAGGGACAGGCCCAGGTCAGCTTTACCCTGCCCGACAACCTCACAACCTGGCAGGTCATGGTGGTAGCGACCGACGGCAATCTGCATTTTGGTAACGGCGAGGCTACGTTTGTGGTGACCCAGTCGCTGATCACTGCGCCCATCCTGCCGCAGTTTGCCCGACCGGGCGATCGCCTGCTAGCGGGTCTCTCGGTCACCAACACCACTGACCAGCGCGGCCAGCTGAGCATTAGAGGGAGTGCTACCGGCGGCCTGGCCTTTGAGAACGAGCCCACGCTCTCAACCCGAGTCCAGAGCGGTACCCAGGCCTACCGTTTCCCGGTCGAGGTGACCGACGCCCAAGCCGCCCAGGTCCAGTTTCGCACCCGGCTTGGAGAGGAGCGTGACGCCTTCCAGCTGCCGCTGCCCATTGTTCCGCTGGAAATTACAGAACAGGTAGTAGAGGCCGGGGTGACCACAGGCCCGGTGACGATTCCCCTGAACGTGGCCGAAGGTGTCGTTCCAGAGGTCGGCGGTCTGGACGTGTCGCTCTCTAGCACGCTGCTGACGGACATCAAAGCGCTGCTGCAGCAGATGGAGTGGATAGAATCGTTGCCCAATCTCTCGACTGCGGCCAGTCAGCTGAGCATTGCGGCCAACCTGCAGACGCTCAGTCAGCGGTATGGCCAGGTGCTAGACGACTTCGATGCCGAGGCCAGGGCCAGTCAGGCACTGGAACGCCTCCAGCAGCTACAGCGACCCGATGGAGGCTTTGCTAGCTGGCCAGGGTTTGAGCGGTCTGACCCGTTTGTGACGTCCTATGCGGCCAGTGCGCTCGCCTCGGCTCAAACGGCAGGATTCTCTATTGACGGTGCAATGCTGAGTCAGCTGCAAGGCTATCTTTCAAACCTGTTGCAAAATCCGGGGCAGGTGAACTGGTGCCAGTCCGCCCTCTGCAAGAGTCAGATTCGCCTGGAGACGTTGTCAGCCTTAGCAGAACTAGGAGATGTGCGGCCCGACTTTGCAGCGTACCTGTACGATCAGCGCGACCAGTTTGATCGGGTGGGGCAAATCAAACTGGCCCGGCATCTGGCCCGGTTAGAGAACCTACAGACGGAAGCCGATACCCTAGCCAACCAGATCCAGGCATCGGTGTACGAGACCGCCCGTGCGGCGACGGTAAACCTGCCGCCGGGCTGGGGCTGGTTTCACTCGCCTGTCAATGCCCAGGTGGAGGCATTAAATCTGTTTGTCACGCTTGAGGGCAGCCCAGAATTGTTAGGACGTCTGGTGGAAGGGCTGTTGGCCCTGCGACGAGACGGTACCTGGCGGACGACCTACGATAATGCCCAGGCCCTCAGCGCGCTGGTGACCTACGCCCAGCGGCTGCCCGAACCGCCCAACTTCGAGGCAACGGTGCAGCTAGCCGGAAAACAGTTAGCTGCTCAATCCTTCCAGGGTTATCAGCAGCCCAGTCTGGAACTATCTGTACCGATGGCAGAGCTGCCTCAGGGCGAGTCAGATTTGGTGCTGGGCAAAACCGGAGAAGGCGAGCTGCACTATCTCACGGCCTACCGCTATCGGCTGCAGGGCAACCCGCCGGGGCGGCTGCAGGGGCTGCGGGTAACGCGCACGGTCCGTCCAGCCAACGAGACCGATCAGCTCTACGAGGTGGGGCTGAGTCCGGTGGAGGAGAACCTGATGCTGGATGTCGGTCAGGTATTCGACGTGGAGTTAGAGATTATTAGCGACCACCCGGTCCACCACGTGGTGATCACCGACCCGCTCCCGGCAGGGCTAGAGCCGGTCGATACCACTTTTCAGACCAGTACAGCCTACTTCCAGCCGCAGCAGGACAGCTGGGAGATTGGCTATCAGCGGCTGGGTCGCGATCGCATTCTTGCCTATGCCGACCATCTCGACGCGGGCGTTTACACCCTGCACTACCTGGTTCGTTCGGTTACTCCCGGTACGTTCCTCTGGCCAGGGTCTGAAGTGCAGCTAGAACATGCGCCCGAAGAGTTTGGCCGGGCGGCTACCGCCACGTTAGAAGTCCGTGAATAAGGGGAGGGTTAAGATCGGTTGGCACTTTAAGTAGAGCGACCAAATTCTTTAAGCAATAGAATGCTGTATGTCATTCTGAGCGGAGTCGAGGAATCTCTCGATGTACAAAGCTCTCGCCGAGATGCTAAAGCCCTCCGGGCAATAACCCTTCGGGTATGGGCTGAAGCCTAGGGCTTCGCGTACCGACAGGCTCAGCATGACATCGGTCTTCTAAATGATTAGGCCCAGGTACTTAAGTTGGTTTAGCTGTGTGGTCTCGATGGCGATCTCGATCCAGAACATCCTTAACCCAGGCTTCTTCTACCCAGGTTTTTGTCACCACCGCTAGGGGCAGTGCCAGAATTAGCCCCAGTAAGCCAAAGAAGGTCGCAAAAAAAATCTGAGCGATCAGCGTGGCGGCAGGCAGCAGTGAAACCTGCTGGAGCATGACGACGGGACTAAACCAGTAGCTTTCCATGTTTTGGACGACCACATAGAGAATGACCACTGCGATCGCTTTGTTAAAAGAATCGAGCAAAGCAACGGAAAGGGGAAACACCACACTCAGAAAGGGACCGATATTGGGCACAAAATTGAAAACACCAGCCAAAATCGCGTGGGTAAACGTAAATTCTACCTGTAGAGCCCAAAGTCCCAGTCCACACAGCGATGCCACAAAGATTGAATTGAAGGATACACCACCGATCCAATGCAGCAAGGCTGCTTCACATTTGGTCAAGATTTCATCCGCACGTCGTCGATAGAAGGAGGGAAACAAACGGAGTATCAGCCTGCGGTAGGCAGCGGGATCGACCAGCAGCATCACCGTTACGGCAGTGACAAACACTAACTTGAGGAGAATGGTAAAAGAGTTAGAAAAAAAGTTAAGCACGAAGGTGACAATCTGCTGAAGCTGCCTGGATACATCTGGCGTTTCTAGCTCTTGCATGGACAGCCAGTCTGGCAAACTGTCAATGAAGTCGTCGATCCAGATGCCAAACTGATCAAATCCTGCTGGTACCTGCTGTAGCAATTGCTGAAACTGGCTGATAAATTGGGGCACGGCCAGTAGCAGTAATAAGCTGGCCCCCAGCAAAACACTCACCAGGACGACCAATACCGCCCAGCGGTGGGAGATTTTGAGCCCATTCACGACGCGTCTGACCCAGCTATTGAGAACAATCGACAGTACAACCGCCGTAAAGATCAATAATAGAATCTGACGAAATCGCCACATGATCAGGAGGCAGACTATCAGACAGAGAAAACTGACCCAATCGTTTAGTTTCACGGCTTAATCGCGCATCCTGACGGCGTGTGTAGGCTTTAAACGATTTTAGAATGGTCCGGCTACCCTAATAGAAAACACGGGAAATTTGTAAACAATTCTCTCTTTTTTGGAACTGCTAGTGTGATAACAACCCTCCTGCATGCCATCGGCGGACTGGGCCTATTTCTGTTAGGCATGATTGTCATGACAGATGGACTGCGTACCCTGGCGGGAAACGTCATGCGCAGGGCGCTGATGCGATTTACGCGCAATCCCCTTTCCAGTGTACTGACTGGCGCAACGGCCACCGCGCTTTTGCAATCTTCCAGTGCCACAACCGTGGCTACGGTGGGATTCGTGAGTGCTGGCCTAATCAGCTTTTCAGGGGCAATCGGCATTATCTTCGGTGCCAACATCGGTACGACCGCAACTGGCTGGCTAGTCGCCATTCTGGGGCTGAAACTTAAATTGGGCACAGCGGTACTGCCGCTGATTTTCGTGGGCGCTAGCTTGAAGCTGTTTGCTAAGGGACGCTGGGCGAGTCTGGGCTACAGCCTGGCAGGCTTTGGCCTGATATTTGTGGGCATTAACTCAATGCAAGATGCCATGGGAGGGCTAGGAGACGTTATTACCCCCAATCAGCTTCCTTCAGATACGCTGATCGGTCGCCTGCAGCTGGTCGGGTTGGGAATTGTGACTACGGTGATCACGCAGTCTTCTAGCGCCGGGGTAGCCGCAACCTTAACGGCGCTGTACGCCGGAGCCGTCAATTTTGAGCAGGCGGCTGCGCTGGTGATTGGCATGGATGTAGGGACCACGGTCACTGCCCTGGTGGCGACCGCAGGCGGCTCAGTCAATACGCGGCGCACCGGGCTGTCTCACGTTGTTTACAACATTTGGACGGCCTGCTTAGCCCTGATGCTTATCACACCCTATACCCTGGTCTGGGAGCGAATCGCGCCGGGTCAGCTCACCCAAAATGCAGAAATTGGGCTGGTGGCATTTCACACCTGTTTCAATGTGGCGGGTGTCGTGACGATGCTGCCCTTTATTCAGCAATTTGCCAAGTTGATTATCCGGCTTGTCCCTAGTCGGGGTCCTGTCTACACAGACGCGCTGAGCGAAGGCCTGGTAGAGCAGCCAAACCTAGCCCTGAATGCCGTACAAGCCTCGATACAAACAGAACTGCTGGCGTTGTTGAACCACGTAACTGCCATTCTGGGCATGCCCGGGGGGCAGCGGACAGATTTAGCAGAACTTCAGACCGCGTTAGATGAAACCCATAGCTATCTAGATCGGATTCATCTCAAAGCGGGGACCGATCCCAACTGGGACCGGCTGATTAATATGATTCATGCCTTAGATCACCTTCAGCGCATTCACGAGCGCTGTGAAGAGGACGAAGACCGGGCAAAGACCGTACAGGCAACAACGGAATTAGCCGAAGAGAATCAGCGGTTGACTGACAGCATTAAAGAAACGATGGCCTTGATTGAAGCGAACCGCTGGCAAGCCGCCGCCGACCGCGCCCATGAAACCTCCAAACAAATCCATCACAAAGTTGAACTACATCGATCGACAACCATCGACCAAATTGCAACGGGTCAGATTGACGTTCTGACTGGGACCGAACGGCTTGAGGCCATTCGATGGTTACGTCGGGTCAGCAAGCACATTCGGCGGATCACCGATCACATGAATCAGGCTACTCTGGCGATTGGTCAGTGAGCGGGTAGCCGCTGACCTGGGTTATCAAGCCTTGGCCGTTACATTACCAATACTGCAGCTCCCTGAATGTTGCCGCTTCGCAGCGCTGCCAGCGCCTCATTGGCCTGCGCTAAAGGAAATGTCTGTACCTTTGTTTTGACGGGCACCTGCGGAGCGAGAGATAGAAAAGCTTCCCCATCCTGCCGGGTCAGATTGGCCACCGACCGCAGCACTCGTTCGCCCCATAAAATCTCGTAAGGAAAGCTCGGAATGTTGCTCATGTGGATACCCGCGCAAACGACAATTCCCCCTTTGCGAACCGCTTTGAGGGCCGCTGGGACCAGCTCCCCTGCTGGCGCAAAGATAATGGCCGCATCGAGCAGCTGCGGCGCAGCCTGGTCGGACCCACCCGCCCAGACGGCCCCCAAATCGCGGGCAAACTGTTGCCCGGCGCTGTCGCCCGGACGGGTAAACGCATAGACCTGACGCCCTTGGTGCTGTGCCAGCTGGATTAGAATATGCGCCGCCGCGCCAAACCCGTAAAAACCTAGCGTTTGGGCATCTTCAGTCATACGATAGGCACGATAGCCAATCAGCCCGGCGCAGAGCAGGGGGGCAACCTGTAGGTCGCTGTAGCCTGCTGGCAAAGCGTAACAAAACTGAGCATCGGCAACGGCGTATTCAGCATAGCCTCCGTCGATCTGGTAGCCAGTGAAGCGGGCGCGATCGCAAAGATTTTCTTGCTGCGACTGGCAGTAGCGGCAGTGCTGACAGGTCTGCCCCAACCAGGGGACCCCCACCCGCTGCCCTATCTGAAAATCTCCCACCTGGTCGCCCAGCGCCACGACCCGACCGACGATCTGATGCCCCAAAACAAGGGGAAGCTTGGGCTCGTCTAGCTCACCATCCACGATGTGCAAATCGGTTCGACACACGCCGCAGGCTTTTACCTGCAGGAGTAATTGGGTCGGACCGGGTATGGGCATCGGTCGCTCGGTCCACCTCAGGGGATGATGCGCCGCTTCTAGCACCATTGCATGCATCGTTTGGGGCAGGGATTGGGGTGATGCTAACAGAGACGTCTGCAAACCGCTCATGCGTGGCTTCCTCACGGTCGATACTTTTATCTTAAAACGCTCAGGTGATCCCTTCTATCCCCTAGACATCCTGAAAAGAACATCACAGCTTCCTCATATTGTTTTCCTAGGATATACACGGTGGTATAGCTACCGACCTGTGCTAGTAAAGGAGATTAACTATGATTAGACTCTTATTGAACCTATTGCTAGGGCTGCTGATATTGACAAGCAGCTGGACTGGGTGGGGATGGACGCCGCCAGCCATCGCCCAGAGGTTGCCACCCACAACTATCAATGAAGCCTATCTTGTTTCTGAGGTGACCATCCCCAAAGATCTTCGCAACCCCATTGACGCAAGATTGGGTAGAGTAGGCAGAAAGGTAGATCTGAACAATTCGAGTGTTCTGGTTTTCCGCAGATACCGAGGGCTCTATCCAACCTTGGCCCGAAAAATCATCAAAAATGCACCCTACGATGTGGTCGAAGACGTGCTTGAGATTCCTGGCCTGAGTGCCCGTGAGCGGGAGATTTTGGAAGCTAACCTGGACAATTTTGTTGTGATGCCTCCGGAACCGGCTCTGATCGAAGGGGGAGATCGGATTAACCCTGGTGTCTATAAATAAGCCTGTGGTTTGCTGAAATGCAAAGGTTCGAAGCTTCTGTGTAGATAGGGTTTAGCCGTCAATTGAGTCTATAACGCCGGGCGCTGTAGACTCGATTGCTATGCGCGAATGTGTCGCCGTCGCCATTCCCAGGGCAACAGCAGCAGCGTCATGCCCAACCAGGCAAGTATGGCTATTAAAACCACTCGCCAGGGCCAAGGTCCCAGCCATTGCAGGATAGAGGGCTGAGCAGGTAACGAAGGTCCGAGATAGCCGTAGTTGGAGCCAAAGAGCGCATTGAGCGGAAAGATGCAGACCAAATATAGCAAGCTAGCGCTGACGGCGTCCCAATAGTCCTTTAGACTGGGCCGAAACTTGTACACAACAACAAAATAAACAGCCGTGCCGACAAGAGTGGCGTGGTGTAGCCAAAACAGCCAAAATAGCGGGCTCGATAGCCTCAGCTGTAGATCGGGTGTCAGCAGCCCTTGAGCACTGAAGCTGAGCCCCCAGAAGTAGGTCAGGGAAATGAGCCACCGCTGTTTTGACAACAGCGCTAGCGCCATGAATAGCGCTGCTAGGTCACAGAGATGAAGGGGAAGGGAGGTTGCTAGATCAAAATTAACAGGTAGCAACCACCAGCTGTGGAACGCCGTCCATAAAAATAAACACACTCCGGCAAACCCGCGCTCTAACCGGATGAGCTGCCCTGTTTCTCGCTTATTTTCAGCAAAGCGAATGATGTTTAACCAAACCAGTACAAACGATATGACGATAGTAATATGGGTTAGCGAAAAGAGGCGAAATGGGTGAAGAGACGCCTGGAACATGTTGCTTACCGTTTCAGAGACCACACTGGGAAGAACTCACCATAACCAGTGTAGACTGGCGGGTGGTAGCCCCTACACTCGAAGACTGGGGACTCAGCGAAGTCAGGTGGAGGATTGGCTTGCCCTACGCTCTAGACCGTGCCCAGCCGCCCTTACGCTTCATCCCCCCCGCCTATAGCCCTTGGTTTTTACGGGTCGTTCATTGGGTTTTGCCGCTGCTGTTAAGGGTTCGTCTTTCGCCGTGGATGCCGACAGGCATTACCCGACTTCGCGTCATTAACAGTGAAACTTTGGCGGACCTGTATCACCGATTCCAGCAGGGCGAGCTGCGCCTGCTCATGGCCTTTCGCCATGTAGAAATTGACGATCCGCTCTGCGGACTGTATTTATTGTCCCAGGCCGTACCCCAGGCCGCACGGCGGCAAGGTCTGTCCCTCCGTAGGCCATTGCATGTTCATTTTCTCTACGAGCGAGGTATGCCACTGTGGGCGGGGGCTTGGCTCGGCTGGGTGCTCTCCCATTTAGGCGGCATTCCTATCCGACGAGGCCGACAGCCGGACTGGCCTGCCCTACGCCTGGCGCGCCAGACGATGCAAACGGGGCAATGGCCGATGGCGGTCGCCCCGGAGGGAGCCACCAATGGCCACAGCGAGAAAGTGGGTCCCCTAGAACCTGGCACCGCCCAGCTGGCAGTTTGGTGTGTTGGAGACCTGGCTAAGGCCCACCGCTCCGAGGCGGTGTATGTGGTCCCAGTGAACATCCAGTATCGCTACCGCCGAGCCAACTGGGCCCGACTGGGCCGGTTGTTGAGCCATCTAGAAAAAGAAAGTGGGCTACCGCCCTATGCCGAAAAAGCAGAGAAAAGCTTCCCCAATCCGTCTCACAAGCCCCGCATGCTTGCAGACTGGGCAGGAGACCGCCAACATCTAAAGCGCCGAGAAGCAAAGGGCACTACACCTATCGAGACCGAAATCTATGCCCGAATTGAGCGCCTGGGAACGCATCTGCTGAGTCAGCTGGAGGCATTTTATTGCCGCTTTTATCACCAGCAACAGCTGGCCTTTGAGCCCCAAGCCGCGCCGACCTTGGGAGAACGGCTACAGACGGTGCTCGAAGCGGCGCTGCAGGTGGGGGAACAGTACTTTGGGCTGGCGGGGCACGGCAATCTGGCGGAGCGGTGCCGCCGGTTAGAGGAGGCGGGTTGGACGTATATTTACCGGGAAGATCTGTGCGATCGCACCCACCTTTCCCCGTTAGAGCGCGGCCTGGCCGATTGGGTAGCCCAGGAAGCCAGCCTGCGCATGCTACACATGCGTCTAGTGGAAACTTTCGTAGCAGTCAGCGACACCTACCTGCAAGAACCCCCCTCGTTTCAGCGCTGCGCGGAGATGAGTCTGCTGATGTTCGACCTGCTGGCGCGGCTGCGGGGCGACAAGCTACCCCGTCGCCCCCGACTAGGTCACCGGCAGGCCACCCTCACCGTCGGCGACCCGATCTCGGTCACGGACCGGTGGCCCCAGTGTCATCGTGACCATCGGGCGGCGCGGCGGGCGGTGCAGGCGCTGACGCAGTGCCTACAGCAGTCGCTGACGCAGATGATCGAACCGTCCTGAGCCGTCGTCTTTTGCAGGCGACGGGTGCAGGCGACGGGTGCAGGCGGCGGGACCGACTAGCATAGTAGGCAGAATTCTAGGACGCTGTTGATAAGGCCATGCCAAAAGTTGCGATCGCAGCCGGTTCTCAAATTTCAGCTGAGGCGGGGGCCAGGGTGGCAAACCAGGGCGGCAATGCCGTCGATGCAGCTCTGGCGGCTAGCTTGGTCTCGATGTGTACCGATGTCGGCGTCATGGCCCCTGGGGCCAGCGGATTTATCGCCGTTTGGCCAGCTGACCAGCCGCCCGTCATGATCGACGCCTATGCCGAAATGCCCGGACGCGGTCTGGCCTCAGCTCAGCTCGGGCAGGGAGCCCAGGAAGTCTTTTTTGACTACGGTGGCAAGATGAGCAATATTGTCGGCTACGGTTCGGTTGCCACGCCGGGCATCTTTGCGGGTTTAGAGATGGCTGCTGAGCGCTATGGTGCTCTCCCCTGGTCTGCAGTGATGACACCGGCAATCACCTGGGCTGGGCAGGGGTTCCCGCTGACCGGGGGCGCGGCAGAATATTTGCGCTACACCCACGAAGCCATCTTCAGCTGGCATCCCCAGAGTTATGAAGTCTTACATCACTGTGACGGTAGCGTCCTACAGGCAGGAGAGATTGTTCAGGTTCCCCACCTGGCAGAGAGTCTGCGGTTGATTGCGGATCAGGGGACAGAGGCCTTCTACACAGGGGCGATTGGCCAGCGGATAGTCGCTGAAATTCAGGCTAATAAAGGGTTATTGACCCTGGAGGACCTGGCAGCCTATCGAGCGATGCCGCGCGATCCCCTCCGAATTTGCTTTGGAGAATGGGACATCGCCACCAATCCGCCTCCGGCGGTTGGGGGAGCGTGCCTGGCGGCCATGCTGCTGTTGCTGAACCAGCGGTCCTACAACCGGTGGGACTGCGCTGCAGTTGAGCGGCTAATCGAGATTCAGCGGGCGGTGCTCAACTATCGCCGCCACTCACTGGACGGAGCCCCAGCCTTTTCGGCTGCCGTTGCCGAACTGTTAGAACTCGCCCGGCTAGATCAGCTGCAGGCGCTGATCAAATCGCCTTCGACGATTCATGTTTCGACCGTTGATACTAATGGGCTAGCCTGTGCGATCAGCGCCTCAGCGGGCTACGGCTCAGGCGTCATGGCCGGGGGCACAGGGCTCTGGCTCAATAACTCTCTGGGAGAAATTGACCTCCATCCCCACGGGATAGAAGACCTGCCGCCGGGTACCCGCCTATCGTCTAATATGGCACCGACCCTGGCCCGACAGTCGAGTGGCGCAGTGCTGGCCATCGGGTCACCGGGGGCCTCCCGGATTACAACGGCCATTGCCCAGGTGCTGCTGCATTTTGCCCAGCGCGGGCTGCCCCTATCTGAGGCAGTAGAATTTCCCCGCCTTCATGTGGAAGTGATAGAAGATGCGTTGCGGGTCGCGTTCGAGTCGGGTTTGCCTATGCCATCACCGGCTGACCTCTCCTTGTACCCGTTTCCAGAGATTTCGATGTACTTTGGCGGTGTGCAGGCGGCTCTGTGGGACCCGGATACGGGTTTGAGTGCCGCTGCCGACTCGCGTCGGGCTGGAACCGTGGCGACAGGGGGCACAGTCTAGGTTGTTACAATTTTTCACTAATAGGGGTGCTTATCCTCACGTTTCCCTCATGTTCTCTTTCTTTACTTAGGTATGGAGACAGCTGGAAAAGGCGCAGGTAGCCTAGGGGGAACAATAATGGCACACAGCAACCATGCCGAATCTAACGGTGCTGCCAAAAAAGTTGCGATTCTGATTGAAAATCGCTTTTCAGATCTGGCGGTTAAAATTCTACGAACCGCTCTGCAGCAGGCTAATGCAGCCGTCACCATCGTTGGCTCGCGGATGAATGAAGAATACCAGAGTGCCCAAGGCACTTTGCTGATCAGGCCCGATGCCACTGCAACCGAGGTTAGCGCGGAAGATTTTGATGCTCTAGTGATTACGGGGGGCAGCATTCGCACGAACCCCAACGTTGTTCGCCTCGTCACAGATGCGGTCATCCACAACAAGTGGATTGCAGCCGTGGGAGACGGACCGCAGGTCTTAATCGAAGCCAATGAGCTGGCGGGTAAAAACGTGACTGGAGCCCGCGCAATTCGCAAAGATCTTGAAAATGCCAGGGCGAATTATTTAGATGCTCCAACGATTGTCGATGGGCACATGATTACGGCCCGGCGACCGGGAGACCTGCCCATTTTTGCGGCAATGCTGCTCAGAAGCCTCGGCCTCAACGTCGATTTTCCTGACACGACTGACCCCAACCACGAGTGGTGGGTCCTGGGCGAAGCCTGGGGCGGATCGAGTCGTAAGGAAATCGTGCAAGCGTTGAACATGGCAATCGTGGGTGAGCGTTATACTCTGGAAGAATTTAAGCACTACCTCTATCGCGTTACAAATCGAGACTTTCACCTGCTGTTGGAGGAACTCTGTGACGTGAAACGAAGCCACGTCAAGCGGCTAGAAAATCGGCTCCGCAGTGCGTTTGAGACTGAGGTGAGCTGGCAGGCTCGCGGTAGTGAGGCCTATGCAACCCTACAGAGTTGGCTGCAGGCAAGTGATGAGATTGCGATCTTGCGCCGCGTCCTGGGAGACCTGCAAACGGGTGTCGTTGATGCTTACCGTCTCTGCCATCAGCTGAGCGACCCGCTCACCGCTGACATTTTGGACATCGTTGAGCACGATCTATCCGAGTATGAACAGCGACTCGCCGCCATTTACCGGGCTCGGTTAAAAGCCCATTTGCAGCCACCGCTGCCCACGACGGTACCGGCTGTTCATTAGGGAACAGCACTTAAATAAGGACCTAATGAGCTATCTCCTTGGCCCTCACCCCAAACCCCTCTCCCGCAGGGCGAGGGGCTTTGATTCTACTCCCTTCTCCCACGGGGAGAAGGGCTGGGGATGTAGAGCTTTGCTCTTCTCGCAGAGTGGGCTGAACGAGCAGCATACTTGCTGGTACTTTTGCTGATACTTTATTGGGACGCGTATCCCTTAGGTCTCTAAAAGTGTGCTGTATTGCGACAGGTCAACGCTCTGTGTCGTATCTATGTAGATCGCGGCGGCTCGTTCCTCAGCCGCAAGAGATTCGTAACACGCAGACTGATCGGCTAGCAGATCTGCCGTAGCGTCGGCAACGTCGCCTGTTCGCTGCTGCAGTCGGTCGCGTAATACCGATATCGGGGCTTCGCACACCACAATCGTCACGGGGATGCCTGCGGATTTGGCCTGCGTTAGCACTGCCTGCCGATGGGCCAGACGGTCGTACTTAGCATCGAGAATCACCGTTTGGCCATCCTGTGCCAAAGCCAGTCCCAAAGTCAACAACCGGTGGTAGGTTCGCTGGGTCATTTCTGGGGTGTACAGGCAGGCATCGCCCCGTTGCAGTAACGGAATGCCTGCCAGGTGTTTGCGGACAGCATCGGAGCGAATATGAATTGCGCCGATCTGTTGTGCAAGCTGTCGGGCGACCGTACTTTTGCCCGAGCCAGAAAGGCCGGACATTAAAATCAGCCGTCCCGGCTTTGAGCGGGTGTATTGCCAAGCCAAATGGTAGTAATTTTGAGCTTTGTTCTGGATCTGCTGTTGAGCTGCCGGTGTATCGGCATCGTCCAGCTGAAAGGAGGTGACTTTTGCTCGCACGTAGGCCTGGCGGCTGAGATAGAGCGGCAATAGGTAAACGCCTTCCCAGTCGCCGGTCTCTTCTAAGTAGGTGTTGAGAAAAAGATTGCCCAGGTCAGGACGCCCCCGCGCTTCGCAGTCCATCAGGACAAAGGCGACGTCGTACATCGTATCGACAAATCGAAAGGCCTCGTTGAACTCAATGCAGTCGAACAGGTAAACCCGGTCTTGCCACCAGCAGATATTCCCGAGATGCAGGTCACCGTGACACTCGCGAATCTTATGCTGATCGATGCGAGATTGAAAGCGGTTTCCCCAACTTGCAAAGACACGATCTGTGTAGGCTTGGGTATCACTCAGCTGCTCGGCGGTCTGCCCCCGTCCAATAAAAGGCTGGCTTTGGGCGTAATTCTCGTCAAAGGCCCGGCGAATTTGCTGGGCGGTGCCAAACGAGCGAATATAATCGCTGGTGGCGGCCTGATGGTGCAGCGTCGCGACCTGCTGGGCGAGTTCCTGCATCAGGTCCGGCGTCAGCCGGTCGTGTTTAATTAGATCTGAGAACAGGTTACCAGCGGGAAACTGGCGCATTTTGACCGCGTACTCCACTGGCTGCCCTGGCCCCCTTAGGCTAAACCGATCGCCCGACTGGTAAAGGGTAACCGCCTCAAGATAGAGATCGGCAGCGGTGCGGCGGTTGAGCCGCAATTCCTCTTCGACAAAGTGTTTTCGGCGGGCCAGGGTGGAATAGTTTAAGAAGCCGAAATTGACGGGCTTTTTGATTTTGTAGGCATAGTCTCCGGTTAAGAAAATCCAGGACGCGTGGGTTTGAACCAGCTCGATGGGGGTTTTGACCGGATGAGGATATAGGCTGGGACACCGCATCTGGTCGATCAGATCAGCTGTTGAGGGTAGCGTTTGGGCAGAGATAAGCGGACTAGACATGCGCGGATGAGCCCCCTTTTTGTCAACTTTGTCAATCTGCAGTGAATCTATCTCCAGCGAACGATACAAACTTGAGAGACCTGTGAATGTTGGGGCGTGCTTAACATTCTTTAACGCATTGAATCGGATATTTATCCTGTCTAGCCAGCATCATAGAAGAGCGCTTTAGGACAGGTAGATGCGAATACTGCTGGTGGATGACGATGATGCGCTGATGGAGACGCTAGCACAGGCTTTGATTGGGCAGCGCTACGCCGTGGACATTGCCGGAGACGGCGAGACGGCCCAGGAGTTTGTGGCGCTGTTCTCCTACGATCTGCTGATTTTGGATATGTTGTTGCCCGATACGGACGGGCTGACGCTCTGTCAGCAGCTGCGTAAAGAGGGGATGACCAGCCCGATTCTGATGCTGACGGCCCAGGACGACCATCAGAACAAGGTTCAAGCTTTGGACGCAGGCGCAGATGATTATGTGGTCAAGCCGTTCGACTTTGATGAGCTGTGTGCTCGGGTAAGGGCGCTGCTGCGCCGCAATACGCACTTGGCCGAGTCGGTGCTGCAATGGGGGCCGCTGAGCCTGAATCCGGTGACGCTGGATGTGGCCTACGGTGACCAGCCGCTGCACATGACCCCCAAGGAGTACGCGCTGCTGGAGCTGTTTTTGCGTCATCCGAGCCGGGTGTTTAGCCTAGATGCCATTATCGACAATCTGTGGTCGTTTGAGGACCCGCCCAGCGGTGATGCTGTGAGAACCCACATCAAGGGGCTGCGCCAAAAGCTGAAGGCGGGCGGTGCACCTAAAAACTTTGTCGAGACAGTGTATGGGCTGGGCTACCGGCTCAGGCCGTTGGAGGAGCAGACGACCGCCCCAGCTAAGGTGACCCAACCTAGCAAAGCCGACATTTCGGCAGCAGTAGCCAAAGCCTGGGAGTCACACCAGGGCACAATGCAGGAGCGACTGAGCGTGCTGGAGGCGACGGCGGCGGCGCTAGACATTGGGCGGCTAAGTACCGAGCTACAGCAGGCGGGGCGTTCCCAGGCGCACAAGTTGGCCGGGTCGCTGGGCTGTTTCGGATTTTCTAAGGGTTCGAAGCTGGCCCGCGAGCTAGAACGGCTGCTGGAGCTGGACGCGCCTTTGGGCGAGCAGCATGTGTCGCGGGTGTCGCATTTGCTGCAGGATCTGCGGCAAACCCTGGCGCATGGGTCGAGCCAGCAGGTGGTATCGGCGGCCATTAGCAGCAGCCCGCAGATTCTCATCGTCGGCCCCAGTGAGGGGTTTACCCAAGACATTGTGGCCGATGCGCTGGCAGTGGGCCTGCGGAGTACGACGGCGCTGGACCCGGTTCAAGCGGCTGAAATGCTGGTCAGCTGTCCGCCCCCTGGCCAAAGCCCAGATGCGGCGGTGATCTGGGTCGATGAGGCGAACTATGCTGAGGCGCTGGCGCTGGTGGGTGCGATCGCACCCCGTCCCATCCTACTCGTCAGCGACATTCAAGACTTTCAGCAGCGGCTGCAGCTGGTACAGCAGGGGGCGGAGCGCATCCTGCCCACCGCCACGGCGGTCTCGCACATCGTCAAAGACGTGCGGCAGCTACTGCAGGCGGGCAACGCCGCTCGCCGGGTGGTGATTGTCGATGACGACCCCGAGGTGCTGGAATTTGTCACTACGATTTTGGACCCCTGGGGCTTCCAGCTGACGGCGCTAGAGCGCCCCACCCAGCTGTGGCAAACGCTGGATAAGCTGCGGCCCGACCTGCTGATTTTAGATGTCGAGATGCCTGAAGCGAGCGGCCTAGAACTCTGCCAGGTGCTGCGCGCCGACGACCGCTGGCGGCACCTGCCCATTTTATTTCTGACGGCCCATGAAGACATCAACACCCAGCAGCAAGCCTTTAACGTGGGTGCAGATGATTTTGTTTCTAAAGCTACAATGGCAGCGGATTTGCCCGGTCGGATACTCAATCGGCTCAAACGCACCCAGCTATAATCCGGATTCCCCGACGCAGAAAGCCCCAAATGCCCCTCAAACATGCCCAGGCCCTACAGGTGGTAGACCTCGACCAGATTCTCAATCGTTACCCGCTCGTGGTGGGGCCAGAGACCCCCACGGCAGAAGTGGTTGAATACATGAGTCGTACAGCGGGGCAAACCTGCCATCTGCCGGGCAGCGACGAATCCCAGACTGATGTCGATACCTACCTGGGCTGTGCACTGGTGATGGCCGACGATCGGCTGCTGGGCATCTTTACCGAACGCGATCTGGTGCGGCTGGTCGCTGACGAGGCTCCGCTCGAATCACTGCCCATTGCCCAGGTAATGACCCAGCCCGTAAAAACGCTCAACGAGGCGGACGCGGGCAATATTTTTACGGTGCTGGCAGCCCTACAGCGTCACGGGGTGCGCCAGTTGCCCGTGGTCGATGCAGCCGGTGCGGTGCTGGGGGTCGTGACCCAGACCCATGTCCGTCAGGCGATTCAACCCTTTCAGTTTCTCAAGCTGCGCCAGGTGAGCGAGGCGATGACGCCAACCGTTCTTAAGGCTAATCCGACCGCCAACCTGCTCGATCTGGCCCGGCAAATGGCCCAGCACCGAGTCAGCTGTATTGTTATCGTTGAACCGGTGGAAGCCATTGAACCGGCGGAAACAGCGGTGCCAGTCAGGCCGGTAGGTATTGTTACCGAGCGGGATTTGGTGCAGTTTCGAGCCCTGGGGCTCTCCCTGACAGGGACACCGGCCCAGACGGTGATGAGTGCGCCGTTATTTTTAGTGCGGCCAGATGAGTCCCTCTGGTCTGTGCGTCAGCAAATGCAGCGTCGGCGTACGCGGCGGCTGGTAGTGGCCGACGAGGCGGGGCAACTGGTGGGCATTATCACCCAGACCAGCCTGCTCGCACCGCTTGACCCGGCGATCCTGCTGGCAGAGGTGGAGCAGCTGCAGCAGGTGGTGGGGGAACAGACCAACCAACTCAGCCAGGCTAATCAGCAGCTCCAGAAAGAAGTGATTGAGCGTCAGCATCTGGAGGCGGCGCTGCTGCGGGCCAACCAGCAGCTAGAGGCCAAAATCGGTCGCCAGGCGGCTCAGCTGGTCATGACTGGCGATGCCCTCAGCCAAGAAGTGCAGGAGCGCCACCAGGCCCAGCAGGAACTGGCGCAGTTTTTTGTGGTGACGCCGAGTCTGCTGTGCATCGCCGGGTTAGATGGCTACTTCAAACGACTCAACCCGACCTTTTCAGAAGTGCTGGGCTACAGCCAGGCAGAGCTGATGGCTGAACCATTTATCAGCTTTGTGCACCCCGATGACCGGCTCGCTACCCAGCAAGTTGTCGAGCAACTGATCGCGGGTGGGGTGACCACCGCGTTTGAAAATCGCTACCGCTGCAAGGACGGTACCTATCGCTGGCTCAGCTGGAATGCCACTGTCTTGACAGAAAATCAGCTGATTTATGCAGCAGCGCGGGACGTGACCGAGGCAAAGCAGGCTGCCACGCATCTGCAGCGGCAGTCTCAGCAGAGTCAGCTGCTGAACCGGGTAACCCGCAAGATTCGCGATTCGTCTGACCTGGCAGAACTGTTGGAAACCGCCGTCGCTGAAGCCCAAGATCTGCTGGGGTGCGATCGCATTCTCATTCTGGAAGCCAATGTCGAAGATCCCGACGCTTGTATCGTGGACCTCGTCGCTGCATCCTCCGATGCGTCCCAGTCCTGTGTGTGTACTGATATGGCACAGCAGGCCTGCTCTTTGCTGAGTGAGGCCTTTCGCAGCGAGTGCGACATCCAGGCCAGTCTAGAAGTCAAAATCTACGTGCAAAATCAGCTGTGGGGCTTGCTCGTGGCCTGTCACAGCGCTTCAACCTATACCTGGCAGCCCGACGAGGTCGAGCTGATGCAGCAGCTGGCCGATCACATGGGCGTGGCGATTTCCCAGGCACAGCTACTGGAAGATTTGGAATCGCGGGTCAAACAGCGTACAGAGCAGCTACAGCAGGAAATCCAAGAGCGCAGTCAAACCGAAGCGGCCCTGCGGGAAAGTGAACAGCGGCTGAGCGGCATCCTCAAGAATGCCGACGAAGCCATCATTTCAATCAATCCTGACCAGCAGATTGTGCTGTTCAACCAGGGCGCCGAGCGCATTTTTGGCTACACCGCTGCAGAAGTGATGGGGCAGCCGCTGGACATGCTGCTGCCAGACGCCTTTCGGCAGAGCCATCGGCAGCATGTTCGCAACTATGGAAAGTCCAAGGATGCCTCACGGCAAATGGCCGAGCGCAATCGTGACGTCTTTGGTCAGCGCAAAAACGGTGAGACTTTTCCGGCAGAGGCGTCGATTTCTAAGATGATGGCCCACGACGGCCCGGTCTACACCGTCATGCTCAAGGATATTACCGAGCGGCGGCGGTCCGAGGCGGCGCTACAGCGCAGTGAAGAGCAGCTTAGGTTGACGGCCAATGCCCTGCCGGTGCTGATTTGCTACGTGGACTCCGATCATCGCTACCGATTCAACAATCAGACCTATGCAGACTGGTTCCATCGCCCGGTGGATGCGTTTCATAGACGGCCTGTGTGGGAGGTGATGGGTGATGAGTACTATCAGTTGGCGCGGCCCCATTTAGACGCCGCGCTGGCAGGGCAGCAGGTGCAGTACGAAGTCTCCTTAACCTCACCCAGCGTACCGATGGACAGGCCGCAGCGCGATCTGTCGGTTACCTACGTCCCCGATGTTGATGAGACGGGCGAGGTGAGGGGATGCTTTGGCCTGATTAGCGACATTAGCGATCGCAAAGCCAACGAACGCATTAAAAACGAATTTGTCTCGGTGGTTAGCCACGAGCTGCGCACGCCGCTGACCTCGATTCACGGTTCGCTGAAGCTGCTGTCTACCGGTCAGTTGGGGGCGCTAGCTCCCCAAGGTCAGGACATTCTAGAGATTGCACTTGCTAACACCGAGCGGCTTTCCCGGCTGATCAACGACGTGCTTGATCTGGAGCGGATGGAGTCTGGGCGGGTTAGCCTGGTCACCCAACCCTGCTCGCTGGCTCGGCTGATGCACGAAGCGGTACAGGCGATGCAGCGCATGGCTGACGAGCAAGGCGTTCAACTGATGGTCGAGCCATTGGACGTTAACCTGCAGGCTGACCCTGACCACATTGTGCAGACGCTGACCAACCTGCTGAGCAATGCCGTTAAGTTTTCCACTGCGGGGACGACGGTGCGGCTTGGTGCGGTCGAACGCGATGCTGATGTAGAGATCTGCGTTGAAGATCAAGGGCGCGGCATTCCGCCCGATAAGCTGGAGCAAATCTTCGAGCGCTTTCAACAGGTGGATGCGTCGGACTCGCGCCAGCGCGGCGGTACCGGTCTGGGATTAGCGATTTGTAAGCAAATCGTGGAACAGCACGGCGGCCAAATCTGGGCCGAAAGCATCTATGGTGAAGGCAGTCGCTTTTGCTTTACCCTACCGAAAGGAGACCGGCAGCAATGACGGGCAAACGCATCCTGGTCGTTGACGACGAACCTGACATTCACAAAATTGCGCAGCTGGGCCTGTCGATGACGACATCCTGGGTGGTGTTGACGGCCACGTCGGGGGCAGACGGGTTTGAGATAGCGCTTAAAGAACAGCCAGACGCCATCTTGCTCGATGCCATGATGCCGGTACAAGATGGCATTGCCACCATTCAACAGCTCAAGGCCGAGCCTAAAACTCAGGATATTCCCGTTATCTTTTTTACGGCTAAGGCGCAGGCCGCGAACCGACGAGAGTTTTATCAGCTAGGGGCCAGTGGTGTAGTCACTAAGCCCTTTGACCCTACGACCCTGGGGAGCCAGATTGCCGGTTTTCTAGGCTGGCAGCTGTAACCATTGACAACCTGTGCAGATAAGCTCATAAGTTCCTCATAGTTGCGGCCTAAGCTGTCAACTATTCCACCAACTAGTGATCAGACCGTAGCGGCTCAATGTGCGCAAGTCTCTCTTTGAGGGATCTATTGGTCTATTGATCTGAAGTGGTTATAGGTTGAGAGCGATTATGGTTCATGCACCTCAGCGCAGCGATCGGCCTCAAATTTTTTTGAGAACTGCAGCCGTGTGCCAGCCGATACCGACCGAACCCCATTTTACGCCCCCTCATTTGACGCCCTATGTCTTGCTGCTTGAGGCGTCCACCGATCTGCAGTGCATTGTTCAGATCGGGCTGAGCTTAGTGGCTGGGCTGAAAGTGGTGGCGATGTCGCCTGAGCAAGACTGGATGAGCGTGATTAAACAGCGCGCGCCTACCCTGATTCTGGTTGATGTCTCGAACGAGGGCTATGACCTGATTACGCAGCTGCAGGCCGTCGATCCGGTCCCCAAAATTCCGATTGTGTGCATGGTCGATCGCGATCGCACCTACGACCACCTGCAGGCTAAACAACGGGGCATCGCGGCCATCATCGCTAAGCCGTTCGACATGATAGTGCTCGCCAATGTGATCAAAGATGTTTTAGAAGAGTCCCATCACTGATCGGCTGATTTGGAACAAAATAGGGAGTCATTAGCTCTGTTTCCTTAACGAGAGCTCAAAAATGACCCATGACTCATTCGACATTGGCTGCTGTGTCTGATCCTGCAACCGATGCCTTCACTTGTATTCATGCCGGGTTTGAAGCCCAGGTAGCCCGAACGCCAAGTGCGATCGCACTCATCGCCCCGTCCGAAACCCTCACCTACCGCACCCTCAATCACCGAGCTAATCAGCTGGCCCATCACCTGCGGGTTCTCGGCGTCGGTCCCGATACCCTGGTCGCCCTACACCTCACGCGATCGGCTGCCATGGTGGTGGCCTTTCTGGCGGTCTTAAAGGCAGGGGGTGCCTACGTGCCCATCGATCCTAGCTACCCCCAGGCGCGGCGGGCTTACCTGCTCAACGATGCCCAGGCCCCCGTGCTGCTAACGGAGACGGGGTTGCTGGCGTCCCTCCCGGCATTTGCAGGCGACTGTCTGTGTCTCGATCGCGACTGGGCGACCATTGCCCAGCACCCCACCCATAACCTACCGATTCGTACCACTGCAGACAGCCTGGCCTACGTCATTTACACCTCGGGCTCGACGGGCAACCCCAAGGGCGTGCTGATACCACATCGGGGGCTGGTGAACCATGCACGGGCAATGGCGGCCGCGTTTGAGATGCAGCCTTGCGTTGGTGCAGCCTCTCCACAGCCAGATCGCATGCTGCAGTTCTCTAGCATGAGCTTCGACATCATCATTGAAGAGGTTTACCCCACGCTGATTAGCGGCGGTTGCCTGGTCCTGAAAACAGATGCGGTAGCCCAGTCCATCAAGGCATTTGTCGAATTTGTTCAGCACCACCAAGTCACCATTCTGAACCTGCCGACCGCCTTTTGGCATGAGCTGGTCCGGGGGATGGAGACCTATCCGCTGCCAACCTCGGTACGGCTGGTTGTGGTTGGCGGCGAAAAGGCCTCGCGGGCAATGTACGCCCGCTGGCGAGAATTGGTCGGCGAGCGGGTGCGCTGGCTGAATACCTATGGTCCGACCGAAACGACCGTAAGCGCGACTCTGTTTGACCCCCTTGCTGCACAGTTTGACTACACCCACGAGGAGTTACCGATTGGCTGCCCCTTGCCAAACGTGACGACCCATATTCTCAACGAACAGCTAGAGCCGGTTCCCTTGGGCACTGGCGGTGAGCTATATATCGGGGGTGCTGGTTTGGCCAAAGGCTATCACCGCCTGCCTGCAAAAACGGCTGAGCGGTTTGTCGATAGTCCCTTCGACGCCCGGCAAAGACTGTACAAGACAGGCGATTTGGTCCGTCAGCGGCCCGACGGTACGATTGAGTTTCTCGGGCGGGCCGACTTTCAGGTCAAAATTCGCGGCTTCCGCATCGAGCCCGGAGAGATTGAGGCCCGCTTGGAGCAGCATCCTAGTATTGCGCAGCAGATTGTGATTGCCCGAGAAGACTCACCTGGTCAAAAACGGCTGGTTGCCTATGTCGTGCCCAAGGCCGGTCGGGCCAACGCACAAGAGATCAGAGACTTTCTGGCGAAGTCTTTGCCGGAATATATGATCCCGTCTGCGTTTGTCGTGTTGGAGGACTTACCGCTGACGACCAATGGCAAGGTTGATCGCCGGAGCTTGCCGGAGCCAGCTTATGAGGCCGGTACCGGCGCTGCACCCGAAACCGAGCTTGAAACTCAACTAGTCGGTATCTGGCAGGAAGTGCTTTCGCTTCCTGCCGTCGGCGTTACCGACAACTTTTTTGAGCTGGGGGGCTATTCACTCCTGATCGCCCGCTTCTTTAATCAGCTTGAGAGAGAACTGGGCTACAGCGTACCTTACACGCTACTGCTAGAAGCCCCAACGATTCGTGAACTGGCCCAGCGGCTAACGGCAACTGTTCAATTGGCCGCGCCCGCGCATCCCCTGCTGGTTACCCTGGCGCAGGAGGGGAATGAGCCGCCCCTGTTTCTCATTCACGATGCCGATGGCGATACGTCGCTGTACCTTAACCTGGCGCAGGCACTCGGCCGCTCCGTATATGGCCTGCGACCCCGTCGAGATGCCCAGGGCAACCTGGTTCACAGTTATCTCAACCGTATGGCGGCGGACTACCGGCAGGCGATTCAAACGGTGCAGCCAGCCGGGCCTTATTTAGTGGGCGGCCTTTGTGCTGGCGGCATTCTGGCCTTTGAAGTGGCGCTACAGCTACGCGCGTTAGAACAGCCAGTGGCGCTGGTAGCGCTGCTAGAAGCGCCCGATGTCGAAGCGATTCGATTTTCAGAGCCTTCGGTTCAAGATCGGGTCGTGAGGCTGTGGCAAGCATGGCAATCGGGTCAGTCGGGCCGAACTCAGCTCGGCCATCTGCTGCAGAAGGCCGCCTCAAAATCGGTGAGTTATCTCAGCTTCACGGTCTCCAGTCGCCTGCAGCAGAGGTCTACAGCGATTAGCGCAGCGCTCTTTCGCTATTATCGAAACCACAACCTGGCCATTCCAACCTGGCTGCGGCATCTCTCTGTGAGAGATCTTTACTTGTTCTCTGAGCAAGACTATCGTCCAGAACCTCAGTTCGACGGGCCGGTTGTGCTGATCAAGGCTTCCGTTGGCGAGGGGGCAGACCAGCCCTATCAGGAAGTGTACCAAGATCCCCTGTTTGGCTGGCAACAGCGCGTAATGCAGCCGGTTCAGGTTGCCCAGGTCCCCGGCGGGCACGCATCTATGCTATCGGCAGAACATGTCGCGGCGGTGGCATCCGTTCTAACTCAAGCGATAGACCAGGCTCTGTGAGAATCTGTGCTGAAGCCCCGCGAAGCTCTGTGTCCTGAATCTCTCTGCCCCTTCTCCCGCAGGAGAAGGGGCGTTAGCCGTTGATTACATGCTGGTTTTCTCTTGCAGGTTGCCAAAGGCCGGAACAACCTTGTG
Organism: Cyanobacteria bacterium J06648_16; assembly: GCA_039817185.1. Classification (GTDB taxonomy): domain Bacteria; phylum Cyanobacteriota; class Cyanobacteriia; order Phormidesmidales; family Phormidesmidaceae; genus CAWUKV01. Next base: position 7,693 of record JBCBWI010000050.1, on the reverse strand, counting down.
ATCTAAATGCCGGAACCCCTGAACTTCGTTAGGATCGAGCCTTAGATCGGTAATGTAACTAGCTGTGGAGTCTTTAGCCTGAAAGGGGCGAACTCTGTTGATCGCCTTGTAGGTAAATCGCTTGAGATTTGCCCTCAGGCCCGTTTCTTTCATAGAGCGATTTTGAATGCCGAGTCTGCGCAGGATAAACTTGTTGGCTAGCTGAATCAGGTCTCGCTGGCGTAGGGCGGGGGTGTAGTAGCTGGTGGTAATCGACACGTTTAAGTCAGGATATTCGAGCCGGTGCGGGGCATTGCGTGGCCACCACATAACATCGCCTGGTGCTAACGTAAAACACTGAGCATGCTGATCGAACGACCGTTCAAAAGGCATTTCTTCGTCAATTTCACCCGCGTAGATGTCTTCTAGAAAATCCTGCGGGGCAAAGCGGGGCTCCATGGCCGGATAGGCCCATACTTTCTCGTGACCGCGCATGTTCCACAACATGTTGGGGGCGGCGTCGAGATGGTAATAAAGCTGAGAGTGGGGGGACGCGATTAGCAGGGCGCTGTAGTCGCCGCGAATGCCGCCCAGGTGTGGGCAGTGTTCGTCAATCTGCTCGTACATGCCGCCGATCAGGTCGGCATAGTCCTGGGTGAAGGTCTCGATCTTAATCAGGTTGAGCCATAGGCGACCCCGCTTTACGGCATTTAGGATGTCTGTTCCCGTGCTACTTGGATGAATATCGACGCAGGTCCACTCTTCTCGCCGAGTCGGGTCAGCCCCCATCGTGAATGCCTGCAGGTGGGGGCGAGGGTAATGGTCTAGCAGGTCGATCAGGCCTGCGTCGGTAAACAGCGGTAGCTCGTGGTAGCGATGACGCGTCACATAGGGGGCCTGACCAAAGGTCTGATACGCTTCTGCAGACCAGCGAAATCGCGCCTCACGATAGGCAGGCTGGGTCATCCTCGGTGGACTTATCGTCATGACGAAATCTCCAGATATAGAAGGGGCAATGGATTACTTGACCCCCTCCGTATTTGGCTGTTCCGTGGATTAAATTTTGTAAGATAAAGACCCGCACTACCGATCAGCTGCCATCAGCCCTTTTTCGCAGCCAGCGCTGATAGTCGTCTTCATTTCGAAGAGATTGATCAGGCCTGAGATACAGCGGTGAAGGGTCGCGATTGAGCGCAGAATACGTTTGTCTTGCGCCTGTAAACTTAGGGCCGTAGTGAGCGCCAACAACCTTGATCTGACCGACAATGTGCCGATTGAACTCTGGCAAATCTATTGCTGGAATCCAGAGTTCTTGGAGCTGTTGACTACCGGCAGTTTCAACTTTGTACTGTTGAATAAAATGAGCTTGTACATCAAAGCGAGTGATGAACCCGGCATATCCAGCCTCGGCTTCCTGAGCATTCCAACTTTTGACAATCAGCTTCGCATATTCGTAGGTCAATACAGGGTAAAAAATGGGTTGCTCTGGCAGTCGGGGCGGAAACGCGGTCCATTCTGACGCTTCAATAAGCTTTAGCTCTGTCAGGCCCACAGGTCTGTAAAGATGCATAAGATCGAAGACGTTTCCCATGTCGACTCCAAGATGTCTATCTATCATTCTGATTCATCAGCAAAGGGAATTAAGCTGATCCGGGGTCGCTGGATTTTTGCTCCCGACCGAGTGATTCCTGATGGAGCCGTTGCCGTTGAGAATGAGACTATTTTAGCGGTGGGTGAGTGGGAGACCCTGCACTCAGAGTGCCCACGGGCAGAGGTGCTGGGATCGACCCACCACGCGGTCCTACCGGGGCTAATCAACGCTCACCACCACAGCAACGGCGTGCCGAATTCGCTGATGGGGATTGAGGATGACTTTCTAGAGCTGTGGCTGTTTTCGCTGATTGGGTTGCGATCGCAACCCACCGATCTCAAAACCCTGTTCAGCATCGCCGCCCTGCTCAAAACCGGCGTTACGACCGTGCTCGACTTTGCCGTCGTGGGCGGCTCTCTTGAATCTAGCCGGGCTGACCTTGGCGACCGGTTCAAAGCCTACGAGCAGGCCGGGTTACGGGTGGCGATGACGCCGGGTTGTCGGTACGAGAGCCTGCTGGTTCACAACGAAGACCAGGCTTTTCTAGCAAGCCTGCCAGCCGATCTGCAGCAGCGTGTGCAAGCACGGGTGCCTCTACAGCAGACGCTCTTGCCCGAAGACTACCTGGCGCTGATCAGCGACGCCGTGCAGCGCTACAAAGACCATCCCCACATCGACGTGTGGTTCGGTCCCCCCGGCCCGCAGTGGGTTGGTGACGACCTGCTGGTCAAGATTGTCGAAACAGCCCAGTCGCTCGGCACGGGGGTACAGACTCACGCCCTGGAGTCGTTTTACGAAAAGCTGATCGGTCCCCGCTTTCATGGCCGGTCGGTCATCGCCCATTTAAAAGACTTAGGCGTTCTCAGCCCTCAGTTCTCCATTGCCCACGGCGTTTGGGTGACTGATTCCGATATCGAGATATTGGCCGAAACGGGCGCATCTATCAGCCATAACCCCAGCTCGAACCTGCGTCTACGGGCGGGGGTCGCACCGCTAAATGCCTTACTGGCAGGGGGCGTCACCGTGGGGTTGGGCATGGACGGCACCACGATTAACGATGACGAAGATATGTTTAACGAGATGCGACTGGCGGCTCGACTGCACCGCACCCCCCAGATTGACGAGCCTGCGCCGAGCTTTAGCGATATTTTGCGGTTAGCCACAGCGGGCGGGGCGAAGCTGCTGGGTAAGGAAGCGATGATTGGGACGCTAGCACCAGGCTATCGGGCCGATATGGCGTTGGTAAAGTGCGATCGCATCACCTGGCCCTGGGTTGCCCCAGAGGCTGACCCGCTCACTGTGATGATGATGCGTGCCCGCGCAGGCGATGTGGATACGGTCCTGGTCAATGGCAAGGTTGTTCTAAAAGCAGGTCAGCCCACCGGCTTTGACCTGCCAGCGGTTGCAGAAGAGATGGCCACCCATCTGGAGCAGGCTGATAACCGAGAAGCGTACCGAGCCCTGAGTCAAGCAGTCCGTCCACATCTGGCCCAGTGGTATGCTCAATGGGACGCGGATCCGCTGTCACCTTTCGATAGCTTCAACTCTCGGCGCTAGTCGGTAGCGCCACCTACAATCCGCTATCTGAGATCCGGTCATAGGCTATTTGCAAGGTTTCATCCCCCGTCCGTACGGTCGTCACTAGCCGGTTGGCGCTCATTTTGTAGGGAATGGCCTGACTGAGCAAGGCTTGAGCTTCAGCCATCTCAGCGGCATTAAACGGGCGTTCAGAAAAATTTTGTTGCACGTCCGGGCAGCCCGTCATCGCAGTTTTACCCGCAACAAAAGACAAGTAGAGCTGACCGTCTGCCACCTGATACTGGCCGCGATGCACAACCGTCTGCTGACAGCCGTTTTCGAAGTGGTAGGTCATGCGGGTTTCAAAGGTCCCATCTTCGCTCAGCTGCTGCACAGTGGTGACGGCCATGCCTTCAAAATCAACCTGATTTTTCCAGAGCCCCCAAAGCGATGAATAATGAAGCATCGGTCTATCCTGCTGGTCTGTACCATCTCGAACTGGCCTTGTAAGCGCGCCAGCCGCCGTGCTGGGTGATCTCTTTTTTCCCTTCCACCGTCAGAGGCTCACCAATCACCCCTAAAACTTCTTCCCCGTCTGCCAACATCACCTTGCCAATGGCCAAACCAGGGGGTTCCTGAGATAACACAATGCCCAATCCTGCTAGCGGCACGTCCCAGACTTCAAGCGCCACCGCAACACCGCCTTCTCGCACCTTCAGCATGGCAGGGTACTTGTCGTCGATAGACCAAATGCGGTAAGTCGGTTCGGTTTTGGCTTCTCGATCAAAGGTCGCGCCTACGTTTAAGAGATTGGGGTTTAGTTCTAACCCTTGCATGAGCGTACCGTTAACGGCCAGTTTGAGCGTTTTAGTCATAATCTAAACGGTATCGTCTCGCCCCAGCGCCCCCGGCGCGCCGCTGATGGTGCGCTGGGGCGAACAGGTCACAATCATAATCAACAATGTCAGAATATAGGGCGCAGCGTTAAACAGATAGTAGTACGAGTCAATTCCCACCGACTGAAACGCCGGACCGATCGCCTGAGCCCCGCCAAACAACAGCGAAGCCCACAGGCACTGAATCGGGTTCCACCGGGCAAAGATCACCAGCGCCACCGCCATCAGCCCCTGACCGCTCGAAATGCGCTCGGTCCATACGCCAGGGTAGTACAGCGACAGGCAGGCCCCGCCAATACCCGCGAGAAAGCTGCCCGCCATGATGCTAAACATGCGCACCTTAAAGATGGAGATGCCCATGGCCAGTGCCGCTTGGGGGCTGTCGCCCACGGCCCGAACGTAGAGTCCCCAACGGGTGCTGCGAAAGAACCATTGCAGGAAGGGTGCGATCGCAATGCCCAACAAAAACAGTGGGCTTACCTGTAGGGCTGCCCGCAGTTGGGGTAAACCACTCCAGGCTCCCCAGTCAAAGGTCACCAGTTGCGGGGCCTGGGGTTGAATAAATGGTTTGCCCAAAAAGAAGGCCAGCCCGCTGCCAAAAATAATCATGGCAATGCCCGTGGCCACATCATTGACCCGAGGCTGCTGCGACAGCCAGCCGTGGATGGCCCCCAGAATCATGCCCGCAAAACCTGCTACCAGCACGCCCAGCCACGGAGCCCAAAATGGACCCACCGCCCCCTGCGTCAGGTACGACACCCCGTAGGCGCTCATCGCCCCCATCAGCAGCGTCCCCTCTAGCCCCAGGTTGATTTTGCCGCTCTTCTCGGTAATGCACTCTCCCAGGCTGACGAACAAGAACGGTGCACTACCCCGTAGCGTACCGGCCAAAATGCCCAGTGGAATGCCCCACAGCCCCAATTCTGTCGCCATTACTGCGCGCCCTCCCTAAACCAGGGCAGCCGACCGTAAAGCGAGTCGCTAAACAGCACACAGAGAAACACAATCCCCTGAAACACGAGAACCGTCGCATCGGGCAGATCGTGGGACCGCTGTAAGATGCCGCCGCTGGCGAGAATGCCCCCCAGCAAAATTGCCACTAAAACCGTTGCCAGCGGGTTATGTCGCGACACAAAGGCTACCAAAATGCCGGCGTAGCCGTAGTTTGACACCAACGATTCGTTGATGCGCTTCTGCACAGCTGCGACCTCAACCATCCCGGCTAGGCCCGCCGCTGACCCACCCAAAAAGCACACGGCAAGCGTCAGCTTACCCACCGGCAGCCCCGCAATTCGGGCAGCGCGAATGTTGCCTCCGGCAATCCGGGCCGCAAAGCCAAAGGTGGTGCGCTGAATCAGCACGTAGGCCAACCCGCACACAATTAGCCCATAGAGCAGCCCCCAGTGAATGCGGCTCCCCGGCAGTGTCGTTAGCCACAGGGTCGGGTCTAGCTCGGCAGACGAGGGCTTCGTGACAAAGGTGGCGTCGCGCATCGGGCCTTCGACCAGATGGTTCATGAGTGCGATCGCAATGTAGTTCAGTAGCAAACTGCTAATCGTCTCATTTACCCCGCGATAGTGGCGCAGCGCACCGGCCAACATAATCCACAGTCCGCCCGCTGTCATACCGGCCACCGCCATCGCCAGCTGCACGGCCAGTACCGGCGGCCCCGTTCCCAGGTTCAGCCCCACGACCACTGCCGCCAGACCACCCATGACCAGCGCCCCTTCATTGCCGATAATCACCAGTCCTAACCGGGCCGGTAGAGCCGTGCAGAGGGCCGTCAGCATGAGCGGCGCAGCGCGAATTAGGGTATTTTGCCAGGCACTCCAGCGACCAAAGGCGGCCTTATAGATCGAGCCGTATACTGCCAATGGATTGGCCCCTGCCAGCGCGCAGAACAGGCCAAAGAGAACCAGCGCCACTACCAGCGCTGCAGCGGGTAAAACGACCGCCTCCAAGGGTCGTCGCCATCGCGCCAGCGACCCCAGCGGCTGAGCAGTGCTGACCATTAACCGCTGATGCTGCCATTCACACCGTCAATCAGCCAGTCCATTTTCTCCAACTCAATGTTTTGCTGATCGTATTTCTCTCCCGCCGGTAAAATCACCCCACCGCTGTTATCCTTTAGCTCGCCGTCATAAATTACCAGCTCGCCACTGAGAAGCTGCGCTTTGGCCGCATCGGCATCGGCAATAGCCTCGTCTGTGACCGGCTCACCGTAGGGAGATAGCTTACAGAAATTGTCTGCCAGACCGCCCCGCAGCAGATGAGGAATGTCGCCTGCCATCAGCGTTTTACCCGCCACAAACTGTTCACCCAAAGAGGTATAAATACTCGACCAGTCCCATTCTGCGCCGGTTAAATAGCCCTTGGGCGCAAGCGGCGACTGATTGGCATGGTAGCCCGAGGAGAAAATGCCGCGCTTTTCAGCCGTTTCGATCACAACTTTGGGACTGTCGACGTGACAGGTCACCACATCCACGCCCTGGTCGGCCATGCTGTTGGTGGCTTCGGCCTCTTTGACCGGCAGCGCCCAGTCGCCGGTAAAGATCAGCTGGGTCGTAATGTCAGGATTGACCGACTTGGCCCCTAGGGTAAAGCTGTTGATGTTGCGCAGTACCTGGGGAATGGGCTTCGCCGCCACAAAGCCCAGCTTACCGCTCTGAGACATGTGTCCGGCCACGACCCCAGCTACATACTGGGCCTCGTCGATGTAGCCAAAGTAGCTGCCAATATTCTCAGGATGCACCCCCTCTTCATACAGGCCACCCGCATGGAAGAACTGTACTTCGGGAAACTCGGCGGCCAACTCGATCATGTACGGGTCAAAGTAGCCAAACGACGTGGGAAAGAGCACCGTCGCCCCATCGATCTCGATCATGCTGCGCATGGTTTCGAGCACCGCTGAGGTCTCGGGCACGCTCGCTTCCTCAATGATCTTGATGCCGGGAACGGCCGCCATTGCCTGAGCTCCCTCTGCATGGGCCTGGTTATAACCAAAATCATCCTTGGGGCCCACGTAAATAAAGCCGACGACAACTTCGCTTACCCCCTCGCTGCTCGCTGCTGTATCTGCACCGTCTGCACTGGTTTCGGGTGCTGATGTACAGGCACCCAGTCGGGTAGCCGCCCCAAAGGCCGTCGTTGCCAATAGACCACGCACAATCTGTCGGCGCGATAGGTACATCGGGCGGCGGGGAAAGCGATGTGACATGGGGCTCCTCGTGAGACAGGGTGATAATTTATGGCGGTGCCATAGGAACCTCTCGCACTAGATTTTCCACTAGCTAGCGAAGGATTTTTCTAGAATCGAGAAAAATCGAAAGTTTTTTTGTATCACAGGCAGCATTTTCACTGACTTTGAAAAGTGAAGTTTGCTGGAACCGTCATAGTTGCGCAGCACTCAGGCGCTCGCTACGGCGGTTCAGGTCAGGTTTTTGACAACAAACGGTTGCCAGGAAACAATCTTCGTGGAGGATAAAGCGGTGAATTCTCCAACTTTTCCGGCATGGAGACTGACTTTGGCGGCGATGTCTGCTGTTTGACACTCGCTAAATGTCAGGACTGGGTAGCCAAATTGGAGCATATCGTTCTCAATCCAGCCTCCCCTCATCCTGTTTGCGCTCAATCGGCTAGAAACAGGACCTCCAGCTCCTTCACGCTAGTGATGAATCGTGCCCTGCGATCGCTCAGGCACCCGAATTCT
>JBCBWI010000004.1:0-216576 GCA_039817185.1 Cyanobacteria bacterium J06648_16 | reverse complement strand
AGCCAGCCACCAATCGCCATGAAGGCGCAGGGGAATAGCAGGATGCCGGACCAGCCGACGAATACGAATCTGTCGCGCTTTAGCCAGTCGTCGAGGACGTCGAACCATCCTCGCTGCGACTGTTGGCGACCCATTGCTATGGTCATCTCAAACCCTCTTAAAATACGGAATATAGTCCTTGGTCCTACAGGTGATGCCCATTGGACTCACCTACAAGTTAGCCCGACTGACGCAAGCACCGTCTATCAACGACGCCTGTTCGGCAAGCCGACACTAGCAGTTAGGAATACCGCCCTTAAGGATTCAGGTTGTACTTATGATAAGGAGATATTCAGTTTTTTACAATCCGTCACGTAGGTTCTCAGATTGTCCGAGGTCGAATCTGGCAACTTGGCTTAAAACGCGACGCAATGACTGACATGCCAAGGATTTCAGCCTGTCCAAACTAGCTTGGAAAGGCACCCTTATCAGAAAATGCCGATAATCGTTAAGAAAATATTATTTTCGCTAAAGAAATATTTTTTCGGTAAGTTGTCCCACTAGCGCATAAAGCCTGGATATAGATGGGGGTGGGTGGGTGTGGAGCGAATGGATTGTGATATACGCTACAAAACTTGGTCGTTTGGGCAGTTGGGTCGAATTGGTAACCGACAAAACGACCCTCCGAATTCGAAAATTTCTCTGAAAGTGCTGCTCAAACGACAGCCTGACGAGAAAAAAGCCGTTAGGTTAGATGGACGTGCCGGATGGGGTGCGGCTGTACCTCTTTCGCCTTTACCTTGTCTCCTCGCCCGTCGAATGGCGAATGAGTCGCGTGGAATGGCTTGCCTGCAGTGATAGGCTAGAAAGATAGTATTCGAGTCCGACCCAGAACAGGGCTGGCCCAGAATATTCACACAAATCAGACGGTTTTAGAAGGCAAGTAACTTTCAGGCATGTATAACTCAAGCGTCGTCGGTGGTACCACCAACAGCACAGCAGGCAGTCGGCTATACGTATACGAGGTAGAGGGTTTGCGCTCAACCGGCAGCATGGATGTCCCCGTGCGCCGCAGCGGTAGCGTTTTCTTCACGGTTCCCTACAACCGGATGACCCAGGAGACCAAGCGGATTATGAAAATGGGCGGGAAAATCGTCAGCATTCGTCCGCTGGGTGAAGAGGTTAACGGCAGCGCCGCATCCGGCACGGCATCGGACAACTCCTCTGAATCTGCACCTAAAAAGCCCATGACTCAAGCGAAAGCCAAGGACCACAAAAAGAGTGTGCCTGTCAATATATATAAGCCCAAAAATCCTTACATGGGTGAGTGCCTCTCGAACGATGAACTCGTTGCTGAAGGCGGTATTGGTACCGTAAAGCACATCAAGTTCGACCTGTCTGAGGGCGATCTACACTACGTTGAAGGCCAGAGTATCGGCATCATTCCCGAAGGCACTGATGAGAAGGGCAAGCCTCACAAGCTGCGTCTGTACTCCATCGCCTCGACCCGCCACGGCGACGACGTGGACGACAAGACCGTTTCGCTGTGCGTGCGCCAGCTGGTGTATGAGCACCCCGAGACGAAAGAGACGGTCTACGGGACCTGCTCGACTTACCTGTGCAATCTAGATCCCGGCACCAAGGTCAAGATTACCGGCCCGGTCGGCAAAGAGATGCTGCTGCCCGACGACCCCGATGCCAAGGTGGTTATGATTGCCACGGGGACTGGGATTGCGCCTTTCCGGGCTTACCTGTGGCGCATGTTTAAGGATAAGGAGCGCGAGGCTAACCCTGACTACAAGTTCAACGGTTTGGCTTGGCTGTTCTTCGGCATCCCCAAGACGGCAAACATTCTTTATAAGGATGAGCTAGAAGAAATTCAGTCGAAGTACCCCGATAACTGCCGCCTGACCTATGCGATTAGCCGCGAGCAGAAGAACGCTGAGGGTGGCCGGATGTACATTCAGCATCGGATTGCTGAGCATGCCGATGAGCTGTGGGGGCTGATTCAAGATGAAAAGACCCACGTCTACATCTGTGGCCTGCGCGGTATGGAAGACGGTATTGATGCGGCATTGACCGAGGCGGCTGCAAAGAACGACGTGAACTGGGATGAGTACCGTCGGGCGATGAAGAAGGCCGAACGTTGGCACGTTGAAACGTATTAGAGACATTACAACCTGTAGACCTGGCAAAGCGCTGGAGTGTATTGCTTCAGCGCTTTGCTTTTGGAGCCGTTCTTGCCTGGTCGTGACACCTCCTCACCGCCCAACCTCCTCTCCCCCTCTCCCCCTTCCGCTATACAATTGACGGGTTGCATGCTGGAAACGGACATTGGTCTTTAAGGTTGGGCTGCTGGGGTTGGGCACGGTGGGTACAGGGACGGCAAAAATTTTGCTGGACCCAGAGCAGCGGCATCCGCTTTTGCGGTCGATTGAGATTACGAAGGTGGGGGTGCGATCGCAATCCAAGCCCCGCCCTATCGAAATCCCGACCGCAACCCTCACGACCGACCTAGAGTCCATCGTCACCGACCCTGACATCGACATCGTGGTCGAGGTGATGGGTGGGCTGGAACCGGCTCGCGCTTTGATTCTCAAGGCGATTGAGCACGGTAAGCATGTGGTGACCGCGAATAAAGCGGTCGTGTCGCGCTACGGCAGTGAATTCTTTGCCGCTGCGAACAAGGCAGGCGTGTATGTGCTGCTCGAAGCGGCAGTAGGCGGTGGCATCCCGGTGATTCAGCCGCTGAAACAGTCTCTGGGTGTGAACAAAATCACGGCGGTGACCGGCATCATCAACGGTACTACCAACTACATCCTCACCCGCATGCAGAACGAGGGTGGGGACTTTGATCCGATTTTGGCGGACGCACAGAAGCTGGGCTACGCTGAGGCTGACCCCACTGCCGATGTGGATGGGCTGGACGCGGCGGACAAGATTGCGATTCTGGCATCCCTGGCCTTTGGCGGGCGGATCGACCGGGAAAAAGTATTCTGCGAGGGCATTCGCTCGGTGGCAGCAGCTGATATTACCTACGCTGAGAGCCTGGGGTTCGTGATTAAGCTGTTGGCGATTGCTAAACGCCCTGTCGGTGAGACGGCCCTACAGCTGAGCGTTTATCCGGCGCTGGTTCCGATCGAACATCCCCTGGCTAGCGTCAACGATGTGTTTAACGCCATTTTGGTCGAGGGAGAACCCATTGGTCAGGTGATGCTCTACGGGCCAGGTGCCGGTGAGGGACCGACTGCCAGCGCCGTCGTGTCGGATGTGATGAACATCGCTGCGACATTAGAGATGGAGGGCCCGGCGGAAGAAAAGCTGCCCAACCCGCTACTGGCCTGTGCCCATGAAGACTTTTGCCCGATTAGCCCGATGTCGGAGCACGTGGGGCGCTTTTACCTGCGGTTACTGGTCAAAGATCAGCCGGGGGTGATTGGTCACCTGGGCACGATCTTTGGCCAGCACAACGTCAGCTTGGAATCTATCGTGCAGATCGACCTGAAGGAAAACCTGGCGGAACTGGTGGTGGTCACCCACGATGTCAAGGAAGGCGACTTTCAATCAGCGGTCAAGGAACTGTCGGGATTGGTGGATACGGATGCGATCGCATCGGTCCTGCGCGTTCTCTAAATGCCTGCAGTTTCGGGTGCATCGCTTAAAACCTGGCGGCAGTGGGCGATTGAGCAGGCCAATACTGCTGATGTGGACCCCTATGAGGTGGACTGGCTGCTGCAGGGCGTCAGTGACCTGAGTGCGGCGGCCTTACGGCTTGAAATATACCCCTTGAAGGTCTCGCTTAGGTTCTCACTCGATACGCTAACGAAAAAATGGCAGCAGCGGTTGACCGACCGGGTGCCGGTGCAGTACCTGGTCGGGGAAACGCCCTGGCGCGACCTAATGCTGACGGTGACGCCTGCGGTGCTGATTCCTCGGCCCGAGACGGAACTGGTGATTGAGATTGTACAGCGGCGGATTCAGCAGAGCCCTCATCGGCAAGAACTGGAGACGGGAATCTGGGTGGATATGGGGACCGGGAGCGGTGCGATCGCAATCTCGCTGGCTCGCGCACTGCCCCAAGCGACCGTGCTTGCGACCGATATTAGCCCCGATGCCTTAGCTGTCGCCCAGCACAACGCTCACCGCAACGACGCAGAGATTCGTTTTTATCAGGGCACCTGGTTCGAACCCTTGAGCGACTATCGGGGCAGGCTGATGGGCATAGTCACCAACCCGCCCTACATCCCCAGTAAAACGGTGCAGACCCTGGAACCCGAGGTCCGGCACGAGCCGCACTCGGCCTTGGATGGCGGTGAGGACGGGCTGACGGATATTCGCCAACTGGTCGAGGCGGCCCCGGCGTATCTGAAACCCGGTGGACTGTGGCTAACGGAATTGATGTTGGGGCAGGCAGATAGGGTGGAAGCGTTGCTCGCTGCCGCTGGATATGGCCAGATTGAGCAACATACCGATCTGTCAGGTGTGCAAAGGTTCGTGTCGGCCTGTCAGGCCCCTACCTCAGGACCAGAGCCCTCACGACCAGAGTAATAAGGGCTTAGCCTCATCAGCCACGCCGATAAAGCTGGTCATCGAAATGCGGTCAAAGGCGTCATCCGAGCGCAGAACGCGGTGATAGTTGGTCGAACGCAGGATCACAAACCGGCCTGGTTTGGGCTCAACCAGGGTTTTATCGCAGTGGGCGATCACCTGGTCGTCATAGCCCATCAGCGTACCGGGGAGTCGGTAGGCCTCGTCTTCTTGCTGCCAGCGGCGATTCCACAGTTCCAGCTGACCGCCCCCCGTATCGGCTCCGGCCAAGTACAAATTCCAGCTGAGCTGTTCGGTAATGGTTCTAAGCTGTAGGGTGAGCTGCTCTGTCATTGCCTTGAGGGCACCGACAGACTCGTTACGAGCGGCGAAGTCGTTGTGTAAGGGCGCTTCGCCAATGAAGCGAATATCACCGGCGTAAAATCGTTGACCGTTTTCGTTTTGGGCAATTTCAGCGCCCGCGCCCCACACTGACCTGAGCAGGCCAAGAATTTTGTCGAGAGGGTACTCGCAGCCCAGGTCGTTGAACAACTTGCGAATATTGGTGTACTTAGTCTCGACCTCTGAAAAGTAGCCGCTGGCTCGGCTGCTAAGCGGGTTAAGCGGGTTACCAAAGGCGTAGGCGTCGGTATTTTCTTGTTTGTATCTAAAAAAGGTCTCTTTTTGGTCGAGCAGGGCAGAGACGACTTTTTCGCAGCAGTCGGCGGGGTAGAAGTTGTCGATGACGATGGCAGCCCAGCGCCCATGCCGGACGTTGTCCAGTATGTCAAGCGAAAGGCTGTCTGGCTCTGCCAAATAATGTACGGGGTACTCGGCCATGGGCGTCTCCTTTAGCAATCCTCAAGCCGTGATCATTATAGGGCTGATGACGAGGGCGAAGGCAGGGAAGGTATCGGATGGCTTAGATCTGGATGGATTGGGCCGACAATGCTGCGACAGACAACTGCGTTGATGCCTTCAGTCTGTCGCTAGCATTGTTGTTGTAAGTAGCTGAACCAAATAATTTATAGGATGTTCGACTGCTTCTTGGAACCCCCCGGCTTCGCCACCCCCCTTTGATAAGGGGGGCTTAAGGGGGGATCCCCCTGAACGAGCAATACTACAAATAATTCTGCTGACCTACTTATGCACCGTCTGCGAAAAATTATCGCGTCAGATAGCCGCCGTTAATCCAGATAGTCTGTCCGGTGATCCATTGAGCGCTGGGTAGGGCCAAAAATTCTGCAATAGGGACGATGTCGTTCACCTCGCCGAGTCGACCGGCAACCGCCAGACCGGCGGCGTACTGAGCTGTCTGAGGCGTCTCCTGGCTGTGGAAGAAGGGGGTATCCACTGGGCCAGGGGCAATCGCGTTGACGGTGATGCCGCGCCCACCCAGCTCTTTTGCGCCCATGCGGGTGAGCTCTTCCATGATGGCCTTACTCCCGGCGTAGGCGGCGTAGCCCGGCGCGGCCCCGGCCAGCAGCGAGGTGGCAATGTTGATGATTCTACCGTTGTCCGACAGGCGGCGGGCGGCTTCGCGCGTGCAGAGAAAGCTGCCGCGTGTGTTGATGTTGATGAGCTCTTCTAGGTCGGCATCGGTAATGTCGGCAATCTGTTTTTTGATGATGGCTCCGGCGTTGTTGACGAGAATATCGGCTCGGCCAAACTCGCTAAAGGCCATGTCGAACATCCGTTTGACATTCTCGGGACGACCTAAGTCACCCTGCACCAGCGCGGCGCGGCTGCCGTGCTGTTCGACCAGGCGGGCGGTTTCTCGTGCTTCAGCCACGGTTTCGGCCCGGTGATAGTGAACCACTACGTTGGCCCCCTGGCGGGCTAAGGCTTCGGCAAAGCCACGACCCAGGTTAGCGCGGGCTCCGGTGACGATGGCGACTTTGCCCGTGAGGGCGCGGCTGTCGGCGGAGGGGGTGGCAAAGATGGGCGCAGTGGGTGTGTCTTGAGGCGTTTGGGCAAAGGCTTGGCCAGCGGCGAGGGCGGTGACGGCACCGGCTGCGCCCAAGGTGCCAAGAAAGTTGCGGCGGTTCGTGTTCATGAGGTCTCCTTTTGAATTTGGCAGAGAACCCGAAAAGCTCTTGTGGCTTGGGTTCCGCTCTTTGTTGTTTCTATTAAGCCAAAATCAATCGGTGGAGGCCATGTCTATTTTCTAGCAGGGCTTGCACATTTTTAAGCTTGCTGGCGAAATAGCCACTGCTTGAACCGTAATTTTACAGAGCCGACTTTGATGCCCGACTTTTCCGACTGCCGTTGGTGGGGTGCGATCGCAATCATGGAAGTGGCATCAGGGAATGCACTGAAAGCCGTCACTGTACATTCATTCAAAACATTTCCATGAATCACCGCGATCACTCTAACGTCTCTATAAAGAAAGCGTTACCCCTCAGCTTTGCAGGTCTAGCGGCATTGGGCCTCGTCCATTCGGGTGCAGCCCAGGCATCGCTACTGGGCGACGAAGTCCAGTTAGATGTCGAGTTTCAGGGGGATTCTCTAACCCTGGACGCGATTGACATTTCTCCTGATAGCAGCGTAACTGTTGGCGAGGATGGGGTTGTTTTTACCGATCCACCGACACTCATTGACTTCAACGAAGTAGAATTTCTAAGCGCAGGCACCGCAAGTGGCACAAGTGGCCTCAGCAGCTCATTTGGCCAATCCTTTTTTAACCTCGAAGATGACCTGATTGAAGGTTCAATTGTCGCCAGCTGGGATCTGTTTGCCGACGAGTTCGCACCCCTCAGCTGGACCTACACCCTCAGTGACCTCGACTGGGTTGATTTCCCTACTGGCAGCATTGAAGACATTAGCTTTTTATTACTAGAGGGCGTTGCGTCGGGCACCGTGATTGGCTGCATTGGTCAGTCCCTGTCCGACTGTTCTGATGGGGGCGTTGGGGCGAGCGCCATCGCGGGGGGTGAAGGTGGATTTAGCGTCGCCGAAAATCCTTTTACCGTTTTGACCGATACGCTGGACCTGTCCGAATTTTTCACCACTAGCTTTACGGACGATTCCCTCACCCTGGCGCTTAATTTGGACCCGCTATTTCCGGTCCCCAGCAACTTTGATCCTAACTTTATTGTGGGCTCCGCAAATGGGAGTGCTGTGGCTAATTTCCAAATTTCGCTTCTGGTAGACCATGGCAATAATCCGGGCGGTGGTGGCAATCCGGGCGGTGGCGGTAACCCCGTCAGCGTTCCTGAGCCTTTGGGCCTCGCTGGGCTATTGCTGCTTGGTAGCGTGGGGGTAGGGGCTAAGCTCAAGCGGCGCATGCAGACTGTTTAGTACTCCAGTCCCAGTGGGGTGATCGTCTTGCTTGCCGAATAATCGGGCGCGATGTTGACCCTCCCGCGCTCTAAAGCCTTGCCCCCAGAGCCAGCAGCGTAGACCGCTGCCCCGAACTCAGCCCGGTTGCACCGCGAATATCCATGCCTTCGTAGGGCTGGGGAATTTGCAAGGTGTGGCTGGGCGCTAAGGTTTGCGCATCGTAGATACAGATCGGCGCGGCCAAGGTCCCGCACACGAGGTGGTCGCCGCTGGGGTTAAAGGCGACTGCGCCCACAGGCGCTGCCTGGGGCCAGCAGTGTAGACATTCGCCGGTTGCTACCGCCCACAGCCGCAGGGTCCGGTCGCGACTGCCGCTGACCACCTGACTACCGTCGGGGCTAAAGGCCACCGACCAGACCCGGCCCCGATGCCCCTGCCAGCGAGCCAGACGCTCCCCCGTTTCCAGATGCCACAGTTCCAGATATCCCTGACCGCTGCTGGTGACTAACAAGGGGGCATGGGGATGCAGGGCGATCGCGACCACCCGGTCCGCTGCCTCAATCGCCAGTTGTGCCCTCCACTTCGACTGAGGATCGGATGGAATCTCCCAACAATACACGCGGCCGTCGTTACCGCTGCTCACCAACCGCTGCCCGTCTGGGGTGAAGCGCACCTGCACGACCTCTGGTTGAGCGCTCGACAGAGTCTGCTCACAGCGCCCGGTCTGGCTGTTCCATACCCGGATGGTGCCGTCAAGGCTAGCGCTAACGAGCCGGTGAGGATCGACAGGCGAGAAGGCCAGCGATTTCACAAAGTTTTGGTGCCCCCAACAAACCTGCTGTAGCTTACCCGAGGGGATATCCCACAGCCGCACGGAACCGTCATAGCTGCCACTGGCCAGGGTCTGCCCGTCCGAGCTAACGGTAGCGGCCCACACCGTGCTGCGGTGGCCTTTAAGCTGGTGCAAAACCCGGCCAGCTGCGAGATCCCAGACCCATACCGAGTTGTCCAGACCGCTGCTGACCAGTCGCTGACCGTCTGGGGTAAAGGCCAGCGCCGTCGTGCCACAGGTGAACCCCTGTAACGACTGCAGGCAGCCCCCGGTGGCCATATCCCAAACCTGCAATACCTGATCCTTGGCCCCAACCACCAGCGTGTCTCCGCAGTCGCCAAACGCAATCCTATCCAGACGGTGCCCCTGCGGTTCCCGCAGCGTTTTGACCACACGCCCCGTTGCCACTTCCCACAACTGAATCGTCCCGTTGTTGCCCGCGCTGGCCAGTTGCTGGCCGCTGCTGTGAAATGCCACTGACCGAACCATCTGAGAACTGGTCAACGTCGCTGCTAGCGCCCCGTCGCTAGCCTGCCAGCACTTGATCGTGCGGTCGCCGCCGCTGGTGGCAATCCACTGCCCGTCAGGACTGACGCTCAGGGACTGGAGCCGACCGGTGTGGGACTGTCGCCGATAGCGCAGCTGGCCGCTGGGCAAATCCCACCTACAGAGCTGACCCTGTGCGTCGCCGCTAACCAGCCAGGTCCCGTCTGGGCCAAAGTCCAGGGCCCACACCGGGTTGCCGTGTCCAGTCAGTACCGAGACGATCTGGCCCGATTGCCAGCACAAAATCTTGCCGTCCGTGCCCGCGCTGGCGAATCGTTCTCCGTCCGGGTGGTAGGCGATGGCCAGGACCTCGCTGTCTAGCTGCCAGCGGCCTAGTGGCTGCCCGGTTTGGGTACACCACTGACGCAGCTTGCCATCGACCCCTCCACTGAGAACTATCGTCCCAGCGGGGCTCAGCGCCAGCCCGTAGACCCAGGTTTGGGGTGCATGACCGTCAAGTGTGAGCCTGGGCCAGTCCGTTCCCCGGTCGTAAAGTAACACTCTGCCGTCCGAATCGCTGGCGGCGATCAGGCTGGCTTCACTGTTCTGCGCAACGGCTAGGACGCCGCTAATTGCCTGGGTAAGTGCGAGGCTATCAAAATGGGCAGCGGCAAAGCAGGTCTGACGCAGTTCACAGCCCTGCAGGTTGATTTGGCGTAGGGTCAAACCCGAAAAATCAGCCCCGGTCAGTGGGGTATCTGACGCGATTAGCAGGTTAAACAAATTGCCGCCGACATAGCCAGTTAGTGCTAACGCTTGTAGCTTGTGGAGCCATTCATGCAGAAGGGGCGCGACGGTTTCGTTTGGTGCGATCGCACCCTGACATTGCGACAGTATGGGCTCTAGCAAAACGCGTTTTTGCGTTTGCTGTACTGCATAGGGCGCAGTGGTCTGCAACAGGCCGATACTATCTAGCGTTTTCAGGTCGCCGTGAATTAGGGCGTCGGTGATGCGCTCAATGAGCCTATCGGTGACGTACTCTAGCAGCACTGGCTGCAGCGAAAAGCCCTGGTTGTCTCGCTGGAGCGGTAGCTGCCGCTTAAGCCCCTGCAGAGCCGTGGGCAGCTGCGCCTTTTCGAGGGCGGTCAGGGCTGACTGACGTAGCTGGGACAGTGAGACCGGCCGCCGATAAACGGCCAACCAATAGAGTACAGCCTGTTCTGCTAATGTCAGCCGATTGAAGTGTTCATCTAGCAGCTTCTGGATATCACCAAACACGGACTTGCCCGTTTGCAAAAACGCCCTGACGTCCCCTAGAAAAACATCATCAATATGCTTGGCTGCTAGATCGATTGCCAGCGGATGCCCCTGGTAGAACTCTACTAGGGTATGCCAGTCGTCCCGAGTCGCCTGCAAGGAGCAAGCAGCCTGGACGACGCTGCAGGCGGATGTCGTATCCAATCCGGTGAGTGGGTACGAGCGGGTTGTTTTCAGCGGTCCCTCCAGCCGTGCCACCGCTGGCGGTTTCTCTCGACTGGTCAACAATAAACAGCTCTGGTGGGCCGATTCTCCGACACGTCGCAAAAATCCGTCGTAATCTGCGTATCCCTCCCGATAGGGCTGTTCACCGGCTTTGGGTAAAACGGTTTCAACATTGTCAAGAACAATCAAACAGCGTCGCTGGCGTAAGCCATTGATGAGTTCGAGTAACAGATGATCGAGGGACTCAACCTGCGGTGGCGCTGCTGACAACACCCCCACTAAACTGCGCAGCAGGTCGACTAGAGGGGGCGCATTGAGGAGCGAGCGCCAGATCACCACCTCAAACTGGGGCTGCAGCTGCTGAGCCAGTTTGTTTGCCAGAGCGGTTTTGCCAATGCCGCCCAGACCCAGCAGTGACACTAGCCGACAGCGATCGTCCACAATCCATTGAGCCAGTGTCTGTAGTTCAGTCTGCCGTCCGCAAAAGGTAGCCAGGTCGGGGGCCCAGTCTGCACTGGCAGCCGTCTGACTTACTGGGGTGGGGGTGCTAGCAGCACCGAGTGGCAGTTGTTCGAGAACGCCCCGGAGCGATCGCTTGGTGACCTTGATCGTCAGTATCTGCGAAAGCGCCTTCCACAGGTTGGCGGCGACATCTTTGACGTGCCCTTCGGTGAGATAAAGCTGCTGGGCTACTGTGGCATAGCTTTCCTGCTGCCAGGCTGCCTGCAGAATGCGCTGCTCTAGTGGACTCAGCGGCTTTTTCTGCGCTGCTGCGTAGCGATTTGCCAAGATCGCTAACGTCTGCTCGAAGGTCATAGACAAGGCACCGGAACTATTTATCTATAGCAGCGTCTTTCCGTCAAATCCGATGGAAATCTGATGGTTTCATCATGCCCAGATAGAATGGTCAAGCACCGCTCATAAAGGCGGGGCTGGGTGGGTGACAGACTATCAAATGCTCCGCACGCTCAGGCCTGCTGACGAAACTGGGTGGGCGATAGTTGGGTGTGCTTTTTGAAGAAGCGGGAAAAGTGGGCTGCGTCTTTGAATCCCAAGCGGAAGGCAACTTCCTGCACGGTTTGGGCACTGCTCGATAGCAGCGCCTGGGCTTCGGCAATGGTTTTCTCAGCAATCCAGGCGTTGACCGATTTGCCCGTCTTACGCTTGATCACCGTACTGAAATAGCTGGGGTGCAGGTACTGAGCCTCGGCATAGTCCTGGACTTGAAAGCTGCGATCGCACTTGCCCTCAGCTAAATCTCGAAAATGATTTTCCAAATTGCGTCGAAAGGTCAGGGCAATAGCGGAACCGGTGTCCGCTTCCTGGAGCGGGTCATAGCTTTTCCAAAACCATTCTTTAATCCGCAGCAGCAGGATCACCGTCAGGTTGCCAATCACCTTGAACTTGTAAGCCGTGGTGGACTGGAACTCGGTCATCATCTGGTCGCCCAGTCTGTCAAATGCTGCGAACAGATCCGGCTCTGGATAGTGGGGCGGTGCCACCTCCGCAATCAAAAAGGGGAATTCGTCAAAAATGTCAGCGTGGACATGCTGCTTCAAGAAGGCTTCTGAAAAGGTCACGATATAGCCAAAGGCCAACTGCTCAATCTCGAACCCCTTGATATGGCCCGGATTGGTAAAGTAAACCGTTCGGTCTTGGGTTGGGTAAGCCTGCCCGTTGATGATGTAGCAGCCTTTACCCTGCCGAATCATCACGATTGAGTAATAATTGGTGCGAAACAGCGGCGACTTCACCGGTACCTTGCCATGGACCTGCTCCAGTCGGTGGATGGTAAAGTCCACGTCCTGTTCCAGTTTGCCGCCGATGGAGGCATAGAACTCAGCCATGGAGTTATAGGTTTTGATGGTGTCTGGCATGGCTATAAACGGAGGGCGTCAGGGGGCAGGTGACTTCCCCATTATTGCGGATTAAAGAAGATGCGATCGCGCCAGCACCGATGGATCCATCGCGCTGCATCTTAAGGCTGTCGTAAGAATTGCGCGCCATCCCGATTGGCTAGCCTAGAGATAGCTACTGTGCCGGAGGCCTAACGCGATGGCTAGCCCATCCGTTCCTACTGTTCGCCAAACCGTAGACCAGCTCTACCGAACCGAGTCGCGCCGGGTCTTCGCTACGCTGATACGGCTGTTGGGCAGTTTTGATCTGGCCGAAGAGGCGCTGCAGGATGCCTTCGCCGCCGCTGCTGAAAAGTGGCCCCAGCAGGGCGTTCCCACCAATCCTCGCGCCTGGCTGGTCTCGACCGGGCGCTTTAAGGCGATTGACACCCTGCGCCGTCGCACCCGCTTCGATGCGTCCCTGGCCGATCTGGCTGCCAAGCTGGACACGGCAGCCGGGCCTGACATCATCGACGACAGCCCAATCGCAGACGATCGCCTGCGGCTGATTTTCACCTGCTGCCACCCAGCCCTGTCGCCCGAGGCCCAGGTGGCCCTGACCCTGCGGGAAGTTTGCGGCCTGAGCACCGAAGAAATCGCCAGCGCTTTTCTGGTTTCCCCCTCGACCCTGGCCCAGCGCATCGTGCGGGCTAAAGCCAAAATTCGCGATGCGGGCATTCCCTACCAAGTCCCTGACCAGGCCGATCTGCCGGATCGTCTGGAGACGGTCTTGCAGGTGATTTATCTGGTGTTTAACGAAGGCTATGCGGCCTCATCGGGGCCAGACCTGACACGGGCGAACCTGTCTGCAGAAGCGATTCGGTTAGGGCGACTGCTACAGGCGCTGATGCCCGAAGGGGAAGTGACCGGGCTGTTGGCCCTGATGCTATTGCAGGAATCTCGGCGAATGGCCCGCAGTGCTTCGACGGGGGATCTGATTTTGCTGGCGGACCAGGACCGGACCCTTTGGAATGCTGAACAGATTGCTGAGGGGCAGGACCTGGTACAGCAGGTGCTGGCGACAGGGCGTGTGGGAATGTATACGGTGCAGGCTGCGATCGCAGTCCTCCATGCCCAGGCGCCCAGCACTGCCGCAACCGCCTGGGCGCAGGTTGTCGCCTGGTATGACGTGCTGGCCCAGCTCAACCCGTCGCCTGTTGTGGCGCTGAACCGGGCCGTCGCAGTGGCGATGCGAGATTGCCCTGCAGAAGGGCTACAGCTGGTTGACGATCTTCTAGCACAGGGGCAGCTAACCCATTACTATCTGGCCCACGCGGCCCGAGCCGATCTGTGTCGGCAGCTGGGCAACAGGGCTGCTGCCAGGGAGTCGTACCAGCAGGCGCTGGCGCTGGTCAAACAAGCACCGGAACGCCGTTTTCTTGAAAAACGCCTGCGAGGGCTGGGTTGAAAACTAGGCAAGAGAAAATTTCTCCTTCCCTGTCGATTTACCCAATTCCCAAGCGACTACCTTGTGAAGGCGATGAGGAAATAAGCGATGAAATACATGCTGCTGGTTTACAGCAACGAATCTGCTTGGACCGAAAGTGAACAGGCACAGTGCTACGCAGAATCTATTCAACTCACCCAACAACTGCAGGCAAACGGTCAGTATCTGGGTGCATCGCCTTTAGAGCCGGTTGCAGCCGCCACCAGTGTCCGTATTCGGAACGGTAAGCAGCTGATCACCGACGGGCCCTTTGCAGAGACGCACGAACAGCTCGGTGGCTACTTTTTGATCGACGCCCGCGACCTGAATGAGGCGATTAACATCGCCGGACGCATTCCCGCAGCCCACAAAGGCACCATTGAAATTCGCCCGGTGATGGAGCTTTCGGGCCTGCCCACCGATCCAACCGAAAAAAATCTGGCCGACCTGTCGATTTAGCCCTTTCCTGTTCGACTATCTAGTACGGGCGCACAAGCTGTGCGCCCCCCTCAAAAAGCACCTTCGAGTCTACAAATCTTTTATTTTATGTCGCTCAACAGGATTGAACAGTATGCAAAAAATCACGCCCTGTCTGTGGTTTAATGGCGACGCTGAGGCGGCGGCCCGGTTCTATGTGTCGCTACTGCCTGATTCGCGCATCGACCGGGTCTTAAAATCGCCCGCTGATACCCCCAGCGGCCCCGCCGGTACGGTCCTGACGGTCGAATTCACCCTGGCCGGAATGAAATACATGGGCCTCAACGGCGGTCCGCAACATCCGTTTACCGAAGCGGTGTCGTTTCAGATCTACTGCAAAGACCAGGCCGAAGTTGACCACCTCTGGACGGCGCTGACCGACGGCGGCTCAGCAGTCGCCTGCGGCTGGCTCAAAGATCGCTGGGGACTCTCTTGGCAGATCATCCCGACCCGCCTGATTGAACTGCTCAACGATGCCGACCCGGCCCGTGCTCGACGGGTGCAGGAGGCAATGATGCAGATGGTAAAGATCGACCTCGCTGAAATCGAGCGGGTAGCAAGCGGATAAGCTTGACCCACCGATTTTCAATTCTGTTGTTCTAAAAAAATCACTTTCGGAGATTTCACTATGAAAGTAATGGTACTCGTCAAAGCCACCCCCGACTCCGAAGCTGGGGCAATGCCTACCGAAGAGATGTTGACCGAAATGGGCCAGTTCAACGAAGAATTGCTCCGCGCTGGGGTGATGCTCGCCGGAGAAGGGCTACACCCCAGCCACAAGGGCGTACGCGTCCAGTTCTCAGGCAAAAACCGCACCGTCATCGACGGGCCGTTTACCGAAACCAAAGAGCTGGTGGCGGGTTTCTGGCTCTGGCAGGTGAAGTCCATGACAGAAGCAATTGACTGGATCAAGCGCAGTCCCTTTCAAGACGGTGAAGTTGAGATCCGTCCTCTCTTTGAAGCAGATGATTTTGGCGAAGCCTTTACCCCAGAGCTGCGGGAACAGGAAGACCGCCTGCGTGCCGAGTTGGAAAAACAAACATGAAAACGACTGAAATTAGCTGTCTCTGCGGAGCTGTGAGAGCCCAGCTTCAGGGCGAGCCGATTGCACAATTCTATTGTCATTGCGATGACTGCCAGGCGACGAGTGGTGGTGCCTATGTTGGTGTTGCGGTCTATCCTACTGAGGCAGTCCAGGTGACCCAGGGCAAGCTGGTTACCTGGACGCTCAAGACACTGCCTCGTCAGCGCTGTGCCACTTGTGGGACGCATATCATGGCTGAAGTACCCGATTTAAACCAGTGCGGTATCAAGGCCAATTTACTACCGCTGGGAGCTTTCCAGCCGGACTTTCATCTCCACTGCCGATATGCGATGCTTCCAGTCAAAGACAATTTGCCCCACTTCAAAGATTTACCTACCAGCTTTGGTGGCAGCGACAAAACAGTTAGCTGGTCGTTGGGCTGCGACTGATGCTGTTCAAGCTGCGTAAACTTGTCTTGATCGCTTTTCCGTAAAAGGAGATATGATACAAAAGAACTAGTTTAAGCACAGTTGCTATTGTCAAAGCAGGAGGATAAGGCGATGCCTGGCAATGCCAAAGCTGCGGTCTCGACCATCATTCCCACGCTCCGCTATCGAGATGCCGCTGTCGCTGTGGACTGGTTGTGCGAAGCCTTCGGGTTTGAAAAGCACTTGGTTGTCTCGGGCGAAGATGGCACGGTTGCCCACGCTGAGCTGGTGTTTGGCAACGGCATGATTATGCTGGGGGCTGCTCGGGACGATGAATTTGGTCAGCTTCAGCAGCCTCCTCATCAGAGAGGCGCGGTTGTGACCCAGAGCCCCTACATTCTGGTTGAGGACGTAGATCGGCATTATGCGTGTGCGATCGCAGCTGGGGCCGAAATCGTCATGGACATCAAAGACCAGGACTATGGCGGTCGCGACTATTCCTGTCGCGACCCGGAGGGGCATTTGTGGAACTTTGGTACCTACGACCCGTGGAATGCAGGTTAGAGACAACTTTATTTAACTCCAGGAGGGCGCTATGAAACTGATTCCCTATCTCAATTTTGATGGTGACTGCGAAGCCGCTTTTAAGTTTTACGAACAGGTTTTTGGCGGCAAGATCGGCGACAAGATGCTCTATGGCGGCTCTCCTATGGAAGCAGAGGTGCCCCCTGAATGGCACAACAAAATCATGCACACCTCCCTGACCATTGGCGACCAAGAAATTATGGGGGCTGACGCCCCGCCTGATTACTTTAGAGAACCCCAAGGCACTGAAATCTCAGTCCAAATTGCCGATCCTGAAAAAGCCGAGCAAATTTTCAAGATTCTGGCCGAAAACGGCACCGTCACCATGGATATTCAAGAAACCTTTTGGGCAAAGCGCTTTGGCATGGTGACCGATCAGTTTGGCACTCCCTGGATGGTTAACTGCGATAAAACGGCTTAGCGTCTGCATTGCAGGTTCTTGCCCACTTACGTTTGCCCACTTACATTTGCCCACTTGCGTAGCCACGACCGATCCACTTGTGATTGGTCGTGGCTACATTTAGAACCCGCGAAGACCGGTTTGCTATGACTCGGCAAGGTCAAAGCGATCCAGGTTCATTACCTTATCCCAGGCTGCCACAAAGTCATACACAAACTTCTGCTGGGAATCTGCACATCCGTAGACTTCTGCGAGTGCCCGCAGCTGAGAGTTGGAGCCAAAGATGAGGTCAACCCGAGTGCCGGTCCATTTGAGGTTGCCCGACTTGCGATCGCGCCCCTCAAACACGTCTTCAGCATCCGAGACGGCCTCCCAAGTCGTACTCAGATCGAGCAGGTTTACGAAAAAGTCGTTGGTTAACGTCTCTGTCCGCTCAGTAAAGACACCGTGCTTAGCGTCGCCAACGTTCGTCCCCAAAACGCGCATCCCCCCAACGAGAACCGTCATCTCAGGTGCGGTCAGGGTCATTAGCTGCGCCCGATCGACCAGTAGCGCCGCTGCCGAGACAGCGTGTTCACCTTTGAGGTAGTTACGGAATCCGTCCGCGGTGGGTTCGAGTGGCGCAAAGGACTCCACATCCGTTTGCTCCTGCGATGCATCTGTACGTCCCGGCGTAAAGGGAACGGTCACATCATGCCCGGCGTTTTTCGCGGCTTGTTCAATACCTGCGCAGCCGCCTAGAACAATCAGATCAGCCAGCGAAACCCGCTTCTCACCAGACTGTGAGTGGTTGAACTCGTTTTGGATGCCCTCCAGAACTTGTAGCACCGTTGCTAATTGCTGCGGTTGGTTAACGTCCCAATCCTTCTGGGGTGCGAGCCGAATCCGTGCTCCGTTTGCGCCCCCGCGTTTGTCAGAATCACGGTAGGTCACAACTGATGCCCAAGCCGTTGAGACCAGTTGAGAAACGGACAGCCCCGAGGCGAGAATCTTGCTTTTGAGCATGGCAATATCTTGCTCATTGATCAGCTCGTGATCGACTGCGGGGATGGGATCTTGCCACAAAAAGTCTTCTGCTGGCACCTCTGGACCGAGATAGCGCGATTTAGGCCCCATGTCGCGGTGGGTTAGCTTGAACCAGGCCTTTGCAAACTGGTTGGCGAACTCATCTGGGTTCTCGTAGTAGCGTCGTGCAATGGGCTCGTAGATAGGGTCCATCTTCATGGACATATCCGCTGTGGTCATCATCGGGGCGTGCCGTTTCGACGGATCGTGCGCGTCAGGGACTGTACCCGCGCCAGCATCGCCTTTGGGCTTCCACTGCCAAGCCCCAGCGGGGCTCTTCGTCAGCTCCCAGTCATACTTAAATAGGGTATCGAGATAGCTGTTGTCCCACGTCGTTGGGGTCGGGGTCCACGCCCCTTCAATCCCGCTGGTGATGGCATCAACGCCGATGCCGGTGTTAAAGCGGCTCTTCCAGCCAAGGCCTTGCTCGACGATGCTAGCCCCCTCAGGCTCGGCTCCGACCAGTGCTGCATCGCCTGCGCCGTGACACTTACCAAATGTGTGTCCCCCGGCGGTGAGGGCCACGGTCTCTTCATCATTCATCGCCATCCGCCCAAAGGTTTCACGGATGTCGCGCCCCGAGCCCACGGGATCGGGCTCGCCGTCTGGCCCCTCTGGGTTGACGTAAATCAGGCCCATCTGAACGGCGGCAAGGGGATTCTGGAGTACGCGATCGCCCGTGTAGCGCTCGTTATCGAGCCAGGTTTTCTCTGCGCCCCAGTAGATGTCCAGCTCCGGCTCCCAAACATCCTCGCGCCCACCGGCAAAACCAAGCGTCTTAAAGCCCATTGACTCTAGTGCGCAGTTACCTGCGAAGATCATCAGGTCAGCCCACGAAATTTTCTTGCCGTATTTTTGCTTAATTGGCCACAACAGCATACGCGCCTTGTCGAGGTTGGCGTTGTCGGGCCAGCTGTTGAGGGGGGCAAACCGCTGACTGCCCGCGCCCGCGCCGCCGCGACCATCGCCAATGCGGTAGGTACCCGCACTGTGCCAGGCCATGCGAATGAATAGGGGGCCATAGTGGCCATAGTCGGCGGGCCACCAGTCTTGCGACGTGGTCATCAGCTCGAAGATGTCGGCCCGCAGCGCTGCTAGGTCGAGGGTTTTGAATTCCTCAGCGTAGTTAAATGTCTCGCCCATCGGACTGGCCTGGGGGGCGTGTTGGTAGAGAATGTTCAGATTCAGCTGATTGGGCCACCAGTCTTGATTTGAGGTACCGCCCCCGGCCGCGAACTGTTGAGGGCTGCCAATAAACGGACAGCCGCTAGCGCCGTTGCCCGTACTTGGGGCGGCAGGCTGTGTCGCAGTGCTGCCAGGCTTAGCCGTGCTGCTAGATTCCAAGACGGACAATACTGCCCGCCAGATTTCCATTAGCTTTCCGCTCATTGGGAACGGACATCTCATTTGACGACTGGTCATAGTTTCCTACCCTGTATTGTGGTGTTGTTTTTTGCTTATTTGGCCTATTTTTTCTCTAAACGAGAGCTTTTCTAGACAGAGAGCATCGTTCGCCACATTTGCATTAGCACTGCCGTTTGTTGGGGCTTTTCAGCTGTTTGGTTGATGTAGTTCAACATTGTCTCGGCATTGGAAACCGCAGGCATGGATTCGAGACCTTCTCGCTCGACAAACATTTTGTCAATAATTCCGTCTTTCACTAGCATGGAATAGCGTAAAGAACGGTATCCCATGCCTTGATCAGAAAGGTTCACCCTCATTCCCATCTCGCGGGTAAAGTCGCCGTTCACGTCAGGGATAAAGCGGACCTGATCGGCCCCTTCCTCTTTAGCCCAGGTTGACAGCGAAAACGGATCGTTAACCGAAATACAAAGAATCTCATCGACCCCGTTCGCTCGAAATACCTCAGCATATTCGTTGTAGCCCAACAGCTGAATAGGAGAGTAAGGACAGGTAAAGGCTCCCGGTATCGCAAATGCCACGACGGTTTTGTGATCAAAGAGATCCGCTGTCGAAAGCGTGTACCAACCCGCCTCAGCGAACATCCAAAAGATAACTCTTGGGATACGTTGACCTTCACGATTGAACAACATTTACTCAGCTCCTGACGCGCATTCGATGGCAGCCGGACCTTTTTTAGTTAGAGCCTTCTCAGCGACGGGATGCTATGACTATCGCCAGATAGGCCTACGCTCGATAGGTGAGCTTGACTTGACCCACGCTCGCTTTCCTAAGCTCGCTTCCTCACGCTTATTTGGCCAAGCTCATTTAACTAAGCTCATTTAACTAAGCTCATTTAACCATGCTCAATTATCCATGCTCAATTATCCATACTCATTATGAGTTTATGTACCGCAAGCCTAATCAATCGGGCCTGCTTTTGTACGCCAAAAATGAGAATGTTTTGCAATACTTAATGTCTCTGTAAAAAAGAAATTATCGTCTTGGCCACTCTGCTGAGGGCACCGAATGGCGGTATCTCTAAAGCGCAGAGCGTTCTGTGGATTGAAGTCGCGTCCTAACATGATTGGCGACTGCTATATCTTGGTTTGGGGTGACCTCAAACTTTGGCCGATATCTATCTGACGATTCTATAAATCCTGTTTCAGGTGCAGGTCTATAATTGCGGTATCTCTACAAAGATAGCGCTAACCATGCCTGACATCACAAGCTTTAGCCTGTTTCTAACAGCCGCGCTGCTGCTGGCGATTACCCCCGGACCGGGCATCTTCTATGTGCTGACCCGCAGCATTCGCGGCGGGCGACGTGAGGGGGTGCAGTCGTCGTTTGGTACGGCGGTGGGTGGGTGGGTCCATGTGTTGGCGGCAGCGCTGGGGGTGTCAGCCGTGCTGGCGACCAGTGCGATCGCATTTCTCACCATTAAATACGTTGGCGCAACCTATCTAATTTATATGGGCGTTAAAACCCTTCTGCAGAACGATACCGCCCTTGATACTGAGCAGCCCGTCGATATTGAGCAGCCCGTCGCCGACAGTGACAATGTCCGTCAGAATGCGTTCTATCAGGGCGTCACCACAGAGGTGCTTAATCCCAAGACGGCGCTATTCTTCCTAGCGTTCATTCCCCAGTTTGTAAACCTGGCAGGTAATGTGGTGATGCAGTTCGTGCTGTTGGGGACGCTGTCGATCACGCTCAATACCCTGGCGGATCTGGTGGTGGCGACGCTGGCGGGTCCCATCGGTCAGCGGCTGCAGGCCAGCGCTCGGCTGCGACGACGACAGCGGCAGCTCTCGGGTGGCATGCTGATAGGCTTGGGCGCCTATGTGGCGCTGGCGGACGCTGAATAGCGGGCCTGCAAAATAGTAGGGTCTGCAGACAGGGGACTCAATGAGTGCACCTGTCGCAGCCCTAGAGCTCTTCGTTAGATTTTGATCCAACCAAACCAGGAAAGCACAACGGCAAAGGTCGCACTCGCAAGAATTGCCGCGCCAGTGAGGACAATAAATTTGCCAATTTTAGCCAGCTGCTCTGGGGGCAGGCCCACATAGCGTCCCTGGTCAGCCAGAGCACGGTCCGCCGAGAAATCGTTTCCTAGGGACTGCAGCTGAGCCAGGTGGTCGGCTCCGTACCGGGGCATGCGCTCAAAGGGCAGATCCCCGGTTGCACGTTGCGGCAAGATCCGACGTCGTTGATACGGGACCGTGTCTTCACCAAAGGCGGCCAGGTACTCATCACTGCCCAGCAAGGCGTCTACAAATCCGGCAATGCCCTCGGTGGCGACTTTAATCGACCAAGCTAACGTCTCGCGCTGATTGTAAATTTCTCGACCGAGGACGCGCTGAATGCACATTTGCACGAAACGGTAATTGTTGCTGCACTCGTAGTTGCGGCGGCGAAACGAATCTGACAACAACAAGCCTCGAATGAACTCACGGACAGTAATCTGACCTGCCCGCAGCTGAGATTCTAAAAAGCGATCGCGATTGCTTCTTAAAAGCTGCTGTTCGTTGAAGATGCGCCGATAGGCGGCGAGGATTAAATTCTCTACCTCTTGATCGCCTGGCAAAGATTCTGTAGAAAAGACTCGAGGTTGCTCTTCTCCAGCAACTTCAAATCCATCGACGCGCTGATTTTGTGACTTGACCGGATAGTCCAATAAAGGCAGTGCCATGACTTCAATCTATTAAAAAACTGTTGAAAAATGAGCTTTTGAAAACCACACAGCGTTTGTCACGTTGCTTAGAAAAATTCAGGCGGCGAAGCCCTTGATTCTGAAGCCCCACGACGCGCGCTTCGCTTCGAGTGCTGTAGCTGTCGTCGCAAAGGTTTGCACACGACAGTGAGCCACAGAGCTCTCTGTGCTTGAGTTGTACCCATATTGGGTCATGCTCAACACAGGACAAAGTGGCCAACGCTATAGCAGAAAGTCACGCCGGGCGAGTATCACAGGATCTAGTCTTACGGCCTGAGTAAACCTAGCCCCGATTCACCACCCGGCGAGAGTATCCTTGGGGAATCCCATCGTTTGTTGCCCTTCAAGCTTATGAGCTAGGCCGACTCAAACATCACACTTCCTCAAAAAACGTAAATATGAAGAACAAATATTTACAAATAATTAAGGTTGAACGTAAGGCCCTATTTGACGATTTGAGGCAGCACTCGCTTGCTTGTTTAGAAGCCCCAAAAACTGAGTGCCAAAGGGAAAAAATCAGAGTCGTCGCGTGTCCATGAGAAAGATGGCGGGAATGACTGCTGAGTGCTTCAAATATGAACCCAGTATTTATTTTTATTATTTTTGTTCGGCTTGTTTTGTTTTGTGATAATTGAAAAGAGCCGTTGACTCAATGGAATTTATAGGCAGAAAGCGATGAGGTGATCGAGGGGGTATTCGCAAGGTCATGACGGTGTCCTGCTGGGCTGTGACTGTCACCATGTTCTGCAGCGATACGTACCCATAGAGGTGATTTCACTCGCGGACTGTTTTCCTTCGAGGAAATTCCGGATAGAATCGGCATGTACGGTAATTCACGCTTGCTTTTAGCCGATAGCTGCCCTCCTCAATAATTTTTCAAGGAAAACTAAGAAAAACTATGGGTCAATCTGCCATATCACCCAAAGCTGCCCTTGCGCTTACCCTGCTTGTGGGGCCGTTGGCGTTTGCTAGTCCCTCACTGGCAGCGGTGGCTCAGTCCCCGGTTGCAACGGGCAAGCAGTCTTTCAACAATGTTGTCAGCCGCTTTGTGCTGTCCCCCGGCGATCGCGGTCAAGACGTCCGAACGTTACAGATCGCGCTGGATCGGGCGGGCTATTTGCCGGGGCCGTTCGACGGTGTGTATGGCTCCCAAACTGAAGCTGCCGTGCGTGAGTTTCAGGCGAGAAACGGCTTTTTCGTGACGGGTGTGGCGGACGATCGGGTTTTGGGTGGGTTGGGGTTAGTGGTAGACAATACCCTCCCCGTGCCTGGACAAGCACCGCCGCCGCCGACTGCCCCGAGTGCGGTCCCCACTGCGACGAGTCCACCGCCAGTGACGACCGCTCAGACCGCGCTGCGTCGAGGTAGCCGGGGTGATCGGGTGCTTGAGCTGCAGCGAGCACTCAATCGTAACGGTGCCCGCATCTCTGAAGACGGGGTGTATGGCGCGGTGACCGAGCAGGCGGTAATCAACTATCAGCGGCAGCGCGGGCTGAGAGCAGACGGTATTGCGGGTGCGGAGACGCTTAACGCCTTGGGGCTAAGTCAGACGATTGGTGCCAATCGCTACCTGGCTGCTGTGCCAGGGACGGGCAACCTGCGCTTGGCGCGTCAGGCCTTTGGTAATGGGGTGTATATCGAAGATACCCGGCAGGGTGATTTGGTCGTGCTCGGTGCCTACAGCAATCGTGCGGATGCGCAGCGGGTGGTGGATGCGGCCCTAGATAGGGGGTTGTCGAACGCCCGCGTGATCTATCGACGCTAGTTTCCGTAGCTGGTCGATGATCGCGTGTTTCTATCTTTGATATAAGGCTGACTTTGATATAAGGCTGACCTATCCCAGCGCGCGCTCATTGGTCTATGGGTGCGCAGTTCGCCTGCGGCAGTTTGGCTGCGGTGTGGTCTTGTCTGCGTTTCGTCTACGTCTTGTCTATCAGATTCTACTTTCCCCAGTGCTTATGAAAACGCTAGCTTCTACCTCTTCTGTCTGTTCTCTGCGTAGGCCTTTGCGCGTGAGCCTATGCACGCTGCTATTCACCGTGGGCGTCGGTGGCTCGGCTGCGATCGCAATCCAACCGGTTGCTCCCACCGTTGCTTCATCAACCGTTCTGGCCCAGGTGGGCGACTACTTTTTGCAAGAGGGGGACCAGGGCGCAGACGTGCAAGAACTGCAGTGGGCTTTGCATCAGCACGGCGTGTTTGAGCGAGCCGATATTGACGGTTACTACGGCCCCCTGACCGTCAACGCCGTCAAAAAATATCAGGCGAATCGCGGCCTGCGGCAGACGGGCGTGGCTGACTTTGAAACGCTGAACGCGCTGGGCATTAGCGATCTGGCCACGGCGCGGGCCGCACTGGTCTACCCGGAATACGGCGAGCTAAGTACCGATCTGCTCGGACCTAATCACCAGGGCGTTGACGTTAGGGTGCTGCAGCTGGTGCTGAGAAACGTCTATCGCCACGACGACACCGTTGCCCTGAACGGCATTTACGACGACGCTACCCGTCAGGCCGTTCGCGTCTTTCAGCGGGCGCGCAATATTACCGTTACCGGTGTTGCCGACCGCCAAACGCTCTTAGAGATGGGCTTTCTAGATGCGGCTACGGTGGCTAGCCAGCCGACCGGCGGCAGCCGACCAGCGGGCGGGCCGGAAAGCCGAGCCCGCTACTACACCGTGATTGTCGCGGGCCGTAACCAGCTCCCGACGATTCGGCAGTCCTACAGCGATGCCTTCGTGTTACCGACCGTCCGCGGTGAGGTGATCAGCATTGGCGCTTTCGACAGCCTGCAATCGGCTCAGCAGCGGGCTGCTGCTGCTGCGGATCGCGGCTTTAGCGTTGAGGTGATCGAAGGTTCGGAAACCTATTAGCTAGCCAGTTCGACCAGCCAGCGGGCGTGGGGACTGACGTCTACGCTGAGCTGCTGCCCCAGCGGGTATAGCAGTCTCAGCGCGGGCGATTCGCCGTCGAACTGACCGTAGTGGTCGAGCAGGTAGCCGTAAAAAATCTCTTGAGCCTTACCCAGCGACAGATGGAGTCCTAGCTGTTGCCCCAGATTGACCAGACGGGACAGGCTGCCCAAGGCGCTTTCCAGGGTTTCTAGCTCCCCTTGTAGCGCCGACCACAGCGCCCGCTCGATCAGGTTTTCTAAGATTTCCCTGGCCCCCGGCAGCTGCAGGGTGCAGTGGAAGTGATTGGCCTCGACGGCGACCCCCTCTAGCTCAGCGATGTAGCCAATGCTGATGGGCAGGGCGGTCTCGTCGACGTCGCTGAGGTCCTGCTCCAGGCTGTTGAGAATGTTCAAGGCCCGGTTGCTGAGGGCAATCTCGGTGGCGACCTGCATCTCTTGGGGGACTGGAATGCGATCGCGATGGAACGCCATCAGTACGCCGTAGTTTTCTCGGTGGATTTGACCGTACAGCTGGTCCAGCCGCTGCAGGGTGTCCTGGCTGAGCAGGCGCATAATCCGATGCCGCTCCTCTGCAAACAGGTCTTGCAGGTCAAAGGTGTAGTCACCAAAGTGGCGGTTAATTGCCACGATGGTTTGGGCTACGCTGGCGCGGCTAAAGGCCGACATGACAGAGTCCTTCGCCTGGGTATAGGCCGGTCTGCGCTTGAAAGCCTGGACGCCGCAGTGAAAATCCCAACCGCCCAGGTGCAGTACGGCAAACGAGAGTGTGGTTTTCTCTTGAGTGACGTCTGAAATAATCTGAATCTGGCCCATGGCCAGGGTTAGCGCACCCAGGGTCTGGCGCTGGTAGTCCTTTTGGTTCAGCGTGTAGCAGTAGAGTGACTGTTCCCGGTGATGCTGGGTAAATAGGGAGGAAATCGCGTAGTGGGCAACCACCTGCTCCAGGGTGATGCGTGAGGGGATCACCTGCTCCCGATAAATGCCAGCGCCGTCTTTGAAATAATCGACGTTGCTAGGGGCCTGGGACAGCTGCTTAACGAACTCAGCTTCAAAGGACTCACCGGAGACCTCTTCGGCGAGCTCAATCGCGCGACTGGCGTACCGCAGAATTTGGGTCCCTTCCGGTCTGGAAATTTCATCGAAGAACCAGCCGCAGCTGGTATACATCAGCAGGGTATGGCGCTGCATTTCGAGCAGGCGCAGGGCGTCGGTTTTCTCGCTGTTAGAGAGCTTGTGGTGCTGGTGCCTTGTCAGGAAGCGGCTGATAGTGCGAGGGGTGCGATCACAAATCACCTCTACATACTCATCCCGTGCCAGCCACGGGTCGCGTAGCAGCTCGCTGCCGTAGCGCTCGAAGACCTCAATCAGCCGATCGCGCAGCCAGTCCAGAGACTGGCGTAGCGGCCGCCGCCAGCGCTGGTGCCACTCGCCGCCGCCACCACAGCCGCAGTCGTCTTGCCAGCGGTCCACCCCGTGGGCGCAGCTCCAGGCCGTGACTGGCTTGAGTACGGCCTCCCAAGTGGGCGGGTGCAGACTCAGGTAGCGGGCAAAGTTGGTGACCTCCCAGCCGCGGTGAGGAAACTCCTGGTGCAGGGCGTAGGCCAGCGTCTTTTCGGCACCGCCCCGGTGGTGGCCAAAGGTCTCGCCATCGGTGGCCACAGAAATGACCTGCGCTTCCTGCCGGTCGCCGCGCACCGCCTGGCCCAGTCGGTCGGCAAAGTCGTAGGACGAGGCCAACACTTCGCCAAATCCCATATCCCGCGAGATCGGCCCGTCGTAAAAGAAAATGTCGATGTAGTTGCTGCCTTCGGGCAGGCCGGGTACAAAGCAGCGGTAGGGTCGGTTCGGGTCAATCTGACCGCCGCCCACTTCATGCCACTCGTCCGAGCCCATGACCCGACAGCGCTGCACCTGGGACGGGGCCAGAATGGTGAACTGGATGCCGCACTGGATTAGCACCCTCAGCGTGTCGTAGTCCACGCCAGTCTCCGCTAGCCAGATGCCCTCGGGATCGCGGCCAAACCGACGACGAAAGTCCTCAATGCCCCAGCGAACCTGGGTTAGCTGGTCGCGAGGATTCGCCAGGGGCAGAATGATGTGGTTATAGACCTGGGCGATGGCGTTGCCGTGACCGTTGTTGCGATCGCAACTCACCCGGTCCGCCGCCAGAATGCGCCGATAGGTCTCAATATCGTGCCGCTCTAGCCAGCTCATCAGCGTCGGGCCGATGTTAAAGCTGATGTGCTCGTAGTTGTTGACGATGTGCAGCACCTCGCCCCGATCGTTGAGAATACGGGCAAAGGCGTTAGGGCGATAGCACTCGTGCAGAATTCGCTCATTCCAATCGTGGAAGGGGGCTGCCCCTGGCTGCCGTTCAACCGCTTCTAGATACGGATTCTCACGAGGTGGCTGGTAGAAATGTCCATGAACACAGACATGAACGCCAGTCGAAACCGGCTGTGTGGGCGCAGTCAACCGCGCCTGGGCCACAGAAGAGAGTTGAGTATCCGTCATAGATAGGTGGGTCGGAGAATGAACGAGTAACTAAAGTGACAAACTCCTAAGCATTACTCTAGATGAGGGATCATTCGGTGACGTGAGTGATTACACTTCGATACACTTCGTGACTTTTTGAGATTTTTTGACCTCGACGTGCAGGGGCATCGAGGCTGGAAGCATCAGTAGGCGCTACCCTCGGATAACCGAAATCGCTCGCCCCTTGGGCGTTTTTGCCGTTTCGGTTGTCGTCCTTTCCTCAATGGGGGGCAGTCCGCTGCGCTGGTCAAAGATCACTAGCCAGCCCGCAGTCAGCCCGAGTCGCCCCAGGTATTTGTCCAGCTGAGTCAGTCCTGCTGTTACGGGATCAGGACGACCGTCTCGCCATACTTTGAGTTCTATCCCCAGGGTTACCGTGCCATAGCGCAGACACAGATCCATCCGACCCGTGCCCAACGCGTACTCTCGCTCTAGCGTGCCGCCCCCGTTAATTACCCGGTGCAAAAATGCCATCATCACTAGCTGAGGCGCAATCTCGTGATACGGCGCACTGCGGAGTAGCGGTTCACCGTGCTGTCGCCAAAACGCGAGAAAAGCGTCTAGCAGCGCATCTGCCTTTAGCTCTCCAGCGGGTGTCAGCCAGGTAGGGGCGATTTGAGGCAGTGATGCCATCGGGACCACTGCCAGTACGCGCGGCATGACTTCGCGATAAATCGGATTAGCAATTTCCAAGCCGCCCTGGGGACTCATTACACATAGGCCTAGATCCAGCACAAATCGAATGTCTTCGTTAGAGACCCCCTCGAGTTCTCGCCCAGCAATCATGGGTTCGATAATTGCCCGCACTCTGGGCTCTCTCAGCCTTTCCGCTAAGCTGTCCAGGTGCGTATCCTGCCGCTGAATCAGAATCTCCTTAGCCTGATCGACGTGATCGGCGGTGAGAGAGACGGTTGCATCCGGGGCAATCTCTTCCACCATTTGTCGGGCCAGCGCATTTACCAGCCAGGGCTGTCCCTGCGTTAGCTCGTAGGCCCGCGCCACCGCCTCGGGCGTGAAAACTTGCTCGGTATCAGCTGTGTGTTGCTGATAGAGACTAGCGACTTCTGCTGCATTGAAATTTCGCAGGGTTAGCGATTCGACTTTAATATTAAAAGGACTGGCGGTGCCCAGGCGCTCACGGCCCCCTGAGGCGACTTTATAATCTCTGACATCTCTCAGGCCGATGAGCGCTAATGATTGCGGGAAGCCCCCTGGTCGGCGGGGATAACCGTCTCGAAGCTGCCGCAGCACCGAGATCAAGGTGTCATCCTGCAATGCATCAATCTCATCAATAAACAAGACGGTAGGGCGAGGACAGCTTTCTGCCCATGACATCAAGGCGTCTCCAATTGACTCAGCGTCCGGCCAGCCTTGAGGCTGTAGCTCAGGCGGCAGCCAAAACGTGGCTGCCCTGTGCCAAGCTTCTAAAATGGCTGTTTCAGCCGATTTGGGCGCTTTAGGGTAGGCCGCCCCAACCTCTGTAGACACCATCAGCGCCGCGTACTTGCCCTGCGCGGTGAGCTCTTGAGCCAATGTCAGCACAGCTGTCGTTTTGCCCGTCTGTCGGGGGGCATGGATAACGAAGTATGTTTCCTGCTTGATAAGCCGCTCTATCGTCGGCAGGCGAACCGTGGCAGGCAGCATATAGTGTATGTCTGGGCGGCAAGGCCCTGCTGTATTGAACCAGCGGTCCATAGGTCAGCGACGGGTAAGAACGCTTCCAATCATAGAGTAGTACTACATGGGTGGTGGACACTCTCTCAGCTAGGCTGGTGGCCTTCCTCAATGGCTCGTTCAGCTTCTAGCAAAACCGACTGCAGCGCGTCCAAAATCTGCTCATCAGCGTTCTGCCAGAGCCCCCGCTGGTTGGCCTCCATCAGTCGCTCGGCCATGTCGCGTAGCGCCCAGGGGTTAGACTGCTGTGCGAATTGCTGCACGGCGGGGTCCAGTACATAGGCTTCGGCAACGCCTCTATACATATAGTCTGCAGCGGTGCCGGTAGTGGCATCGTAGGCAAACAGGTAATCGACAGTGGCCGCCATCTCGAACGCGCCCTTGTAGCCGTGGCGCATGACGCCGGCGATCCATTTGGGATTCACCACGCGTGAACGATAGACGCGGGCGATCTCGGCCTTGAGCGTGCGAACGCGCGGGCGCTCTACCAGGCTGTGGTCGCCAAAGTAGGTTTGGGGTTGCTGGCCGGAGGCCGCTTTCACGGCTGCGGTCAGCCCGCCCTGAAACTGGTAGTAGTCGTCGGAGTCGAGCAGGTCATGTTCTCGATTGTCCTGATTGTGTAGGACCACTTGCATCTGGCCTAGCCGCTGCTGAAAGGCTGCCGGGGCAGATGTCCCCTCGGTGCCGCGTCCGTAGGCGTAGCTGCTCCAATTCACGTAGGCACGGGCTAAATCTTCGTCGCTCGTCCAGTTTTGTGCCTCGATCAGGCCCTGTAAGCCTGCGCCGTAGGCACCGGGCTTGGAGCCGAAGATTCGAAAGCTGGCCCGCCGTTCGGCCTGTTCTAGACTCAGACCCTGCCGCTGCCAATCGGCGGCTTCGGCCTGAAACCGGGCCGCGATCGGGTTTTGATCGGCAGGCTCGTCGAGCCGAGCGATCGCCATCACCGCCTGGTCAAACAGGTCAATCAGGTTGGAAAAGGCGTCCCGAAAGAAGCCAGACACCCGCAGCGTTACGTCTACCCGAGGTCGCCCCAACAGGGATAGGGGCAGGATCTCAAAATCGATCACCCGCCGCGAGGGACCGTCCCACACCGGCTGCACGCCCAGCAGTGCCAAGGCTTCGGCCAGGTCGTCGCCGCCGGTTCGCATGGCAGCCGTACCCCACATGGAGAGGCCCAATGTCTTGGGATACTCGCCATTGTCCTGGGTGTAGGTTTCGACAAAGACTTCTGCTGCTCGACGACCCACGTCCCAGGCGCTCTCGGTGGGCATGGCGCGAATATCCACCGAGTAAAAATTGCGGCCCGTAGGCAGGACGTCAGGGCGATTCCGGGTAGGTGCGCCAGCGGGACCTGGCGGAATGTAGTTGCCATCGAGCCCGTGGAGCAGGTGGGTGATTTCATTAGAGGTTTGCCGGAGAGCGGGCAGGAGGATATCTGTAATCCAATCCAGGACAGTCGCCGTAGGTTGGCGTTGAGCCTCGCGAAACCCAACATCCGGGGAATCTGGATCACAGCCAATAATCTCTTTGACCAGCTCGGCAGCACGTTGCTCGATTGCTTCCACCACATCCCCAACGGTGCGGCAGTTCTTCAGGTGGGGTGCATGGGGATAATCAGTAGGGTTAAAGGGCGTCGCGAGATCGTCAGTGAGCGGGTCTAGTTCGCTGAGCTGCCAGTCCTGCGCAATCACCCGTGAAAGGCCCTTGTGATGGGCATTGGGATGGCGTGCGATCGCAACCACCAGATCCCGCAACTGCCGCCCCTCGGGGCAACGCCCCAGCACATGCAGCCCGTCCCGAATCTGCGCCTCCTTTAGCTCGCACAGATACCCATCCAAGGTGGGCAATACGGTATCTATGCTGGATTCGTTAGCAGGCTTAGACTCAGCCCAGCCCACTTCTTGCCCCAGTTCGCTCTCCGCCAGCAGCGCCGCGATCTTCTCGCCGATCACCGGTACCCGCGTCGGGTCCATGGTCTGCGCATCGTAGTATTCGTCCACCAGACTTTCTAGCCGCTGCAGCGGACCGTACAGCTCCGCCCGGGTCAGGGGCGGCGTCAGGTGGTCTACAATCACCGCCTGGGCCCGGCGCTTGGCCTGGGAGCCTTCACCCGGGTCATTGACGATGAAGGGGTAGAAGTGGGGGAGGGGACCGAGCGCCACTTCTGGATAGCAGCTCTCGGATAGGGCAATGCTTTTGCCCGGTAGCCATTCCAGGTTGCCATGCTTGCCGACATGGATGACGGCATGGGCGCCAAATTCGCTGCGGAGCCAGTGGTAAAACGCGAGGTAGTCGTGGGTCGGTTCCAGATCGGGCGCGTGGTAGTTGAGGCTGGGGTCTTTGTCATAGCCGCGGCTGGGCTGGATGCCGATGAAGATATTGCCGCATTGGTAACCTGCGATCGCAAACCCGTCCTGTGGCTCGCCCCAGCGTTCAACCATTCCCTGCTGCACAGCCGCTGGCAGTAGGGTGAAGTAGCTTTGATAGTCGGACAGCGCGAGGGACTGCTGTACCGACCGACAGCCAAGCCCTTCGGGGTCGTTGGTGACACCAGCCGTGAGCTGTCGGATGAGGGCATCGCCGCTGGTAGGGAAGGATGTTAGGTAGTACCCGGCGGTTTGCAGGGCCGTCAGAAGCTCGACGCAGCTGGTCGGGGTATCTAGCCCGACGCCGTTGGCCAGCCGCCCGTCCCGATTGGGATAGTTGGCAAGTACAAGGGCGATTTTTCGTTGGGCTGGGGGCGTGTTGCCCAGGCGGCGCCAGTTCGCTGCTAGCTGGGTGACAAAATCTACCCGATCAGACACCGATGCATAGGTGACGATGTCTGTTTCTAAACGGGACGCGTTGGTGGCAAAGGTCTTGAAGGACACGGCTCGGGTGACGATGCGCCCGTCGACCTCAGGCAGGGCCACGTTCATGGCCAGGTCTCGGGGCGAAAGCCCCAGGGCCGACTGCTGCCAGCGGGCCTCGGTGCCACCGCTGAGCATGACCTGCAGAACCGGAACGTTGAGCTGCTGCCAAAAGGGGGGAGGTTGGGTTGTGCTTGGGGATGAACGGGGGCTGGTTGCGATCGCAAAGCTTGTCGTATTGACGATCAGCCTGACCGGCCTAAGTAAGGTTTGCAGCTGGCGCTGAACATCCGGGTCTTTTAAGGAAGAAACGTAGACGGCGACGGCGGCTAACCCCTGCTGGGTTAGGCACTTGCAGAGCGCATCAATCGGTTCAGTATTCCCGGCCAAAAAATGCGCTCGATAGAATAAAACAGCGACTTCATGGGGGTGTAAATCTGCCTTAAGTGAATCTGTTTTTTTATAAATACCCACCGTCTCAATTTGATCGGGCTTAGGGGGATTATGACGAGTTTTTAGGCAAATATCGCTGAAATAAAGCAGCCCGTTTGTGAGGTTATCCGGTCCGCCTTCAACAAAATATTGCCAAAGACGATTGACCTGGGCGAGCGGCAGCGTAGAATGTCCCATCAATGCGACGTCAGGTTGGGCATCGCCGGGTAGGACGGCTAAGGCAATGTCGTTTTCTATCGCCAGTTGCTTGACGACTTCTATCCCGTAGCTCCAGTACGCTCTACCCCCCAATAGCCGGACCACAATGCCCTTAGCCCGGACTAAAATCTCCTCTGCATAGCTATCAATGGTCAGCTGTTGCTGAAGGTTGAGCAGATTAGTCACCCGCACCTCTAGATCGGCGGAGGGAGGCGTTTTTGCACAGTCAGGACGGTTTGAAACGGGCGACTCCAGACCTCGGTAGATAGCTTGAATGTCGGTATCGGCGGCGGTTAGTACAACCAATGGTGCAGGGGACTGGTCAATAAAAATAACGCCCGCTTCATCCGGTAACCATCCCCCTGGTGTTGCTTTTAATCGATGCATACGGTTCAGTAAAACTACGTTTGTAGTGATGTGTTTATCTAGCTTACAAACTGAACCGATTCCTAAATTGTGAAAGAAGTATAGGGTTTCTGAAATATCTGCTGGCTTCGCCGCTAGGATGTATCCGTATCGAGTGATCCCGGTTGTCTGGGACAACTCAAAAGTTCACATTTCAAAATTCCTTTTTAGAATCTGTTGTTTTCATTCAAGGTCGAATCTAGCTACACCTCACCATGTAACCTATCGTTGCTGTGAGGACACCGGTAGGCGATTGAAAATCGTGCGACGAAAGCTATTTTATGTGAATGATTTGCCGAGAAAATCTGGTGTCAGATGTCTATATGTGCGTATCTATATACGTGTAAAGGATGTGGGGGATTGCGGAGAATATCGTTTTTCTGCACTTTTCACATAATGAGACCCTGCAGTCCCCAGTTGAGTGAGCCTCCTAGGCCAAAATTTGGTCAAATTAACGCTTAAAAAGACATGTTTTGCCGTGGATGGCGATCAGACTTTTGGGAAATATTCCTTGCGCAACCCTGCCCACTCTCCCTTGTCAAGAGCGTGTTTTTCTCAGGCCTGGTTTTATAGGATTGGGGCTTTTCGCTCAAGACACCCAGGAGACTGTCCTGCTTGCCCAATGTATTGTTTAACGTGCGCTATTACTCAATCTGTCTATCTATAGGAATCTGTCTGTAGGTCTTTGTCTTGGTTTAACTTTTTATC
The DNA here is from genome assembly GCA_039817185.1 of Cyanobacteria bacterium J06648_16. Classification (GTDB taxonomy): domain Bacteria; phylum Cyanobacteriota; class Cyanobacteriia; order Phormidesmidales; family Phormidesmidaceae; genus CAWUKV01. The sequence continues at coordinate 182,841 of JBCBWI010000004.1, read as the reverse complement.
AGCATTTTGGCCTTTGTAACAGTTACTATCGCTAGCTAAACACTTGTCAATTTAATCAGGATGATTCCAACCTCAGTCGAGTGATTGTTCTAGGGAGAGAACGCTTTCTTTTCAACGGTACTGGACGATTAGCTTTAAGGGCACCGAGTGGTCATGTCATTTTCCGAGCGTTTTGTCGCCTATAGAGCGCTCTCCTCAGAGACTTTTGAGGGGATGCGATCGCAACTCCAGCAGCAGTCGCTGTCGGCGACCGCGCTGACTGAGGCTCATCTCAATGTTCCCCTGACCCAACAGCCCTTGGCTGCGCCTGCGGAACTGGGCGCACCTCGATGGTTTACCCTGGTGCGGGTGCCGACTGCGGGCGCGCCCTTTTTAGCGGTGCTGCTGTTAGGACGTCCCTCGGCACAGGCAGGCTTCTGTCAGGTTTCAATTAACTTTGATGGGGCCGTTATTGAGACTTTTTTGACCCTGATTCGGTCGCGTTTAATTCCTGCCGCTCGCTCTATTGTGGACGGCTGGTGTGGGCAGATTGAGCCGGTGCCTGCCCCGCTACAAACTCAGCTGATGCTGTCGCTGATGGGTGGATCGAGTTCGACTCAGTCACGGTCAGTGCCTTCAGTATCTGCGGTCAGCTTGAATCCTCAGACTGGGGATAAGGGCACGGAGGCTGAGACATCGACACCCGGAGCACCGCATGCCGTACAGCAGGCGCTAGACCAGCAGCTGCGCCAAGGCGTACTGCTCAACCAGGTTGTGCAGCGTATCCATCAGAGTCTGGAGCTGCCAACTATCCTCTCAACTACGGTGGCTGAGGTCAGGGCATTTCTCTCGGCAGATCGGCTGGTGCTCTACCAGATTGACCCAACCGGCTTGGCCGACCGTCACTCGTCCGACCAGCACGATACTTCCAGCCGTGCTCCTGTTCACTTGGACACGCGTACAGCTCAATCCACCTCAGTTTCTCGGTCTCGGTTGAGTGAGGGGGGCAAAGTGACCTATGAGGCTGTGGCCTCTGATGAGATCGCCTCAGTGCTGCACACGACTGAGGCGACCTGCTTTGATGCTGACTCAGGCCAGGTCGTGCGGTATCCGACTAACCAGCCTGTCGCAGTGCATGATGTGGCGGTTCGCTATCAAACCAGTCCCTGCATGCTGGAATTTTTACAGGCGGCGGGGGTTAAATCCAAGCTGATCGCCCCGCTGAACATTCAAGGAAAGTTTTGGGGACTACTGATTGCCCATCAGTGCACCTACCAGAGGCATTGGGCGTCTTGGGAAATCGATTTTCTTAAGCAGATTGCCGACCATCTCTCGCTGGCCATCTGTCAGGCGAACCTTTACGGCCAGCTGCAGCAGCAAAAAGCTTCGTTAGAGCGAGATTTTGAGCAGCGTACCCAGGATTTACGAGATGCGCTGGCGGCGGTCGAAGTCGCTAACCAGGCCAAGAGCGAATTTTTGGCCACGATGAGCCACGAGCTGCGCACGCCGCTGACCTACATTATTGGGATGTCAGCCACGCTGCTGCGCTGGTCTTTCGGCGAGCTTAATCACCGCCAGCGCGACTATCTCAACACGATTCACGACAGCGGCGAGCATCTGCTGGAGGCGATCAACGCCATCTTAGACGTAGCTAAGATTCAATCTGGGCGAACCGTGCTGCAGGTCAGTGATTTCTCGCTGACGACGCTAGTCCGCACGAGCCTGGAGGCTTACCGTGAGCAGGCGAATGAGGCGGAGATTGATCTGACGCTAGACCTGCGCGTTACTCCGACAGAGGACAGCTTTGTTGCCGATGTCCGGCAGCTACGGCAGATTTTGTCGAGTTTGTTGAGCAATGCGATTAAGTTTACGGCGGCGGGGGGACGGGTCAACCTCCGGATCTGGCGCGATTTGAACAGCATGACGCTGCAGGTTGAGGATACTGGAATTGGCATTCCAGAGGCTCAGCAGCCGCTGTTGTTCGATGCCTTTAAGCAGCTGGAGAACGCCCGGCGGCGGCAGTACGCTGGCTCGGGTATTGGCCTGGCGCTAACCAAGCAGTTAGTTGAGCTCCACAGCGGCTCGATTCAGGTGACGTCGCAGGTGGGGAAAGGGTCTGTCTTTACCGTTCGGATTCCGATACAGTGCAGTGGCCAGTTGTCGGCACCGGTACGGCCCTTGTCAACGGTCGAAGAACCCCCGACCGGGCGCATTTTGCTGCTAGAGGACGATGAAACTAGCGGCAGCGTTATCTGTGACCTGCTGACGGCGGCTGACTATCAGGTGATTTGGGTGGTTGAGGGGTCTCGAATTGTGCATCAGGTCGAGATGTTGCAGCCTCTGCTAATTATCCTGAACCAGAATTTGTTGAACAGCGATAGTCACTACATCTTAGAAGAGCTCAAGCGGCAGGTGACCACTGCCGATATTAAGGTCCTCGCCGTCCAGCACACGAGCGATGCGATCGCACCGCCTTCATTAGCCTTTGATGGTTACATTTCTCGCCCTATCCAACCCGAAACGCTACTAGCTCAGGTGCAAATGTTGACTGAGCCGTTGGCCGATGCAATCTAATTAGAGTCAGTTAGAGGGGCCAGTTAGAGGGGCCAGTTAGAGGGGGTGATGTAACAGAATGACAACAATCCCGTCAATTTTTCGAGTTGTTCCCTGCGATTTTACACAATAGAAGCGTATCGGTTGTCACAATACCGAGCCCGGTTGTGAGCCAAATTAATGGGCTATGAGCGTTACGGGCCATGAGCCGGGTGATGAGACGTATTTGGGAGTAGATAACGATGGTTGCATCCACGGCGGCGTTTGCCGATGCAGAAACCGGAGGTTTGGGGTACGAAACGCAGACCCAGCAGATTGCCAAAACGTTGCTGGCAGATACTCGGCAAAATCGTTCTTGGCTGTCTCAGGTGCGCGATCAGGTGCGCTGGGACGACCGGCTGCTGGGGTTTGCCATGGCGAATCCGGCCCTTCGTGTCCAGCTGTTTCGACTGATTGACTGTTTGCCAGCGCTGCGCAGCAAAGCCGATATCGCGCGCCATTTGCAGGACTATCTCACTCAGGAGGCAGTCGAGCTGCCGGGTGCGCTCAAGGGGCTAATTAACTTTTCTCAGCCGGACTCGGTGCCTGGTCAGCTGGCGGCGACGACCCTCTCGACAGCGGTCGAAACCCTGGCGAAAAAGTATATTGCGGGCGAGACCAACGCCCAAGTGATCAAAACGCTGACGCAGCTACGCAAGCAGAAGTTTGCCTTTACCCTGGACCTGTTGGGCGAGGCGGTGATTACGGAAGCCGAAGCTGAGGCCTATCTCAATCGCTATCTGGAGCTGATGGCCCAGCTCGCTGAGGCGGCAAAACGCTGGCCGATCATTGATGGGGTGGATCGGATCGACGGCGAAGACCTACCTAAGGCACAGGTTTCAGTCAAGCTAACGGCGTTCTATTCCCAGTTTGACCCGCTGGACCCAGCGGGGAGCGAGGCCAAGGTGAGTGAACGGGTGCGAACCCTGCTGCGCGAGGCCGACCGGCTCGGTGTCGCGGTTCACTTCGATATGGAGCAGTACGTTTACAAGGCCCTGACGCTGGACATTCTTAAGCGGGTGCTGAGCGAGCCCGAGTTTCGCCAGCGGCGGGATGTGGGCATGACCCTGCAGGCCTACCTGCGCGACAGCGATGACGATTTACAGGGCGTGATTGACTGGGCCAAAACTCGGGGCACGCCGCTGACGGTGCGCCTGGTGAAGGGGGCCTACTGGGACCAGGAGACGATTAAGGCGCTGCAGCACCACTGGCCCCAGCCGGTTTACAACGACAAGGCTTCGACCGATGCCAACTTTGAGCGAATGACCGAGCGGCTGCTGCAGCACCACGAGATTCTAGATGCAGCGATTGGCAGCCACAATGTGCGATCGCAGGCCCACGCGATCGCCATTGCCGAAAAGCTCAGTATTCCCCGGCGGCGGTTTGAGCTGCAGGTGCTCTACGGCATGGCCGACAAGCTGGGCAAAGCGATGGTGGATCAGGGCTATCGGGTGCGGGTCTACTGCCCCTACGGCGCTCTGATTCCGGGGATGGCCTACCTGATTCGTCGTTTGCTAGAGAACACGGCCAACACGTCTTTTCTGCGACAGAATCTGGAGGAGCGGCCCGAGGCCGAGCTGATTGCCCGGCCTGAGTTTGCGGCAGAATCGGCCACTGGCCTGATTGAGTCCTACTCGAACGAATTTACTAATGTGCCGGATACGGACTACGCGGCAACCTCGGCTCGGCAGGCGACTCAGCAGGCCCTTAGCCAGGTCAAGGACGCGCTGGGCAAGACCTACTGGCCCTGGGTCGATGGCGCTGAGCTGAAGACCGATACGGTGGTTAAGTCGGTGAACCCGTCGAACCCCGATGAGGTGGTGGGGCAGATTGGGCTATTGAGTCAGGACCAGGCGGACCAGGCAATTGTGGCCGCTAAGGTGGCGTTCCCAGTCTGGCGTATCACGCCAGCGAGCGAGCGGGCGGCCTGTTTGCGGCGAGCGGCGGACCTGATGGAGTCCCGTCGGGCCGAGCTGTCGGCCTGGATTGTGTATGAAGTGGGCAAGCCCGTGCGGCAGGCCGACGGTGAGGTGTCGGAGGCGATTGACTTTTGTCGCTACTACGCCGACGAGATGGAGCGGCTCGATGCGGGCGTGGCCTACGATATCGCTGGAGAGACCAACCGCTACCGCTACTTTCCTCGCGGACTGGCGCTGGTGATTGCGCCGTGGAATTTTCCGTTTGCGATCGCAACCGGCATGACGGTAGCCGCGCTAGTCACCGGCAACTGCACAATGCTTAAACCGGCCGAAACGTCCTCCGTTATCGCTGCCAAACTGGCAGAGATTTTAGTGGAGGCCGGCATTCCTAAAGGGGTCTTCCAGCTGACCTACGCCAAGGGCTCCACCGTAGCCGCCCACATGGTCAACCACCCAGACATTCACCTGATCGCCTTTACCGGCTCGCGGGAGGTGGGCTGTCGCATCTACGCCGAGGCCGCCCAGCTGCGCCCCGGCCAGAGACACCTGAAGCGGGTGATCGCGGAGATGGGGGGTAAGAACGCCATCATCATTGACGACAGTGCCGACCTCGATCAGGCCGTGCAGGGCGTGGTGGATTCGGCCTTTAGCTACAGCGGGCAGAAGTGTTCGGCCTGCTCGCGGGTGATCGTGCTCGACACCATCCACGATACGTTTGTAGAGCGGCTGGTGGAGGCGACCCGGTCGCTAAATGTCGGCCCGGCGGCGGACCCGGCCACCAGCGTCGGTCCGGTGATTGATGCGACGGCGCAGCAGCGGATTCGGGAATTTATTGAGACGGGGAAACAGGAAGGGAACGTTGCGATCGCACTGCCCCCACCCGATACCGGCTACTTTATCGGCCCTACCGTGTTTACTAATGTCGCCCCGGATGCCGTCATTGCCCAGCAGGAAATCTTTGGTCCGGTGGTGGCCGTGATCAAAGCCGACAGCTTCGATATTGCCTTGGAGATTGCCAACGGCACCGACTACGCCCTAACCGGCGGGCTGTATTCCCGCACCCCGGACCATATCGACAGGGCTCAGCAGGTCTACGAAGTTGGCAACCTGTATATTAATCGGGGCATCACCGGGGCAATCGTGTCTCGTCAGCCCTTTGGTGGTTTTAAGCTGTCAGGGGTAGGGTCCAAGGCGGGCGGGCCTGACTACCTGCAGCAGTTTTTAGAGCCGCGAGTCGTCACTGAAAACGTTCAGCGACAGGGGTTTGCCCCCATCGACGGGGTCGATCAGTAGTGCCTGCCCTCAGTTAACCTAACCAACTCTCGAATGAGGAATTCAATGGAACGACGTGAATTTTTGACCTGGATGGGCATCGGCAGCTTGGCGGCATCCTTGCCGGTGGTTTTAGCGGCTTGCCAATCTGAAACGGTGGAAGAGACGGCTGATCCCGCTGCCGAAACGGCGGCAGAGACGGGAGATACGGCGGCAGCCGCAGGTGACTCTGAAGTGGTGGGTACCCTGGCTGAGCTAGAAGGGGACGGCTTTATCCTGAACGAATCAGCCAGTATTGGCCCCGTGCTGGTGGTGGCTCAGCCCGACAATCCGACAGCATTAGAGGCCGTCAACCCCACCTGTACCCATGCCGGCTGCACCGTTGACTGGGATGGCGAGGCGACTGAAATGGTCTGCGCCTGTCACGGGTCCCGGTTTGCGACCAATGGTGACGTGCTCCAGGGGCCGGCAATGGACGCGCTTGAGCGCTATACCGTCTCACTCGATGGCGACAACGTTGTGGTCAGTCCGGCGTAGTGTCAGTCCAGCTTATTGTCAGTCCGGCTTATTGTCAGTCCAGCTTATTGTCAGTCCAGCTTATTGTCAGTCCGGCTTATTGTCAGTCCGGCTTATGCCTGGCGACGGCATCCTGGCTAGCTCGGCGGTTGGCTGCTCAGTCGATTTTGCTGGAATGTCCGTTGTAGCCTGACAGCGATGGCGGCGGAGAATCGGCTGCCAGGGTCTGAGCGGTCTGGGCAGTCGATTCATAACCGTAGCTGTAGTACCGGTAGCGGTCGCCTGAGCGCATCGGCACATCATTGGCCACCAGACCTAAAATGGTCACCTTGGCAAATCTCAGGTTGTCGATGGCCTGCCCGAGAACCGCCCGCTCGGTTTTGTTGAGTCTGGCCACCAGAATCAGGCCATCGGTATGCGACGCTAGGACGGTCGTATCTGCCAACCCCAGCAGCGGTGGCGTATCGTATATCACCAGATCAAACGACTGTTCAAAGGTCTTGACCAGCTCCCGCATCCGGCCCGACGCCAGCAGCCGGGTTGGGTCCGGTGGAATCCGACCGGCCGGAATCGCATAAAACTCTACAAACGGCATGGCCTGATGCATGACGTCAGTTGTGTCGGCGTTACCAGAAATCAGATCGCTCATCCCTATCTCGTTCGGCAGATTCAGTCGCTTGTGCAGCTTGGGCTTGCGCAGATCGCAGTCAATCAGCAATACGCGTTTGCCCATAGTGGCTGCTGTCTGGGCCAGGTGCTGGGCCAGGGTAGACTTGCCGTCACCCGGTAGCGACGAGCTGACGATCAGCGATCTTAAAGACTGGTCGGTACTCATCAGCTGTAGGTTGGTCTGCAGGACCCTTAGCGCTTCTAAAAACTGAAATGAGCCATAGTCACCGCTGACCTCGCTCGGGATACTGGGCTCAAGCGGAGTAAACGGCTGCCTGAGGAAATGAACCAGTCGACCCCAGTGGGACCGTTCGACCGATGGCCCGGCAGCGTTTTCCAGGGCAGGCTGGTGGGGCAACGTTCCCAAAATGGGGAGCTTCGTCGCTTCCTTCAGGTCGTCGACCGTGCGGAAACGGGTATCGAGTTTGTCGATCAGGAGGGCAATGCCCACGGCCACTACCAGGCTGCCTGCGGTGCCGAGGACTAAGTTGCGTAGGAGGCTGGGCGAAACGGGATCTGCCGGGAGGGTCGGGGCTTCGATCAGCTGCCAGGGAATCTCGGTTTGCGCCGCTTCGATTTGCAGCGTTTCTCGAGTGGTGAGAAATCGGTTGAGCCCTTCGACGGCGATACCCAGCTCGCGCTGGAGATCGGAATATTCACGAGCTAGGGTCGGCAGGAGCTGCTGGGTCGTTGCTAAATCGGATTCGGCGACCGCCAGCGTATCGCTCTGCGACGCCAGTACGTTGATTTGATTAGTCGCTTCGGCGCGCTTGGCGGTCAGTACCCGCTGGGCCTCGTCTTCGATCAGCGGAATCAAGTTATTCCGTTGTTCTTCGAGTACGCGGATTCTCAGGCTGCCGGGCTGGAAGCGGGTAAGCTCGGCGGCAATTTCGGCTTCGACGTTGCGCAACTCCTGTACCAGATTCTGGTAGACGAGGGCGTCCTGCAGCGCTGCGGTTGCCCCGGTGTCGTTCTGAATCTGGTCAAGGTAGCTGCTGGCCTGGGCCAGCTGCTGATCGATTTGTAGGCGCTGCTCGCTCAGCAGCCCAATTTCGGTCGAAAGCTGCTCGGCCTGAATCTGGGGATCGATGAAGTTATAGGTTCGGCGAAACTGCTCTAGCTGGGTCTGCAGTTCGTTGACCCGCGATTGCATTTGAGGCAGCTGTTCTTCGATAAACTGGATGCCCTGTCGCAGGTTAGTCTGGCGCTCATCCAGACTGTAGCGCAGGTACACCTCAGACAGTATGTCCAGGACGGTCTGAATCTGCACCGGATTTTCGCTGCGGTAGCGCACTTCGATGATTTTGGTGTCATCTACTCGCTCGATAACCAGCGCCTCTAGCAGCGTTTCGTAGTCAATCTCGGGATAGCGGGGTTGGAGCTCAACCAGGGCCTCTTCCACCAGTTCTGGACTGCGCAAAACCTGGACCTGGGTGGGATAGTCGAGCCCAGACTGGCCCGAAGCGTCGGGGCCTAAGATTTCGCTGAGATCGGCGGTGATGTCGTTGTCAGCATTGACCGGCTCAACCAGGACCTGAAACTGGCCTTCGTAGACAGCCTCCTGGTGAAGGCTGTACGCCATGAACGCGGTGAGCAGACCGATCGAGGTGGCGGCAACCGGCAGCCAGCGGCGACGAATAACGGTCAGCAGTTGCTGCAGGTCAATCTCATCTGCCTGGGTCGGGGACGTGCCTGGTGACTGCAGGACAATCGCTGCAGTGTCTACGCTGTGGTTGTTAGGGTCATTCGAAACAGCGGTTTTCATAGAGTAGATGGCTTAAACCAGTTGATCAATCGGAAACCCTACTGCGTATCCTCGGTGCGTGAGGGTGGGACGGCGACCGTATTCGCGTGGCAATATCCCCTCAAACCTTATATCGAAATATTTAGTTTATGTTTACGAAAGGCAAAATCTGAAGGAGGGGGCCGAGCAAATTGCCGAGGCTGTCAGATAGGCTCGCTGCACCGTCAGGGCGCACGACCACCACGTCGTTGTTCATGATGATGGGATTGCTTTCGTTGTTTAGGTTTTGGGCCAGGTCAATCTGGATCGTTCGCTGGGTGACGGTGCCGTTGGGGTGCAGCCGAATTAGCTCTACCTGTTCGCGAGCCCGGCTATTCAAGCCGCCAGCGGCGAGGACGGCCTGATTGAGCGTTGTTTGCGGAGAGACCGTCACCGGCCCTGGATTTTCAACTTCGCCCACGACATTCACCTGTACGGTATCGGGCGCCAGGTTTGTCGCGGCTAGCTGGGCCATTTCAGCGGGCGTCAGCGTAGCGGCAGTCGGGACGTAGACGGTATCCCCCGTTTGCAGGACAATATCCCGATCGAGTTCGCCATTTTCGACCACCTCCCAGAGATTGAGGACAATGACCTGGTCTGGGCCTTGCCGGGTGCGGCGACGCACCTCTACCGACCGCAAGTCGGCCATAGGTTGCACACCACCGGCCAGGCGGAGCGCGCGGGTCAGGGTCAGCTTGCCCGGCTGCTGAAAGGTATTGGCAGCCGCGGCCTGTTCTGATTGGTTTGAGGTTTGTCGGGCGGCGTAGTTGTAGGTGCCGGGACGGGCGACTTCGCCCACGACGGCGACCACAATCGGATCTTCTTCGTTGGTGGAAAGGTTAGAGGCGGCTATCTGGCGACCTGCTGTGACGTCGATATCAGCCGTGGCCAAAATTTCGATGGAGTCGCCGTCGCGCAGCAACACATTTTGAGACAGATCGCCGTCGTTGATGAGCGCCGCTAGATTGGTGACGAGTCGCTGTGTACCGGTCTGCCCCGGTAATACTCGCTCGATGACAACCTGGGTAAGGTCAGCTGACTGAGTAACGCCCCCCGCCAGCTGAATGACGTCGACTAGACCGGGGAATTGACCCTGTTCAGTGACGGGCAGACTATAGTAGCCCGGCTCGCCAATTTCGCCAGTGATCGCCACGCGCAGCGGACGCGGCTGCAGCAGGCTCAGGGTGACCGACGGGTAGCGGAGTTCGGCCTGCAGCTGGGTTGCGATCGCACGCTGCGCGTCGGCAAGGGTCATCCCTTCAATAACCAGCGAACCCACGGCGGGCAGGTTGATTGTGCCATCGATCAGGACGGTTTGCTCGCCGCTGTATTCAGGCACGTTAAAAACGTTGAGTAGCACCACGTCACCCGGCCCTAGCAGGTAGCTATTGCCCAGTCTGGGATTCAGAGCTGATGAGGGGGCAGTGAGTGTCGGCAGGTTTTGGGTTCTGTTTCCAGCGGCGGCCTCGGTCCCGGTTAGCCCAACTGGGACAAAACCCGAAATTGGCAGCGCCAAGCTGCCCGCTAAGAGAATTCGAAAGGGGTATCTGCTCAGAGAACGCCGCATGGAGAAGTGAACCAAAGTGTTTGAAACATCGGTCTGAGAATCCCGGCTCTTGAATACTTGACGTCTAATAAATTTGACGAGTGGGCCTATCTTTCTACTAGAAGACTGTACTGTAGAACGACCCCTCTCAAGGCTAGACCAAGCCGCTGTCTGTGACCAAAGTAGTCGCGACTTATCCAACCGTCAAACCTACAAAGCAGAGGTTCTCATTGTTTATACGGAAACGATAAATATAATTTATACTTGGCTTCAGTCATTTGAGCCCACAAGAACCTGCAGGCTACAGAAACTTGGTCGAACTAGCTGTAAGCGAAAATGTTTTATCAGCACAAAAACTGGCAAGCTGATAGGGCCGGGTGTGTAAAAAAAATGGAGTGGTTCAGTCAGATGCGACCGAATTATTACGACCCATTTCTAGTGTTTTTGTCAATCCAAGGTTTGTTTTGATGAAAAATAGCTATGATTCAATCAAAATAGCAGCCGCGCTGATATTTTGTATGGTGAGGATGGGCGGATTAGTCGGCTAAGTTAGCTGAGTCTGAATGTCCAGAGTAGTAGACGCTAGACAAGCTGGTGAGACAGTTTTTGGGTCAACAGATGACTGCTTCCCGAATGCTCAAAGTGGCCCGAGCTAAGACGTTGGACGATGTTTGAGAGGGGTATTTTGAACTGGAGAATCTCCGTGATGGGTTGTTCAACTAGCAGGACAGACAAGTCTAAAAGCAGGCCGCGGGCAGTCCTTAAAGCCGGTAGAGTCCCCTCGTTTTTGTTTATTTGCTGGGCTGGAGTCGTGGCGATCGCCAATTTCTTTGTGCCTATTGATGCGCCTTTTCTTGTGCGATATATTACTAGCGGCGCACTACAATCAATTTGAATATCGGCCTAATCCATCTGGTAACGTTTGCCGATTTACGCGAAGATTCGACATAACGGTCGGCTATTTCAGGGGACATAATGGTCTCATCTACCCAGCTTGAAGCGCTTTACGGACGGCTTGACGAGGAAAAGACAGCTCAGGAAAAGATCTTGCTGGTTGCCAATACCGGCTGGTACCTTTACAACTTCAGGCTGCCATTGGCCCAGGCGCTGCGGCAGCGCGGCGTTGAGGTGGTGCTGGTTTCGCCCTGGGACCCATACGTCGATAGACTGAAAGCAGAGGGGTTTTGGTGGATTGAGCTGGATCTCATTCGGCACAGCACCAACCCGTTTTTAGAGCTTTATAGTGTTCTAAGATTCCTGCTGATTTACTGGGTCCAAAAACCCGATCTGGTCCATCACTTCACCATCAAGTGCGTGCTCTACGGCACCTTCGCCGCGAAGCTGACCGGGGTCGGTCGAGTCGTTAACGCGATCACCGGGTTGGGCTACGTGTTTAGTAGTCAGGGGCTGAAGGCTAGATTGCTGAGGCCCCTGATCAAGTTTTTGTATTTCTTTGTGCTGCGTGCTAGGCGCGGTCGGGTCATTTTTCAAAACGCAGACGATCAGGCATTGCTCGTCAACAGTCGGTTGGTGTCACCCTCAAAGGCGATCCTAGTCCCCAGTTCGGGCGTCGATCTGACCCGGTTTCAGCCGCGTTTATCGAAACCCGGTGGCCAGCCGACCACGGTGCTGATGGCTGCCAGAGTCGTTGGCAATAAAGGCGTTTACGAGTATGTCGCCGCGGCTCAATCGCTCAGGTCTCAGGCGTACCCGGTGGCGTTCAAGCTGGCGGGGGGGCTATATGCGAGTAATCCGACCGCCATTTCTGAGGCGGAGGTGAGAGATTGGGAGGCCCATTCTCTGATTCACTGGCTGGGTCACATAGACGATATTGAGGCTGCGATCGCAGAAGCCGATATTGTCGTCTTACCCTCCCACGGCGGAGAGGGGGTCCCCCGAATTTTGCTGGAAGCTGCTGCCATGGCCAAGCCCCTAATTGCAACCGACGTTCCGGGCTGTCGGGATGTGATTGTGCCTGGGCACAACGGTTTTTTGGTGCCTGTCGGTGAGGTCAAGCCGCTAACGGATGCGATTCAGCTGTTGCTGGATGATCCTGACCTGCGTCAACGGTTTGGACAAGTCGGTCGGGAGAAGGTCTCGACCGAGTTTGACGTCAAGGGTGTGGTTAAGAAAACGCTGGAAGTCTACGAGCAGATGGGGGTGGGGGCCTTGCCGAGTCAGCTAGCTTCGGTGGTCTGCGACCATGCTGCTAAGCCTGCAACGCTGTGAGTTCCCTGCGAATTGTGATGACCGCTGGTGTGTTTCCGCCCGACATCGGTGGACCGGCTAATTTTGTCCCTCGGATTGCCGACTGGCTGACCCAACGGGGGCACCAGGTTGCGGTGGTCTGCAGCAGCGATACGGTGGATCACGATGACAGCCACTATGCCTTCAAGGTCTATCGCGTTGGGCGTAGCCAGCCGCGTTCCGCTCGTCTGCTGCAGACCGTGCGTCTCTTAAGGCAGTTAGGACAAAGGGCCCACGTTATTTTTGCCAATACGCTGCATCTTGAAGCGCGCCTGGCAGCCGCCTGGGCAGGCAAACCCGACATTCATAAAGTGGTGGGGGATAAGGCCTGGGAGACGGCTCGGGTTAGAGGCTGGTTTACTGACACGATCGATTGCTACCAACAGGCCCCTAAATCTCCCCGGCTATGGCTGTTGGATGGGCTCAGAACGTTCTCTCTGGCGCGCGCGCATCGGGTGGTTGTACCGAGCCAATACCTGGCCAATATTGTCAGCGGCTGGTCGCTGCCGACGTCGCCTCAGGTCATTTACAATTCAACGCCGCCGGTCTCCACGGCTGAAGCCGATTGGCGGTTGCCTGCCTATGGGGGACCTACGCTGACGACCATCTGTCGGCTGGTGAGTTGGAAGGGCGTGGACCGTCTGATTGTCAGCCTGCAGCAGCTGCCGACGGCGCGGCTGGTGGTGGCCGGAGATGGGCCTGAACGTGAGGCGCTAGGGACACTAGCCGAGCGTCTAAAGTTGTCGGATCGGGTGATCTTTGCCGGACGGCTGTCGCGATCGCACATTGGTGCCCTGCTCAGCCAGTCTGACCTGTTTGTGCTCAATTCGTCCTATGAAGGGTTGCCCCACGTGGTTCTAGAGGCGATGGCGGCGGGCGTTCCGGTGGTGGCGACCGATGTGGGCGGCACCCGAGAAGTGGTGCAGTCTGATCAAACGGGGATGCTGATTCCGAGCGGAGACAATGCGGCCCTGGTGGCTGCCTGCCAGCGGCTACTCACCAACGAGGCTGAACGGCAGCGGCTGGTGACCCATGCGCGTCAGCTAATTCGTGCGAAGTTTAGCGAGTCTGCCTGCTTTACGGCCTACGAACAGGTACTACAGGCAGCGGCAACGGGTGCTCAGCCTGCTACGATACGGGCCTGCTGAACCTATGAGCGCTTCGCCTGAGCGGGTGTTAATGGTATCGAAGGATCGGACGCTGTTAGCCAATCCGACGGGGTTTGGCGATACGCTCAAGCGGCACATTTTGTACGCAGAACTGCTGCGTGCCCGTCGCCCTGAGAGCGATATCAGGATTTTGACCTATTCCCCCTATACGTTCTCTCAGCAGCGGTTCAACCCGGTGCCGGGGCTGCGGATATACGGAACGGGGTCGCGGCACCGTGCCCTGTATAGTGCGGATGCCCTGGCGTTGCTGGGAGCGATTACGGTGGATGGCTGGCGCCCTACGGTGGTGACGGCTCAAGAACCCTGGGAAGCCGGGCTGGTCGGCTTTTTGGCGGCTAGGCGCTGGGGCGCTCGGTTCATTCCCCAGGTTCATTTTGATCTGTTTGCTCAAGATTGGCTGCGAGAAAGCTGGACGAATCGGCCAAAATTTTGGATTGCGTGTTATCTGCTGAGGCAGGCCGATCAGGTACGGGCAGTTTCAACGGTGCAGCAGCGCAAGCTGGTTGAGTCACTAAAGCTTCCGCCTGAGGCGGTTCACGTTGTTCCGGTTGGGGTGAACTTTGAGCCGACTACAGAAAGCCAGCTCGACTGTCGTCGCCGTCTGTTGCTGGCACAAACGCTAGGGCCGGTCGTGCTGTTTGTCGGGCGGCTTTGTGCGCAGAAAAATCTGCCGCTTTGGGTGACGGTTGCTGAGCAGATCTTGGCTGAGCTTCCCACGGCTCAGTTTTTGATTGCCGGGGATGGACCCCTGCGAGGTGATATCGAAGCGCAGGTACAGTCTAAGGGGCTTCAATCTGCCGTTGTCTTTTTGGGCAGCGTTGCTTACTCGGCCCTGCCAGAGGTGTTTGGGGCCGCCGATGTGCTTTTGCTGACGTCCCATTACGAGGGCTTTGGCCGGGTGGTGGTGGAGGCGCAGATGGCCCGTTTACCGGTAGTCGCAACGGCCTGTACTGGACCGGAGGATATTATTGTCGACGGCCAGACGGGCTATTTGTGTGAACCTGGGGACCAGTCCGGGCTGGCGGCGGCGGTGCTGACCCTGTTGAAGGATGAGGCTAAGCGCAGCTCGTTGGCGGCGGCGGGGCAACGGCGGGTCGCTACGCTGTTTGATAAAAAGCGGTTAGCCGAACAGCTGGTGGAGGCATGGATAACGCCATGAATTTGCTGATCTTTAACCTCAAGACGGACGCGGACGATTCGGTGCTGGGGTTTACTACAGACTGGATCAACGCCATTGCCGAGCGGTGCGATCGCACTATCGTGATCACGATGATGACCGGTCGGCTAGCCGTTGCCGATAACGTTCAGGTCTTCAGCGTGGGCAAAGAAAAGGGCTACTCCGAACCCCGGCGTCTGTGGGAGTTTTACCGGCTACTCTGGCAGGTTTTGCAAACTGAGCAAATTGACGCCTGCTTTGCTCACATGATGCCGCTGTTTGCCATTCTGGGTTGGCCGCTGCTCAAGCTCAAGCAGATTCCCATTGTGCTCTGGTACGCGCACCGTCAGGTCACGCTAAAGCTGCGGCTGGCGACGGCGCTGGTTGACCGAGTGGTTGCCTCCAGCGCTAGCGGCTTTCGCATTCGCACGCACAAGTTTCGGAGTATTGGTCAGGGCATTGATACCGATCGCTTCTGTCCACCGGAGCAGACTGTTGCGCTGGCGGATAAGTCTTTGATTTTGACCGTTGGCCGCCTGTCGCCGATCAAGCGTCTAGAGGTGCTGATCGAAGCAGTTGCCTTGCTACCGGAGGCGCTGAGGTCGCAGGTTGAGCTGCGCTACGTGGGCGATCCGCTGGGGGAGAACGGTCAGCAGTATGCCCAGCAGCTGCACGCAAAGGTGGCCACACTAGGGCTAACGGCGCAGACTCGGTTTGAACCGGCCCACCCGTTTCACCAGGTGCAGCGGGTGTACCAACAGGCTGATATTTTTGTCAATAGCAGTGACACCGACAGTATGGACAAAACAGTGCTGGAGGCCATGAGCTGCGGTGTTCCGGTAGTGACCAGCAACGCGGCGTTTCGCGACGTGTTTTCCCCTGAGCTAGCGGCTGACTGGCTGATTTCCAAGAATGACCCGGCGCTGCTGGCCCAGCGGCTGACGACGCTGCTAAAGATGGGCCCGACCGCAAAGCATGCTCTGGGTCTGCAGCTACGGGCACTGGTTAAAAGGCGGCACTCGCTGCCAGCCCTGGTTAATCGATTACTGAACGACGTGATTGCGGAGGTTTATATGGATCAGCCCGTTGGCCCAACCCAAAAGCTAACCCCCTTTGGCTACGTGCGGTTGATGGTCAAGCATCGCCGGAATCCGCTCCATGTCGCCTATTTAGAGGGCCATAAGGTGTTGGACGTTGGCTGCGGCGAAGGTCACTTTCTCAGAAAGGATCGTGCGAATAGAGTTGGCGTCGATATTGACGGGAGTCTGGTCGAGCGCTGTGCTCAGGCGGGGCTCGATGCTCGGGTGATGAGTGCAACCGAGCTATCTTTTCCTGAGGCAACGTTTGATGCAGTTCACGCCGCCGAGCTGATTGAGCATTTGGAGCCGGCGGCTGCGGTCAAGTTTTTGCAGGGCGCTGCCCACGTTCTTAGGCCAGGAGGGCTGATCTACCTGACGACGCCAGGGCTCAACAACGTCTGGAATACGTTTAGCCATGTCCGACCCTACCCGCCAATTGCCTTTAAGAAGCTGCTGGAAAAGTCAACCGAAGGATTCATCAATGATTCGGGGCTACCGCTGCGGCTGGAATGTTCCTATGCTTTTTCGAGTACCGCTAGCAGACTGGCTGCAGGCATCAAGAAATCGCTGAATATGGTTTTCCCACCTGCCCAGCCTAGCGGCTATGTGATTATTTTGCGCAAGCTACCGGCCAACGAGCAGCGGTCACTGATGTCTAAGTCGATCCGCTACTGACTGCTGTGAAAAAACTGCTATCTAGTAAAATTGCTCGGGCGTCTATTTTTCTGTCTGCCGGTAACTATTTTGCCCTGGGCATTGGTGTACTGACCCAGTTCTGGGTTGCCAAGGTATTGGGGGTCTATGAGTATGGTGTGGTTGCGATCGCGCTTGCCTACCCCTCGCTCGTGTACTCCATTACTACACCTAAGTCCGGCTCGGTTCTTACAAGGTATATCGTTGAGTACGAATCAAGCGGAAAAAGTGAAAACGTTCTCCCTGCCTGTTTAGTCAGCTACAGTATTGACTGCGTAGCGGTGGTGATGGCGATGGCCGCATTGTTGCTAACAGGGCATCTTGTCCAGACCGACGGCTACGAAGCTAGCAACATCTATCGTTTGATCCTCACCTACACTCTATCATTACCCTTTCTAGCGATTACAAATACGAGTCTAGCGATTGCGAATGGCTATGAAAAATATCGTTATCTGGCATTTATTCAAATTGCGAGAAGAGTGTTTTTCTTGCCACAGTTCTTACTGTTCACATCTTTAATCGATTCGAAAAGCTATAGCCTGATTTTAACCTACACTTTCAGCAACGTTGTCTACGGATGCATGTGCTTATTTCTACCAATGGCGCTTGTGTTTAAGTCTTCGAAGCATAATCCTTCGAAACACAGCGTAATAACGCATATTAGGTCCAAGCTTTTGATCAGCGAGAGCAAAAGCTTTGTCTTCGAGCTGCTAAAAAATCATGGCTGGAACTTTCTTTTGGTGACTATTTCTGGGCTAGTTACCCAGTTGCCGATTTTGTTTTTAGGGAGCGTAAAAGGGCCAGAACAGGCCGGTTTTTTCAGGTTTGGCACGCTTTTAGCTAGCTCAGCTTCTCATCCGAATTTAGCGCTCAAACGGACGCTTCTTCCTAAGCTAACTCGGGAAATAAAGCAGCAGAGCTCTAGACAGCTGAATCGAATATTTAGGCGATGGACAGTAAGATTTGGTCTATCAATTGGTTGTCTAGTATTGCTGGGTGGTTTGATGCTATATCCTGTGATTGATTACTTCTATGGTGCGGAATATATAGCGGTTTTCTCTGGGTTTTATCTACTTATGTCGGGCACTGCTCTTATCACTACGTTCTTCTGGCTAGAACCTTACTATTTCGCGCAAGCGAAATACAAAGCCTTTACCATGATCAATGGTGTTGGCTTAATTATTTTTTGTTTGCTGGCATTCGGACCCGCGGATTCGAGTGGCTTTGTCTGGATCTGTCTGACAGATTTTGTCTATAAACTTTGTTTGACTTTAATGCTGTTAGCGTTTCTTAGGAAGGAACGATACTTTGTCGATTAGCCGAGCTGTTATGAGGCGAATTTGATATGAAAGACATAGAAAAACGACAGAGAGAAATACTGATTACTGCTAAAGAAAAACAGTTGCTAGATGAGCAGAATCTGCAAAAATGGCATGGTAAGATTTCTAGAAATGTTGAAATTTTAGACAGAGATTTTGATTTTACTCGCAAGCGTGTCTTAGATGTTGGCTCATATTACGGTAGTACGTTACTCTACTGGTCAAAGGGGTCTGTCGGTTTGGAAGTTCAAAAAGAATGTCAGCAATTTTTGTCGGCATTTAACTATTTGACAGTTTCTGTCAATGTTGAAGACGCTTTGCGTGTTGGCCATAGTTTTGAAGCGGTCTATTCCAATAATCTCATTGAGCACCTAGTTGCCCCACATCTATTTTTATCTCGCATATATTCTGCATTAGAGCCGGGTGGGCTTCTTGCTCTGGGGCACCCGGTGATGCCTATTTACCCAGTCAATCATTTATGGGCGGCTTTGGGGCGTCGAGGGGTGCTGGCAGAAGAACACATCAATTTTTTCTCTGCTTTAGGTATTGAATACTGTTTAGAACGAGCAGGATTCAGGGTGATCAAGCAGTACTCAAAACCATTCGATCGACTGGGGGTTCACCGGATTGCCTACCTAAATAGGCTACTGGGCGCTTTTAGCGTGCATGTCTTAACCGTTGCTCGAAAAGTGGAGGGCTATCAGTACCCCAAGAAAAGGGCTGCCATGTTTGATCCAAGCTGGGGCGAATCTCTTCGCGTTTTCCGTGATTCTGTTTCAGACCAGGAGGCTGTCGTTTCAAACGGCTGATTGTTTCATGCTTGACCGGCGATATCGGCTGACAGATGTTCTCCGCTTCAAAAACTATGCCTATGCCTACTTGCCGTTGTTCATTGGCTGGCTATACGTAGTTGTTTTTCCGGTCATTTTGAATGAGGATCGGGCCTACCACCAGCGACTGTTTTCGACGCCAGGGGAAGTGCCAGGGTACGAATATCGCGTGTTGTGGGTTTGGATTGCGACGCTGCTCAATCAGTTGCTGGTGCCAGAGCCGTTGCGTCTGGTGACCATCGTGGCAGTGGTGGCAATGGTCTTTTGCCTATTGTCCAGAAACAGTGCGCTGTTTGTTTTTTTAACCCTGATTAGTCCAGGAATTTTAGAGTTTTACTGCTACTACTCAAGGCAGGCGTTTTCGGTGTCTTGGCTGCTGTTTTTTTTGTTTTTGGCCGACGCATTCAAAACCACTCGCTGGTTGCGATGGGCCAGTGTGCTGTCGTTGGCGATTCATGCGGTCAACGTGACGGTCATGATGCTAATGGTGGGGTGGCCGTTGCTAAAGGATCGAAAGAAGAAAGCGATTGATGCGATCTCAATCGGTGGGCTACTGCTATCGCTTGTCCTGGCAGTCGCGCTGAAGCGATACATCAGCTACGTGTCGGTGTCTGCCAGTACCCTCAAATTAGAGGAGATGGTGTTTGCGCTATTGCTGGGGCTGCTGGGGTTCATGTTCTTTGCCCGGGTCAAGGGCAACCCGATTAGCCGATTCGATTACTACGCCGTTTCGATCGGGCTGTGCTTCGCGCTGATTATGTCTATTCTGACCCCCAACGGTGTCCGGCTCTCCTATCATCTTGCGCTGCTAGGTATGTACTTTGTTAGGGCTCGGCCCGTTAAGTGGGCGGTGCTGCTATTTCTATATGTAGTTCCCCTCTTGCAGGGCAAAGACACCCTGGACATGTTGCTCAAAACTACGCTCGGATGACCGAGTAGGCGTTGCCTAATATTTTCGTTGCCTGAGGTCTCTGTTGCCCGACCTCGATTAGGGCGGACTGACCGTTCTCGTTGATTTCCCTTGAAAGGCTCATCAGTGATCGACCAGCCATTTCTTCAGGTCGGTGTCTGCGTGGGAAAACGGATGATACTTTCTTAAGGCCGCGTCGTATTTTCTCTATATACAATAGAAAATATCTTGAGCCCTTCAGCCTCAGCCTATGAGCAGTTCAACCCCCAGCATTCAAAATAGTCAGCTTCAGGAATGGAAAGGCGATGAGATCGCACCGCCGACCGTTTCCGACTTCCTGCAAGAAACCCTGGCTCTGACCAAGCGCCTTTTCATTCAGCTGCAGCGCCGCCCTTCAACCCTGGCCGCTGGCATCATCCAACCGCTGATGTGGCTGATTTTGTTTGGGGCCCTGTTCCAGAACGTACCCGAGGGGCTGTTTGGCACCAGCCAAAACTACGGCCAGTTTATCGGGGCGGGCATCATCGTCTTTACGGCCTTTGGCGGCGCACTCAATGCGGGTCTACCAGTGATGTTTGACCGGGAGTTTGGCTTTTTGAACCGGCTGCTGGTGGCCCCACTCGCCTCGCGATTTTCAATTGTGGTGGCCTCGGCCCTGTTTATCGCAGTGATGAGTCTGATTCAGACCGCCGCGATTGTTGTGCTGAGTGCGTTCTTAGGGGCGGGCTGGCCTAGCCTGGGCGGAACAGCGCTGATGATTGCTATCGTGCTAGCGCTGGTGCTCGGGGTCACGGCCTTTAGCTTGGGGCTGGCCTTCTCACTGCCGGGTCACATTGAGCTGATCGCCGTCATTTTTGTCACTAACCTGCCGCTGCTATTCGCCAGCACGGCGCTGGTTCCCCTCTCCTTCATGCCCCGCTGGCTGCAGATTACTGCGAGCCTGAATCCTTTAAGCTATGCCATTGAGCCGATTCGCTACCTCTACCTGCACCCTGACTGGAGCTTGGACAGCGTAGTTATGCACGCGCCCTGGGGCGAGGTGACGATGGGCGCATCGCTGACGGTGCTAGCCGTTTTTAGTACTGGGGCACTTCTGCTGATTCGGCCTCTGATTAGCCGGCGAATTGCCTAGCGGGTCTGGAGGAGCAGGCTCAGAGTTCTGTCCTGATGGGTTAACCGCCTCAAAAACTGGACGGCATAGTATCCAAAGACCAGCTGACTTGCTAGACTATGGCCAACTGGTCATGCTGAACCGTGCAATGAAAACTGCTTTTTTACTTTCTAACCTGATCGCCTTTGGCCTGTTAGGTTTGGCCCCCGCTGCAATGGCCCAAACCCCAGGGGCTGACGACCTGAGCGGCGACGCCAACAGCAACGAAGTATTTTCCGGCAGTGACGTCAACTTTTACGATCTGATTCACCAGGCGGGTCGCAACAGCAGCGGCGTCAGTGCTGCAGACTTTAGTCGCCAGCAGCAGCGCCGCATTCCCAACGCAGTCGAAGATTTCCGCCAGCGCCAGCAAGAAGTTCTGAGCGGCGAGTCTGCGACAGAAACGGATACCGCTGAAACCTTAGACATCGAACTCTAGCGGGTGACGGACGTGCCCCTTACGGCTGAGCGGGTAAAGGCTCAGGCGTTATCCCTAGGGTTTCATAAGGTGGGCATTGTTACGATCGAGCCGCAGCCAAATGCGGCTGAGCAGGCAACCCAATCGGCTTTGCAGGCATGGCTAAAGCAGGGCTTCCAGGCAGCGATGGCGTGGATGGCGAACCCTAAGCGGCAGAACATTCGCCAGGTGATGCCGACCGCGCAGTCGGTCGTTTGCGTAGCGCTGAACTACTACACCCCCCATCGGCGAGCGGAGGAGCCTGAATATGCCAAAATCGCCCGCTACGGTTGGGGACGTGACTATCATCGGGTGATGCACCGCAGGCTCAAACAGCTCTCTCACTGGATTGAGGCTCAAGACAGCACGGCCAAGACCCGCTACTACGCCGACACGGGGCCGGTACAAGATAAGCTCTGGGCTCAGCAGGCGGGGCTTGGTTGGGTTGCCAAGAACGGTAACGTGATTACCCGCGAGTACGGCTCCTGGGTATTTCTCGGTGAGATTCTCACGAATCTTTCTCTGGCTGCAGACACGCCGCATACGGCCCACTGCGGCACCTGTACCCGCTGCCTGGAGGCTTGTCCAACCACAGCGATTCGAGTGCCGGGAGTGGTAGACGCCAACCGCTGCATTGCCTACCACACCATTGAGAATCGGGCAGAAACCCTGCCGGACGCGATCGTCCCCCATCTACACAATTGGGTAGCCGGCTGCGACATCTGCCAGGATGTGTGCCCTTGGAATCAGCGGTTCGCG
The DNA here is from genome assembly GCA_039817185.1 of Cyanobacteria bacterium J06648_16. Lineage (GTDB taxonomy): Bacteria > Cyanobacteriota > Cyanobacteriia > Phormidesmidales > Phormidesmidaceae > CAWUKV01. Next base: position 160,796 of record JBCBWI010000004.1, on the reverse strand, counting down.
CAGGAGACGGACATTACCGAGTTTCAGCCCTACCCTCAGAACGTCAGTCCTACGATCAGCGAGCTAGAAACCCTAACCGAGGCGGCATGGAACCAGCGCTTTCCGGCTTCGGCACTGAGGCGGATTAAGCCAGCAATGTGGCGTCGCAATGCCAGGGCGGCACGGCTGGGGCACCGGAGCACGCTATGATCGGGCTCGGTATTGGGGAGTAGGTATGGCGGAGCTGTCAGAAAAAAAGACTCAATGGGGCAGCGCTAAGGAAAATCTGAAGCTGGTTGCGATCGCACTGCTCATTTCCATCGTCGTCCGGATTTTTATCGCCGAGCCTCGTTACATCCCGTCTAACTCGATGGACCCCACCCTCCATATTGGCGACCGGCTGCTGGTGGAAAAAGTCTCCTACCGACTGCGCTCTCCTGAACCCGGCGACATCGTCGTTTTTGAACCCCCGCCCCAGCTGCAGGCGGTCGGGTTCACCGCCGACCAGGCATTTATCAAGCGCGTCATTGGCTTACCCGGTCAGACCGTTCAAGTCACCCACGATCAGGTCTACGTCAACGGCGTTCCTCTAGATGAGCGCTACATCCTTGCGCCGCCCCACTATGAAATGCCGCCGTTCACGGTTCCTGCCGGTCAGCTATTTGTTATGGGCGACAACCGGAACGACAGCAACGACTCCCACGTATGGGGAGCTCTGCCTACAGAGAACATCATCGGTCGGGCCCTCCTACGGTTCTGGCCCATTGCCGATGTCGGTACCGTTACCACCGGTCACCCAGTTCCGAAAAATGTAGATAGTGAATCAGCGCCGCCACTTGCTGAGGCGACAGCCTAAGCCGCCGCTGTAGGTCTTCCCAGCTTCGGTAAGAGCCTCGCCGCCGCTCATAAACCAGCTGCTGAGCTAGCCGCAGATTCATGCCGGGCACCTGCATGAGCTGCGTACCGCTAACCCGGTTGACATCTAGCGTCGGGACCCGAACCGCGCTCTCAGCATCGTAGTAGCGAAAATCGAGGATCGGTGCGAACGGTAGCAGACGCGGTAGGGGCAGATTTACCGCAGCAGCAACATCCTCTAAGCACAAAAGCGGCGTGCCCGTGCCCGTCAGCCCAGCCAGCGTCCGCGCCTGATGAATCGAAAGCCCCGGCAGTCTCAGCCAATCATCCGTAGTCGCTTGGTTCACGTCAATGCGGATACCCAGTTTGACGGCAGCCTGCACTTCTTCGAGCGAACGAAAGCGATAGTAGGGCTCCGTCTGCAGGCGAGTCTTGAGCGGATTTAGCTGACGCTCTAGCCGGTCAAGCCCCTTGAGTGCCTGGGCCGCCAGCCGTCTTTGCCAGTTTGCAGGTGGCGTTCGAGAAGGCTTGCCCACATTAGCTCCTATCAAGAAAGGTCGAGAATCTGACGCCGCTGCTGCTCAAATTCGTACTCTGACAGTAGCCCATCCTGCCGCAGCTGCTCTAGTGCCCGAACGGCCTCAACCCGTATCGGGGTCTCTTTAGCAACAATTGAGTTAGCAGTCGCCGTCGCCGTCGCCCCTGTCTGGGCATCCCCTGTTTGGGTCACCGGCAGACGCAGCTGGGGCAGCGGCGCACCGAACGCATACCACACCCCCTCAACGGCACAGGCCACCCGCGCCACTTGTGTCAGGCCCAGTACTAAATACACTGCGCTCCAGCCATATTGCTTCAGGTAGAGCTTGTGTAAAAACGTCAGCGGCAGCGGTGACGGCTGCACAGCCCCTACAAACGCCAGTGCCGCTGCCTGCCAGCGCTGGCGTTGAGTCAGATGGACCTCAGTTGGGAGCTTTGTAGACAAGTTTGACGTCACCATGGCTATATACAAGTATCTACCCAGTGTAAAATCTACCCATCGGCCTGCCCAGATGTACTATCTCAACCGCGCCGATGCCGTGAGGTTGTCAGATCTCTTCAGCGCTCAGCTTAGAAAGCTATCCTACAGACTGATCCCCCTGGGGATTGATTAATATATTATTGAGTAGAAACTTGGAATTTATCCGGATGAGCTAGGTTGCCCATTGCAGGCCTGATGCCGTCAGGTCCGTGTGGCTGAATTTCACTCAGTTTCTACCATCAGTACAGAGTGTGTTGCCTTCCCCCCTCAGGGTTACCGTTTTAGCACGATTGCTCTCAGGATTTATCCAACGTACCAATTTCCTGGGTTGTGATTTGCTTCTTTTTTGCATCTACAGCGTATTCATTGATAGCGTCCGGAAAGGGGCCATTTGCTCGGTAAGTTTCCACAGCTGAGACAGCCCTCTTAATCAGTAGGATTACTGATTAGGGTTGCTGAGGTATAGCGTGCTTCAATCTTCTTAGGTCAAGACGCTCAGAGCAAAATCATCGACTCAGTCCGTCGACTTTACAGAAAGATGGGTCGTGGTTGAGCCCGGAGCATTCGTACAGTTGACCGAGTAGAATGGCGCTGCTCAAGTCCCTGAGTACTAACAAATCAATGACTCAGCGCCTTCCTGGCCGATAATATACTTCAGGACAAACCTGAATTGGACTGTTAGAGTTTAGAAAATCGTCCCATCAGCCGACTGCATGGCCAATACAGAATTTTCTAGTGAATGGATCAAGGTCTCAGAACGGGATCCCTATGCTGCATTGGGGCTTTCTGTCGCAGCCGATGAGCGACGCATCACCAAGCGATACCGTCAGGTGGCTAAGCGACTGCACCCAGACGCCCAAATCGGTCGATCGGAGAGCGATCAGGCTTTCGTTGAGCAACTCCTCTCCAAAGTTATCAACCCGGCCTATCAGCGTCTCAAGCAAGACAATACTCGGTCCGAGGCACTGGCTTCTTTGCGATTTAAAGTGCGCCGCATGGCTCGGGCCGAAAAGCTCAAGCCCACCTTTGAAAGTGCACAGCAGCTACTGCGCATTCCCGATGACGAAGTAGACGGCTTCTACGAAAATACGCTCACGCAACTGGCAACGCATCAGTTTGATTCGCCTGCGCTATTTCACCAGACGCTACCGCGTGTGGCCCAGCTGAATCTGATTTTTCTCAGACGGAAGATGAGCGACGTGGTGATTCGCCCCAAGCGAACTGGCCTAGTAGCGGCGCCCAGCCCGGTCAAAGGGAGTGAGCCCAATCTCAACGCCGACGTACTGACCGTTGCTCCGGAGCCGCCAGCTATCAACTACGCCGAGAAGTACGGCATTCGGGCCCGGACTTACCTCAGTCAAAAAAGCTACGATCAGGCCATCCAAGAACTGCGCGAGGCCATCAAAATTGAACCCAACAACGTGGAGTTTCATTCCATGCTGGGGCAGGCTTATCTGATGCAGCGGAAGTTTGGGATGTCACGGGTCCATCTCAAGCGAGCGTTGGTGCTGAATCCGGGGCATGCGATCGCAACCAAGTACCTAGACCGACTCAACACACTCGCCAAAAAGGCCAAGGCTTCATCGACGCCTGTACCGCCCGCTCCCTCCGCGGCTGATAAAAACTGGCTGGGTCGTATCTTTCATCGATAGGAGTAGGGATATCTCACCTGGCCGCTGCTAGTACAAATTTGTAGGCTAGAGGAACAATAGGACACCCTGCCCGGTAGTCGGTAGTACCTCTGTCCTAAACAACGTGACCAACGCTATAGGCAGGACTGGCGTATCCCGCATTTTCAGGAGTGATTTTCATGGGTTTCTTCGATTCAGAAATTGTCCAAAAAGAAGCCACGCAGCTGTTCCACGACTATCAGGCGCTTATGCAGCTCGGTAGCGACTACGGTAAGTTCGACCGTGAGGGCAAAAAGCTGTTCATTGAGCAGATGGAAGCCATTATGGACCGCTACCGCGTCTTTATGAAGCGATTCGAGCTCTCTGAAGACTTCATGGCCCAAATGACTGTCGAGCAGCTCAAGACCCAGTTGGGGCAGTTTGGCATGACGCCCCAACGGATGTTCGAACAAATGAATCAAACGCTGGAGCGGATGAAGTCAGAGATTAGAGAATAGCCACCCAGTTCTAAGGCCGAATAAACTCTGACGGGCGACGGAAGTTTTCAACCGGCTCATTCTTGAGTGCCTGAACCATGAAGTTACGCCAGACCGGTGCAGCATAGCTGCCGCCAGTCGCGCCTCTGGGCAAACGCGAATAGTCGTCGTTGCCGACCCAAACCGCAACCGACAGCTGGGGCACGTATCCAACGAACCAGGTGTCTCGCTCAGAGTCAGTTGTACCCGTCTTACCCGCAGCGGGCCGACCAATTTGAGCGTTTCTAGCCGTGCCCCGCTCAATTACCCCTCGCAAGGTATCGGTGAGCGATGCGGCGGCCCAGGGGTCCAAAACCAACTGGGGTTTGGGCGAATTGTCCAGCAACACATTGCCTTGACTATCCGTAACCTGAGCAATCAGCGTCGGGTCAGAATGCCAGCCGTTACTGGCGAAGGTTGCGTAGGCACCCGACATTTCCATCGGCGTCAGGTCTACCGCACCTAGCGGCAGCGACGTGACCGCCAGCATGGGGCTTTCAATGCCTAAAATCCGGCAAATTTCAATCACCCGCTCAATGCCAACCGCCTGCCCTAACTTTACGGCAGGCACGTTCCGAGACATTTCGAGCGCCCGACGGATGGTGATACTGCCCATGAAAGACCCGTCGTAGTTCTTCGGTGAGTAGTATTTGGAACCGTCGGGGTAGGTCACGGGCGTATCACCAATGGCACTACTTGGGGTATAGCGGCCCGATGCAAACGCGGCGTAGTAGACAAACGGCTTGAAGGACGAGCCGGGCTGACGCCTCGACTGTACTGCCCGGTTGAACTGGCTAGTCTCGTGATCGACGCCGCCGATGATGGCCTTAACATAGTGAGTCCGCGGGTCAATCGCCACCAGCGCGATCTGATCGGCCAGGCGACCACTGCCAAAACGATTCACATAGGCCTGCTGAACGACCTGCTCACCCAATCGCTGCATGTCCATGTCGATGGTGGTCTGCACTCGCATGCCACCTTTGAGCACGTATTCCTGGCCAAACTGCTCTTTAAGTTCCTCGACAACCGCCTCGGTCACATAGGGCGCCTGGCTAGAACCAAACGAGGTCACCGAACCGAGCTGAATGGGCTGGGTCTTAGCCGCCTGCTCCTCTTCGGGGGTGATCCAGTTGAGGGTCCGCATCCGGTTCAGGACAATTGCCTGACGTTCCTTGGCCTTTTGATAGTCAACAAACGGGCTGTAGCTTTCGGGCGCAGAGATGAGCCCAGCCATCATGGCCGACTCGGCTAGATTGAGGTCTTTTGCCGATTTATTGAAGTAGCTCTGAGCCGCTGTTTCTGCGCCATAGGTGTTATGCCCCCAGTACACCTGGTTGAGGTACATCTCCAAGATTTCGTCCTTCTCGAAGATCTGCTCAATCCGTAGCGATAACACGCCCTCGGCTACCTTACGGCTGATCGCCCGCTCAGGGCTCAAAAACAGGTTCTTGATCAGCTGCATGGTAATGGTCGAGCCGCCCTGCACCGTGCCGCCAGACTGAAAGTTGGCCACGAAGGCCCGCCCGATCCCCGTCGGGTTGATGCCGCTGTGGTCGTAAAAGCTGCTGTCCTCAATAGACAGTACCGCTCGCTTTAGATCGGGCGACATCTCGTTCAGATCGACCACTTCTCGATTGGCCTCATCATGGAGGCTGTCGAGCAGTTTGCCCTCCATGTCATAGATATAGCTGGTCTCCGTCGGCAGATAATTACGCAGCACACGAACGTCTGGCAGATTGCGAAAGCTAATGGCTAGACCGACCAGCCCCCCGGCCAGGAGTGCACTCGTCAGCATAGTGGCGGTCAGCAAAGTTGCACCGCTGATCTGCACCACATCGTGAATGTGCTTCAAGACCTGGGGTGCTTTAGCTGTGCGAATAGGTGCCCGCGTCTGACGGAAGGTGTTGGTAGCCACTGCTGTGTTGCGTCCTTGCGAAATGAAATGAGCTAGACGGAGAGACAGGAATGATGGGACAGACACGGGAGGGGGCAGAACTTAGCAATCGGCCCGGTCGTCTCCATCGATCCCCGTGTTCGCTGGTCTTTAAAGATGCCTAAAGGCTGCCCAACTGTCTGTTAGAACTGTCGCCTCCGCCGGGAAATTTGGCCTGTCCATGATTTGATAGGTTTATGGAGCTGCGCTTTGCTCTAAAGCCGCTGGCAATAGCGGTTTAGTCAGTCGAAAGTGCTGAGCTCAGTGCCGTTGATAGGACCAGTGTTAAGCCGTTAGAACCTGCCTGACAAATTATTTACAGGTACTATAGTTGATTCCGGCAAAATGTCTAGGGATTCTTTGGGAGTTCTTTGATAATCTTCCCCAGAGGTAGAATTCCCTGCTACCAGCCTACGAGCAGCGCTCAGCCGTCCCGCTTCTATTCAACCTAGCTTTCTATTTCTATTTTGAAAGGTCTACCTCCAGAAATTCAACAGATCTACCGAGGCATCAGCGAAGTTTTTCCCGATCAGCCCGGTTCGGACAACCCTACGGAAAATCTGTTGGCCCGCCTGCAGCAGAGCGATCGTCCCCTGCGGGTCAAGTTTGGCATTGACCCCACCGGCAGCGAGATTCATCTGGGTCACAGCATTCCCGTTCGTAAGCTGCGAGCCTTTCAAGATGCAGGCCATACGGCGGTTCTGCTGATTGGTGACTTTACCGCTCGGATCGGCGACCCTACCGGCAAGTCTGAGGTCCGCAAACAGCTCACGCCAGAGGCAGTCAAGGCCAATGCCGAAACCTATCTCGATCAGATTCGGCCCATTCTTGACTTTGAAACCCCCGGACGCCTGGAGATTCGCTACAACTCCGAGTGGTTATCGGACCTGGATTTGAGTAGAATTCTCACGCTGCTGGGTACGATGACGGTCGGGCAGATGCTGGCCAAGGAAGGCTTCGCCCAGCGCTATGAGCAGGGCACGCCGGTCTACCTACATGAATTTCTTTACCCGCTGCTGCAGGGGTACGACTCGGTGGCCCTAGAGGCCGATGTGGAGCTGGGCGGGACCGACCAGAAGTTTAATCTGGCGGTGGGGCGCGATCTGCAGCGCCACTTTGGGCAGCCACCCCAGTTCGGTATGCTGATGCCGCTGCTGCTGGGCACTGACGGCACTCAAAAAATGTCCAAATCGCTGGGCAACTACGTGGGATTGCAGGAAGATCCGCTGTCGATGTATTCCAAGCTAGAAAAGACGCCAGACCACCTGCTGCACGACTACTTTGAGCTAATGACCCGGCTGCCGCTCGACGAACTACCCGAGAGCCCCCGAGAACAGCAAAAGCTGCTGGCGCTGGAGGTCACCGCCCAGATCCACGGCATGGAGGCCGCACAGCAGGCTCAAAAAGACGCCATGACGCTGGTACAGGGCGATGCGGGCAGCGCTGAAGCTGTCCCTGAGTTTTCGCTTGCTGCTGTTAACTTTCCAGCCAAGATTTTCTACCTCTTGGGGGCGACGCCGCTCTGTAACGGCAGCAGCGACGGGCGACGGCAGATCCAAGGGGGAGCCGTGCGTCTAGAGGGCGAAAAGATTACGGACCCAAACCTGACTTTTGACTCACCCGCAGAACTGGCTGGGAAGGTGCTACAGGTGGGGAAGAAAAAGTTCGTGCGGCTAGTGCCCTAACGTCGCAGTCCCTAACGTCGCAGTAAAGTGCCCTCACGTTGGAGTAAGCAGATGCGCCCAGAAGACCGGATCATTGTGCCGCTAGATGTCGATAGCGCACAGGCAGCGGTTGCATTAATCGACCGGCTACCGGCGGTGACTTTTTGGAAAGTTGGGTTGGAGCTATTTGTCAGTGCGGGACCGTCTATTCTGTCGCAGCTCAAAGACCGGCAGAAAAAGATTTTTCTCGACCTGAAGTTTCACGACATTCCCAACACGATGGCGGGTGCCTGTCGGACCGCTGCGAGCTACGGTGTCGATCTAATGACCGTGCATGCGCCAGCGGGTAAAGCAGCCCTGGCGGCGGCTCAAGAGGCTAGCCAGACCGGTGCAGCTAGTTCTGGATACCCACCGCCCGCGCTAGTGGCGGTGACGCTGCTGACCAGCATTAGCACCCGGAGTCTGGCCTTTGAGCTGAAGGTACCGCTGGAGCTGACGGACTACGCGCTACAGATGGCCCTGTTAGCTCAAGAAAGCGGCTTGAATGGGGTGGTATGCTCGCCCCAGGAAGCCAGTCAGCTGCGACAGGTATGCGGCGAGGCATTCTGGCTGGTGTGTCCAGGGGTACGTCCTGAGTGGGCCGCCAAAAACGATCAGGCACGGGCCATGACGCCAGCCCAGGCCATTCAAGCGGGGGCGACCTACCTGGTCATTGGGCGACCCATTACTCAAGCGAATGACCCTGCGATTGCGTTTCAAAAGATCTGCGAAGAAATTCGATGAGGCGAGCAGTTAAGACACCAAGATTCGGGGGGATTGTGGTACGCGAAGCGATGCCATTGGCTATCGCAACGCTCCTCACCTGGGGAATCGCTCTCGCCCTAGCGGGCAGGACCCAGCTACCGGAACTGCCCCCCGACGAGCCGACGCCCCCCGTACCGGAACCGACGATGCCGACGCCTGACCCGCCGGAACTAATAGAGCCTGCCGTGACAGAGCCCGACCCCGTTCTGCCCCCAGAGATGAGCGCACCGGAACCGGTCGAAACAGTCCCACACACGGATAAACCCGACTCATCTGCACCCTTACGAGACGCGATCGCCTGCCCGGCTGACCTAGAAATTTTGATTCCCCTACTGATCCGAGACATTCCCACCTATGCAAACCGAGTGCTGCAGCAGGCACTGGGCGAAATCCCTCCAGCCTTACCGGATGCGCCTCTATTCGCAGCCTACCGCCCCGCCTACGTCGTTATCGCGGGTGAACCAACCCAGACGCCTCTAGACATCTCCAGCCGGGTCTACACCACCTCACCAGCAGACCCCGAGGCCCTGGAGCAAGTCTTCTTTACGACCCTGGAGCGGGTCTATACCCAGACCGAACTGACCGAAATCACCCACTTTCACTGGCTCTTTCTCGTCCCCAGTGATGACGGCTGGCAGTTAGCGTTTATGTATTCTGCCATCGACTCCCAGGACGATGCCAAGCCCATCTTGCCACCCCAGGAAAGCAGCACCGGCAGTGTGGGCCGGGGCGTAGCGCTGTGGCTACGCGACTGTCGGGCCGGGGCCATTGAGGGGTATTAGGTGAGTGCCTACGGTAACTCGCAAAGCTAGAATGCGTTGCTTTAACCCGACCTATGAAAGCTCAAATAAAATGGCAGACCTGTCTGCCGTTTTTATCTAGTCCTGCTATGCAAGAAATTTGGCACTAGGCAACCAGTCATCCTAAATAAAGGACATGAAATTAGCAGGCGAAATTATTATTCCCGATGCCAAGCTGACGCAGTATCTACTGATTCCTCGGAAAGAAGACGATAAGTCCAAATTTTTGGCTCAGGCTGGGTTTACCCTAGCGAACACTGATCAGCTTAAGGATGCCATCCTCTTAGTCGTTCAAACCTGTGAGGCGGTTTCAGATCGTCACGATAGGTATGGCAAATACTATCGGGTTGAAGGCCCCTTGGTTGGCCCTGATGGAACTCTCGCAGTTGTTACAGTATGGATAGAACGCATAGCAGACGGAAAATTTCAATTTGTCACTCTGAAGCCAAAACGATGAAAGAGTCCACCGTCAAACTCTACGACCGTATTTCCCTCAATCGAGATTTTCCTGAGTACAACCTCAAGCAGGGCGATGTTGCCACCTTTGTAGACACGGTCCCAGACCCTGAAGACATTGAGGAGGGCTACATCCTCGAAGTTTTCAATGCCCTAGGCGAGTCAATTGATGTCGTGACGGTGCCCAAGTCTGCTGTTGCGCCACTACAGTCAAGCGAAATTCTTTCGGTGCGTAGCTTAGTCCAGGTTTAGCTGTCACTATTCTGCGATCTTGCTCTCCCCAGTCAGCTCTTCCAATTTCTGCTTGATCGCCTGAATGTCTTGCCACATCAGCCACTTGGGCTTGCCCGGCTCCCGCGAGGGGTTGCGCAGCAGGTACGCCGGGTGAAAGATCGGCATGCAGTAGCGGCCTTCCCACTCGACCCACTCCCCGCGCGCCTTGGTGATGCCCTTTTTAATGTTCAACAGACCCTTCATAGCGGTCGCCCCGGTGAGCAAAATAATCTTCGGGTCGACCAAGCGAATCTGCTCTAGCAAATAAGGGATACAGGCGTTGGACTCTGCAGTGGTCGGGTTACGGTTTTCGGGGGGACGACACTTAACAATATTGCAGATGTACACGTCCTGATTGGTGTCCAGACGCACTGCAGCAAAGATCTTATCCAGCAGCTGGCCGGATCGCCCCACAAACGGCAGTCCTTGCTCATCCTCCTGCTGGCCCGGTCCTTCACCGATTAGCAGAATGTGAGCTTTGGGATTACCCCGACTCACCACGACGTTTGTCCGGGTGGGGGCAAGGTCACAGCGCTGACAGCTATTACAGTGGGCGGCGAGCTGCTCCAGGTTTTCGTAGGTTCCAGAGGGGATAGGCACGCTAGCGCTGGTGGGAATCTGCTCAAAGGCCTCGGGCGATAGCTCAGCAGTCGGGGCAGCAGCAGACCCGCCAAACAGGTCAATTTGTGATTCAGCCATGAAATCGGTAGAAGGGGGGCAGTCGATAGATGCTTATTCTATCGGCATTTGCAGGCCCTGTATCTGTTTAGAGAGTTAGGCGGGTTTGCGTAAGATTTGTTCATAGGCCTGGCGAGTTTGGGTTGCGATCGCACCCCACTCATAGTTCTTTTCAGCAAACTGCCGCGCGTTCTCACCCCGTCGTCGCCGCTCTGCCCCATCGGTCAGCGCTGCCTTAAGCGCCTCAGTCAGGGGTTCCACGGCACAGGGGACGACCCAGCCCGACGCACTCTGCTCAATATCGGGCCAGATAAACACCTGATCCGATATCACTACTGGCTTACCTGCCCACATTGCCTCCGCCACCGCGATACCGAAATTTTCGTAGTACGACGGCAGCACAAACAGATCCGCCGCCTGCAGGATTTGAGTCTTGAGTTCGCCAGTGACGAAACCGGTCACGGTGGTCACATCAGCCAATGGCGAGCCTTGAATGCGGTCTCCAATCGCAGTTTCATATCCCCGGTCCTGGGGGTTGGCACCGCAGAGAATAAAGTGAAAGTCAACGCCTGCCTGCTTCAGCTGTTCTAGGGCAGGCAGCAGCAGGTCGAGCCCTTTTTTAGGATCTACCCGCGACATAAACAGCGCGATTGGCCGGTTAGGGGGAATATCAAACGTCTGCCGAATTCGCTCAGCGGATTCGGTCGGGTGAGGCGGCGGCGTTACGCCCAGGGGAATCACCCAGTCAGTGGTTTTCAGTCCGAACCGTTCAGAAACCTTGGCTTCCTGCGGAGCAGTGAAGTGAACAGCTGCAGCCCCCTTCAGATTAGGCCGCTCTAGTACGGTCGCATAGACCTGCTTGAGTCGCTTTTTTTTCTGCAGGTCAATCGGATCGAGGGTGCCCAGCGGTCTGAGCACGTAGGGCAGCCCCCGCAGCCGCGCTACGGTCGCGGCAGCACTGCTCACAGGCGAAAACAGCGCGTGAATGTGGGCCAGGTCATACTCGGGCGCATGCCGCCACAGCCAGGCCAACAGACCCGTCGAAAACTTATAGCGGCGAAAGGGCGAACAGCGAAAGTGAATCACCCGGTACCCGTCCACTTCCACAGGCACGCCCAGGGGAACCGCCAGGGGCGGCTCGTCTACATCGCCGTTAGAGTCAGTGGTGATCACCGTGACGTTCACATCCTGTTCGGTCAGTGCCCGACTCAGTCCCCGCACCATCTGGCTAGGACCGCCATAAACCAGGGAGATGGACGGGATGATTTGCAGGATATTGAGCATGTCAACGGTTAAGAACGTGGCGTTCTTCCTAAGCTTACAGACTTGTTAGAAGCTTACAGACCTATCTGCCCGGTGGTTAGGTCGATAATTAAAGTTTTCCCACCTGTCGCCACGCTGACCTGCCCAGCCGCTTCATTCACAACGGGTGCATCGCTGATCCACCAGCCATGCTTAGCCTGCGCTACAATCTCGGACCGGTGTACGCCTAGCACCGCCTCAATGTCATCAAAGCTGTGCTGCGCAATAACGTCACCGTGCGAGTCTAGCAGCATGACCGCATAGGGACTGGCCACATTGATAAACTCATCTAGCAGTAGCACCTGACCCTGGGGGCCGACGACCATAAACCGAGGGCCGTATTCCTGGGGCAGCGTTTGCTCCCACACGGTTTCATCGCGCCCAGCTGTATGTTGGTGCAGCCGCCCCACTGCCTGCCGAGAGGCCCAGTTGTCGGCGGCCTCGACTTCAAAGGAATAGTCGCCAGCCGCAGTAGAAACAGCTTGACGAGTGGGCGGTAAGCTTAGGGTGTCTGGAGTCTCCAAAGCATATTCTCGATAGCTGGGCTGGGCATCTGTCTCTGGGAGTTCCGCTTCAGTGGGTTCCCAGGCCGCGCCACAGGCGGTAGCGGCTGCCAGTACGACTACAATAGCCTGCGGCATAGCTCCGCTGATCGCACCTGTGACGACTCGTCCAATCCGTTGCCGCTTGCTAAAAAAAGAACGCATGTCTGGAATTCCCTCAGGACCGCTGCCTCACTCTCCATAGTCCCAAAATTCCAAGACCTAGCCAGATCGAAGCGGACACACCCGGCTCTGGCACAGTCACAGAGGCTGTGACGCCATCAGCCGTCACAGCCTTAGTCAGTTCTAGTGGCAGGGGTTGAGGGGGGTGAGCGTTTGGCGACTCGACCCCAATACGGTCCGCCTGAAGTTTCGGCACACCGCCTGCAGCAACCGCGCTATCTGGAGAACTGTCTGGAGACGCCGCAATAATACTGGCTGCGCCCGCAGCTGTGGTTAGCAATCCGCTACTGCGGGCTCTGTCAACTTGCGCGTCCGTGAGCTGGCTAAGCTGCGCTCCATCTGGAAAGATATCGTCTACCGTGCTGGGAATTGCCCGCACGCTACCAGCAGACATTAGATTATTAGCGCCGCCAGCGCCTAGCGTGCTGTGCCGCAGTCCTAGATTATGACCAATTTCGTGGGCAACCACATCAATGCGACCACTGGTGCCAAAGGTCAAAGCATCGTCGCTGATGAGCACACCATTCGCCCCGACCCAGGCATTGCCGTACTGCACCGAGCCGCTGGTACTGCCGTTGATCGTATCGACAAACCAAAGGTTGATGGGGCCGCTATCGCGGGTGGAGCTAGGATGACGACCAAAAGAGCCAGCGCTACCAGAAAAAGACAGATCTGAAAATTCGCTGTCGGTTACGTCTAGATAACTGGAATCGTTGAGCTGATTGAGCGGCAGAAAGGTAACCTGGATGCCAGCCTGGGCCCAGGCCTTTGCGACCACCGCCTGAAAAAACTCAACCTGAGCACAGCCGCCGCCGGTATCGTTGCACACCTGAATCGGCTGAATCAGCAGCTGGTCACCGCTCGAAGACGTTGAAGTACTGCCACTGCTGCTACCTTCCTCTCCAGAAGCAACGCTGCAGGAAGCCAGCGCCACTGTCGAGCCCGCCATCAGCCACCAAACCAAGCGCTTTGCCATAGACGTATCAACCAACCAATATCAACGAAGCTTGCAGACTCACATATTAGACAGGATTGATACCACCGTGTTTCCAACTATGCCATTCTCTTGAGCGGTCGTTGGCAGCGTGGATCGGCCCCAAAAGGGAGTCCAGACAGCAACCATCGAAGCTTAAATAATGTTTGATTTTCGGGGACTGTCTCAGGTAGACACGCACCCGTATATTTTTTCTTTACAGCACCAGCCTCGGAGTAGCTCCCATGCAAATTAAACGCACGTGTGTCGTAGCAACCTTTATGCTGAGCAGTCTGCTAATGCCGCCCGCGCTGGCCGACAGCCCGCGGGTAAGCTGGTACGGTCCCGGCTTTCACGGCAACGCCACCGCGAGCGGGGAGACCTTTGACCGCTGGGGCCATACAGCAGCCCACCCCAGCTGGCCCTTTGGGACTCTGGTAGAACTCACCCACCCAACCACTGGCGCCAGCGTTACTGTTCGCATCAACGATCGTTCAGGCGGTACGCTCGACCTGGCCGAGCAGGCAGCGGTAGACTTAGGGGTGCGATCGCAAGGTACCGCTACCGTCAATGTTGAAGTTATTCGCTGGGGGTACTAGGGTTAGCCAGTCACCCCGATCTACCCTTGCCTCTGCCCCGGCACAATGGTGAAACCCCTACAGCGCATCACCGTCGCGCCAGCACAAATACAGGACCAGCAGCTGCAGCTCACACCTGAGCAGGTTCATTATCTGCGACGCGTCCTACGACTCCCCCCCGCAGGGCACTTCATCGCCCAAGACGGCCAAGGTCAGCAGTGGCAGGCTGCGCTGGAGACTCTGCCAAACCGGGCCACTCTGATCCAGCCGCTACCCGCCCTTACTCGAACTCAACCCCTAGTACTCGCTGCCGCTGTGCCCAAACAGGGGTTCGACGAGGTTGTTCGCCACGTTACCGAACTAGGCGTCACGGCCATTCAACCGCTGCTGAGTGAACGCACGGTACTATCCCCCAGCCCTAAGAAAATCGAACGCTGGCAGCGCATCGCTCAGGAAGCTTCTGAGCAGAGCGAACGGGGTTGGGTACCCCAGATCCACGCGCCCGCTTCATATTCCGACTGGGTGATGGGTAAAAGTACGAACGAGCGGGCCTACATCTGCGTAGCTCGCCACCAGGGCGATCTGCTTTTACCTTGCCTAGAGAAAGATACAGCGTTTTTGACCGGCCAGAAAATAATCCTTGCCGTAGGGCCTGAAGGGGGCTGGACGCCTACGGAAATCTCGGTTGCTATCGACCACGGGTTCACCCCGGTCTCGCTTGGGTCAGCAATTCTACGTGCAAAAACGGCTGCGATCACAGCCGTTTCTGTTGTTTACATGAAGACAGAAGAATTAATATAACTTTTTTTCAAGTGTATGCTCGGATGGCCAGGTCAAGAACCCTTGATTAAGCTTGGTCTATCCAGCGTTTCGGATGGGCTCAACCCCCACACGGTGCTGGAAACGGGGATTCCAAGTTTCTAGACAGAGAACAACACCAATGAGCCAAGAGTTTGTATTTTCAGGGTTTCATGCCCTATCGGAACCAATTCGTATTCAAGTACTTGAACTACTACGAGAAGGCGAATTCTGTGTCGGTGACATGTGTGAGCGACTCAGCATTGCCCAGTCAAAGCTTTCTTTTCACCTCAAAACGCTGAAGGAAGCCGGTCTGGTAAAGGCCCGGCAGCAAGGTCGCTGGATGTACTACAGCCTAAATGAAGCGCAGTTTAACGCGCTAGAAGAGTATCTCGCTGGCTACTAAACGACTGTAGCCTCGACGCAGTCAGCAGTCCCTATTTTGGAGAGCAAAATAGGGACTGCTGGCTTTTAATCGGGCGAACCATTGACCAGCTGCAAAATTCGAGCAGTCACACCTAAGCTCTCTTCAAATAGCACATCCTCGCCCCACCGCTGCAGTTGCTGCTCTAGCAACAGGTCGGAGCGCTGGTCCGAAATCGCCGTCACTTCCTGGATGTAGCAGGCCTGCGCGCCGCCGCCAGACTCCATCTTCATGCAACCTGCCGTCTCAGAACACAGGACCGTACAGCAGTTGGCTTCACGGTTGGTGGAAGACAGCCTCAGGCCGGTCAGATCGCCCAGCACCTCACCCCAGTCCGCGACCGGAATTGCCGCTAGCTCAACGTCGATCTCACGCCCGTCGCTGCCGGTAAAGCCGACTCGCCGTAGGTCGTAGTCCCCGCCCTCGTCAGAGTAAGTTTTGGGTGTCCATTCCAAACGACTGGCCACCCAGCCCAAATACATCAGCGCCTGAGCCGGATTGCCCTTTTCGTAGTCCACTTCTAGCTGGTCCACCTCCGACAGTGACATGCGCCGTTCCGGTGGGTCGTAGGCGGCAGCGGTCAGCTCCTGCCAGGGGGCCAGTCGGTACCAGTTGAGATCGGCGATGCGCACGCCGCTATCCACCAGTTCTTTGATTTTTAGCAGCTCTGACTCGGGGTCACCGTAGTAGCTGGAGTCGAGAATGATGCAGCTGCTCACCTCAGTCATTGCCTGAAACAGGCTGTACTCTGGGTTGGGGGTCGCCTTCCACCAGACAAACTTGGGCAGATCGTCGATCACCAGCGACTTGACCAGATTGGCTACTCGCTCCAGCGCCGATTTGGTGCCGCGCAGGGTGATGTACTCGCAGCAGACAAGGTTGCTGGTGTTGTTTTTCTGAACCGGGCAGTAGGCCGAGACCTGGGCCTTAACGCCTATGTCCTCACTGTCAAAGGTGGGACAGAGGGTAATAATTCGGCAGGGATTTTGGGCCGCTAGGGCCTCGCTCAGGTTGAATCCGCGAATGTCAGGATTACTGGGGCGCTGCTGATCGGCAGGTAGGCTGGCATAGTGCGATCGCAATGCTTTCAACGTCTCCTGATCGACCCGACCGGTAATGCGCAGGTCGTAGGTCTGCTGGGCCGCCGTTACCGCCATTCGCGTTTTTGGCCCGTGGGAACCGTCAATGTCACCGTCATAAAATTTCAGCGCTGCCAACAGCTGCTGAATCTCCTCGGGCTCGTAGATGACGACGCTAAAGGTCGTGGCCCGAGTCGCGACCGGTGCCAGGCCCCCATCACTTTGGGAACGCCAAATATCACGTAGTTCTGCCTCGATCTCGTCGAGAGAAATATCTTTGGGTTTTTGTAGCGCAACGAGGGAAGTAACCATTGGGGTCTCGGGATAAACGGTAGGTTGGGTTGAACTAGCGCAACCCAACAAAAAAAACAGCAGGCGGGGCAGCCGGTCTACAGTCTACGCCAGCGGCGACCGGCCTTGTTGAGCAGCAGCTCGGCCTCGATCGGGCCCCAGGTACCGGCTTCGTAAAGCGGCATGCGGGCCGGGTCGGTCGGCGGATCCCAAGCTTCGAGCAGGGGGGTAAGGATACGCCAGGATTCTTCAACTTCGTCCCCCCGAGTGAACAGCGTCTGATCGCCCAGCATGCCATCTACCAGCAAACGGGCATAGGCATCGGTTGAGGGCTTGCCGAAGGCCGCATCATAGCGAAAATCCATATCCACCGACCGGGTGCGCAGCGAGGTGCCCGGTGTCTTGACCTCAAACCGCATCGACATGCCCTCGTCTGGCTGAATCCGCAGCGCCAGAATATTGCGATTTACCTGCTTGGCCGCCGACTGAAACATCAGGTGCGGTACCCGCTTAAAGTGAACTGAAATCTCGGTCACTTTCTTGGGCATCCGTTTGCCAGTCCTCAGGTAAAAAGGTACGCCCTGCCAGCGCCAGTTATTCACCCCCAACTCAATCGCGACAAAGGTATGGTTGGTTGAGTCTTTGATGGACGCCTCTTCCTGGCGATAGCCCGGCACCCCTTCCCCTTTCATCCAACCTGACGAATATTGACCGCGAACGGCACAGGTCGAGATGTCTACCGGATCGGCCAGCTGAGCCGCCTTTAGCACCTTCACTTTTTCACTGCGGATGCTGGCGGCATCCAGCGCGTTGGGCGGCTCCATTGCCGTAAGGCAAAACAGCTGCATCAGGTGATTCTGCACCATGTCGCGGAGCGCGCCTGCCGTCTCGTAGTAACCGGCGCGGCCTTCTAGACCGACCGTTTCGGCCACCGTAATCTGCACGTGGTCAACAAACTGGCGATTCCACAGCGGCTCAAAAATGGCGTTGGCAAATCGGAATACCAACAGGTTTTGAACTGTTTCTTTGCCTAGATAGTGGTCAATCCGGTAAATCTGCTGCTCTTTGCAGACTTTGCGAACTTCCCGATTGAGGATCTGGGCCGAGGCCAGGTCTCGGCCAAAGGGCTTTTCGATAATTAGCCGCTGCTTCTCAGGGTCCTGGAGCATTCCGGCTCCGCCCAACTGCTTGGCCGCCTCCGCAAAAAATCGAGGTGCCACCGACAGGTAAAAGACGCGGTTGCCCTGAGTTCCCCGCTTTTCGTCCAGCTCCGACAGAAACGCCTTCAGCTTCTGATAGCTTTCGGGCTTATCTAAATTGCCAGAACAGTAGAACAGCCCTTGCGAGAAGCTATCCCACACCATTTGATTGATAATGCCGCCCCCAAATTCCTCAATTCCCTCTTTCATGTGCTCGCGAAAGAACTCGTGGCTCCAGTCACGGCGGGCGACGCCCACAATGGTTAGCTCGGGCGGCAGTCGCCGCTCTAGGCGCATTTTGTACAGCGACGGTACCAGCTTACGCTGGGTCAGGTCACCGGATGCGCCATAGATAACTAGAATTTGCGGCGCGGGAATCTTGTCTTGCTGGAGGCCAACGCGCAGCGGATTTTCAAGCAGAGAAACCATAGGGCTAGGAAAGACAGGGACGGGGGAATGGATTAAGACGGACACTACACAGCAGCGGCTTCCGCTTCGCGGATGCGCTCGCGAATGAACGATTCGACCAGCGCGACGTCTTCAGTGCTGCCAATGACCAACGGCGTCCGCATGTGGAGCCGATCAGGCTGTACGCTCAAAACCGACTGCGTACCCGTACTGGCGCGGCCCCCCGCCTGCTCGGCCAGATAGGCCAGCGGGGCTGACTCGTAGAGCAGCCGCAGCTTGCCCTCGGGGTTCTTCACCGTGCCAGGGTAGAGAAACACCCCACCCTGGAAAAGAATACGGTGGAAGTCGCCTACTAGCGCACCGCTGTAGCGGGCCGAATAGCCCTCGTGTCGATGCACGTAGCGCGTGTAGTCACGGAGCGACTCTTCCCACTGCCAAAAGTTACCTTCATTGACGCTGTACACCGGGCCGTGGGTCGGAATCTGAATATTTTCATTCGCCAGGATAAACTCGCCCAGGCTGGGGTCCAGCGTGAAAGCATGGACGCCGCGACCGATGGAATAGACCAGCACGGTACTCGGGCCATAGAGAATATAGCCCGCTGCGATCTGCTTATGACCGGGCTGCAGCAGGTCGGCGGCGGTTTGATCCAGGTCATCGCCTTCCTGCTGACGAATCGCGAAAATCGACCCGACATTTAAATTAATATCGACGTTCGAGGAGCCATCAATAGGGTCGTACAGCAGCGTATAGCGCCCCAGCGGACAGTTCTCAGGAATGTAATAAGGATCTTCCATCTCCTCAGAGGCCAGCCGACAGACCAAACCGCTCTGCTTAAACACTGAGATAAAGACATCATTGGCGTAAACGTCCATCTTTTTGACCGATTCACCCTGCACGTTTTGGCGTCCGGTAAAGCCCAGGGCATCTTCGACCAGGCCCGCTCGCGTCAGGTGACGGGCAATCAGCTTGCCGGCCAGCGCAATCCGATTCATCAACGCGCTAATGTCCTGGGCTTCTGGACCGAAGCTCTGCAACTGCTGTAGGACGTGACGAGATAGGGTGGTCGAGTCGCGGTCTAGCGTGCCTTCTAAAGAGGGTTGATAGTTTTCCGCCATAGCTTCTCCGTAGGGTGGGTGCGGCTGACAAAAAAGCGGCCAGCAGCAAGCGCAAGGCATGACCTCGCAGTCCCCATGTTAGAAACCTCCCTCGTCAGCGAGGGTAAACCTTTAGGTCAGCTACAGAAAGTTTGATTTTGTCGTCGAAAAATTATTTGAGATTAAGCGACGAGTGGTTTGTCGGCATTGAAAACGGGGTTTGGTTGGGAATGGTTAAGTAGTGAAAGGGCATGATCTCTTTGGTCGCTGACGGTTTCAACGCAAGCACCGCCCCACCCCCTCACCCTAGTCCTTAAGCTTGACGCTGCACTAGCTAGGGTTTGGAGGCTTGGGTTGCCAGTTCGCAATCACTCGGCGCTCACCCCGAGTCACGATCAGGCTGCCGTCTTCGACGTCTTTGGTCACGACGGCTCCCGCTCCAGTCGTGACGTTCTCGCCCAGGGTAACGGGCGCAACAAGCACCGTATTGGACCCCGTTTTGGTGCCGTCGCCGATGACCGTAGGATGCTTCCTGACACCGTCGTAGTTGGCGGTAATGGTGCCCGCGCCGATGTTGACCTTGTCGCCTAGGGTAGCGTCGCCCAGGTAGGACAGGTGAGCCGCGTTGGTTTTATTACCCAGGGTGGATTTTTTAACTTCGACAAAGTTGCCAATGCGGCAGCCTTCGCCAATGTGGGCTTCGCCGCGCAGGTGGGCGTAGGGGCCGATGCGGGCACCGGTGGCGACGGTGCTGTCGCTGATGACCGAGAACCGCACGGTGGTGTTGGGTGAGATCGCACTATTCTCAATCAGGCTGCCCGGCCCGATCACACACCCGGATTCAATCACCGTATTGCCCCGCAGGTGCGTCTGGGGCTCCAGCACCACATCGGGCGCGACTTGTACTGTGGCATCAATCGTAATGCTCTCCGGGTTGCGCATTGTCACCCCCGACAGCAGCAGGTCCTCGCGAATGCGTTGTTGGAGTACGCCCTCGGCATCGGCGAGCTGCTTGCGGTTGTTGATCCCCGAAATCTCCTGGGGGTCGGCCACGTCGCTCGCCATCACAGGCGACAGATCTTTGACCACGTCGGTCAGATAGTATTCGTTCTGGTCGTTGTCCGACTTCAGGTGGGGCAGCACCGTCATTAGCGCTTGCCAGTTGAAGCAGTAAATGCCCGCATTGATGCGTGGGTTCTGCCGCTGCTCAGGATTACAGTCGCGGTGTTCGATAATCTCGGTCACAATATTGTCACCCGTGCAAAAGACCCGACCGTAGCCCGTCGGGTCCGGCAGCCGCGCCGTCAGAATGGTGGCTGCGTTGCCCTTTTGCTCGTGCAGGCTCAGCATCTGTTCTATCGTCTCGGGCCGCAGCAAGGGCACATCGCCGTTGAGTACCAGCAGATTACCTTCGAACCCGTCCAAGGCTGGGATCACCTGCTGTACGGCGTGCCCGGTGCCCAGCTGTTCGGTCTGCTCAACAAACTCTAAATTGTTTAAATGACCTAGCGCCGCTGTGACCGCTTCAGCCTGATAGCCCACCACCACCAGCTGCCGCTGGGGCGTCACCTGACCTAGACTTGCCAGGACGTTCTCAACCAGGGTTCGACCGCCCAGGGTGTGTAAGACCTTCGGCAAACTCGACCGCATACGGGTGCCCTTACCCGCCGCTAAAACCGCTACCGCCAATGCGCCCGTCATAAACCTATCCCTCACCCAACTGTATATGGGACGGCGGCCCTACAGCCGCGTTCCGTGCAGCCAGATTTTACCCCGCCAGGGTCAGTAGCCCCAAGAGAGCTTTGCAGCGCAGATTCGCAGGACAGATTTGCAGGACAAATTCGCAGCAGACCGGGAGCAAATTCATCCCCTAGGTACCCCCTAGGCCACTCTAGACACTCAGTACCGGATTTTGCTCACTGTTGGGCTGTTTAGCCGCCGCGGACAGCTGCCCCGATTGACGAGCGTGAACGAACACCTCAAACTTTCTCACCAGATCAGGATTGCGCCACCCCTTGGCGGCCTCATCTCGAATCATTTTAAGGGACTCTTCGGGGCTGTAGGCGGGCTTATAAGGCCGCTCATGGGTCAGCGCATCGTAAATATCAACGACCTGAAAAACCTGTGCCAGAGCTGGAATCGCTTTGCCCTTGAGCCCGTCTGGATAGCCAGAGCCATCCCAGCGTTCGTGATGATGACGAATGATGGGCAACACGCCTCGCATGGCCCGCAGCGGCTTACAGATGTCTTCGCCAATGAGGACGTGGCGCTTCATGGTTGTCCATTCCTCTTCAGTGAAACGCCCCTTCTTGAGCAGAATCGCATCGGGTATGCCCACCTTGCCAATATCGTGCAGGTAGCCTCCCCAAACCAGGTCGCGCACCTGCTGAGGCGACAGCTTGAGAAACTCACCAAACTCTTTGCACATATTGGCTAGCCGTTCGCAGTGATCGCCCGTATTCGGATCCCGGCTCTCTACCGTTTTGGCAATCGAGAACAGCATCTGTTCCGCGTGATCCAGGTCTTCGTTGAGTCGCTTTTGACGCACCAGCGACTTGACCCGTGCCGACAGCTCTAACTGATCAAACGGCTTAGTCAGAAAATCATCGCCTCCCGCCTCAATGCCTTTGAGGCGGGCGCGGCGGTCATCAAGCGCGGTGAGAAAAACAATGGGAATCAGGCGCGTTGTCTCCGACTGCTTTAGCCGCCGACACACTTCAAACCCATCCATGCCCGGCATCATCACATCCAGCAAAATTAGATCGGGGGGGTGCTGGGCAATGGTGCTGAGCGCTTTGGCACCGCTGTCTGCCTCCAGTACTTCGTATCCCTCGACGGACAAAAGCGCCACTGCCGTCATCCGACTCGACGGATGATCGTCCACAACAAGAACTTTGGCAGGTGCAGTATCCATAGAGTTCACAAGCGTTACCGGAAAGTAAAGAGCGAAATGGCAATAGCCATAGATAGAAGCAGCGGACAGCAGCGACAAGCCCTACACAGGCACTGAGCCTGACGTCACCGCCTACCTGCCCCAGTTTGCCCGCCTAGCCCAAGCGGATCAACGCCGCTATTGCTTTTGGCTAGATGAATGAACAGCACCGAAAGGCCATCCTCTACCCAACGAAGCAGCTGTTATAACAGACGTTAACAACGTTCAGAAGTTCTTACTACTTCGTGAACTTGACTGTCTATCCGTAAATTTATGGTCAAGACAACCAGCGACGTCGCCAGTTGCCAGTCGATTCTAAGGCCGATTGCTGCTGACGTAGTTTGCGCTCTGCCACAATCTCAGCCGCTGTCGCAGTCAAAGTGGGATCCCTGTACGGCACGGCTGCCCGCGTTTGTAAATGTGCCTGTTCACGCTGAGAAAGTGGGGGAAGTGTGGTCTCAGTCAAGCTAGCGACCGTTCCTGGCCACTGTCGTCCGGCTGCTGCCGTTGAGCCAATCTGCAACCCCACCTGATGCAGCGCCGCACGGACAGCTGCTGCACAGGAGTAGGTTGCCAGTCGCCCAGTTGGCTTCAGGCAGCTGACAACCTGCTGCAAAAACTCAACCGTCCATAGTTGGGGGCAGCGCGTGGGTGAGAAGGGGTCTAAAAAAATGGCGTCTGCCTGCCAGCCCGCAAGTCGAAAGATTTGCTGACGGGCATCACCGATGAGCAGCTGAGCGTCAAGGATCGGCGTTTGGCAGACGGTCTCGGCGGCTAAAGCCCGCATAGCATGGCTGACGGGAGTGAATTCAGCCTTGACGAGTTGAGTTGCGATCGCAAATGGCATCGCTTCCCGTACTGCGGCTTGCGGCACCGCCAGATCAATCTCTAACGCCCGCAAAGTCACATGGCAGTCCGGATTCACCCGCCAAATCGTCTCTAGGGCAGCAGCGCTGTTGTAGCCCAGGCCATAGCAAACATCCAGCAGCGCAATGCGATTTCCTTTGGCCAATTCCGCCAGTCGGGTCACGTCCACGTAGGTCTGCTGCGCCTCAGCATAGGCCCCCTCACGACTGTGAAACCACTCGCCAAACTCGTCTGAAAAAAATGTACTGGAGCCGTCACCGGTCAAAATAGGGGTAAAGGTCGCAGGGTCAGACGGGCGCATGGACCGGGAGTTGTAAAATCGGGGGGCTGAGTTGCCCTATGGACAGTGTTCCATTCTAACCAGACGGATACCGCCTCGTTTGACCGCACCGACTATCTGGTGTCGGCAAATTGGCTAGCGCAGCATCTCGATGAGGTGGTCGTATTCGACTGCCGATTTGCTCTGGCTGCCCCGACCCTGGGCTACCACCAATATCAGCAGGGTCACATTCCCGGTGCCTACCACCTGGATCTGAACCGAGACCTGTCAAGCCCGGTTGCAGCCCACGGCGGGCGGCACCCATTACCGGACTGGGCCGCCTTTGTCGATCGACTCAATTTGACCGGGGTACAGTCAGAACCGCCCACGCAGGTGGTCATTTACGACGACGCTCGCTTTGCCTTTGCCGCTCGATTGTGGTGGATGCTGCGTTATCTGGGCCACGCGCGAGTCGCCTTACTAGATGGCGGCTGGGGTACCTGGCAGCAAGCCGGATTGCCGGTTGAGCAGCGGGAACCTCGGCCCCGCATCGGGCGCTTTATCCCCCAGCCTTTGCCCAGTTGGACGGTTGATATTGAAGACGTGCGGCAGCGGCAAACTGACCTGGGCTCACTGCTGATTGACTCACGCGCCCCTGAACGGTTTCGCGGCGAGCAGGAGCCGATTGACCCGGTCGCGGGGGCCATACCCGGTGCCATCAATGCTTTTTGGCAGGACGTGACCAACGAGGCAGGCTATCTAAAATCATCGGCAGAGCTGGCGCGGCACTGGGCGAAGGTGGACGATGCCGACGAGGTCGTGGTGTACTGCGGCTCGGGAGTGACGGCCTGCGTGAACCTATTCTCGATGGCGGCAGCGGGCAAGCCCATGGGCAAGCTGTACCCCGGCGGCTGGAGCGACTGGTGCAGCTACCTGAAGGAAGCAGGTGACGCTTGAGCATTCGCATTTACGGCAATCGAGAACTGAAGACACTACCCGGTCAGCAGACTCGCCCCACTTCAGCACGGGTGCGGGAAGCCCTCTTCAATATTTGGAGACCCTACCTAGCAGGCAGCCATTGGCTGGATATTTGCGCGGGCAGCGGCGCAATGGGGGCCGAAGCACTTTGCCGGGGAGCACAGCAGGCCACAGCGATTGAGCAGTCCG
The DNA here is from genome assembly GCA_039817185.1 of Cyanobacteria bacterium J06648_16. GTDB lineage: Bacteria > Cyanobacteriota > Cyanobacteriia > Phormidesmidales > Phormidesmidaceae > CAWUKV01. Next base: position 136,091 of record JBCBWI010000004.1, on the reverse strand, counting down.
GTGCAGCCTGCCGCGTCATTCAGCAAAACTGGCAGAAGGTGGCTCAGCCCGACCAGACCTTTCAAATTCTTAAAGGAGATGTGCGCCAACAGCTGCGTCGCCTATCGGAACCGGTCGACTTGGTCTACTTTGACCCGCCCTATGCAAGCGGGCTGTATGACCCAGTGCTCAAGGCATTAGCCCAGCATCCGATGGTTCAGACAGCAGAAATTGCGGTAGAGCATTCGCCAGAGCATTGGACCGGGGACCCCCCGTTAGGGCTGACGCTGATTCGCCAAAAGCGCTACGGCTCAACCCAGCTCAGCTTCTTTCGAGTAGACCCAACCGACGTGGCATAAATTCGACTTTTTCCATCAAGCAGAAAAAATGAGCACAAATACCTGCACGCCCTACGGTTTTGCGGCACAATGTAAACAGACTTAAACAACATGGCTGTTGCTAAAGTTGCCAAACGGCCCGCAACAGCCAACGGGGTAAGCTTGAAAAGCGCCCACTGCGCCACAGACAGGAGGATTTCGATGGTTACTGCCGCTCCCGATATCAAACCCGCTCAGCAGAAACGACTGACCATTCAAACCGAGGTCATTGCTGATAACACCACGACCATTCGTTCGCTGGACTGGGACCGCGATCGCTTCGATATCGAGTTCGGTCTGCAAAACGGCACCACCTATAACTCCTACCTGATTCGTGGTGAAAAGGTGGCGCTGGTTGACACCTCCCACGCCAAGTTTCGCCAACTCTACATGGACGCGCTGACCGGGCTAATTGACCCGGCAGAGATTGACTACATCGTCATCAGCCATACTGAGCCCGACCACAGCGGCTTAGTGAAAGATGTTTTGGCCCTGGCACCCAATGCGGTTGTCGTCGGTGCCAAGGTCGCCGTTAGCTTTTTAGAAGATCTAGTACACCAGCCCTTTGAGCGGCGGCTGGTAAAGAGCGGTGAGACCTTGGATCTGGGCAACGGCCACGTATTGGAGTTTGTCAACGCACCGAACCTGCACTGGCCCGATACCATCTTCACCTACGACCAGAAGACTGAGATCCTCTACACCTGCGACGCCTTTGGTGCTCACTTCTGCAACGAAGACACCTTTGATGGGAATTTAGAAGCGCTCTCTCCCGACTTTCGCTTCTACTACGAGTGTCTGATGGCCCCCAATGCCCGCTCGGTGCTGTCCGCTATGAAACGGATGGACAAGCTGGGCGACGTTGGCACGATTGCGACTGGTCACGGTCCGCTACTACGCCACAACCTAGAGGAACTCACCGGACGCTATCGCCGCTGGAGTCAGGAAAAGAGCAAGTCGGAAACGCTGGTCGCCGTATTCTACGTATCGGACTATGGCTATAGCGATCGCATTTCTCAATCCATCGCCCGAGGCGTGACCAAAACCGGCGTCACTGTCGAGATGATGAATCTGCGCCAGGCCGACCCCCAGGAAGTGAATGAACTGGTGGGCCGAGCCAAAGGCATCCTGATCGGCATGCCCCCCGCTTCCGGTCGCGGTGCCAAAGAAACCGAAGCTGCCCTCAGTACCATTCTGGCAGCGGTTCACGACAAGCAAGCCTTTGGCCTATTCGAGTCCTACGGTGGTGACGACGAGCCTATTGATACGCTGCAGACTAAGCTGCAGGACCTAGAACTTAAGCCTGTCTTTGACCCGATTCGGATTAAAGATACCCCGAGTGAGGCAGACTATCAGCGCTGCGAAGAGACCGGCACCGACATGGGTCAGGATCTAGCCCAGGCGAAGAAAATTAAGAAGATCAAGTCTCTCGATGCCGACCTGCAGAAGGCGCTGGGTCGCATCAGCAGCGGGCTTTACATCATTACCGCCGCCCAGGGCGAAGTTAGCAGCGCGATGCTAGCGTCATGGATTTCTCAGGCGAGTTTCCAACCGCTAGGCTTTACAGTCGCCATCGCTAAAGACCGTGCTATCGAATCGCTTATGCAGATAGGCGATACCTTTGTGCTAAACATTCTGGAAGAGGGCAACCACCTCGACCTGATGAAGCACTTCCTCAAGCGATTCCCGCCCGGTGCCGACCGCTTTGCCGGGGTACGTACCCGCCCTGCTAGCAACGGCTCACCCATTCTGGCCGATTCTCTTGCCTACCTGGAGTGCGAGGTGGCAAGCCGAATGGAGCTGAGCGATCACTGGCTGGTGTATTGCACCGTAGATGACGGCAAAGTCTCTAAAGAAGAGGCGGTAACGGCCGTTCACCACCGCAAGATTGGCAACTACTACTAATCACGTCTGACTCATTGAGTCCAAAAGATGATCAGCTCCCATCCCTAGCGGGAATGGGAGTTTTTCGTGCGATCTCAACTTAGTTGGTTTTCTTTTAACTTACATATTTGTTAAGTATGCAATCTCGAAACTTGCCAGCCTTTTGTTAGCACCTATAAGGTTAAAACAATCTCAAGGCAAAAAAATAGCTTGGAGCTCCTCTATGTCACTCAGTTCTATTCTTCTGATAGACAAGATGCCCTGGCTGGCTGGCTGGGGCTACTGTAATAGCAGCTAGCCTTACCACCGCACCTGTAGCTCACGCCGCTTCCTTTGGAGAAATTTTTCAGATTTACGCCTTCGGTGATAGCTATTCAGAAAACGGTAACGCGCTCGAAATTTCGACCCAGGCCATTGAAGCGGGCGTTCCTGGCTCGGTTTTTCTGCCCGCAGACCCAGCTTTTGGCCTCTACGACGAAGATGGGCGCTGGACAAATGGCCTCACTGCCGTTGAGGTCCTGGCGAAGAATTTGCAGGCGAATATCACAAACTACGCGGTGGGTGGGGCCAAAAGTGGTAGCGGCAACTTCAACAGTTGGTTAGACCCATTCCAGGACACTGGCTTTTTTGGGCAGATTGCTCAGTTTGAAATAGAGGCAGTCCCAGCTGACCCAGACGCACTGTACTTTGTGTTTATCTCAGCTAACGACCCGTTTGAGTTCGTCACCTTTGGCTTGCCTGGTAGCGTTGAGGATTTAGCGGCTAAAACCGCAGAAAATATTGAACAAGGCATTTCTGAGCTAGCGGCGCTGGGGGCAAAACAGTTTCTGGTTGTGAATTCCTCGGACCTAGACATCTTGCCGGGAGTTATCCAATTCGGTCAGGTGGCAGAAGCGCAGCTGTTTACTGACACGTTCAACGATCTGTTGCCGAATCAGCTGGCACTGCTCGACCAACAGCTAAACATCGAAATTGCACTGTACGATCATATCGCCATCAGCGATGTGATTCGTGCTAACCCGGAGGCATACGGCCTAGATAACATTGTGGATCCTTGCCAGCCGGTTTTTCCGGTTGAGCCCACTTGCAACAACCCAGACGAATATTACTTTTGGGACGAGTACCATCCAACGGCACGTGTCCACGACATTATTGGTAACGATATGACCACTTTTGTGAAACAGCAGACTGAGTCTGTACCGGAGCCATCCGCTGTCGGGGCTCTGATGCTACTAGGTGGGGTAAGAATATTGTCAGGGCGGCGTAGCCAAAGAATTAATTAAATAGAGATAAGATCCATGTGAGAGAATCGGCACCATGCCAACGATGGTGCTGAAAATGGTTTCTCATCGCTCGATAGCCTCGGCTTAGCTCAGATACTAGCTTCAAGCGGTCTGAAACGCCGTGCGAATCTCCTCGATCCGCTTGCGGTTCACCCCTAGATCCGATTTGCCCAAACGGGCGGCAGCACGGGCGTGAATCACGCTGGCACCTGGGTCGACGTAGAACTCAATGTCGTCTACGAAGCCCATGATTTTGCTGGTGAACTCGGCGTAGAGGTAGCTGTCCGTCGTTTCGATGACATTGGAGCGCTCCATGCCTTCGATGATGGATTTGAGGTTTGCGATCGCACCTTTCCCGTCACCGCTGTAGGCAATCGGCTCAATATAGTGCTCCTTATCGCTAGGTGCATCCTGACTGCAAACGCAGTTTGGCGTGTCAGGGCAGGGCTTTAGCCGCCCATCATTCACTCCCAAATCGTTAGGACGCTCACCGGACAATGAAAATAGGGGCATGGTAGGTGCTGAGTGAAAGACAGGCTGAGGACAAAACCATTGGACTAAGCCGTCAGCTGTGTCTTCAAAATATCACCTACATGCAGCGCCTTGGCAATAACGTCAGCGTCAGGTTTACTGCAGCGTCAGGTTTACTGCGCCCATCGTCGGCATGAAGCTGGCGTCTACCACGTACAGGTTATCGACGTCGTGGGCACGGCAGTCTCGGTTTAGCACAGTCTTAGCCGAGTCTTCGCCAAAACGGCAGATCCCTGCTTGGTGCCATACCACTGGCAGGCCCTGAAAACGGTCCCAAAACGTGTGGAATTCGATCTGACGCAGGTCGCTTTCGAAGACGTTGGCCAGATGGTGGCATGTTGTTGGGCTCGTAGTTCACTTGGATATCGCCTTCGCCGGTGAGAACAACCCGGTTCTCGGGTCTAGGGAGATCTTCGGTCGTCAGCCACCAATCAACAGAATGATCCGCAATGTGCGCTAGCATTACCTCCGGTACATCACTAGATGATGTGTGCTTGAGGCGATACTTGTTGGCTTTCCCCGTCAGCTGAATCTGTCCCAGAGGATAGTCCTGATCAGGCCCATGGAAGTAAAAATCACAGCGTCATGGCAAACGAACCCCTGAAGTCAGAAATTGAGACCGGAACTAACTACACAGCTCCGGTTGACCAGCTGTTGGCGATTGGCCGACCTAGTCTCTCTAATCCCGACAAATGGATCGACTACCCAGCTGAGTTTGGACTGACAACCGCTGATGAGCCTGAACTGATCCGTTTGGCTACCGACGAAGACCTGTTTTGGAATGGGTACGAACCCGAAGTCTACGCTCCGACTCACGCGATGCGGGCGCTCGGTAAACTGCAGGCTGAGGCTGCGATCGCACCCCTAATCAACATCATCGACTGGGCCGAAGACAGCGACTGGCACATTGAGGAAATTCCCAAAACGCTGGGGACGATTGGCCCTGCCTGTCTGCCCGCCCTGGCAGGTTGTGTATCGCGGTTTCCCGACCAGCCCTGGTTGTACGGAGCTGTTGTCTGCAACAGCCTGTCCTGGCTTGGCCAGCTCCATCCCGAGGCACGTGAAGCCTGCGTTCAGCACCTGATGGACGGCCTCAGCGAATACAAAAGGCAGCTGCCGGATGTCAACGGCTCTTTGGTTGCAGCGTTGCTGGACCTCAACGCGGTAGAGGCCGCCGATCTGATCGGCAAGGCCTATACCGAAGGCCCGATGGAGGAAGACATCTGTGGGACCTGGCCAGCGGTTCAAGTCGACTTGGGCATTGCCAAAGCGGAAGATTTTTCGCCTGAAGAGTTGAGACTGCCACCCCGCAGTGGTCCGCTAGGCCTAGGGTCACCATTCCCAGGGGGGGCTCTGGCAACGGCCTCGGGCATCCGTCTCGATGGCAAACTGCAGTCGTCTATCCGTTCAGACGCTAAGTTCGGCCAGGTTGATCTGTCCTTCAAAGCGTCTAAGCCCAAGCCGAAAAAGTCAGGATTTGGCAATGCCGCCAAGCCAGCCAAGAAGAAAAAGAAGCGGAAGTAGCAGGAGAAATAGGCAGTGGGTGCGATCGCACAAAAAAAGGTGCTGGCATTGCCAGCACCTGCATGAATCAGTTTGGGAACACTTATTTAGAGACGACGTTTGCTGACTCGGTAGGTGTCCAGTCTGCGTGAAAAACGCCTTCCTTATCAATGCGCTCGTAGGTGTGCGCACCGAAGTAGTCGCGCTGGGCCTGAGTCAGATTCTGAGGCAGGCTAGCTCGGCGATAGCTATCGAAATAATCCAAGGACGCGCTAAAGGCCGGCACCGGAATACCCTGTTTGGCCGCCATCTCAATAACCTCACGCCAAGCTGACTGACGATCCAGGATCGTTTGCTTGAACTCGGGGGCCAGCAGTAGGTTGGCCAGCTGGGCATTTTCGTCAAAGGCGTGCTTAATCTTGTTCAAGAAGCGAGCGCGAATGATACAGCCTCCCTTCCAGATGCGAGCACACTCGCCCAAATCCAGCCCGTAATCAAAGGTATCAGACGCTTTTTTCAACAGCGCCATCCCCTGGGAGTAGGAACAGATCTTAGAACAGTACAGGGCATCGCGGATTTTGTTGATCCACATTTTTGTTTCACCGCTGAACTGTGCCGTAGGGCCGCTCAGCTCCTTCGAAGCCAGCACCCGCTCGGCCTTGAGTCCGGACATGATACGGGCATTAACCGCTGCCGTAATCGTGGGGATCGCGACTGCCTGTTCCAGCGCGTTAATCACCGTCCAGCGGCCAGTGCCTTTCTGACCGGCCTTATCAAGAATCAGCTCGACCAGCGGTTTGCCGGTGCCCTCATCGTCCATCTTGGTAAAGATGTCGGTGGTGATTTCAATCAAGAACGAATCTAGCTCTTCGGTAGTGTTCCACTCGGCAAACACTTCGTGCAGCTGCTGGTGGTTCAGACCCAGCACGTTCTTCATCAGATCGTAGGCTTCGGCAATTAGCTGCATGTCGCCATACTCGATGCCGTTGTGGACCATCTTGACATAATGGCCCGACCCACCCGGACCAATGTAGGTGACGCAGGGGCCGTCATCGACCTGGGCCGCAATCTTAGTCACAATGGGCTCAATCGACTCATAGGCCGCCCGGGTACCGCCCGGCATCAGGCTCGGACCATTGAGCGCGCCCTCTTCGCCGCCGCTAACGCCCATCCCGATAAAGCTAAAGCCGCTGTTTTCTAGCGCTTTTACCCGGCGCTCGGTGTCTTCATAGAGCGAGTTACCGCCGTCGATAATCATGTCGTCGGGGTCGAGCAGGGGCTTTAGCTGCTCAATCACAGCATCGACCGGCTTCCCGGCTTTGACCATGACCAGAATACGCCGGGGACGCTCCAGTGCACCAACGAACTCTTCTAGAGAATAGGCGGCCACGGCATTTTTACCCTGGGCGCGGTTCGCCATAAATGACTTTGTTTTTTCGGGCGAACGGTTATAAACCGCGATAGGAAAGCCGTTTCGCTCGACATTGAGCGCCAGGTTTTCCCCCATGACCGCGAGGCCAATTACACCAAAACTTTGTGCCATATCTGTGTCCTAAGTGGGGAGGGCCGCCTCTTAGGGTAGTTGGGGTTTGGGGTAGAGGGGGAAGAGTGATAGGTTTTCTTTAGTTAGTGACGGTTTGGATCTGCAAACTTAATTCAGATGAAGCCTGGACTGCCAGCCGGTTTCGACGCTGGGGGCGGCGGCAAAATTCGGAAAAATCTGCCGGAAGGCCGCTTCTCGTTCGGCAACGGTCTCAGTATCCGATAGCCAAAGGGTTTCATAGAAGAAGAAGGAAACGCCCGCAAAGTTGCGATCGCGAACTGCCGCCACCTGCTCTGCGATCCAATCCGTCGCCACTGGCCGTCCCTTCAGCCCACTCAAAATGCCGATGCCCGTGGGAATATGCCGCCGCGCCATCTCCGCCGGATCGCGGTTCATCTCCCAGACAAACCGACCCAGATCGCTGCGGTACAGCTGGATAATCAGCTCCTCAACGTAGCCCCGCTGTACCCAGCTCTCCCAATCTTGCAGGTAATACTCGTAGGCGAACTCCTGGGGATTGGGTGAGACGGAGATAACCGCATCGGGCCGTCGCTCTTTCACCACCCGGAACACCTTAGTCATGAATTCCGAAATCTTGTCTGCCCGCCAGCGCGTCCATTCGGCATCCTTCGGGTCTGCTGGCGGCGAGGCCCCGTCATGCTCAGCCTGGTACAGCGCCACCGTGTAGGGGTCGTAGCCGTATTCGTAGGGGAGTCCCAGATGATCGTCCACCTGCAAACCGTCAATGTCGTAATTGGCCGCCAGTTCGCCAATCATCTGCAGCAAAAATGCCTGCACCTCGGGGTGAAAGGGGTTCATCCACACGCGCGGGTGCCGCCCCTCCTTTGCCTTTAAGGTACCGTCACGCTTTTGGGTCAGCCACTCTGGGTGACGGCGGGTCAGGTCCGAGTCTGCCGGAGCCATAAATCCAAACTCGAACCAGGGCATGACCCGTAGCCCTAGCGGATGGGCGATTTCAATCAGCTCTAGCAGCATGTCCCGCTCGCCCTGAGCGTCTTCCAATGCGTCGCTCCGCTGACCCGTGTCTTCCAAATCGGGGTAGAGCCCCTGTTGGTGGCCGATAACGCGCTCTGCAACCGCGCTCGGAAAGAGGGTGTAGCCCCAGTTCCAAACCGTCGGATAGACCGTATTAAAGTTGAGATCTGCCAGCGTATTGAGAGCGGGTTCAAGCCGCTCACGGGAAAACAGCACATCGCTGTCAATGTTTGTCAGCCAGACGCCGCGTAGCTCCTCCGTTGGAATCGTTTGAGCATCTCCGACGTCAGGGCGCATCGCCCGGTCATCCGTCAAGTTACCCCGCCCGGTCGCCAAGCACAGGTAGCCCATGGCATCCTCAGCCGTCGCAGTTCGAGTCGGTCCCAGCAGATTCGCCTGCTCTGTCCGTAGAATACGCCCCTGGACCAGGGCGGTTGCGACACCCTCACGGGTATAGCGAGGAATCAGCCGATGATCGAGGAAGGTGTTTTGCAGTAGCTCAACCGTATTGGGCTGATAGGGACTGTTGCTACCCACGGTCAGAATTTGAAGCGCCTGGGCACGCAGCACTCGCTGTCGGGGATTCGCCCGGTCTTCTAAAGCGGCCTCCAGTAGCTGATCTACCTCCGTTTCACCGTCAAAGGTCAGCCCTATGGCCTCATTTGCCGCTGTAAACTCACCAGGAAACGCGTTTAGAACGGCCTCTGCAAACTGCCCTTGCGTGACCGGATCAACAGAGTTCTCGACCTGCCAATCGGCCAGGCTAACAATCTGTTGCTGCTCTAGGTTATCTGTGCACCCCTTTAGCGGATGCCCGTCAAAGGGGTGCCGGTAAGGGCTCAACGCCTGACTGGGCAGGCTGCCGAGTAGTAGTGTGAGCAGCAACCCTAAACAGCCCAGTAACCAGCCTTGCTGCCCCCGCCTCCGGTCACTTGTCCTCCAGCCGCTTAACCCCCGACCCATCATCTATCCCCCGCTAATCTTGGCCTTGTATCCTTTCTTGGTCAGCAGCTCCACCAACTTGGGGCCGTGCTCACCTTGAATTTCTATAGTGTTGTCTTTGACCGTACCACCGGACCCGCACTGAGCCTTGAGATCCTTTGCCAGTTTCGTAAGCGTCTCGGGTTTATGCTGCAAACCGGTGACAATCGTGACGCTTTTGCCCTTGCGCCCCTTGCGGGATACCTGGATCCGCAGATCCTGCTGATTCGGCGGCAGGTCGGGGACGGCTCGCTGCGTGGCAGGGGTATTATTGCCAAACTCGGAATAGACAGTGCGATCTGTGGCGCGGGCGGTGGGGTCGGGCTTGCGCTTCGGCATGGGTTGGCTCCAGTGAACGTTTCCATTTTGCCCTGTGGGGGAGTGGGGGACGAAATTTTTCTCTGAGTTCAGGCTAAGAGCACTGCTCAGCTCATCACGGGCAGGTGTGCGAGCCCAGAGTCATCCATATCGAACGTTCTTCAATTCTTTGTATGCGTGTGACAGCCTAGTGTAGCCCTCTGGCACCCCTACCGTTTCTCGCTTGGTCAAAATCGTCATCATCTCGCCCACACGCCCGGTGGGTAACAGCCTACTCCAGTCGTTGGGCTCGGCGTAGCGACAGCGGTGCAGTGACTTGATGGTGGCGCGGACGGCATTGGGGCTGCCGAAGGCGATCATGCGCACCGTATCACCGGGCGACGGCGGGGCGGGCTGAGAACTGACGGCAGGCTGAGCGGTGGACGCAGTCGCTCCATCTGGGGTGTTGATGAATGACATGAGCTTGGTCTCCTTTGGGTTTAGCAATCTGAGGAAACCAAAGGTCATAGGTATTAGTTATTGGGGCAAATCCCTTCTATTCTGCCGAGTTCGTCTCGCAGCTGCCTCCGACTATATCTTTGCTTCGTGTAGTAAATCGCACCGTCTCACTGACCCAAGGCAAGCAGCTATTATGAAACAGCCCAAGCGTGGAGCGCCATCAATGACAGCCGCCACACAAAAACTGAACTGGACGGTCGAAGACCTGGAGGGTCTGCCCGAAAACGGGAACCGCTACGAAATTATTGACGGAGACCTGCACACGACCCGCATACCACACTGGAATCACCAAGTCGTTGCAGGTCACGCCTACGCAGAACTGTTGAGCTGGTCCATCGCAACAGGTTGGGGCGAACCCGCCATGACGCCTGGAGTCATTTTTTCACCGATTGATGCCGTCATTCCTGATGTGGTGTGGGCCAGCATGGCAAAACTTGACGCGCTGCTAGACGATACGGGACATCTAACCGGCGCTCCTGAATTAGTGATCGAGGTGCTGTCCCAAGCCCAAAAGGACAAGGACCGAGACAGAAAAATAAAGCTGAAGCTTTATGCTAACGGGGGCGTGCTGGAGTATTGGATTTTTGATTGGGAGCTGCGGCTGATTGAGGTGTATCGACGGGAAGAAGGCCGCTTGGTTAAGGCGATGACGCTGTATAGCGAAGACACATTGACTAGCCCGATTCTGCCAGGTTTTGCCTGCGTTATCGGTTCACTGTTTGAGTAGACTACCAGAGGCAAAAAATCTTGGGATGGTGGGTCACGCTCTGCTGTAGCGAAGCCATGCCCGAAGGGCTTTACCCACCCTACGGGGTTGTCCCGCTGATCCACTATTTGTCGAGCCCCCGGCGAAAACACAACCTGACCTTAAGATTTAAGGGCTCCGCTACTAGCCAATTTTAGTATTGGTGCGTTTGGACTGCTCTTTGACCCATTGCAGGAGGCATCAACACTATGGCAACGCTTGATCTAGACAACCAGCTGATCAACCCTATCATTCTGTTTAAGGTGAAGCCCGGTCAGCAATCGGCAGTGGTAGAAAAGGTCAAGCAGCTGTTTGCCATTGCCAAGCAGCTGCCCGGCTTTGTCTCAGCTAACCTGCACCGCAGCCTGGATGACGCTAAGGTCGCGAACTATGCCCAGTGGGAAAACGAAGCCGCACTAAACCAGTTTCGCGAGCTGCCTGAGGCTCAGCAGCATGTGTCTGAGTTGCGAGAACTGGTGGAAGAAATGGATTCCCACATCTACGAGATTGTGGCGTCCGAGTCTAAGGTCGGCTCGCCGCAGATTAGCGCGGGCGAGTATTTCGTTCACTTTGCCGAATTTCGCATGCCGCCCGAGAACCAGCCCCGCATGATTGAACTGGCCAAGGAGCACGTGGGTCCAGCCATGTCTCTACCGGGCTTGGTTTCTGCCAATTTCCATCGCTCCCTCGACGGCGAGCGCGTCATCAACTACGGCCAGTGGGAAAACGAAGAGGCCATTTATAACCTCACCCAGCGTCCTGGGTTTGGCAAAGAAGACGGTTACTGGACCGGGCTGGCTGAAAATGAATTTCACCTGTACGAGGTACTGCTATCAGAATCGGGAAGCTAGTTTAGACCAGTGGAAATCAGCTCTTATCCTTGTAAACATCTCTACTGTGAGCGCATCGGAGTAGCTTAACGACTACAGCCTCATCAAAGATTTCATAGCGCACCCGGTAGCTACCCACACGAATTCGATACTCGTTTTCAGTGCCTTTTAGCTTAGTAGCATCCGCTGGACGCGGGTTGTCGCCGAGTTGCTGAATTTTAGCAATTACACGAGGACGAACAGTATTGGGTAACTTGTTGATCTGCTTCCCTTAATATGCTTCTCAACCGGTTTAGGAATCAGAATGATGTACTTCGTCATGAAGCCGTTTCTGGTTGGGATTCAAGGTAGTCATCAAAAGTTCTGTAATCGCCCGCAGCATGAGCAGCTCTCGCGGCCTCAATCTCAGCATCTTCGATATGAGTCTCTTCTTCTGAAAAGACTTGCGCTTCTAACACGTCAAGCAGCCTATGCTTATCCTCCAGAGGCAAACTGCTGATATCAGCAATAAGCGACTCCACTGAAACTTGAACGCTGATATGGGTGATCATCGGCTGACTTCGCTACTTGCTGTGTCTAGCGTATCTTACAAAGACTACGGCGATGAGGTGTCGTCTATGCAGATAGCCACGCGGACGACTTATGACAGCCACTGAGTAACGCCGTTGGGGTTGGATGACCTTGGGTCGAAGCTCTATGCCCGGAGATAGATACCCCGTCCGCGCTTGAACTGAGAATGGCGCTTCCAGTATGGTCAGGGGAGTAAGCGTCCAGAAAAGAGTATGGTCCCCCTACGCGACGATAACCCCATTAAGATTACGCCCTACGCCACGTATGGGCTGATTGCCGTCAACGTGCTGATTTTCCTTTATGAGGCGTCGCTACCCAGTGCAGCGCTCACTAATTTCTTTCATCAGTGGGCGATTGTGCCGCGAGAGCTGACAGTTAGTTTTGAGACGGGGTTCAACTATCCGGCCTGGTCAGAGTGGGACACGCTGGTCACGTCGCAGTTTTTGCACGGGGGCTTTTTGCATGTTGCGGGCAACATGCTCTACCTGTGGATTTTTGGTAACAACCTAGAAGAACAGCTGGGTCGGGCAAAATATCTGTTCTTTTATATTGCCTGCGGGGTACTGGCCGGGTTGACGCAGTGGTTTGTCGACCCAGGTTCGACGGTGCCGTCGCTGGGGGCGAGCGGTGCGATCGCAGGTGTCATGGGTGCCTACATTTTCCGATTTCCCCAGGTTCGCATTCTGACGCTAGTGCCCATTGGCCTGCTACTCCCCTTCCGCATTCCAGCTATCTACTTCCTGGGCTTTTGGTTTATCGAGCAGGCCGCCTACGGAGTGCTGAGCCTAGAGGCCCCGGCAAGTCTGGGCATGGATGGCGGTGTGGCCTACTGGGCCCACGCGGGCGGGTTCGTCTTTGGTGCAATCCTGGGCTGGCTGCTGGGCCTGTTTGACAAAACCGATGATGCCTTAGAGGAAGCCAGTTAAGCACCCGCCGCAGGGTGAGCGTCTTGCTCGCCCAGTCAAAAATCCTATCAAACGCCCACAGCGACTCCGTCACTACGCGGATCGCAGGCCCCCAACAGCGTTCCTTCGGCAACCTGAATCATGTGGGCATGCCCCATTTCTGAAGACCAGTCAGGGACCGTTTTGACCGCATGGCCTCGCTGCTGTAATGCCTGCCGCACGTCTTTGGGAATGCGCCCCTCCAGCGCTAGCGAGGTCGAGGTGTCGCCCCAGGTACGCCCCCAGCGCCAGCGCGGTAGGTTCACGGCGGTCTGAATGTCATAACCAAAATCGAGAACGCGCGTCAGCAACGCCATCTGGGTCTGAGGCTGGCCTTCGCCGCCCATTGTGCCAAACACGAGTTCAGGCTGCCCGGAGGCATCCAGCGCCATCGCCGGAATCAGCGTGTGCAGCGGCCGCTTGCCGGGTTGCACGCAGTTCACATGCGTCGGGTCAGTGGAAAAGAGTGAACCGCGATTGTTGAGCGCAAACCCCAGTCCCGGCGGCACCAGCCCACAGCCGTAGTCAAAGTACAGGCTCTGAATCATCGAGACCGCATTGCCCTCGGCATCGACGACGGCAGAGTAGACCGTATCGCCCCCAAGCGGCTGAGCCTGGTAGGACTGGGTAGCACTAAAGCTGATGCGCGACCCGCGCAGGCGGGCATAGTCTTTTGAAATCAGGCGCTCGATGGGAATGTCGGTGAAGTGGGGGTCGCTGATGTAGGCGTTGCGATCGCAAAACGCCAGCTTCGTCGCCTCGACCAGCAGGTGATAGTAATCCGGGCTATTGGCCCCGATCTTGACCAGATCAAACGGCTCGATCAGGTTCAGCATCTGCAGCACCGTCAGTCCCTGGGTGTTGGGCGGCAGTTGGCAAACGGTCCGCCCCCGATACTGGGTCCGCAGCGGTATCACCCACTCGGCCTGGTACTGGGCAAAATCCGCCCGCGCGAGAACGCCCCCCCGTTCCGTCAAGAAGTCCACAATCCGCTGGGCAATGGTGCCCCGGTAAAACACGTCGATGCCCTTAGTTGCGATCGCAGCCAGCACCCGCGCCAGGTCCAGGTTCGTCACTGTGTCCCCCGCGTCCAATGGCCTGCCCTTGCCTAAAAAGGTCGCCGCGGCCCCCGCATCCGCCGCCAGCAGCTCCCGGTCTTGCCGAGTCCACCGAGCCTGGGAGCCTGACATTGCATAGCCCTTAGAGGCCAGATAAATCGCGGGCTTAAACAGCTCTACCCAGGGCAACCGGCCCCATCGCTGGTGGGCCTGCCACCAGGCATCGAGCGCCCCCGGTACCGTAATTGCAGCCTCGGCCCCCCGCTGGGGGATTGACCGACCGGCATAGGCTGCTGGCTGAACAGCCTGGGCCGCTGGCCCGGAACCGTTGAGTCCAGTCAGTTCGCCAGTGTTGGCATCGTAGATGAGCAAAAGGGCATCGCCGCCCAGACCGGTCATGTGCGGATAGGTGACCGAGAGGGCCGCGTTGGTTGCGATCGCAGCATCCACGGCATTCCCCCCTTGCTGCAGTGCCCGCTTTCCAGCCTGGGAGGCCACCGTGTGGGGCGACACCACCATGCCACGAGCAGCGCTAACCGGTGCCGTTGGGATATGCATAGGTGACCGATACCGAGTTCGAGCCCTAGCCTAGACGATAGCCAAATCCGCGTACGGTTTTCAGGAAGCGCGGATGACTGGGGTCCGCCTCAAGCTTTTCCCGAATCCAGCGAATATGGACATCCACCGTCTTGTTGTCACCCATAAAGTCATAGCCCCAAACCCGATCAATAATCTGATCCCGTGACCAGACCCGGCGGGGCTGACTCATAAACAGCTCTAAAATCTTAAATTCCTTCGGCGATAGGCTCACTTCGTTGCCCTTTAAAAACACCCGACACTCTTTGGAATGTAGGGCGATTTCTTCAAACTTGAGAATGGACGTATCTTCCTGGTGGGCCTTGGTCTGACAGCGGCGCAGCAGTGCCCGGCAGCGGGCAATTAGCTCACGCATCCCAAAGGGTTTGGTGAGGTAGTCATCTGCACCCACTTCTAGGCCCACGACCCGGTCCATCTCAGTTCCCTTCGCACTGAGAATCAGAATGGGCACGTCTAGCCCCCGATGGCGAACCAGCCGACACAGATCCAAGCCGTTCATACCAGGCAGCATCAGGTCCAAAATGACCAGGCTAATGTCGGCGACGGGCTCTAGACTGCCATCGGCTGAGCCCATGAGCTTCTCTAGCGCAGTTGGCCCATCCTCGGCAACGACGATCTCAAAGCCTTCCTCAGCCAAAGACAGGGCGACCGTTTCTCGAATAATTTCTTCATCTTCCACCACGAGAACTCTGCCCAAGCCCACACGGAGTTTTGCTTGAGCGGGCGCTATGCTCGTAGAAACCATGACGACTTTATTGTTGTGCTAATCACCTACCACGGCCAATCTTATCAGGGATGTCCCCACCACAAATCCCCATTGGCGTGAAGTTTTTCGGTACTTTTAGCTACACAATTGACGCTGGAGCATCAGAAAACCTGCAGATGCAAGGCTTACACGCTCAGTACTTAACCAAAATTAAAAGACAGCTTTATCTATTCTTTAACGTTCGGAAACAATTTGCACATCGCTGATAGCGTTGCCCCCCGAACAAGTGCCGTACGTTGCGCCGTAATTAGGGAAAATAGTATCAGCCCATCGGCGCAGGCGATCTAGCCTACTCAGCCGCTGTGGCTGGCTGGATCAGGTTGGAGAAGGCCTGAGAAACGAAGCTGGGACCTAGATTAGGGTGCGGCGCACAATCAGCGATTAAAGCCGTTAGCAGGACCGCAGCTAACAGTCGTGAGAAATGTACCGATTGAAAGGTCTGCTTCAGCATGGGAGGAACGCCTCTAATCAAATTAGCCAAGGATGGACGCTTGGAAAACTGGCCTATGGGTTTATACAGACCCCACAGGCTGATTTCTGACGGTACTCAGCATTAATGGCGTAAAATCCCCGCTGCGACGGCATAAAAATCCCCAAAATCCCCCGCTGTGTCTGCCGAATTTCAAGTAGGCAGGTACAGCGGACATTTCAAACAGGCATTCCAAACAGGCATTCCAAACAGACCAGGGGGGGGGGAGCACGCCCTCTGGTGATAAATGGCCCAACCCGGCGTGATCTGGCTCATCTATCGAGCCGCTGGCAAACGGTTTACTAAAGCTATTCCCCCTTAGAGGTACTCCTATGAGTAGCTATCGGCAGTTTGTTCAGCAGTGGGGCAGTCATGCGATGACTGCGATCGCATTTACCCTAGCCCTGGCGATCTACCTCAACGTCACGCACGCTCCAATGGCCGGGGCCCAGTCTCAGAGCGAAACAGTCGGCTTGGTAACCGGCACAGACTGACCCCCTGGCAGGGTAAAGAAGCAAAGCCCTAAATCCACGCCGTCAGCCCGCAGCTCAACCCGCACCCGCTCGCCCGCCCCAAACGCTTGAGCAAGGGGCAACCGCACATAAACGACTTGCCCGCTAGACAGCTGCACCCGGTACTGGTACTCCCGCCCCAGAAACAGCCGATCTTGAACAACGCTGGATGCACTTGGGTCAGCAACGAGCCGCAGCGCCTCCTGACGCACCATCAGCTCACCGCTGGTCTGCGCAGCCTCCGCTGTCGCCTGCACCTGATGCACGGGTACAAACCCCAACGGCGTCTCCCACCCCTGGGGTTGCCGATGGGCCGGGACAAAATTCGCCTGGGTGACAAAGGCCGCCACAAACCGGGAAGCCGGTGAGCAATAGATCGTTTCCGGCAGACCCATTTGCTCAATCTGCCCCTGCCGCAAAATCGCCACCCGATCGGCAATTGCCAGCGCCTCTTCCTGGTCATGGGTGACAAAAATGCCTGCCGTACCCACCCCCTTCAGAATGTCGCGCACCTCTTGCCGCAGATAGAGCCGCACCTGTACGTCCAGGTTGCTGAATGGCTCATCCAGCAAGACTAAGGAAGGGCGGGGGGCAAGTGCTCGCGCCAGCGCCACCCGCTGCTGCTGACCGCCCGATAACTCATGGGGATAGCGTTTCTCAAACCCCTTGAGCCCCACCAAAGAAATAGACTGACAGACCAGCTCGCGCACCTTCGGCTTCGGCATCCGCTTGCCCTGAGCCAGTCCGAAGGCAACATTGCCAAACACGGTCAAATGGGGAAACAGCGCATAGTCCTGAAACACGACGCCCACGTCCCGCCGCTCCGGTGGGACCCAGCACTGACCACAGACCTGCCGTCCCAGCAGCTCGATGGTACCCGCTTGGGCACGCTCAAACCCCGCAATCAGTCGTAATAGCGTTGTCTTGCCACAGCCTGACGGACCTAGCAAACCCAACAGTTCCCCTTGGCTCAGGCTCAGGCTGATCCGATCGACGGCGGGCAGCTGCTGGTTGGGATACTGTTTTGTGACCTGATCGAGAACAAGGAGAGAGTCTGCAGACATTTAGAATTACGCGAAAATTTACGCGGGTTACATGTACGCGAATTACATGTACGCGAATTATATAGAGACCTTAAAGGCGATTGACGGAAACGACGGACAAGGGGAAGCGAGTTACCAGAGTAGGGTTATTCAGCGTCAAGAAGAGCGATCGGTTCCTTTTTTATTTTTTCCATTTTATTGAGACTGATCTTCAATAGCGATCTTCATCATACGGTATGAAAGCAGTCGGTACGTACAGTCCTTATCGACTGTAGTCCTCACAGCCAAGCCTCCCGATCTAGAAAAATCTATAGAAAAAACTTATCTCCCTGGTTCAAGCAAGGGGCCACCGAGTTCCCCCTTGCTAGGAACCTGTTCTATGAAGTTTGCCCGGAATCAGATGTGCTGTAGATAACATCGAAAGGCTTTAGCGTATCGACCACAGCGGCTGGAGCGGCCTGGGCATCACAACCTCCTTAAGGGTATCTGCCCCTACTCAAACCGTAGAAAACGGTGTTGTCTGCTGCAACACTGCCTCAGAATTTTTTATCAGAAGCGACAGGGCAAGGCGGTTGAGCTATCACTGATAAGCAAGTGCAGTATCCCCCGCCCTGAAACCATTCAAATCAAGGTAAGAATACAACCATGGCACTCAAACCAATTCAGCTTTTTTTAGCAATGGGTATGGTCGCAACGTTGGCGGCCTGTGGTGGCGAAGCCCCCGTCGAAGAAGACGCAATTGAGGATATTCCTGTAGAGGAAGTCGAGCCCGAAGGCGAAGAGGAAGGCGGCGAAGGGGGTGAAGGCGGCGAAGGTTAGGCCAGCACCATTTGGGCCAGCACAATAGCGATACGATTGGCGGACGCGTTTCGCTCAGAATTGCGTCAGCGCAGAGGCGGACCTGCTGGCGTCTGCCTCTGCTTTTTTGTAGCTAGCGCCGATCGCGTTTGCCGTCCATAACATTTGCCGTCCATAACAAAAGTAGGCCGATAGCCAGTAGAGAAAGCCCTACAATGATTTGGATTTTACTGACAAGAACCAGCTATGCCCCGGCGAGACGACCTGCACAAGATTCTGCTGATTGGCTCAGGCCCGATTGTGATTGGTCAAGCCTGTGAGTTTGACTATTCGGGGACTCAGGCTTGCAAAGCCCTGAGAGAAGAAGGGTACGAGGTCGTCCTCATCAACTCCAACCCGGCGACGATCATGACCGACCCGGAAACGGCTAATCGGACCTACATTGAGCCGTTAACGCCGGAGATGGTCGAGCAGATTATCAAAGCCGAGCGACCCGATGCGCTGCTGCCCACCATGGGCGGTCAGACGGCGCTCAATCTGGCCGTTGACCTGGCTAAAAGTGGCGTATTGGACAAATACGGCGTCGAGCTGATTGGCGCGAAGCTCGACGCCATTGAAATGGCCGAAGACCGCAAACTTTTCAAGGCGGCGATGGAACGCATTGGCGTGGGCGTTTGCCCCTCCGGTCTGGCTGAGACCATGGACGAGGCCGATCAGATCGCCGCCGAGATTGGCAGCTTCCCCCTGATTATTCGTCCGGCGTTTACCCTGGGTGGCACCGGCGGCGGCATCGCTTACAACCGCGAAGAGTTTGAGACCATTGCCAAATCCGGCATCGACGCCAGCCCGGTATCGCAAATTCTGATCGAGCAGTCGCTGCTGGGGTGGAAAGAGTATGAGCTAGAGGTAATGCGCGACCTGGCCGATAATGTCGTGATTATCTGCTCGATCGAGAACCTGGACCCCATGGGTGTACACACTGGCGACTCGATTACGGTGGCCCCCGCCCAGACGCTAACGGACAAGGAATACCAGCGGCTGCGCGATGCCTCGATCAAAATCATTCGTGAAATCGGCGTCGAAACCGGCGGTTCCAACATTCAGTTTTCGGTCAATCCCGACACGGGTGACGTGATCGTGATTGAGATGAACCCCCGCGTATCGCGCAGCTCGGCCCTGGCCTCGAAGGCGACCGGCTTCCCCATCGCCAAATTTGCCGCGAAGCTGGCCGTGGGCTACACCTTGCCTGAAATTCCCAACGACATCACCCAAAAAACCCCCGCTAGCTTTGAGCCCACGATCGACTACGTGGTGACCAAGATTCCCCGGTTTGCCTTTGAAAAGTTTCCCGGCAGCTCCCCCGTTCTGACCACGCAGATGAAGTCGGTTGGGGAAGCGATGGCGATCGGGCGCACCTTTAAAGAGTCGTTGCAGAAAGCCCTGCGGTCTTTGGAGACCGGACGGGCAGGTTGGGGGTGCGATCGCAACGAAAAACTGCCCACGATTAGCCAGGTTCGCGCCAGTCTGCGCACGCCTAACCCCGAGCGCATCTTTGCTCTGCGCCATGCCCTACAGCTGGGGCTAGAGCTCGACGATATCTACGAACTGACCGCCATTGACCCCTGGTTTTTGCACCAGCTACAGGACCTGCTGCAAAGCGAAAAGCAGCTAAAGCGGCTGAAGCTCAACGAAATCTCCACCGACCTGATGCGCGCGATCAAGCAGCAGGGCTACAGCGACCGGCAGATTGCCTTTGCCACCAAGACAGCTGAAATGGACGTGCGCCAACACCGCAAGTCCCTCGGCGTGATACCCGTCTACAAAACCGTTGACACCTGCGCTGCCGAGTTTGAAGCCTATACTCCCTACTACTACTCCACCTACGACCAGGAGACCGAGGTGCAGCCCTCCGACCGGCGCAAGGTGATGATTCTCGGCGGCGGCCCCAACCGCATCGGCCAGGGCATCGAGTTTGACTACTGCTGCTGTCACGCCTCCTTTGCCCTGCAGGACGACGACTATGAAACCATCATGGTCAACTCCAACCCCGAGACGGTCTCCACTGACTACGACACCAGCGACCGGCTGTACTTCGAGCCGCTAACCCTGGAGGACGTACTCAACATCATCGAGGCCGAGCAGCCTGAAGGAGTAATTGTGCAGTTTGGGGGGCAGACGCCGCTGAAGCTAGCCGTGTCCTTGCAGGCGGCCCTGGGCGAAGGGCCGACCCAAATTTGGGGAACGTCACCGGATTCAATTGACGCTGCCGAAGACCGGGAGCGGTTCGAGAAAATTCTCTGGGATCTCGACATCAAGCAGCCGCCTAACGGCATTGCCCGCAGCTACGAAGAGGCCCTGGGGATCGCGAAAAAGATTGACTACCCGGTCGTCGTGCGGCCCAGCTACGTGCTAGGCGGGCGGGCGATGGAAATTGTCTACTCTGACCAGGATCTCGATCGCTACATGACTACTGCGGTCCAGGTGGAGCCGGACCACCCGATCCTGATCGACAAGTTTTTGGAGAATGCGATTGAGGTCGATGTGGATGCGGTTTGCGATCTCACCGGTCAGGTCGTCATCGGCGGCATCATGGAGCACATCGAACAGGCCGGTATCCACTCCGGCGATTCTGCCTGCTCGATTCCGACGATCTCCCTCAGCGACTCGGCACTGGCGACCATCCGCAGCTGGACGGTTAAGCTCGCCAAGGCGCTGCAGGTCGTGGGCCTGATGAACATTCAGTTTGCGGTCAAAGACGACGAAGTCTACATCCTCGAAGCCAACCCCCGTGCATCTAGGACGGTCCCCTTCGTCTCTAAGGCGATCGGCGTTCCCCTGGCCAAGGTGGCCGTGCGCGTGATGGCCGGTCAGACGCTAGCCGAACTCGGCGTGCTTGAAGAAGTCATCCCCGAGCATATTTGTGTCAAAGAAGCCGTCTTCCCCTTCAACAAATTCACCGGGACCGATACGCTGCTAGGACCTGAAATGCGCTCAACCGGCGAAGTAATGGGCATTGATAGCGACTTTGCGCAAGCCTTTGCTAAGGCCGAGCTAGCCGCGAGTCAAACTCTGCCGACGGCAGGCACCGTATTCGTCTCCATTAGCGATCGCGATAAGTCCGCTGTCGTGCCCATCGCCAAAGAACTCTCAGAGTTGGGCTTTAGCCTGATTGCCACCGCTGGCACCCGCAAAGCGCTACAGGCCCACGACCTGACCGTCGATCTGGTGTATAAGGTCCACGAGGGCCGTCCCCATGTGCTAGATGCGATCAAAAACCGTCAAATTCAGCTGATCATCAACACCCCTATCGGCGAGGCCGCTCAAGAAGACGATCGCAGCATCCGCCGCACGGCCCTCGATTACAAAATTCCCACCACCACCACTTTGGCCGGTGCCCGCGCCACCGCCGCAGCCATCCGCAGCCTGCAGCAGCGCCCCCTAGAGGTCAAGGCTATTCAGGACCATTTGGGGTAGAGATGCTTGGGGTAGAGACGCGGCGGCCCGCCGAGAGTGCTGTGACAGTGTTGCTCAATTAATAAAGCATGGCAATTCAGCAGACCATTTATGTTTTGGCAGTGCCAGATCTTGAAAAATCTATTGGCTTTTATAGCAATATATTAGGCTTTGCTGTTCACGAGATTGGGGATCCAGGATGGCGAATGTTTGTAAGAGATAATTGTCGAATCATGGCAGGGCACTGCCCTGATGCTACTCAACCGAGTGAACTGGGTGATCATTCCTATTTCGGATACTTTGTTGTCGATGATGTAGATGATTACTATGGCATGGTCACATCAAAAGGCGTAGAGATAATCAAGCCTCTCAAAAGTGAGCCATGGGGAATGCGAGAGTTTGGGCTAAAAACGATCGATGGACATCGAATTATGGTTGGTCAAGACCTTGAGGAATAACTCAGTGCATGCAGCTCCCTTGCAGTGGATGGGCGAGAGCTACTTGCACTGAGTCTTCAGTTGCTACCGCCACACAAACCTATGTAGCGGTTGTTATAGAACGTTCGATAGCGCTTTAGTTAGCTTCGCCAATCAGGGTAAAAGCAGCCCAATTACGGGGGTGTGGATGAGTTTCCAGAGTTTCAAGCATGGCTTGTCGCAGTGCCTGGGCCTTACTTTCCCCCTGATCAAGCTGCTGATAAAACTCAGTCATTAGCCTGGCAGTAGGCGCATCTGGAATCGCCCAAAGCGAAACAACAATGCTGGGCACGCCTGCGCCAATAAACGACCGCGCCAACCCAATCACGCCATCTCCAGTTAGCCGTCCCCGCCCAGTATCACAGGCACTCAACACCACCAAGTCTGCCTGCAGATCAAAGTTGATGATCTCCCGAGTCTTGAGTAGGCCATCTTCGCCAGATCCAGGAGCCAAGGCAAGGGCACTTTGAAAGCCGTACACAGGGTCTAATAAGCCGTGCGTTGCCAGGTGAATAATGCGAGCTGTGGGTAGCTGATTGACGACTGCAGCTTCAGTCGCGGCTGCGCCAATCAAGGGACGAGTCCCTAACAGGCGAGCGATTGCATCTGCTTCTATTTCAGCCCCTGGCAACACAGGTAGTTGTTGCAGTGGGCCGTTGATTTCCAACTGCACCTGGGGCATGGTAGGATTCCCCACTACTAAAGCGGTTGGCGCAGTGGGGAGGCTATTGAGCTGCTGCTGCCGTGCTTCTGTTAGCGCCAGAAATTGAATGGATGGGGCAGTGACGGGGGTATGGTGCTCGATGAGGAAGCTGCCAGAGCGATCTTGTAGCGCTGCAAATGGTGTGAAGAACAACATATCCTGGGGAATAAAGGTGACCGTTTCCGTCGGGTCACTGGGCAGCAAATCGGCAATCGGGTCAATCAACAGTTGATGGAGAAGCCGCAATTCGGGTATGAGTGCCTGCTCAGAAATATTCTCGGCTCGCCACTCAAGGTCAAACCCCCGACCTGGAATGCCCAGGGCTTGTCGGCTATCTTGGATCAAGTTGCCCAAGGGCGTCTCGAAGTTAATATCGCGGCTGCTTTGCTGCCAAATCTGTTGCAGGTCTACCTGACGTAAGGTGATGTCCCCAGCGGGTTTGATGACCCAAATTAGGAGTGTTTTTTCCACAGGGGGACGGCGCAGGCGGTTGCCAAAGGCTAAGCGGGGCTGATCGTACAGCACGCTATATTCCACCAGGGTGGTGTTGTGGCTACGGGCAATCGCTTGCAGTTTCTCAATATTTGGGGCGGGAATGTTGGGAACGGGTGCACTGTTATCTCCAGTGGTTTTGAGCGACAGCAAGTTCACAATACTGCGTGCCCGCCCCTGTTCAGCAACCTCCAACGCATCTTCTACCTTTCCCTGGGCGATAAGAACAGCTTGTAAGGCCTGGTAAGCATCCGCAAACCCTTCTCGAACGTTGATTTGCAAGTCGTCGTTGCTTGGTCCAAACAGTCCCTGATTATCTTGTAAATCTGTTGAAATTTCCTCATAGCCTTGGATGGCATTTCGGAGAGACTGCTCTGCTGCGGATAAGTCCCCTAACGCAAAATAAATCCATCCCAGGTTGTTATAGCCATTGAATTGACTCAGCGTGTTCCCATCCGCAACTTGCAGATGCAGCGCCAACGCCTGCAGCTGCCAATCCAGCGCTTGCTCGTAAGCCTGGAGCTGTTGATAGGCAAAACTGAGATCATCCATGCTCCAGGCCGTCCAGATAGTATCTGACTGCTGGCGAGCTAGGGCAAGGTTAGCTCGATGCAGTGAAATGGCCTCAGCTACATTATCTTGAGCTTCGTAGGCATGGGCCAACTGCTGTTGCAACAGCAGCCTGTCTTGATAGCTGCCCGACTGTTCGGTCAGGTCTAGCGCTTGCTCATACACCTCAATGACTTTGGCAAAATCTCCCAAGAGACGGTAAAAGCTTCCTTGATTGACCAGTACAGTCCGCAGGAGATTGGGATTATCCGCCTGGTGTGCGATCGCAAGTGCCTCATCTAATAGGGCAAATGCTTGCTGGGGTTGAGAGAGCGTGCCGTAATATAGGCTGGCCTTGCCGATCAGGGCATACACAGCATCTTCCCGCCTTTCCAACTGTTGCAGTAGGGGAATGTAGTCTTCATACAGTTCCAATAGCGCTTGCGTATCGCCGATGCTGCTGTACCCAAAGCTTAGGAGCTGCAAAAGGCTGGCTTCAAGTTCTAAATCACCGCGATCGCGAACGATCGCCAGCTGTGATTGATAGAAATTGATTCCTTGATCGTCTCCTAACTGACTGGCTGTATTGCCCAGGTTTTGCAGCGTGCTGATTTCGCGATTGAGATCGCCAATCTCCCGCGCAATGATCAATGCCTGCTGATGCAGCTCCCAGGCCTTTTGTGGGTCACCCAAATAGCGGTAAGCAATTCCTGCTCCATTAAGGGCATCTACCGCTTCCCAAGATCGCGCTGCCGGATCAATGGGGTTAGCCTCATACGCCTCAACGATAGAGCGATAATAGGGCGCTAGCTCCTCTGCTCCCTGCCCATAAGCCGAACCGCATAGGGATGTGGCCGTGAGCATTAGCACTGCTAAAAAGCGATAGCACGTCTTCCAGGCAAATGACATGGTTTGAGGGACCTTGGTTTGCGGGTCTTTATTTCTACAGCCGCTACCAGAACCGACAGGACAAGGCTGAGGTGAAAACGAACAATAGCTCCGATACGAGGATCTCGGCAATGAGTTGAGGCAGGAAATATAGCGTTTCTCACTTGACTTGACTCCCAATATTCAGGCAAAAGCTCCATAGGACAGCAGGTCAAGTGAGCGATTATCTTGCAAGTCAAGAGGAAATCTGAATTAACAGGGCGAGAAGCAGGCTGTAACCCGGTCATCTTGCCACTCAGTGCGGTGCTTGAGCATGGCATTGAGACAGATGAGCAGCTTTCTCGCACAAGCAATCAGTGCCACTTTCTTGGTCTTGCCGGTTTTGAGCAGATGGGCGTAAAACGCCTTGATGGGTGGATTGAACCGCACGGCCACCATCGCGGCCATATAGAGGGCACTGCGGACGGCCGCTCTACCGCCCTGGGTAAAGCGTTTGCCTCTGTAGTTGCCACTGTCGCGATTGACCGGTGCCAGCCCGGCTAGGGCCGCAATCTGTTTGTGATTGACTTTGCCAAGCTCAGGCAAATGCACAAGCAAGCTGATGGAGATGACCTTACCAATGCCTTTAGCTGACATCAGCAAGACCCGGTCAGCCTGCCACTGAGCCTGTTGTGTGGCCAGTTCCTCAATCTTGGCCTCGGCGGCTTTGATTTGCTCAGTGAGCCATTCGATATGGGTTTCGACTTGGGCCTTGATGCCAGCGGTTCGTCTACCTTGAAGTTGCCCCAGTCGGTTTTTCTCCTCTGTGAGCGTATTCGGCAGTTGCTTACGCCGTCTCACCCACGCTTTGACTTCTTGCTCTAGGTCTGAAGCAAAGACCATAGCCGCTGGCTTAAAGCAGTGACCGTAGTGGGCAATGGTGCGCGCATCAATGCGGTCGGTTTTGGCAAGCGTCCCACTGGCTTTGGCAAAGTTGTGGTTCTGAGTGGCATTGACAATATCCCCTCAGATGAGAACGTCTCAGCCGCCAAGCGCTCCAGACCACCGGTTGACTCAAACACCGCTGCGGGGTGAGGAAACTGACTCGCCCACTTGAGCAGTTTGGCAATGCCTTTATGGTCGTTGCGAAAACGCTGTGATTGGCCACTTTGGTGCTCGTAGACGTCCAGATTGGCCTTACTCACATCGATGCTAATCCAATTGAACCTACTGGAGACTGAAGATGAGGGAACCGTCATTTGGGTCTAACTCCTGGCTACAGGTGGATGGGCTATGGGCTCCATCTCGGCTGCTCTACCTTGCTGATGCGGGCTCCGTTTGTGGTCTCCTGGCGATTCTTCGAGCTTTACCTGCGATGAATTGAAGCGCTGAGCCTTGCTCACTTACAGAGTATGAAATGTCCTTCACCCCCTAGGCGGGACGGTCTAGCGCTTCCCCTCTCAACATACAAGCGAGTGCGGCTGAATAGGCTTTGTAGTCCAAATTTAACAACACCCGGCGAATCGTGCTGTAGGAAGGTAATCTGCGTTTGGGGGGATTGAATAGCTCAATGAGTTCCGCTTCATAGCTCTTGAGCCAGTCTCCTATCGCCAAAAAACCTTGGTTCCCGGCGGCTATCGCCAGTGTAAACAGGGCCAGACACAATGCGATATGATGCCGTTTGCCTAAGCTGTGACGCGCATCAGGTATCTCTGAAAAGACGGATAGAATCTCTAGCTGCTCACCCGATGGGGGGAGCTGATCAGCCCCAGACAACGCTGTAGATGAACTCATGCGCACTCCAACGAAAATGGTTGAGCGTATATGCTAACTCACTTTTTAGAAAATGAAATAGCCCTGCTATCCAACCTATTCAGAGTGATTTGAGTATCGTTTCTTTTGGATTTGTATTCGATACCAGTAAAAGATGCTGAATTAATACAGAGACTACCATCCTTTTTGAGAAATAAATTCTTGAGAGCTAATGTTTTTACCGTCACGCTGCACAACTTTATTGATACCGTGCTTCTCAATCCATATCTTACGAAATTCTGGCATACGGGTTCGAAAAGCAGCATAATCCTCAGAAAATCGCTCTTCTTTCAGATGAACATGATCAACTCTTGCCAGATGCGTATAGCCTACTTTTAGACCGGATTTCTTAGCACGAATAAAAAAATCAGCGTGATCCGCCGTCTTCAATCGGTCGTCCCATCCTCCTATTTTTTGAATCGGCTCAGTCTTTGACAGAAAGAACTGATGCACTAGATCGCAACGGGTGTAGTCCCTTGTTCTTTCATGAAAACCGTCAACAAAACTCAGGACTCCGTCTGTTAGATCAAAATTTAGATAAAAATCAACTAGCTTCTTCCGATAGAATTCCTTCTTAAAAGGAGAGCGCTGAAATACTAAAGCGCTCAAGATATCAAAGTTGTGCTTTTCCAGTAAGCTCAACATATTATCAAGCCGGGTTCGACCATTGAAGTAATGATCGTCGTCCATCATTAGAAAATACGGCGTCTCTACTTTTTCGAGTAAAAAGTTTCGTCCCTTCGATACGCCGGAGTCAAAGGGCATTGGAAAGATTTCCGTTTTATTATCATCGAGTTGAACAGTTTCCTTACTATCATCCGCTAGCAAAATGCGAATATCTGGATAGAACTTTCGAATTTGATTGATTGCACCAGTAACCGTCTTAGGGCGATTGAACGTTTTAACTAAAACGGTCACTTGCTGAGAAACTTTGCGTTTTTTATTCTTTGAAGCAAACATACTGAACTACCTGTAGAAAACTAGTCCGCTAAGACTTTGACAATTTCACTCAGCTGGCTACCAAATAACCGCAAAGGTCGAAGCTGCCTTGGATCCTGAAAAACAGATTGAAATAAATAGCGCCCTGCCACACTAGCCTGCTCCTTAGTCGAGCAATTTTCAAGCGCTTTGTACGTCAAATACCGATAGAGCTGGGCTAGACTTTTACGTCGAGACCGCCATGATAGCTTTGGCTTACAAGCAAACGCCTTATTGAGGACCTTAAGAGATTCTTGCTCCTGACGATATAAATTAGCTGACATGGATTGGCTCGATAGCCGATACAGTACTTGGACTTCGGAGATTGAAACAAACCTGTGATCAGCAGCGATTCTTAGGAACATGTCCCAATCCTCTGCAGCTTTGAGAGCAGTATCGAATTGTCCCACCGCCTCAAACACAGACTTACGAAATAGGGCATTGGAACCACTATCAATAAAGTTACCCATTAGCAACCGTTCGTATACGTTGCCCTCAGCTGAGATATGACTCCCTCGACGAAAAAAAATCCCTGACTGGTTGACGCAGTCAGTCCAGCTATAGGCGACAGAAGCACATGATTGACGACGAAGCGCTAACAGCTGATCTTCCAGCTTGGTGGTCGTCCACAGGTCATCAGCATCAATAAAACTGATCAGATCACAGCAGCTTTGCTGAATACCCCGATTACGACTAGCCGCCAAGCCCGCATTAGAGTAAGTTAACAAACGGATCCGATTATCCTTAAAGCCTTGAACAACCTCAATCGTATTATCAGTCGAACCATCATTGATAACGAGTAGTTCAAAGTCTCTCAGAGACTGCTCAAGCACAGAAGTAATCGTCTCTGCAATGGTTTTAGCCCCATTGTAGACTGGAATAACAACCGTAATCAGAGGCGAATTCGAGACCATTGTCAACAGCAGACTCAGATATGTCAGAGTTTGGGGTTGGCTACATCGTTACGAACGAAGACAGCCACATCAGTGGGTGTAAATCTACCCATCTTTAGGGTTGTCAGGAGAACAAAGTCCTCGGCAGCACGCAAACGCTCAACCAACTCGGGATTATGCTGGTTGTCAATCGTTCGATAATCTACTAGAGCATCTCCAGTCGTCTCGCTATCAATGACCACCAGAATATCTTGACGAGAGGCTCCCCTCATAATGTCTTCCCAGTCAATAGGGTTGCTTTTATCTTTCCACAAGGGATCGACACGGGCAGTTTTACCTAAGCGTAGCCAAGGCGAACGAATTTGGGGCGGGTTCAGCATCTTAGCGTTGCCCAGGTAACCAATCCTTGGGGTATCTAATGGATATTGACGTACGGCATCGTAAAGCAGAGACCAGTTCCATTGCTCTTCTCGGCGCATGACCGAAGTTGGATTACCCCAGTTGTGAGTTTTGGAATATTGATCGCCCTCCTGATAGCGCGCGCTGCCAGGTTGCGGTGCCAGCATTACGGTCACCTGAGCCGTCATCAGGACCACAGCAACCAAAGTCATAGGTCTGCGGGAGAACCAGCCTGTAGAGGAGGCTAGCAGCCCTATCGCCAAACTAAGCGGCATCAATAGGGGAGCAATAAGGCGAGGATTGTGATTGACGCCCGAAGCCGCCAAGCCTGCGAAAGGAATCGCACCAGCTAAGCACAAAAGCACCGCATATCGTTGAGGCCGCGTCAACTCAAGGCGGCGTTGAACGATCCAAACCCACAGAAACGACAGGACGATTGCTCCAGTCAACAGACTCAGCATAGGTCCCGTCACTGACTGTATAAACACATAGCCCCACTTCAGCAGAGTGCCTAACTCTCCCTGCGTGCCGAGTGCGTCTCGAGTATTTCCTCCTGACTGAAAGGCCTTAGCAATGGCATCATCGCCGTTCAGCACCCACCAGGGAAGCATAATAGCCATGGCGACGCCGTAGGACTTGAACAGCGATTGCAGCGAAGGGCCAACTTTCTTTGCCATCAAACGCAGGCCCATGAGTACCAACAGCATGGGTCCTAAAATAAAGGCAATGGTAGGCTTAGCCATAGCGCCCAACCCTAGAGAAAGACCCAACCCAATCCAATTGCGAGACTTTGTATCTGTCTGATGCCAATGCCGAAAGAGAAAGTAGAGCGAGCCTGCAATTGCCAAATATAAGCTGTAGTCTACATAGAACCGCATGTTCGGCCCGATTAAAATCGGACAGGTCAGTAAGAAACAGGCTGCGAATCCCCCAGTCGCGCGGTCCCGTAGCTGTTCCCCTGTCTGATAGATTAGGTAGACACTGATCCCAAATGCCAGCCACGCAAACAGCCTTAGGGCGGTGGGCTCCCCCCCCCAAATAGCGGTGATTGGCAGCGCTAGAATCCGATAAGCAGGCGGGCGACTCGCATCACGACGCAGCAGGGCTTTGACCAGGGAAACTGGGCCATCTCCCAGTGCAGTCCGGTCTTGAACGATCTGATTGATATAGTTTGTTTCATCCCAGTTCGTACCGAACGGATGCTGTAATATCCAGCTGACGACAGCAATCGTCGTCACTACAAAAATACTAAAAGCGAAAATTGACCATAGCCGCTGCCCCACCTTAGAAAGCGGCTGCTGGGGTGATTCAGACACAAGTCGTCCAGCACTTTCCATAAAAAATTAATAAAAAAGAAAATATGATTTTCGACTAACTTAGCCAGTGACTATCGCACCAGCTATAGTCACTGGCTATTGCGTTGCCAGGCAAAAGTATCCCTCAGAAAACCACCTACTGACATTTAACCCACCACCATCGAATCCCGCTCAGCCAAGTTTCGCCCACTCAAATTCCCCGTCTCTGAGATACCCAAGAGACCTAGAAGAGTGGGTGCAAGATCTAATGCATGCCCTCCTGCACTGAACTGATCGGCCTGAATATCTGGCCCATTGGCCAGGAGAAATCCATGGGCGCGATGGCTACCTGTCCGATGGTGAGGAATTGGACCAATTCGGCCATAGCCTGGCGCATCTACCACATCACTGGGCAAGTCATCCTGCCATAAGACAACCAAATCTGCATCTGGCAACTTGCTATCGGTGTCGAAACCATTCTGCCGTATTCGAACAACCCTCTCAACCAAAGGTTGTCCGGTTCGAGCATCGGTCAGCTGGTTCATCATAGCCGTCAGTTCATTACACACCGCGTCATAATCTGCTGGTTCAACCAGACCATTCTGCTCACGCCCTTTAAGATTGATCCGAATATAGCCTTCGGAATAGCTAGGAATGGCAAACGCTTTCATCTGAGGCCAAAGAGGCGCGTACCAGCGTGCTGGCTGCCAGAAGAGAGAATCTCCAGCATTCTCCAGAGTGCTGGGACATAGTACACTCGGCTGAGCGAGGCGGTTGAAAAAGATATCTAGAGGCTTTTGCACACGGACCGGCATGTTTGTCCGTAGCCATCTTGTAAGCGGATTGAGGGGGGCTCTTAGGTTCCAAATTTCCCCAAGCCAACCGCGTTTGCGATCAAAGCTGGTTTTGACAGGTGCCACCGGGGCTCCAATTTTACCCGGTGCTAGGGCTACTTTGCCAGAGAAGCTATAGCGGTGCAGCAACTCAGGTAAGAACACCATGCTGGGTAAATCCATCACGTTGGTGCCCATACCATGAGCTGAGAAAATTACCACATTTGCATCCTTTGGCGAGGCTTTTAGGATTTTACCAATCGCCTCATCAATTTCGACAAATGTCTTCAGCATCAGGTCTTCGGCGCCTGTCCCTGCCATACAGTAAAGCGGATGGTCGGACTGGCTCAGATGCCACATGTAGTGGCCCGCTGTGTGACTCTCACCAAAAATAGTCAGGAAAAGATCCCAATCATGGCGGTTGAGAAGCGTTGCGCAGATGTCAGCTTTTCGGTCAATTCCGATAGCCAAGGCCTTCTGTAACCGCTTAAGCGCATCCAAATCACGACACTCAGCAAAATCCTTCAAAAAGGCAGGATGTTCGCCGTGTTCTGCAATGATGTCAGCAATCGCCTCGGATGGCGTTGAGTGACTGGCCGTCATAGGGGAGTGCGCGCCCCAACCCAATACATGCACCCCGTCGAGGTTTTCAGACAGCGAAGATTGGGGAATATCGAAAGCAATTACCTTACGATTGCACCCTAAGGCATAGAAAGGAGGATGCTCTTGATAATCATAGGCTCCGACTTCGGTCACATCGTATGTCGTGGGATCAAACTTTACCGGTCCCCAATAACCCGTATCTTCAGGAGCCTTGCCACTAATAAAGGTGGTCCACGGGGTTTCAGCTCGGTAATGCTCTACGTTCGATAGCTGACCGTAGCTACCTTGCTGTTTCAGACTCGCCAGGGTTGGCAGATAGCCTGCGGCCATCCAGCTTTCTAACAGAGCCGGATCAGCTGCATCAAGACCAATAGCAATAAGAGCTGTCATAGTAAACCTAGGATTGGCGTTAGACTACCGCGAACTAAGAGGAAATATGAGAGGAGACGGCCATTCAACAGCAGTTGCAACAATCAAACCAACTACCTTCGGCAACCTATATCGAAATTAAAGAGACCATATAAGCCAGCTCCACCTTAACCAATACCTCCAGCGATTGAACATGTGGATATCTAGGAATTGCTTAAAAAGGCCATGAAGATTGAAACGCTGTGATAAATGCCCTTGAATTGTCACAACTCAAACAGATGTAGGGGGGCGCAACGACTGATACAGGTAGCCCCAGGACCACATCAGCCATGCCCGGGCCCGAATACGTCGTCGAGCATCAGGCAGCAACTGAGAAATCCAGCGTTTCACGTTGCAAACGCCTTGTAGCCCTCGGATGCGCTGATTTACTATAGGGACCCCTAGGGTAGTGTCGACGACAGAGCCCGAGCGCCCCTGCCAGTAGCATCGTTTCAGCAGCCATTCTTGACTAATACGTTCTTGAGGAATCCAATGCTGCACTGACGCAGTAGCGAGGTAATAAAACCGACCTTCTTGGGTGGCAATGGTCAAATTTAGCAAGCGCTCTTCATCAGACAGGAGACTCTTCCCATCACGCCCAAGCGCTTCCGAAAATCCACCATTTTCTATCAATACGTCGCGGCGATAAATCATGTTTGCCCCATAGGGATATTCGCCTTCTGGGAACCACCGAGATTCTGAACCATGATCCAACACAGTATAGTAACCCTGTACGTAATGGTGCATCCAGGCAGGCGGCGATGCTTCCCAGATCGGATAAATTGGTCCTCCGATAGCCGCAGGTTGGGGCGTTATAGTCTTAAAAGCCGCTGCCACCTCCGCCAGCCAATCGGCACAAGGAATTGCATCATCGTCTAAGTAGGCCACGTAATCGCCGATTGCGACTTGAAGTCCGGTATTGCGGGCTCTCGACAGCCCCTGAACGGGCTCGTAGTGATAGTTTAAGTTAGGTAGCTTCGCTTGATAGGCTGCACATACAGCTTTGGTATTATCTGTTGAGGCATTGTCAACCACTACAATTTCAAAGTGTTCAGCTGACAGCGTTTGTGCTTCTAGCCCGTCTAGAGCAAGCGCCAGTCGATCGGCGCGGTTGTAGGTACAAATAACAGCAGAAATACTAGGAACAGGCATAAAATTTGATGTATGAAACAACTTGAAATGGATGGTTTTTGTTGACTCCAACAGCTCTTACAGGCTTCCTACCTGTTGACCCACGTGAAAAAACGTTCACAGTCTGTTCAATGAGGTAAAAACTGTCAGTCCATAGTCGTTTGTATCGTTGAAGGTCGTTTCTTCAGATACGAGAAAATGGCCTATTTAAGTATTAGCTTCATAGAAGAAACGCTTCTTGACGAGATAGAGCGGGCTTAGCATTGTCCACATAAAGAAGGTCATCTCGCAGGCAGCGACATCATCAGTTTTGAGGGTATTCCGATATTTCAGCCAATGTAGTACAGCTCGACGTAGCGCACCTAGAAATATTTTGGCAGCAATTGCAGGCTGACGCAGGGGCGATGCATTGATTAATCTTAGGGGACAAATGCAGAGGCTTGCTGCACGGATCAAAGATTGAAGGTAGGTTCGCTCCAGACGCCAGCTAGGAATCTTGTGGTTAGCATGCAGATCAGGCGTGTACCAGATTTCCCAGCCATGATGGTGCATGTGCAGCATCACCTCAAAGTCTTCTCCACCAATCATCGAGCTACCGACCCGTCCCGCCAAAATAGGCGTTTCTGGTACACTCTCCTGCCAGGCACAACGCCGCACCACTACTGCTGCTGCTGGCGGCAGGTTGAGAGTTTCCGGCTCGTATTTGTGGGCCGTATCACCTCGCTCACGAATAGCCAAAAACGACTGAATACGACGAAATCCAGGCGGCGGGGGCGCTTCAAATTCACCGTGAATTTGTCCGCCGAAAGCCCCTGCTTCAGGATGAACTTGGGCAAAGCGGTGGGCTTGCGCAATCCAATCTGGGGCAGGAATGTTGTCGTCATCCAGTAGCCCTATCCATGGGCTAGTCGCTTCACTAATGGCGCGCTGACGCGCATAGGCTGCTCCCTGTCGGGGTTCAAGACAATACCGCAATCGGCTACTATCCGGCCACTCAGCCTGCCAGGCAGCAACGACCTCAGCGGTGTTGTCGGTGCTGTTGTTATCCACGATCAAAACTTCCCAGCTCAAACTTTCGACCTGAGCCTGAGATCGGAGTGCCCTCAACAGCGCTGGTAATCGTTCTGCTCCGTTGTAGGTTGGCACACCAACAGTAAAGTCTGTGGTCGTCACCTCGGTGGATACAGTTTCGGTCATAGTCGTCTCATCCCGTAACACCAGCTTGTTTCAGCATGCCCTAGAAATCAGCGATTGTTCCTGGAACGCTTATTTCAAATCGCCTTTATCTTATTGAGCAACATCAAGGTCAAACATTGAGAGGCAGGCTTTGAAAACCAGTAACGGGTACTGGAGCAGAGAGTTGATATCCCTGGGCAAAATCAATGCCTGCCTGCCGAATCGGGCTAAGCATACTCGCTTTGTCAATGCCCTTTGCCACAGTGCGACTGCCCCAGCTGTGGATCATGCTGACCTGCTTTTGCGTCCGAGCCCGAACGACAGGCCGGCTGACCAAGAGCTGCACCAGCTGATGACTGAACTTCAGGTAGTTAGGCTGTAGGTCTTGGCAAAGCTGCTCAGGGGGTAAAACGAAGCTAACGTCATCAATGGTAATTTGACAGCCCATAGCCTGCAATGCTTGGGTAAGCGCGCGCACCTGATTGAAATATCGCCTCACCAAAGTTTCTGTGATTTCGAAACCTAGGCAGTGAGGTGGAATGAATGACTGGGTGAGCTGGTCAGCCACGAACGAGGCAAAACTGCGATCGCAAACGCTGGCTGCCGATAGGTTGATTGCATGGAGCTGCGGTTCGGGGCTGGACTGCAGATAATGCCGCACTACCCATCGATCAATGGTAGCCGTAAGGCCGTAGCGCTCCGCGACAGGCAGAAACTGACCGGGTGAAATAACGATAGGTCGTTGAAGCGACTGTTCTGCCTCCCCTTCGTTAAGTCTTAGCAGCAGTTCATAGTGGTCGGCAGGGCCTTCAGCAGCGCCTGCTGGTGACTGCACAGCAGTGACTCGCTGGCGGTAGAGTTGAAACTGCTCCTGCTCAAAGGCTTCGGAAAGCCGATCGAGCCAGCTTTGCCTCTGAGGAAAGCGAAGACGATCGACGACAGACTGGTGCAGGTCATTACCTGCTTTCTTAAGCAGAAACAGCGGACTCTTAAGGGTGCTTACTAGATGCTCCCGTTCGCAAGCATCTAGCCAGTCTTGCTCGGTACGACGACGCAGGTAGTACAGCGCCAGCTTGCGCAGATCGTTAGCAATGTAAGCCGGAACCATCAACGGTCGCTGCCAGTCTTTTGTGCCCAGCAGGCGAATGTAGTAGCGGCTTAGACCCACGCAGCGAAACAGCGTGATCAGGTAATCCCTTTGGAGGCGACCATTAGGAATATGGTGGGTAACAACCATATCGGGGTTATACCAGATTTGCCAACCCGCTTTTTGAATATGAAGGAGTGCCTCTATATCCTCACTCGCTAGACCTGCAGCTTTGCCTTTATTATTGAGAAACAGCCGTCGGGGCACAGCCTCTAACCAGGCTTGACGGCGCACAGCCAGTCCGGCAGCCGGTGGCAGAATCTTGGTCTGAGGGACGTATTGGTGGGGTTGACTGCCGCGCTCGATGATGGCTAAGAAGCAAGCAATTCGCTCGAAACCCTTAGGCAGAGGCCCTTCAAACTTGCCATGAATCTGGCTCCCGAATGCGCCCGCCTTTGGGTGGGACTGGCCAAACTGAAAAACGTTGTACAGCCAGTCAGAATCAGGAACATTATCGTCATCCAGAAAGGCAATAATGTCTCCTTGAGCTTGCTCAACAGCTCGCTGTCGGGCAAAGGCAGCCCCCTGCTGTGCCGCGAAGACGTAGCGCAGTTCTGAGAGCTCAGGCCAGTCTTTCTGATACTGCCGAACAACATCGGCCGTGGCATCAGTGCTGTTGTTGTCGCAAACCAATACTTCCCAAGTCAGGCCAATGGTATTTTGTTGCGTTCTCAGCTGGTCTAGCACACCAGGCAAGCGCCCAGCACCGTTGTAAGTAGGGATCGCCACAGAAACGTGTAGGGTTGCCTGCGTAGCCATAGATATCCGCAATGACAATGATGACAGATCTTTAATATCGGAGCTGAAAGCGGTTGAAAGCGGTTGAGACGCGACCATTGAGGAAACGGCAGTTAAGAGACTTTCAAGAAAAAAAATTGAATATTGAACCTGTACAAGCGGTCACTTATAAAACTTCAGTAAGCCCTGTCCCCATTACTGATAGGCCGGACTCTTGATGAAGCTGGCTAGGTTAGCCCATTAGTTGAGCCCTTTTCATGTAGCCGAAGCGTACTCTATTGCTCAGTTATTGCTCAGTAATATCTACAGTTGATACTACGCATGGGGACAGTGCTTACCAGCAGGGCGCTAAGACGGAATTAAAAGTCGTACTATGTTAACTGAGCTGAATTAGGGCAATTGAACTATATCAGTACATAACTTTGGGTATATCCGTAATCTCAACATATAAAGTTCCGAAGTCACAATACTTCCGTTAGTCCTTCAAGAAGTCTTTAACTGCGGCTCACTTCACGGCTAAGATGCTAGCGTTTTTTTCCGCTCAAGATAAAGATAGGATTAACCGCCTTCAAGACTTGGGACGTCCCTCGGGTTTCTAGGCGGTTAATCACCGGCTGGATTGCCTCAACATAGCCAACCCGCAGGTCAGCGAACGTTTGTGAGATGGCGTAGAGCGTTTCGAAATTGCTAGCCGTGGCAACAATGCATCCGGTCGAGGATAATTTTGTCCAGACTGCAGTCAATAGTCGTTCAAACTGTTGCCCGCCTTCGATGAGGACACTGTTGGGGATGTAGGGCAAACTGTCAAAACACTCCGGCGCATTGCCTACTACGACTTCTACGTTAGTAACACCAAAGCGCTGACAGTTGGTTTTAATCAGGTTGGCGACTTCTTCGTCACGTTCAACGGCAACGATTTTGCCTTTGGGACAGAGCAGCCCCGCTTCGACCGCAACGGTGCCAGTTCCCGCGCCAATATCCCATAGAACTGAGGTAGGTTTGAGCCGGAGCGCACTCAGCAGTAGGAGTCGAACCTCCCGCTTGCTCATGGGGATGCCCGGTAGTTGCTCAAACATTGAATCGGGAATGCCTGGAGTAACGTAGGGCCATAGCTCGGACATAAACTCTACCGGGGAGGGTTACAGGTCAATCTATCAGGACACGCAGGGTTCTGAGATCGGGGTCGGCATTGCCGGTTAAATAATCGCCTGCAGACCGTGCCTGCTGCAAATAGTCAATTGCTTCGGCAGTCACGATTTCACCCGCAACTAGGACGGGAATTCCCGGTGGATAGGGGCAAATGGTATCGGCGCTAATCCTGCCGATGGCAGCTTTGAGGGGACAGGATTCGTGACGGGCAAAGAAGGCGGTGCGCGGTGTGCGAGCAGGGATTTCTGAAGGGTAAAGGGGCAAATTAGCCGGTATTGACTCAGGGGAGGAGAGGGTGCGATGGCGTAGTCTCTCCTCGGGCACACCGCACAATTTCTGGCAGCCTGTGACCAGCCGATCAATATCGTCAGGGGTGTTACCCAGGCTAATAATGAATGTCAGAGTCTCAGCAGCAGGCAGTTCAGCCGTGACGCCGATTGAATGCAGGTATTCGTCTGCCGCCCAGCCAGT
This sequence comes from Cyanobacteria bacterium J06648_16, assembly GCA_039817185.1. GTDB lineage: Bacteria > Cyanobacteriota > Cyanobacteriia > Phormidesmidales > Phormidesmidaceae > CAWUKV01. The sequence continues at coordinate 98,296 of JBCBWI010000004.1, read as the reverse complement.
AAGCCCCAATTCGGTAACCCGTAGCGTGAGCCGAGTAGCATCCCACTGTTGCCCGGCGGGCAGGGATTGCCCGGTCAGTACCTGCAACCCAGCTAGCTGACTGAGCTGTGCGGCGGCCGCGCGGGCCAGTTGGAGCGTCTGGGTCATCAGCGCCTGCCCTGACAGGGCCATCTGGTGACGGGCTGCGTCCAGCGAGGCCAGCAGCAGATAGCTAGGGCTGGTGGACTGGGTAAGCTGGAGCGCCTGAGTCAATCGGGTTGGGCAAACCCGGTCGAACTGGCGATGCAGGAGTGCTGCCTGGGTGAAGGCGGCCAGGACCTTGTGCGCAGACTGAACCACCAGGTCTGCACCGGCCTCTAGGGCAGGGCAAGGGAGTTCGGGGTGGAAGGCAAAGTGGGGACCGTGGGCCTCGTCGACGATCAGGGGACACCCATATCGATGGGTGAGATCTGCGATCGCACCTACATTCACACAAATGCCTTCATAGCTAGGCGACACTGCCAGCACGGCCTTGGCGTCGGGATATTTAGCTAGCGCCGCCGCAACTGCGGCCGGGGTCACACCCAGGGCAATGCCCCAGTCAGCCCGATACTCGGGCATGATAAAGACCGGCATTGCCCCAGCCAGCACTAGCCCCGCAATCACCGATCGGTGTGCGTTGCGCGGCACGATAATCTTGTCACCCGGATTGCACACGGCCAAAATAGCGGCCTCGATTCCGCAGGTTGAGCCATTGGCCAGAAACCAAGTCTGCTCTGCGCCGAACGCCTCAGCGGCTAGCGCCTGCGCCTGCTGGATGACGGCGTTCGGCGCAAATAGATTGTCGAGTTCCGGCAGCTCTGGCAGATCAGCGCGGAAGATGTCCGGTCCGAAAGCCTGCTGGTGAAGCTTAGAAATGCCCTGACCGCGCTTGTGCCCCGGGGTATAGAAGGCCGCGTGAGGACGATTAGCACAGCGGGATAGAGCTTCGACTAGGGGCGCATCGTGTTGTGAGAGAGCCATTCGAGTAGGGTCCATGAAAAAGGGAACCGGTTTTGCCAGTTCCCTGTAGATATGACGCTCATGAGACATGCCGTTCATGCATGGCCTGTGTTGGGCGTAACCCCGCATGGAGGCTCGAACCCAAAAGTTGACACATCAAAAAGGCCCTGCTCAGCCGAGCTTAGCGGCGCATGTCGCGGGCCATGTTCCGAAACATATCCATGCTGGAATCAGGCGTACGCTTGGCCGTGTCTTCAGCCTTGGGCTGTGGGGCAGCTGCAGACTTAGACTGAGCCGGAGTAGAAAAGGAGGGCGTGGGCGTAGAGAAGGAGGCTGCTGAGGAAGCCTTCTTGGGCTGGGGAACATCGCCTTCTTTAATTTCCTTCGCGCCCATCGCAGAAATGCTGCGAACACTCTCGATCTCTTCGGTTTGGCCTTTTTTCTTAGCAAAGGTCCGTTTAACCGTTTTGCTAGAGCGCATGTACTCAATATCACCGAAGCTTTTGGCATCATCCTCAGAGAGGAAAAACGCCTCCTTAGGTTGCTCTGGGTTGTTGCCCTTACCGAAAAGTCCTCGAATAAATCCAGTCATGGTGAAGTGCCAATAATCAACATTAGTTTCCCTTATGTTAACTTTTATCAGCCCTTCTAAGGAAAGTTTTTTGCGCTTTTTCTGCAAAATTTAGTGCCCTCACGGCCAATGCTCAAGCCGATGGCTGGGTTACCCCAGCAGCGGGGAGGCGAAAAACTCACTAATTTCGCTCAGGGTCAGGGTGGTATCCACACCTCCCACCGGCGTTTCTAACAGAGTGGCTACATTGCCATCGCCATCTAGGCTGAGGCTACCGTTAGTGGCGGTAATGATATCTAGGGCATCGGTAGCGAGGTCAACGAGTGAGAACTCGGTATCCAGCAACCCAAACTGGCTATCGATGAACAGCGTAACCAGCCCTTCACCAATATCCAGGGCACCCGTGGCGTCAGTGAGTCCTTCAACCAGCTCATCAACCAGCGGGCTGAGTTCAAAATCGGTTTCGATCATGTCAGGAAAGCCCGTAATACCAAAGTCAGGCAAATCGACCATGATGGTAGCCACACCCGACTGCAAGCTCACCTGTCCCGTCAGTTCATCGAGGCCAACCGAGAGAGCGCCCAGAGAGAAGCCATTCACCTCAATCGGAACCACTACCTGACCAGAAGCCAGATCAACACTCCCAGACTGATCGCCAAAGGAAGTCGAAAATTCAAAGGGAAAGGCGGCCTCAGCCGGGAAGTCAAAAGCGGCCGCTAACGTGCCTAGAGGGGTCGCCAGATCTAAGCTGAGCTGGCCTCCGGCGAATCCAACGCTACCAACCACATCACCCAGTCCGGTGGGAATTTCTACATCAAACTGTCCCTCTGCAAAAGGGATGACGGTGTCAGCTTGGTTCAGTAGAGCAAAGACGGCGCTCTCAACCAGGCTAGCGACGTCAATCGCGGTGTCGAACGTTGCGCCATCGACCGTGAGTTCTCCGGTAAAGACACCGCCCGCCATCGTTGCCGAGGCCGTGAGCGTTTCGGCCTGATCCACCCAATTAGAAAAGAACTCGGTGCCGTCTAGGGCTACGGTCTCTATGCCGTCGGGCGTATTAACGGTGCCAGAGAGGACACCGTTTTCGACAATGAGTTCACCGGTTGACTCGGCTAAAAATGCCAGGGCATTCTCGAACTCACTGGTGAACCCAGGGCTGAATATTTCGGCCAGACTCAGCGGAGTGAGGGTTTCAAGAGCTTCATCGAGCGTACCGCCGTCTGGGGTGAGGTTTAGGTCAAGTGTCGTAAGGGCGTCGTCTAGTGCCTCTGTATCAAGGTCAACATCAATATCGAACGTTGAGAGAAAATCAAGAACCATGAGTAGTGCCTGCTGAAGCTGCCGCGCCCTAAGACCGGATTAATCCAATGAAGTTCCCGTGAAGCCACGATTGTTTAGAAAAAACTTCTGGGCTGGGCGCTTAACTACTACTCGAAAAGGCTACCTATAGCTTGCTCTGATGAGTTTCTAGCAGATCAATGAGGTTGACCTGACCCTGCACCGGAATCAGCTCCGACAGGGGCACGGTCCGGCGACCACCGCCGAGCTTGATGGGGATTTCTTGCAAGATCTGGACAACGGTTGTCTCAGACAAATCACCGTCTACGATGATGGGATAAAACTTTTCGGCTAGCGTGGTGTGAAGCTTGGCATCACGCAGGTAGAGATGCCACTTGGCAATGTCCATATATATGTTGTCACCAATATCAGCGGCGAGTGTCTCAATGATTTCTGCTGAGTCACCGTAGGCCATAGCTGTCCGTCCTTGATAAATATCAAAATATGAATGCCTACAGGGTAGAGAGTCCCCAGCGACTTTGCCGTATTTCTTAAGACGCATTCATATTGGTAACGCTGTCTATTGAATTGCTCAATCCACCGAATATCAGTGTATGGCTCGACTGCTCAGGGCTCAGGTGGGTCAGAAGCGGGGAGGTCATAGGTTGCGATCGCAAACACATACACCGCATGCAACCCTAGCAGACCGAGCCATACCAGCGTGAACGGCTTAACCCACAGCAGCGTCCCTGGCCGCAGCTCGTGCAGAAACCACAGCACCGAATTCACACCGAGGACCGCTGCAACATGCACAGCAAAGTTAATCCGGTCTTCGAGCTTGCGATAGGCGGGGTCGTTGCGGTCGGGCTGACGGGGCCACTTGGGAGGCATAGGGTCAAGGAAAGAAGGTTCAAGCTCCTATTCTAAGGGAGCTGCGGTGTATTCGCCGGACTTGCCCCCAGATTTGTGCAGTAGCCGAATGTCTTCGAGCTGCATCGACTTTTCCAGAGCCTTGGCCATATCGTAGATCGTCAGTGCCGTCACTGAAACCGCAGTTAGCGCCTCCATTTCAACCCCAGTTTGGCCGAGTACCTTAACGGTGGCCTCAATCCGATAGCCGGGCCGGTCTTCGTCGAGTTCGATCAGCACCTCGACCTTTTTAATCGGTAGCGGGTGGCAGAGGGGAATCAGGTTCGATGTCTGCTTGGCGGCCATAATCCCGGCAATGCGGGCAGTCCCTAGCACGTCACCTTTAGCCACATCGCCGTTTTGAATGGCCGTGAGTGTATCAGGCTGCATACGGACGTAGCCCTCAGCAGTGGCCTGTCGCACCGTCGCTGGCTTAGCCGAGACATCGACCATTTGAGCATGGCCCTGGGCATCTAGGTGGGTCAGCAACGTTGGCCCATCCACGACACCATCGACAGAACTTGTAGACACAGACTGCGAAATTGGCATGGAACGTGTTGTTTGGACGAGGGGATATGCTAGGATGAAGAGCCGTTGAGGGCCTGTAGCTCAGTGGACAGAGCACCTGGCTACGGACCAGGGTGTCAGGGGTTCGAATCCCTTCAGGCCCGTTGAGAGCGCTAGCGATTAGCTGGCGCTTTTTAATGCCTGGGAGTAAGGCAGGTCTCAACGGACGCTCAAGCGGTTGCCCCATATCAGCCATATACCGGAGCCGTATGAGCGGTATAGCTTAATGAATATCTTCTCAGAACAGGTAACCGCAAACTACCCCTTAGGATGACGGCACTGCGTACACGTCGCGCCCGCCTGCCAGGGCAAACCGGAGCGAATGGGCCAGGTCTTTGCTAGAGGTGGTGGCAAAAATGAACAGGCCGAGTAGCGTCATCAGACCTGAGAGCGCAAAAATATCTCGATAGCTGGTCAGGTCGGCCACCCAGCCCATAATTGGTCCTGAGAGCGCAATCCCCACGTCAAACCCGGTCAGACAAAGACCGAACATGAGCCCCCGCTGGTTCGCCGTCGAGCGATCGGCCATCAGTGCCGCCACCATGGGCAACAGCATCCCGCCGCCCATGCCCTGAATCGCCCCCGCCAGCAGGACCATCGCCTCGCTGTTAGCAAGCCATAACACCCCCATCGACAGGGTGTAGAGCACCAGCCCCACACTGATAAACCGGCCCCGGCCATAGCGGTCTGACGCCTTGCCCACCAGCAAACGAATCGCAAAGCTGGCAATGGCTGACGCGGTATAGATAAAGCCAACGTTGATCGCCAGATTGCTTTCCCGTGCGTAAAGGGGAATGAAGGTTGCCAGCGACCCAAAGGCCAGACCGACCAGCAGCAGCATAATGGCAGGAATGCGAATAGACGGTAGCCACAGCAACGACCAGAACCGAGTTCGACTCATCACCTGGAGCGACTCGGCTTTGACAACGTCGCGTTCAGGCTCTTTGACCACCAGCGCACAGATCAGGCCCATCGTGCCGATGCCCGCCATCGACAAGAACACCAGCGAAAACCCGCTGCCACTCTGTAAAAAACCGCCAAGCGCCGGTCCCAGCGCCATGCCAATGGGATTGACCAGGCTCATGTAGCCAATCAGCTCGCCGCGCTGACTCGGCGGGGCCAGGTCAGCGACCAGCGCACTGTAGCCAGTCACAAAGGCCGCGATGCTCAACCCATGGCAGGCGCGAAAAACCATCATGAGGAGGAGGGGCGACTGCAGCTGCCAGGTTTGATCGAAAAGGCGAATCGTCCAGACAAATTTAGGCAGAAACTGGACCAGCAGATAGGCCAGGGGCGCGATTGCGATCGCAACAATACCCATCACCATTGCCGGTTTTCGCCCCCACTGATCGGTCAGTCGCGCCATTGTGGGCCGCAGCGCAATCAGGCCAATACCAAAGCTAGCCATCACCAGGCCAATCTGCTGACCGTTGGCGCCAAACTGCTCAATGTACAGCGGCAGACTGGGCAATAGCCCGGCGAGTCCCGCCCAAAAGCACAGCCCCGCAATGAAGAGTACGATCAAGTTTCTCCGCAGTGCCGGGCTGAAGTCGGTAAATACGTTCAAAATGTCTCCTGATAGGACGGTCCGAGAGTGGACTCATCTGCCCTAATGTTAACAACTGTTAAGCCCCTAATTACTGACCTGACTACTGAGAATGCTATCGAGCGGACGGCTCACTTCGATGCCACGGGCCGCTATCGCTATTCTCTAGGTCGCCAGTGGCGGCGGCATGGGCCGCAGGTCACATTTATCATGCTGAATCCTAGCCAGGCCGATGCCGAGCGAGACGATCCCACACTGCGGGCCTGCCTGCAGTTTGCCCAGCGGTGGGAATACGCCTCCTTAGCAGTCGTGAATCTGTTTGCCTATCGAACGCCGCACCCGAAGGCGCTGGTCAAGGCGGCTGAGCCGGTCGGAGCGGGTTGCGATCGCGCCTTGCTCACCGCTGCGACTGCAGCTGACCGCATCATTCTGGCCTGGGGTAATTGGGGCAAACTGCTGGGTCGAGATCGGGCTGTGCTGAAGCTGCTGATGCCCCATCAGCATAAGCTGTACTGCCTGGGTCGGAATCAAACCCAACAGCCCCGCCACCCGCTCTATATCAAGCGCACCACCGAACCTATCCCCTGGTAGCCATTGCGGGATATCGCTGGCGCTATTTAGATCAAGAACTCGGTCAGGACACCGGATGCGATGACACGCTCACTAGAGAACCAAAAGACGGGCACGATCACCGCTGTAACGTGGGGACGATCACCCCTCAAGATGACCCTAGACAGATGCAGCGGCTCAAACTATCACAGTCGCCACGTGGTAATAGTCACCCATCCAAATCGGTCTAAGAGCGATGATAGACCCATCGAGTAAAGGAACTGACTTACCGCCTGAAACCATTCCCAGTTCCATCAGAAATAGTTGCTTTGAGCCTGTAGTAACTATTGAACCTCACACCCACCTGACGCCACTGGAGACTAGCCCCATGACACCTCAACAAATGCAAGGACTGTGGATCTGCCTCACTATCAGCCTGGCCGTAGCCGCTATCTGCCCCATGCTGTTCTTCACCGTTCGAGGCCGCACCCTCTAAAGTTTGTCCGCTCCCTCCTCTCAGAGACAACCCTCCACCCCGGCCGTCCACCGGGGTTTCCTTTTGCTAGGGCAACTTGACCATAAGGGGCTTACGAAGCCACCGGACTGAATCGCCGCATTGCCCAGTCCCGTATTAGCGGATTCACCAGCTCAGGCCGGTCGTCGTGGGGGCAGTGGCCCGCGTCGAGAAAGTGTTCTTCGATGTCGCTGTAATACTTGCGGAATAGCTGACTACGATCCTGGCAGTCCATCCAGGGGTCTTTTGTCCCCCACAGCAGCAGCAACGGACGCTGGAGCTGGCCCAGCAACACATCAACCCGCTCACCCCGCTCAGCTTTGAATAAGGCAGCAAAGGCAGCGGGCGCATCCGGTTCAGTGGCAGGGCGATAGATATTCTCAATCAGCTCTTCTGTCACCGCGTCTTTGTTTACGTAGACCTGCTGCAGCGTTTTGCGAATGTAAGACTTATTGCGCACGAACTGAAAGATAAACCAGCTGGGAATCGGGCTGAGCACAACCGCCTTGATCAGCTCGCCGATGGCGTCTTTGAACGGATTCGTATCGGCTTCTTGAATCTGATCGGTAAAGGAGCCGACGCCGTTGAGCAATACCGCACCGACGACCGACTCTGGCTGACTCGCCGCAGTAAACAGGCAGGCATAACCGCCAATAGAGTTGCCCGCGACCACTGCCGGACGCCCGATCACCTGCTGGATAAAGTCATGGAGCTGGTCACGCCACAGCCCGGCACTATAGCCTCGACTCGGCTTTGACGAGCGGCCAAAGCCGATCAGGTCAATGGCCCACACCTCAAAGTCGTGCTGTAGCTCGGCAACGTTTCGCAGCCAGTGGTCAGTCGAAGCCCCAAAGCCATGAACCAGCAGCAGGGGGGGGCGCTCCGAACGGAGCTCACCATCGCGAGTGTAGTAAACCTGAAACCCACGCCAGTGCCAGTGGGTGCCAGCGGCAATACCAGAGTTGGAAGCAACAGCAGTCGTCATGGGCGTGTCGTTAAGAAACGTAAAGTCACTTACTTAAGTCTACCGTGGGTTCCTTTGCCTGGGGTGCGTCGGTGGTTAGGCTAGAGGCAACGTGTTGTGTGAAATTGGCATGGCTGCCCTTGCTCGCCCTTCGGTATCGCCAAAACCTCGCCCGAGCGCGCCCCGGCGACGGCGTCCCCGTAAGTTCTCCTGGTTTGAGCGGGGGATGGCGTTAATTGCCACCGTGAACCTGGCGCTGGTGGCCTTTAACCTGAGCTATATTCCCTTTCGTGATACGTACCTCAGATTTTTGCCGGGACTCACGAAATGGTACGGCGAGACCTTTAAGGGCATCGAACCCGAACGGTTTACGGTGGCCTATCTGGAGCTAGTGGATGACCTGCAAGATCAGGTCGCCGCAACTGGGCTGAATTCGCGTCAGGCGGAGGCGCTGCTATCCCAGGTCCGCGCTAGCAGTATCGAAATGGTTGATACCAATCCCTTCGAGGTCGCGGGCAAATCTGGCACCCTAGAGCAAATCAAAGACAAATTCCGAGACCGGTTGGATGAGGATTCCTCGAAAGTAGCCCTAAATGAATTTTGGGATGCCGACCACCTCAGCCGCGCAGGCTGGCAACAGGAATCTAATTTTTTTGAGGCCGAAATTCGCCCACTGATTGAAACCAACTATTGGCGCAGCATTGACTTCAACGGTCTACCCACCGATCGCTTCTTTTTAATTGACATCTGGTTTGTCGCCCTATTCGGGGCAGAATTTCTCGCCCGCACCTACACGCTTAGCCGTCGCCACGAAAACACTACCTGGTTCGACGCCATGCTGTGGCGACTGTACGACATCCCCCTCTTTCTGCCCTTCTGGCGCTGGCTGCGGGTAATTCCGGTGGTCATTCGCCTCAACCAATCCTGCCTGGTTAATCTAGAGCCGATTCGGGGACGGCTTAACCGCGTCCTGATTAGCCAATTTGCCGTCGAGCTGACTGAGGTCGTTTTCTTACGCATCATCGACCAAACCCAAAACCTGGTCAAAGCAGGCCAAATTTCTCGCTGGCTGCTAGAAGCCACCAGTCAGAGCCGCTACATTGACCTCAACGGCGTGGACGAAATTCAAGCCATTGCCCAGCGGTTGAGTCAATTAGTGGTCTATCAAGTGCTACCGCAGATCAAGCCCGAATTAGACACGCTGCTCGCTCACAGCGTCGATGGGGCACTGACCCAGGCTCCGGCCTACCAGGGACTGAAGTTTTTGCCTGGTTTTACCGACCTGTCGCATCAGCTAACCCAGCAGATTTCGGCAGAGGTGTCGAAGAATCTGTACGGCGTTATCAGAGCGGCCCTCTCTGACGAGCAAGGCGGCGAGCTGACCAGCGAGCTGATCAGCAGCTTTGGCACTCACTTTCGCGACGAACTGCTCAAAGACAACACGCTGCCCGAACTGCAGGGCCTGATTTCGGCTCTGTTAGAAGAGGTCAAAATTAACTACGTCGAACGGATTGCCGATGAGGATGTCGAGCGGCTACAGGCCGACAGCTACCGGCTCTACAGCGCCACCCAAACGAAGCGATAGGGCCGATGGCGGTGTTGCCATCAATATAGTACATTTGTGCGTAACTACCGGAGTTCTGCATGGCGATCATCTCCTCTAAGCAGCCTGACACCCCACCTGAGGGCAACGTACCTAAAAAGCCGCGCAGGCCCAAGCCCAAGGAGACATCCTCCGAGGCGGCCAAGCCCAAGAATCAGCTGCTCGAAGGGGAAGCGCGGGCTGATGAGCTGTCGCGCAACGATGACGGCATCCGGCCCCAGTCATTGGCAGATTATATCGGGCAGAAGGCACTGAAGGAGGTGCTGGGGATTGCGATCGCAGCCACCAAATCCCGCAAAGAACCCCTCGACCACCTGCTGCTCTACGGTCCCCCCGGCTTGGGCAAAACCACCATGGCCCTGATCCTGGCCCAGGAGATGCAGGTCGACTGCAAAATCACCACTGCCCCCGCCCTAGAGCGTCCCCGCGACATCGCCGGTCTGCTGGTGAACCTGAAGGCAGGCGATATCTTGTTTATCGACGAAATTCACAGGCTCTCCCGCGTCACCGAAGAAATCCTCTATCCTGCCATGGAAGATTCGCGCCTCGACATCACCATCGGCAAAGGTCAGAGCGCCCGCACCCGCAGCATTCCCCTCCAGCCCTTCACCCTGATTGGGGCGACGACAAAAGTGGGAGCGTTGACGTCTCCGCTCCGAGACCGCTTCGGCCTCATCCAGCGCCTGCGCTTCTACGAACTCGACGAGCTGACCCAAATTGTCCTGCGCACCGCCAAAGTCCTCGACACTGAGGTAGAAGAACCCGGTGCCACCGAAATCGCCCGCCGAGCCCGAGGCACCCCACGTATCGCCAACCGCCTGCTCCGTCGCGTACGAGACTACGTGCAGGTCAAAGCCTCTGGTCCCATTACCGAAAGCATCGCCGCCGAAGCCCTGGAACTCTTCAACGTCGACCCCTGTGGGCTGGATTGGACCGACCGCCGCCTGCTCACCGTGATGATCGAAAACTTCAACGGCGGTCCGGTGGGTCTGGATACGATGGCCGCCTCTACCGGCGAAGACTCGCAAACGATTGAGGAGGTTTACGAACCCTACCTACTGCAAATCGGCTACCTGCAGCGCACCCCTCGAGGTCGTATCGCTACCCCTGCTGCGTGGAAGCACCTGGGGTACGAAGTGCCGGAGCGTCCGTCGTTAGTTGTGCCCCGCAGTAAACCTGATGAAGACAGCGAGCAGATGTCGCTAATGTAGTCTTAAGTAGGGCAACCAAATTAATTGGGTAATAGGGCACTGTCTGTCATTCCGAGCGAAGTCGAGGAATCTCTCGGTAAGTGGCGCTTTCGCCGAGATGCTTCGACAAGCTCAGCATGACATCGGTCCTCTAAACGATTGTGCCTAACTACTTAATCGAAACGCGATCAGTTAGAGAAGATTTAAAGGCAGCAAATGGCGACTCAGATGACTGCGCAACGTGTTGGGTTAACTCAAAGAATGAAAGCTAACCTCACCGTAATCGCCTTGCAAAGCCTACTGATCCGCCATCCTGCGTGATTGTTGCAGCCACTCTACTACAATCGAGTCAGCTCGCAGGCAACCCATGAAAGCTGACGCCAAACCTACATCGCTATACCACTCTGACTTTGTTCGCTGGGTCCAAATGACTGTGGAGCAGCTGCGATCTCACGCCTACGCCGAAGTAGACTGGGCTAACCTCATCGAAGAAATCGAAGACATGTCAAGGCGAGAACGCAAAGCCTTGAGAAGCAATTTACGTATTTTGCTCCTACATCTGCTCAAATGGCAATACCAATCTGAACACCGCAGCGGCAGCTGGAAGAGCAGCATTAGAGAACATCGCCAGCGCATCCACGACGACCTTGACGACTCGCCTAGCCTCAGGCCCTACCTGACAGAAATCCTACACGACTGCTACGTCAAAGCCCGTCTGCTGGCAGCCGACGAAACGGAACTAGCCAAGACCGTATTCCCCGCGCAGCTGCCCTATTCGGTGGAGCAGATCTTAGACGGTGATTTCTTGCCGGAGGCGGAACCAGAGTAGGGCTAACCGCTAAACAGTAGAAGGCTGCCTACAGGGCAATCTACTGCGTCAGTCGTTGTATGCACCGATCCACCCTGATAAGATCAGGGCTGTGCCGTTTCGCGTGACTTAAATTTTGGGCGTTGACCTCCGAAGCTACGTATATATTGACAATCTTCAACAGCAGCACGCAGCATACATCGGCACTGTATCCATAGGCTTTTTACCCCTCCCCGGCGACGCCTCGCTCTGGATCGAAATTTCCCCAGGTATTGAAATCAACCGCATCACCGATGTCGCACTGAAGGCAGCGGTAGTGCGTCCTGGCGTACAGATGGTCGAGCGCTTATACGGCGTGCTGGAGATTCACTCCAGTAGCCAGGGCGAAGTCCACGCTGCCGGTAGAGCGATCTTGGATGCCTTAGGCGTGGCCAGACGCGATTGCCTCAAACCCCGGGTCCTCTCCAGCCAAGTCATTCGCAATTTAGACCCGCATCACGCACAGCTGATCAACCGCACTCGGCGAGGGCAAATGATCTTGGCCGGGCAGACGCTTTATGTGATGGAAGTCGAGCCCGCCGCCTACGCGTCGCTAGCAGCGAACGAGGCGGAAAAAGCAGCGTTTATCAATATTTTGCAGATTTCGTCCATTGGCAGTTTTGGCCGACTCTACCTAGGCGGTGAGGAACGCGACATTTTAGCGGCGGCTCGGGCAGTAGAGGCGACGATGGAGAGCGTGCCGGGACGCGATCAGAATACGCTGCAGTTAGAGTAGTCAGTTTAGTTTACCTTTAGCCAGCTAAACAGCTGCTCGACAGACAGGCTCAACTCGAGGTCGACAAGGATAGGTAATCGCTGCTCCCTGCCATAAATTTTTGGCAGCTGGTTAGGTTGGTAGCCAATCGTCACCCGTTCACCCGGATCGATTAGCCAGCCTAACTGGGTGCCATGCTCGATTGAGAACAAGATATTGTCAGTCACCCGTGTCTGTGACTGATCGGATGACAGGATTTCGATAATCCAGTCTGGATAGGTATTAAAGATATTAGGAACTTCACCATCCGCGTCAAAGGGAATGCGCGACCATACAAATACGGCAATATCTGGCACGATGGAGCGATTGTTAAACGTGCAGCGTAGCTCAGGCAAGGCCAGAGCCGTTTGAGTGGGTTCGGCTGCGTCGTTGATTTTTTCACTGAGTTTGAACTGCAGGCGGCTGTGCTTTCCTCGTGGCATGGGTTTTTGCAAAATCTGGCCGTCTATATATTCTGTAGCGGGTTGAGTTTCTGGCTGGGCCAGGAACTGCTCTAGCGTGAGTACCTTTGGAAGTGCGGCGGTCATACGTTGAATCGCTATAACAAAACCTGTTGACGCAATTTTAGAAGATTGCTGCCAGTGGCGCTTGCGGCTGCAAGCAATAACCGGTTTGCAATATTAAGCTGATAGTCGTAGCTGTCTAGATAGCAGAATGGGAACCCTTAATAGTAAAAGCATCTCCGTGGGGGAGTTCCTATGTTTAAGCGGACAGGTTTATTGGCAGCCGCCATTCTAGTGGCTGGCTTGACTGTAGGCGTCGAGCGTGCGATCGCAACTAACTGCGTCTACCAATGCGGCTCTGACGAAATTCAATACACGCCCGGTCAGTCGCTCAAGCTCGAAATCGTCAACAACACGCGCATGCAGATCAATCTGGAGCGCGTGCTCGACTTTGACCCGTACACCATGCGGCCAGGTCAGACGGTCGAGCTGCAAACAACAGTCGGCAACGGCGCGGATCTGTCGGTCGTTTTCTGGGAAGAAGACTACCGCCCCGTGGATGTGCGGCTGCACCGACCTGAAGTCGGTACGCTGCAGATTGAGTTTTTGCCCAGCGGCAGCTACGGTGACCGGGCCGTGCATGTGGTCAACGACGGTCGGGTACTGATTTACTAGCACCAACCCTTAAGAACATCCAAAAATACCGTGCCAGCCGTGCTGCAGCCCTTGCCGTGGGCGTCATCTCCCGATAAGGTAGCCGTTACGCTGGCGCGGTTTTGACTAAGGGCACGCCACAGGGGCCGTGCTTGATAGACACATAGCTTTGCGGATCGCAACTGCCAGCCATTCGGACTAACATAGTTCATACGAACTAAATCGCACAGGTCAAGGCGCAGACGGGCGTGAGTCAATCCACTGCTGAACCAGTTCCCTTCGAATCGGCTGAGGTCAATGGACCTGAGGCCAATCCGTCTGAGCAGGTGCCGCCCCAGCGCTGGCAAATTTTCCCGCCCCAGCCCCAGCAGTGCCAGGTACTCACCCAGTCCACCGGGCTGTCACCGCTGCTGTCCCAGGTGTTGATCAACCGGGGCATTCATACGCCCGAGCAGGCATGGCTGTATCTTGACCCCGAGACCCAGCAGCTGCCGTCGCCGCTGGACGAGTTTCCAGACCTGGCAGCCAGTGTGGGGATTTTGATGGATGCGATCGCAACTCAAAAGCCCATTGCCATCTGCGGCGACTACGACGCCGACGGCATGACCAGCACGGCCCTACTGATACGGGCACTGCGCAACCTGGGGGCCCTGGTCAACTACGCCATTCCCAGCCGCATGCAAGAGGGCTACGGCATCAACGAACGGATTATTGAAGACTTTCATGCTGAGGGCGTGCGCGTCATTCTGACCGTAGACAACGGCATCGCCGCACTCAAACCGATCCAGCGGGCCAAAGAACTGGGCCTGACCGTGATCATCACCGATCACCACGACATCCCTGAAACGCTGCCGCCTGCCGATGCGATCTTGAACCCCAAGCTGCTGCCGGTGACCTCGCTGTACCGGGGCGTCGCCGGGGTGGGGGTGGCCTACATTTTGGCCGTGTGCCTGGCCCAGCAACTGGATCAGCTGCAGGACTTGACCGTTCCCCTGTTAGAGCTATTCACCCTAGGCACGATTGCCGATCTGGCCCCGCTCACGGGCGTCAACCGGCGCTGGGTTCGTCGTGGCCTGGGCCTGTTACCCAAGTCTCGCATTCCCGGCATTCAAGCGCTGATCGAAATTTCGGGACTGGGCAGCCAAGACAATCTCAAGCCCGAGGCAATCGGCTTTCGACTAGGTCCCCGCATCAACGCCGTAGGACGCATTGCCGACCCGCAGATCGTGATCGAAATGCTCACCACTGACGATATCGACATCGCGTTAGAACGGGCCCTCCAGTGCGAAGAAACCAATAAACTCCGTCAGCGGCTGTGCGAAATTATCGAAACCCAGGCGATTGATTGGTGCGAAGATCAGCAGGCCCAAGGCAAGCTGGATTTGAAGAAAGAACGAGTTCTTGTCGTCATCCAACCCGACTGGCACCACGGCGTGATTGGGATCGTCGCCTCACGCTTGGTCGAGCGGTACGGCGTCCCTGTCTTCATCGGCACTTACGAGGACAAAAGCAAAAAAGAAATTCGCGGCTCGGCCCGCAGCATCCCCGAATTCAACGTGTTTGAAGCGCTGCAGGCCTGCGACGATCTGATGAACAAGTACGGCGGTCACCGGGCGGCCGGGGGCTTTTCGTTTGAGGCGAAAAAGCTGCGCCAGGTCAAAACGCGCTTAAGCAAAGTGGCCCACCAGCAGCTCCAGCCCGAACACCTGAAGCCTCTCGTCACGGTAGACGTACAGGCCAATCTAGCCGACGCCACCTTTGACCTGTACCAGCAAATCGACCAGCTGCATCCCTGCGGCATTGAAAACCCTGACCCAGTGTTTTGGACGGCGGGCGTTAACGTGGTCGAGCAGCAGATTATTGGCAAAGACCAGAAACATCTGAAGCTGACCCTGTCGCAGACCCATCCCCTGACCCAGCGAGTCACGGCACTTAAGGCCCTGGCCTGGCGCTGGGGCGAACACCACCCACTGCCCAGAGAGCTAGACGTGGCCTATAAGCTGCGGCTCAACGAATGGCGAGGCGAAAAAAATATCGAACTCGAAATTGTCGGTGTGCGGCTGCCCAAGGTTTCCCCATCCGAAGGCATTCGCCCCTGGTCAGCGGCGGAGCAAAGCCGGGTCGAAGCCCGACGGGTGGCGCAGGCGGTGGCCAAAAAAGTGCAGTCAGCGGAACGCGTGGCCCAGACCGTGACGCCAGCGGACACCGCTCAGCAGCCACCCCGACTAACGCCCCGGTCACCAGAACTGCCCAACCTCAACCCCGGCCAGACACTTTTTTCAAATAGCCCAGACGCGCACAGTGCAGAGGCTATCGGCCTGACGGATCGCGGTAGCCCCGCTGTGTCCGACGCCCTTGCCTCCGCTGCCCCGCCTTCACCCATTACCCCTTCACCCGCCGCTGCCGAATTTTTCTATGGCAAGCGCCGCTATATCAGCGCGATTGATCGCCACAATGGCAGCCGCGAACTCAAAATCCAAAATGCGGAAGGTCACTTACTGGTAGTGAAGCTGACCGAGCGCCAGGCCGTCCTGCATCTGCCCGACCAGCTCCCCCAGGTAGTTGATCTGGCCGAGCCCCACTACTTCAGTCTGCTGCGGGCAGGGCTCAACGCGCTAGAGCTTAAGCAAAAAACGACGCTGCTGATTCGTAAAGATGAGCTGCTGGGCGAAAAAGACAGTCAGATCGACACCTTGACCCAGCAGGTCCAGCTACTCGAAGAAAAAATCAGTCAGCTCTCGCAAGCCAAGCAAGCGCAATTTAAGACGCTGCAGACCGAGCTCCAACAGCAAGAAACGGCCATTCATACGCAAGAAGCCCACATCGTTGAGCTACAAACGCAGATCACCCGCCCGGATGTGCCGCTGCCGGACCCCAAACAGATCAAACAATCCGTGCGCGAGGCGGTGGGCGATAGTGTGTGGTTCTGCATTCAGACCGGCACGCAGAAAGATTTGTTCGCCGCCTACAAAAATGCGCAGATGATCGGGAACGACGGGGCCGATCCTCACATCGCTGACTTTTCTGAGGCGGGCATTCGGTTGGGGTTTGCAGTCGAGCGCGAGATTGTCACGCCCTTCTTTAAGGATCTGTATGAGTATTTGCTAACCCACGGCGGACCCGAGATCGGCGGCATTCAGATGGGACCGTCCAAAAAGTACACCATCGGCATGGTGCCCTCGCTGCTAGCTACCGGCTGGAAAACCCTGCGACCTGAGGCGCTGAAGCAGCCGATACCGGTTGAAGAGCAGGCACTCTATCGGCAGGCTAAGGCGAACAATCAGGTGGGCGGTCGCGATCGCACCCTTATCGCTGAGTTTCTAGCGCAGTGGGAGCACCCAATGTCGAACTGCTTTAGCCAAAAGGCGAAGCAGGCTGCTGCCAGCATTGACCAAATCAGTCGCCTGCGCAACCTATCTGCCCATAGCGACAGCTTCCTTTATCAGTGGCATTACGACCTACTCAAAGAGCTAATTGTCGGAAGTAGCCAGCGCCGCGGACTCTTTCGGCAAATCTACGGAGGCTAGCTGCACTGTTAAGAAAATGAGATGCATGGGCACACACTGTGGATAACTTTTGGGGGTTTTTGGGGTCTGTCAAGTTAAAGCCACCTTAACTTAAGCACAATGCATACACTCTTTTAGCAGCAAGCCTTTCAAGAAAACGAGGATTTTCTAGCAGCCGTTTTTTGCGTCATGGGAGCATGAAACGTTGACCTTTATCCACAGGGAAGGGCAGACGTTTTCCACAAAGTTTTCCACAGGCTAATGCAACTCTGCATTACTGTTTATTAGCGTCGTTAGGATTAAAAGCGTTTAGAGAAAGGAGCCCCTTTTTCGACCCGACGCAGCGAGCACAATCGCCTTCAAAAGATTGGATGCTCCAAAAATTGCATATTCCTCAATCATCCAATCTCCGGAGCTCGATGAAGTCGCGCAGGATTCGACCAAAGTCGGTTGACTGTATACAGTTGCCCCACGTAGCTCTGCCTAGCGCGGCGCGGCAGATACATCGGTAGCCTATGGCCCTAGAGATTTCACGGAGGCGCGTTCTAGACACCCATTCACCCCGTGTAGCTGATGGCGGGCCAGATCGCGCTCGCCTGCAGGGATAGATCTGGAGGAACCGATGTCCCGCAGTGCTCTGAGAAAAGTGGCGGCGGGCCTTACCAGCTAAGCCTCTCGCCTGCCTCTGTGCCCGGAGATGGCAAAGCTATTAAGCGCAGCTACCGCCCCGTTCGCAAGCTGATCGAGATTTCCTCACAGAATCTTAATTGAATTGAATGTTTTGTAATCCAGCTCCGGTTGTTCTCGATAATGTTCGTATAAGTCAGTATTGCTTTACTTTCGTGCGTCGGTAAATTCCCCATGGTGCTTGGTCAAGTTATTGATATCTCTACGGCCCGCTCCCATCGCAGGCATCAGAATGACGCCTATGGCCGCGATCAGCGTGGATTTTATGAGGTTGAGATCGATATTTGCGAGCGTCTGCTCAAGAGCTATCCCCATCATTACCAGGCTTGGAACTACCGCAGCTATCTATTGGCAAGCACCGGTCAGTATGCTGAGGCCGCTGACAGCTACCGGCAAACGCTCAATCTCAGGCCAACTGAGCCTCGAGTGTGGTGCAACTACGGGGTCGTACTCGATAAGCTGACCTGCTATGAAGAGGCCATCGATTGCTACAATCGGGCCCTAGTGCAGCGACCGACCTATTTTAAGGCGCTCTATCGACGCAGCAAAAACCTACATCGACTGGGCGAGTATCATAGAGCAGTTGAAAGTTATGCCCAGGCGTTGGAATTGAGACCCGATTTTTACAAGGTTTGGTATTACCGAGGCAAAGCCCTGCTGCAGATGAAGCAGGTTGAGCCTGCGATCGCAAGTTTCACTAAAGCCCTAGAGCTGCATACGGACGACAGCAAGGTATGGGTCAGTCTAGGCAAAGCCTTCTTACAGAAGCGCGACTACGATAAGGCGCTGATACACTTTACCAGCGCGCTTGACATCGAACCGGCCAACGGTTTGATTTGGAGCTACAAGGGCTATGCCCTCAAGCGTCTAGGTCAGCTAGAAGCGGCGATGGAAAGCTTTGACCAGGCGGTGGCCCTCGATCCGCTGCAGTCTCAGCTATGGTATCAGCGAGGACTTCTACAAATTGACCTCAAGCGCTATGAGGCGGCAGCTGAGAGTTTGACAACGTCGCTCAAGCAGCAGGCCTACAGCGCGGCTGGCTGGCTAGCGATGGGGTGGGCGCAGCAGCAAATGGGACAGTACGAGCGTGCGGTTGAGGCCTACGATAAGTCTCTGGCCATCGAACCGAATCAGCCCTTTGCCTTTTACAACCAGGCACGCTGCCACGCCCTGCTGAACCATGCCGACTGGGCAGTCGAACACCTGCGTCGGGCGATTTCCCTACGGCCCCATGTTTATATCGAAAAAGCCCAGGCCGACCCGATCCTGCGTCATTTCTACAACGACGACATGTTTTTTGTGCCGAGCGAAGGGGCCACCATCATTGAAAATGCTCAGGAAGCCGAGTTCGACGCTAACTAGGCCCGGTGAGAATACCCGTTTAGTCAGTACATCGACGCACGCAAACGCTCAGCAGATCAACGTTCAGCAGATCTAAAGAATGACCCCCATTGCCGGAGTCAGGATGGCTGGTTGAGTTCTTAAAAATGGAGCTAAGCGGGCTCGAACCGCTGACCCCCTGCATGCCATGCAGGTGCTCTACCAGCTGAGCTATAGCCCCAGATATCTGGCTTTTATTGCTGGTTGCTTTTATCGCCGGTTCTAAATCATCGCCTGTCGGGGAATCATCGTCAAGCTTCGATTTCAACGTTATCTTGCAAGCCCAGAATCCGCCCAAAAAATCGCGATAGAGTCAGGGCATCCCCGCTCTCATACCGCAATGACAACGTCTTCTCCCAACTCAGTGTCGCTCACCCAGACAGAAAAAGAGACGCTACTGCTACTATTACGGCGCAAGTCAGGCAGCTGGGTACAGTGGGCCGAAGCCTGTCAGACGCTACAAAAAGCTGGGCTCTCGCCGTCGCAAATTTTTGAAGAGACGGGCTTTGAAGCCATCCATCAAAATCAGATCGTGGTAGCGCTGCAGGTCTACCAGTCGATGCTGGCAGTGGGGGTGAGTGAGGGGGTGCGATCGCACTTTACCGAGCGCGGCAGCGACGCCCTCTACGAACTCCGCATTCTTTCCCAGGCTGACCGGGCCAGGGCCGCTGAGTTTATTCACCACCACGGGCTTGATTCTGAACAGGTGCCCGATATTGCCAAGGCCCTCAAGGAATTTTCCTATCGCAGTACCCCACCCGAAAGCTTTACCAATGCAGCGGGTGACGCGGTGGCCCACCGCTACTGGCAGCTGGCCCGTCAGCAGGCCGACCTGCAGGCTCGCTCGCGCTTGATCGCCCAGGGACTGCGCTACGCCGAGAGCGACACGGCCCGACAGGCCATCGAAAAGCTGCTGACCGACTTTACCGTGGCCAAAGCAGCACGGGTGCCCCACCTGCCCCTGTTCCGGTTAGAAACCGACTCCGATCTGCCGTGCCTGGTCCCCGTCGCGGGCGAGTGGCCTCTATCTACCGATGACTTTAAGGCCGTGCCTGTGACCACGCCCGAGGAGCCGTTTGGTATCGTCAAATTTTCGGGTACAGGCGCATGGGCCCCCGTACCGGGCTGGCAGGTAATTCTCAACACTGAAGATCCTGTGGCGCTGGTCGCCCCGTTCAACCAACTGCCGACAGCCCCCGCCGATGCCAGCGCAGAACCGCTGCTGATTGTTGTGGACCGGGCCCAGCGCACCTGGGATGACAGCAGCTACTTTGTCTACAACGAGAACGGTCAGCTCGGACTGCGCTGGTTTGCCGATGCCAACACGCCCTCGCTGCTCGGTCGCGTTGTGGTCATGGTCCGTCCCAAGCGCATCCTCGACGAAGACTATACCCGCGAACTTTGGCAGATTGACGAATAGGCCCCTGCCGTATCACCCTTCCTATCGCTTCATTCCTTTGAATCATGGCTATCGAACGTCGCCTTTCCCGCAGCATGTTTGCCGAGACCGAGACGGTTGAGCTGCTGCAAATCTGTTTCACGCCGGGCCGCTTGTTTGAACCGGGCAAATATCTGGTCGGCGATTTGCCTGACGTCGCCTTCGAAATGGGCCTGGTCGAAAAGCTGCCCCCCATACGCGGTAAAAGTGAGGAAATCGCCCCGCCCCAGCCGCCCACAGACGGGTAGCGGCTGCGATACACTCTTAGGGCGCTAGACAGGAGTGGCCTATCTATACCCGTCCCCTTGCCAAACTAATCGAAGAATTTCAGCGGCTGCCGGGTGTCGGACCAAAGACAGCCCAGCGACTGGCGCTGCACATACTCAAGCGACCCGAAACCGAAGTTCACGCCCTGGCCCAGGCGCTGATGGAAGCAAAACAGCAGGTCGGTCAATGCTCGGTGTGCTTTCATCTCTCAGCAGACCCCGTCTGCGACATCTGTCGCTCACCCCGCCGCGATCCGGCGACGCTGTGCGTCGTGTCCGACTCTAGAGATGTGATAGCGCTCGAAAAAACCCGCGAGTTCAAGGGGCGCTATCACGTCTTGGGTGGGCTGATTTCACCGATGGACGGCATCGGTCCTGAGCAGCTGAACATTGGCCAGCTGGTTCATCGGGTCAACAAAGAAGAAATCCGAGAAGTCATCCTGGCAATCAGCCCCAGCATTGAGGGGGATACCACCACCCTCTACGTTGGACAGCTGCTCAAGCCCTTCACAACCGTGACCCGGATCGCCTTTGGTCTGCCGATGGGCGGCGATCTGGAATATGCCGATGAGGTGACGCTAGCACGGGCGCTGGAAGGGCGACGCGAACTGTGAGGGAGTCGCAGACGCAGCCGCTCTGATGCAACAGTGGGTTGCTGAAACGCCTCACTCGGCTAGCGCCATTAGCGAAGCTTTTGCTTGATGAAAGCCAGGATTTTGGCAGTCTGCCCCTTGAGGGCGGCCACCTCTTTTTGCAGAGTCGCGACCTGCTGTTTGAGGGCAGCAACCTCTGCCGAAGAAGCCCCGTCGCCAGCCGGCGCGGACGCGGCCGCCGCAGACTGGGGTCTGGCCTTACGGGCTTTCGCCATTGCGCCTTTAATGGCACCTACCAGATCCTTCTGCTCGAAGGGTTTCTGGATAAACTCAAAGTATTCGAAGGGCTCAGTAATCTTTTCGGTAACTTCTTCTTTCCGGCCAGACATCAGCACCAGAGGAATGCTTTGCAGGTCGGGGGTAGCCTGAATTTCTTGGAAGACTTCCCAACCGCTCATGCGGGGCAGCAGAAAGTCGAGCATGATTAGATTGGGGCGCTGTTGGCGGATGGCTTCCATGCCCTCGACGCCGTCCTTGGCCTCAATCACCTCGAAGTTACCCTGAGGCAACATGTCTTTAACCCGCATTCTGATGACGCGGCTGTCATCAATTACCAAAATCTTGTGACTCGCCACAACTGACTCCTCTAGATGCGATGTATGCTGCCAATGCTGACTTGACTGGCTAGACCGTGGCAGTCTTCTACGGTTAGCCGTCTTGCCGCTGCTGTGTACAATGGCGCACCCCAGTCAGACGTTCCCAGTGGGTGCAACCGAACGCTATACGCCTGTGAACACACCAGATCACGAACCTGGATACCTACCAAATCAAGCGGTTTTCGGTATTGTCAGGTTACCCAACTTGAACGGCAGTCATACATTCTGTTCCACATGGAAGTGTATCCCAGACCTTCAAAAATTGCTCGATTTTGCCTCAGTTTGTCGCTTCAATAGAGGCAGTCCCCCGTGCTGTACCCATGACCGCTAACCGTCCGCCCCATCTGCGTCCCGAAATTGCCCAACTGCCTGATTGGTTGCGTCGTCCTATTGGTCGGGCCAGTGAGCTATCAGCCGTACAGCGCATTGTTAAGCAGCGCGGCATTCACACCATCTGCGAGGAGGGCCGCTGCCCCAACCGAGGTGAGTGCTATGCCCAGAAAACCGCCTCTTTTTTGCTGATGGGGCCAACCTGCACGCGCGCCTGTGCTTTCTGCCAGGTCGATAAGGGCCATGCCCCCATGCCGCTCGATCCTGAGGAGCCCCAGAAGGTAGCGGAGTCGGTACAGCTGCTGGCGTTGAACTACGTGGTGCTGACCTCTGTAGCACGAGACGATCTGAGCGATCAGGGGGCTAGCTGGTTCGTGAAAACGATGATGGCGATACGAGCAGCCCGTCCGCAAACGCAGATCGAAGTCCTGACGCCTGACTTTTGGGGCGGCAGCGGCGGTACGGCAGCCCAACGAAACCGAATTCAGACCATCGTCAGAGCCCAACCGGCCTGCTTTAACCACAACCTCGAAACGGTCAGACGCCTGCAAGGGCCAGTGCGACGGGGTGCGACCTATGAAAGATCCCTTGCTGTACTGCGAACCGTCAAAGGACTCAACCCCATGATTCCTACCAAATCGGGGCTGATGGTTGGGCATGGCGAGACCGAGACCGAGCTGATTGAGGCAATGCGGGATTTGAGAGCGGTGGGGTGCGATCGCATCACCCTCGGTCAATACATGCGTCCATCGTTAACACACCGCCCGGTGGATCGGTATTGGACCCCAGCCGAGTTCGACCAACTGGGGAATATCGCGCGCGATCTGGGTTTTGCCCATGTGCGATCAGGGCCGCTCGTCCGCAGCTCATACCACGCCCACGAGAGCAATACCTGAGCACCCATCTCCCCCAGTCAGCGTTCTGGCTGGGGACAGCCTGCGCCTTTCTAAGCAAGCCAATGAGATAAATCTCGCCCGATGAGCGCTTGCAACTGCTCGATATCCTGCCGGTAAAGTGCGGTCAGCTCTGCTTTGAGCTGAGGGGACAACTGTGGTTTGTAAAGCAGCGGATTTCTAAGTTTCTGACTCAGATCCAGCAGCGCGGGCTGCCGGGTCGCGTTCAGGGGAGCTAGCACTAGCCGTCGGACTAGGCCATGCACCCAGCGATTTTTGGGAATACCCGACTGATTGGGGCGATGGCTGGTGTCTGGCAAAAATTGAGGATCAACCCCAATAAACTCAAAAATTTCTTGAAATGTGGTCTGGGGCCGTTGAGTCAGGTCTTCGTGCAAGACAACTTTGATCTGCTCAGGGGAAAAGCGATCAAAGTATCGGCGCAGCTGCGCGGCGTAGTACCCAATGTTTTGCCAGTGCCAGATAGGCGCCCAATTAGCCGCGATGCGCCCGTCTTCCTGGGACCAGACCTGCGCAAAATCATGACTGCGTTCGCGCCCGTCCCGCAGCAGATGCAAGAAGTTCGAATAGGCCCGCTCGACAGGATGCCTCAGGATCGCGATCAGCTTGGCGTTAGGCAGGTAACGCTGAATCCGCTCTGGCGCGCGCGGAGAATAGAGATACATCGGGGAGGCTTCCCCAATGGCCTGGTCAGGTGTCGCTGCCGTAAACTGTGCGACGTAGTCGTCCCAACGGGTAAGCGATAGGCGGTTGGTGGGTGCCTGCGCGTCTCCAGGCCCTTGATAGTTCGGACTGAGCCCTTCTAAAGCAAAGAAATTCGTTTCTTTGAGTGGGCTCATGTACACCTGCGGATGCTGATTGAGATAGCGGTACAGCGCCGTAGTGCCCGACTTGTAAGCGCCAATGATTAAAAAGCGAGGCACACGCACCGCCGTCAGAGACGGAGAAATAGACGACTGCAACATGGGGTTCACCTCACTAGCGTAGATGCCTGTGCGGTTCAAGGCTCGTGTTCTGGGCTGGCACAACTCAAACCGCTGGCCCAAGTATACGTAACTTCTACGTAACTTCATTGAGTATCTGGTCCCCTCAAAAAGCTGAAATCCGGGTGTTTATTGCCGTAACCTTGCGGACTTTATCGCTATCATTGCCCACGTCTGTGCAGAATGGCGGAGCAAGCCATCATGCTAGCGGCATCGTCGCTCACTCAAATCAGCAGCTTAGCGGCGCCCTGGGTTTGCGCGAACGGGGGGATCCCATGGGGTAACTCGGGCAAAGCGATCACTGTCTGATCTGGAAACAGGTTGGGTTCTAGCGCCTGCTCGTTTCGATAGCGGTTGTGAACGACGTAATTTTGGGTGATGCCCATCTGCGACAGCTGCTGGGTGAGGCGCGTGGCTTCCGCCAGAATCGGCCGCTGATGCTGAATCACGCTGATGAATTCGGTGTAGGCAGGATCTTTTAATCGTTTCTGAGCCTGCACTACCCGCTGCCGTAGCTGTCGCAGTCGCCCCATCAGGTCGGTATGCCCGGCAATGGCCTGGTGCTTGAGCCATAACTTGAAGATCCAAGCAAGCCAATCACTCAGAGCCGTGGGCATTTCTAGAAACCGAAGGAGGTGGCCGGTGGGCGCGGTATCGAGCACAATTAGCGTCTGCTCATCCCGCTCCAATAGATCAATCAGCGACAGAAGCGAGAGCATTTCGTCAATGCCGGGAAGGGCCTGGGCCACAATCTGTCGCCAGGCATCTGGGCCATAGGCAATCTGCAGACTATCGTCGCCGCGATCACCGCTCATCATCTCGGCTAATTCCCACAGATACTCGTCACGGAACTGATCTAAGACCTGGTGGGCGTCGATTTCCTGGGCGCTGAGGTTAGATGTGATGGGCAGCGGTCGGTGCCCCAGCGACTGCTCCAAAGCATCGCCTAGAGAGTGGGCCGGGTCGATAGAGATCACACGAACTTGGACATCAGGATGGTCTTTGGCGAGTCGTAGCGCCAGAGCCGCTGAAACCGTCGTTTTACCGACGCCGCCCTTACCCCCGACAATCACCAGTCGGCGGCCCAGCTCGACAAAATCCGGCAGTCCCCGCCCAACTTTTTCGGGCCAGGTGATCAGGTCAGTAATGTCTTCGTGCGATCGCACCCGCGTCGAAATCTGCCGGAGCCAGCTGTCCAGCGCCTGCGAACCCACCGGCTCTGTAGGCAGGTCAGGGGCAACGACCAGGTACGGTGTCAGGGAACGGAACTGCTGCAAAATATTTTGCTGACCGTGATAGCGATTAACCAGGACGCCCCCGCAGGCAATCTGGAGCTGCTGAAGGGATTGAATAAACCGGCGAGTTTCAGCCAGACTCAGCGATTCGGCAATACTCACGACCCAGCATGCCGTCTGTTCGGCATCCTGTATCAGCGCCCGACCGGCGGCTAGGTCCGCCTTGATCTCGGTTAAAAAGCTGTCCACCTCGTCTGGGGTATAGCGCCCCGACAGAGCCGTGGTCACCGTCTGGTGCTTGGTTTGGAATAGCTCTAGCGCGCCAATGAACTGTTCCAGAAAGTCCATTAGTCTAAACAGATTGAGCGTGTGGCCGCTGGGCGCCATATCCACAACGATGCGGTCGGCTTCGTGCGATCGCAAAATTCGCTGAATCTCCAGCAGGCTCATCAGCTCGTCTAAACCCGGCCAGCTCAGGTCCCATACTGGGCTCAGGTCTGCCCCGTCGATAAAGCTCCCCCGCTCAACCAAGGTTTCGAGTAGATCGCCGTATCGTCGCTTGAAGTCCACCAACAGGCGCTCCGCACTGAGCGCCTGAATCTGCAGGTTAGGGACATCTAGGCTGCAGGTTCGCCGATCAGAGACCGGTAGACTGAGCACATCCCCCAGAGAGTGGGCCGGATCGGTCGATAGCAGCAGCACCGTATCGTTGGGAAACTGTTCGGCCCAGCGACGTGCCAGCGCGCAGGCAAAGGTGGTCTTGCCCACCCCACCCTTACCACTGACCAGCAGCAGCGTTAGCGCATCCAGCGGGGCTAGGGGGCTAGCAGTTTTTTGTGGGCGATCGGCAGCGAGCGTCATAGGTAGGCCATGCGGAGAAGTGGGCACATTGAAAAGGCTGGTGGTGAGCGCTTGAACGAGCGTCCTGAAATGCTGCAGCTGCGCTAGGCCTCTCTGCCCCTTATCTTTCCCATCTGACTCTTCGGTGTCCCAACGCTATGACTGACTTGTTTAAAGGATTTGAGCAACTGCTAGAACTGGCCAAAACGCTAGAAGAGAAGGCAGAGAAAGGCGAACTCAAGACCAACATTCAAATCAATTCACGCAGCCTCAGCAGCATTCCTCGCCAGGGCAATATTCCCAACGATATTGGCGTGAGTCGAACCGACCGTAACGGCAGTCCAAACCCTACTGACGAGGTCATCGTTACTCCTCCCCCGGCCTCGACTCCCACTGAGAATTCAGCGAACACTGCGCCGCCTACTACAACGCCTAGCCAAACGCCTCAAGCAGGTCCCTCCCTCGCTGACATTGGCGGGCTCTCAGGGGTCCTCAAAGAGCTGCGTGAACTGGTCGAAATTCCGCTCAAGCGGCCTGAACTGCTGAATCGTTTGGGACTTGAACCCACTAGCGGCGTTCTTCTGGTGGGCCCGCCCGGTACCGGCAAAACCCTGACCGCTCGGTCTCTGGCCGAAGCGATGGGCGTCAACTACATCGCCATCGTCGGACCTGAGGTGATGGGCAAATACTACGGCGAGGCCGAAGGCCGCCTGCGTCAAATTTTTGAGAAAGCCACCCAGTCCGCCCCCTGCCTTGTCTTCATCGACGAAATCGACAGCCTCGCCCCCGACCGCAGCAGCGTCGAAGGTGAGGTCGAAAAGCGGCTCGTCGCCCAGCTGCTGAGCCTGATGGATGGCTTTGCGGAAACCACAGGCGTCGTTGTACTGGCCGCAACCAATCGCCCCGACCACCTGGATCCGGCGCTGCGACGACCGGGCCGGTTTGATCGCGAGGTGCAGTTCCGGGTGCCCGACCGCAACGGTCGCCGCGAGATTTTGGGCATTCAAACCCGGCAAATGCCGCTGGATAGCACCGTGGATCTGGAAACGATTGCGGACGTTGCTGTGGGTATGGTAGGCGCTGACCTGAAGGCCCTCTGTCAGAAGGCTGCCTTCTTGGCCCTGCGCCGCCAGGTACCCTCGCTAGAAAGTCCGGTGCCCGACGACTTAGAGGTGACGCAGGTCGACTTTCAGCAGGCCCTGCTAGCGGTGAAGCCCTCCGTCCTGCGCTCGGTCGAAATCGAGTCGCCCAACGTGGCCTGGGAGGATGTCGGCGGCCTGGAGAGCATTAAACAAACCCTGAAAGAGTCGGTTGAGGGGGCCCTGCTCTATCCCGAACTGTATGCTCAAACGGGGGCGAAAGCACCACGTGGGATTTTGCTGTGGGGACCGCCGGGAACCGGTAAAACGCTGCTAGCCAAGGCCGTTGCGGCCCAGGCAAGGGCTAACTTCATCGCGGTCAACGGCCCCGAACTGCTGAGCCGCTGGGTCGGCGCGGCAGAACAGGCGGTGCGGGAATTGTTTGCCAAGGCCCGCCAGGCATCACCCTGCGTGATTTTTGTGGATGAAATCGATACGCTTGCCCCTGCTCGGGGTCAGTTCTCCGGCGACTCGGGCGTGAGCGATCGGGTGGTGGGCCAGCTCTTGACCGAGCTGGATGGCCTCCAGGCCGACCAGGATATCTTGCTAGTGGCAGCAACCAATCGCCCCGACGCGCTCGACTCCGCTCTGCTGCGCTCAGGCCGGTTAGACCTGCAGCTAGAGGTTGACCTACCTGACCGTGACAGCCGCCTGGCCATTCTGCAAGTCCACAATCAGGACCGCCCTATCGAAGGGCTCAACCTCAGTACCTGGGCCGACGGTACCGAGGGCTGGAACGGCGCAGACCTGGCCCTGCTCAGCAATCAAGCTGCGTTAGAGTCCGTGCGCGAGTACCGAGCGCAGCAGGGCAGCGACCCCAGCCAGATTCGGATTCGGGAGCATCACTTTCAAGCTGCCCACGCAGCAATCATGCGCCAGCGCGGATAGGCCTTCCTACACAGATAGATTCCAGATTTCGCCAAGCCGGTCCATCACCGCCTGCTGATTCGGCCCGCCCGAAAAGGAGGTGCCACCCATCGGTGCCGTCCGGATCAGCTCGACTTGCCAGCCCCAGGATTTCAGCGTGTTGATCTTGGGTCGGGTCATGTGTTCAAATCGTTCGTCAAAGCCAGGCAGGCCGCCGGTGTTCACGGCCCGACTACCTGTGCGGGGGACAACCAGCAGGGGCACGCCGGGGTTGAAGGGCTGAATATTGTCTGCAAAAAAAGGGTCTGAAGCGGCGAAGTAAGTCTGATAAAACGGTGAACGCAGCATCACGGCAAGATCGCCCAGCGTTGCCCACTGGGTCATGGCGGCGGTAAACATCCAAGCAAAAATATCGACTCCGGTCGGTTCGCGCTCAAGGTGAGTGCGGACAGCTGAGTAGAGCAGGGGAGCCAACTCGCTCTGGGTGGGCGGGACGAGACGGCTGGCAAAGATGAGATCGCACTTTCCCAACACCGTCTCGGCTGGCTGTCCAAATAGCTCAATGGCGGCTGGAGTGAAAAAGATCTCCGGAGGCCAGCCTGCGGTCTTGACCAAACCCCAAATCGTCCGTGCCCAAATGCAATACATGGCGGCTGCCAAGCGTCCCTTCAGCCGCAGAAAGTAAGGGTTCAAATAGCTGGCATTGTAGGCCAAGCTCGGCTGAAAGTCGTCGGCAACCAGCGCCCTGACAGTCTCTAAGCCGGGTAGCGTCTGCAGCTGACTGGCCAGATGTACCATCAGCGGCGAAGAAACGCAGTCGGTACGAATCACCTTACGTTGAAAGTCCAACGATGGCAGCGACTCACCGCCAGGGTGCGAAGATTCCGCCAACTGCCACAGCGCCCACAGGCCATCGGCCACTGCCCGCCCATTGCGCGCTACTGAAAAGGGACTGAAGGACATGAGCGGCTCCGACGGCCCCGCTCCTGGCAGCCAGGGCACAAGCGTCGCGTAGCCCCGGTGCGCCCACCGCCCGGTCACGCATCCGCGCGTATTGATCCAATCATCGCCAGTACAGGGCCAGCGGCGAAAGTCACTGGCAGGGTCGCCCAGTCCATGACACCACACCGTCACGGGCCAGCCCTCAGACGGAGCCGGTCCCAACGGCACAAACAGCTTGGCCCCTATCCGATGCCCCCGACTCACGTAGGTCAGATAGTAGACCTGCATCGCCCGCCGCGAAGGCCGGGGCGCGTCTACAGTTCCCAATTGCTGCAGCGAAATTCCCGCTGACGGCTCCGGCATGGTCAGGAACCTCCCAGACGACTAGCATTCGGGCGGAACGCTACCGCCAATTGTGCCGGTGTTTGTACATTTGATATCGTCGCCTGCAGCATTGATGGTGTTAGGCGTAAAAATCACGTCTTGAGTAACCGTACCGGTCCCCAGCACATCGCTATTAGTAAAGTCAATTCCATCGTCGCCGGTAGACGTGATGGTGTTGCCCGAGATAATTACAGAATCCCCAATAACGGCATTGCCCCCCGTAACAATGCCTGCATTAAGGACTAAAACACCATCATCAACAGCTGTAATAGTGTTGGTATCGATAGTGAGATTGCCCGTGATGGTCGCGTCGTAGCTATAGTTAGCCGCATTGGCAACAATCATGCCGTACTCGCTAGAGTCGATATCAGAATTGCCACTAATAATGACATCGCCAGAAATCGTGCTCTCTGCAGGGAGGTCGCCCGTCGTCGTCAGATTAACAACCGAGACGGCGGCGGTGCCAATACCAGAGACATCCCCTGTAGACAGGGCAGCAACATTGGTGTCACCCCCTGATACCTGAATCGATTCAGTATTTTCGATCACCACGTTGCCATCAATCTGGCTGTTCTGATTCAGAACCAAAATGCCGATGGTCGAAGTCATACTGTCTGCAGAGACCTCTATCGGTCCATTACCACTGATAGTGACGCCGTTCGTAATTGTGCTGTAGGAATCGTTGGCCACCACAATGCCTGCAGCGGCGTTGCCTACACCGGGTACTGTGCCGCCACCGGTGACCTGAATGCTGGGGTTATCGGAAATAGTGACACCCGCAATCCGACTGTAGTAATCGTTAACAACAACAACACCTGCAGCTTGGGCATTAATGGTATTCCCCGAAATGGTGGCGCCCTGGGTCAACTCGCTATAGGAATAGTTTTCAAGCACAACACCCACCCGGTCGGCCTCAATGGTGTTGCTACTGACAACAACTTCTCCGCTGAGCGTCGAGTTATAAAAGTAAACGTCAACACCATCCTCACTTGCGTTGAGCGTGTTGCCGCTGACCACAATGTCTCCGGTCAGCGTCGAGTCATAAAGCTCAAAGTCAACAGCATCCTCACTAGCCTCAATGGTGTTGCCGCTGACAGTCACGTCTCCGGTCAGCGTTGAGTCAAAAAGCCCGAAGTCAACACCGTCATCACCGGCATTGATGGTGTTGTTGGTGACGGTGACGCCACCGGCCTCTGAGGCAGTGATAGCGCTGACCGCTACGCCATTTTCTGGGGCGGTCACGCGGTTGTCTCGAATAACAATCTCCCCAAGGGAATTATCCGCGCTGACGCCGTCGCCGCTACCGGACTGGATATCGAAGCCCGATAGTACGCTGGGCCCTACCGTGCTGCTGGCCAGATTAACCGTACTGCCTAGAATGGGAAAATCGCCGCTGCCGGAACTGGGCAACTGCACCTGAGAGACACTGTCGCTATCGACCGGGATGAACTGCTCCGGACCAGACGACAGCAGCTGTACACCGCCCGGAATATCGAAAGGACCGGTGAGGGTACCGCCACCTGTGACGTAGATAATGCCGTTGCCATCGGTCGAAACAGTACTGGTGGCATCTGCGATCGCACCGAAGGGATTCTCAAAACTGCCGTCGCCGCTGTCCCCGTCGACAACGTGATTAAAGAACCAGGGCTCCCCCGTGTCGGGGTTGATTGCAACTTCGGTAGCGCCTTCGATCACAATATTTTCGCGCTCGACCGCAATACCGCTGTTGCGCGTTAAAAACTCCGCCGCCCGCGCCCACAGTACGGTCTCGTCGCCAGCACTGGTAGGGGCACCGCCAAAGCCCACCCCCATCGAGAAAAAGACCCGCGTGCCAAAAATACCGTCGGTCTGCAGCCCTAGCCCGCTCCGGAAGTTGTTGGCCAGCCGATAGTCGAGTCTGCCCCCGATGCCAACGGTATCGTCCAGATAGTATAGTTTGCCGTAGCTCCACAACGTCCCGGCACTGCCAAAATCACCGATGCGCAGCCCCCCTTCCAGATCGACCCCGCCCAGCGCCTCTTCAGACAGCGCCTCGATGCCAGTGGTAAAACTCAGCTGGTTGCTTTGAAAAAATGCGTCTAGTACCTGAGTAGCAGCGCCGTCGCCCGTTTGAGTGCGGGTATCGCCAACGGGAATGTAGCCATTGAGATGAGCATCCCAGGTATCGCCAAACAGCTCTAGGCCTAGCCCGAGCTGATTAAAGGTGGCATTGTCCGTATCGCGAATGTCGTAGGACAGGTAACCGCCCAGGAGCATCTCCTGTAGCTGCCAGCGATGCCCCAGGGAGAGGGAGCCTCCCCAATTCCCGCCGCTGTCTACACGAGCGCTGGTATTGAGAAAGGTGACGCTGCTACCCGGCGTCTGAAATAGCGGAATGAATCCATTGAGCTGCGTAAAGGCCCGCTCGTTATCGCCGCTGCGAGGCGTATTGAAATCGGCAAAGACGCGAGGCGTCAGCCGCAGATCGGCGGCGGTTCCCTCAGGGGTTTGGGCAGTCGTGACTTCAGCAATCGACGCTGCTGGGTCTAGAGTGCCCGTCTGTGCCCGCACTGGCAACATCAGGTAGCTCAGCAAGGAGCCCGCCAGTAGGGCCAGTGAATATAGGTAGCGTGACATAGTTAGTTTTATATAGGGGAACTCGCAGACAGGCCGGTCCCGTTACGGTGTTCAGGGGTGAAGACAGTATGCCCAGACTACGGCACCTATCTATAAAGGTTGAAATGAAAAATTACGGTTTTTACACAGGCACCTAAAAAAATCTCGTAAAGCGCCCGTTTTTCCTGAGCGTTTCCCTCGCTTTTTCTATCGGAGGCTCTGTGCGGCCAGCTGGCGCCACTCGCTGACGCCGTAGGGCGGAATGACAACGGTTGCACTGCGGCCTGAGCGCAACGGAATGACTAAATCTAGGGGAATGTCTTTCTGCAGTTCATCAAAGACGGCAAATACGCTGTACTGGGCCGTATTGGAGGGCAAGGCGGGCGTTTGTGGGTCGAGTTCGGGCGGGCACTGCCACTGGAGGGCGGTTCCGGTCTGGATCTGCAGCGGCCGTTCGGGGTCAATGTCTGCCACGCCGGGAAAGCCGACGACGCGCAGGTAGAGGCCCTGAAGCGCCGAGCCGTCATAGCGTTTAAACAGGATCGTCTGCCAGGCCCGATCGGTGCGATCGCGAAAGCTCTGACGCGATCGCAAGGTGGTCTGTTCGGGGCGCTCGTGATAGGTGTGTAGCGACGCCAGCGGCAGGGCCTGCGCCGGTAAACCCAGCCCGCCACCCAGCAGCAGCATTAAGGCCATTAGCGCTATCCACTGTATCCCTCGCAACCGTATCCCCATCAACTGCATCCATACAAAAACTGCAGAGGTCCAGGCCCCTGCAGTTCAGCATACGCTTTATTCCAGCTGAAGGCCCTTAATCCAGGCCCGCACCCGTTTCCTACAGACGACCCAGGGCATCGACGACAAACCGATATCCGTCAGGCTCGCTGGCATCTAGGTAAAGCTCACCCGCCCGAGTCAGATCTGCCCGTGCCCCGACCATATCGCCCAGGGTTGCTCGGCTGATGCCCCGGTAGTAGTAGACGTCAGGGTTTAGACCATCGGCAGCGATTACCCGCGAGAAATCGGCATAGGCGGCGCTGGCGTTACCCAACTCGTAGTAGGCCCGACCGCGGGCAGCATAGGCTCCCTGATAATCGGGATCGATTTCGATGGCAGTGGCGTAGTCGAACAGGGCACTTTGCAGATCGCCTAGCAGAGCGTTGGCGTCACCTCGGCCTTTATAGGCTTCGGCATAGTTGGGGCTAATGGCAAGGGCATCGTTGTAATCTGCGATCGCACCGAATTCGTCATCCGCCATCACCTTGGCTTTACCCCGCAGGTAGTAGGCCGCTGCCGCATCGGGCTCTAGGTCAATCACCTTGCTGTAGTCGCTGATAGCGACGTCATACTCGCCCGCGTTGGCATAGATGCTGCCCCGCGATAGGTAGGCATCGGTGTAGGTGGGCCGCAGCTGAATGATAGTGTTGAGGTCGTCAATGGCGGCGTTGGGGCGACCCATAGCGGCCAGCACAAAGCTGCGGTTGTAGCGCGCCTCAATGTTTTCAGAATCAAGGCGAACGGCAGTATTGAGGTCGTCTAGGGCGGCCCGATAGCTGCCCAGGCTGTAAAAGGTAACCCCCCGATTGAGGTAGGCTTCACCAAAGTCGTCCTGGCGTTCAATGGCGCTGGTAAAGTCAACGACCGCTTCTTCTAGGTTGCCGAGTGACTTATGGGCCAGCCCCCGGTGCATGTAGGCTGGGGCGTAGTCTGGGGCGAACTGAACGGCCAGGCCGTAGTCTGCGATCGCAATCTCGTAATTGCCCAGCTCAGCCTCTGTCAGCCCTCGGTAGACATAGGCCTGGGCGTACTCTGGGCGCGCTGAAATCGCCCGATCAAAGTCGTCCAGGGCCTGGAAGTATTCGCCCAACTCGTAGTACAGGGCACCTCTACCCAGGTATGCTCGCGCATAGTCAGGATTGGTCTCAACGGCAGCGCTGTAGCTGGCCAGGGCCGCGTCAAAGTCGTTGACCTGCTCGTAGGCCAGCGCACGATAAAAATACGCCGCGTCGTAGTTAGGGTCGATATCAAGCGCGTAACCAAAGTGGTCAATCGCCGAAAAGTAGTTACCCTCCTCATAGCGCTCGACACCCAAATTGTAGAAGTCCTGGGCGGTCGGGGCCTCGGTTTCTGCCGCTTCGGCTGGCTCCTCCATTTCAGCATCAGAGCCTGCTTCGATATCAACTTCTAGCAGCGGCAGGGGCTCGCCCACTTCTGAATCGGACTGGGCGTAGGCAGAGAGCCCAGTCGAAGTGACGAATGCCGTGATGCTGAGCAGGGTCAGCGCGCTTAAAACAGATTTCATGGGTGCCTCTTGCAAACAATGAGTAGCTGACTGCAGGGAATACGAACGAAGTGACCGAAACAGGAACCGCTGGGGCTGGCACACAGGATTAGCAGACCGCTATCGGCGCTGTACACAATGGATCGCTCGAAATAAGTCAATTGAATCTATCGAGTCGTCTATTAGGTAACGGATAGGCTCTAATAGGTTTTTATATGAAGAATGGTTCCCACAGATATCCGCAATCTAACGGATATTTATCAATTTTCTTTGATGAGACTTTGATGAGATAGAGCAATCGTACGCAAGTCCGCGCTGATGTCCGTATATCGTCATTTTCTGGGCGTTATTCCCTATGTGTCACTGCCTTAATGTCTAAACCGCAGACTAACGATGTCTGGCTGTCCCACTTCGTCCGTCTGTCGGGGGCCAATATTTGCTCAAACCTGATGGTGCCGCTGGCCGGATTGGTCGATACCGCCTTCCTCGGGCATCTGGCCGATATTCGTCACCTAGCAGGTGTGTCTCTGGCTACGGTTATTTTTAACGTGATCTACTGGAGCTTTGGCTTTTTGCGGATGGGCACCACCGGGCTGACGGCCCAGGCCGCCGGACGACAAGATCGCCCCGAAGTATGGCGAGTGGGCCTGCGTGGGATGATGCTGGCGCTGGGGTTTGGCAGCCTGATTTTAC
This sequence comes from Cyanobacteria bacterium J06648_16, assembly GCA_039817185.1. Classification (GTDB taxonomy): domain Bacteria; phylum Cyanobacteriota; class Cyanobacteriia; order Phormidesmidales; family Phormidesmidaceae; genus CAWUKV01. The sequence continues at coordinate 63,176 of JBCBWI010000004.1, read as the reverse complement.
TTCTGCAAACGCCGCTGCGCTTACTGGCATTTGCAATTCTGCAGGGCGATGCCGACGTGCTTCAAGCCGGGCAAGACTTTTACCGTGGGCGAATCTGGGGTGCACCGGCGGTGCTGATGAACTACGTGCTGCTGGGCTGGTTTTTGGGACAGGGACAGGGGCGACAAGTGATACTGCTATCGCTGGTAGGCAACGGTGGCAACGTCCTGCTTGATGCCTGGTTCATTCGTGGGTTGGGCTGGGCTAGCTACGGGGCCGGGTTGGCAACGGCACTCAGCCAGATGGCACTGTTGCTGGTCGGTCTGGCGATGGTTCTACCGACCGTGCCGTGGCAGCAAGTACGGTCACTCAAACTGTGGGATGGGGCCGTCGTTGGCGATCTATTTCGGCTTAACCGCGACATCTTGATTCGCACCTTTGCGTTGGTCATGTGCTTTGCGGCCTTCACTCAGCTCAGTGCTCAATTAGGGACAACTACATTAGCGGTGAATACGCTGCTGCTGGGTATCGTCACTCTGGCGGCCTACTTCTTAGACGGTATTGCCTTTGCTATAGAAACCTATGCGGGACAGTTTTACGGGCAGCGCCAGATGGGGCAGCTGCGTTCGCTCGTCTGGCTGGGGAGCGGGCTGAGCCTGCTGCTGAGCCTGGGCTTTGCGGCTGCGTTTATCCTGTTTCCTCGGCCCCTCTTCTCACTCTTAACAAACCACGACTCCGTGCTGTCGCAGGTGCCCACCTACACGGTCTGGTTGATTCCTGTACTGGGGTTTGGAGCGATTGCATTTATGCTCGACGGCTACTTTCTCGGACTTACCGCAGGACGTACGCTGAGAAATTCGACCATTGTCGCCAGCAGTCTAGGGTTCGCTCCGGTTGCCGCCTTCGCCTATTGGGTTGGCAATCCCCATCTGCTCTGGCTGGCAATGACTAGCTTTATGGCGATGCGGGCTATCACTTTAGGCCGGGTCGTCCCCAGAACGCTAACCAAACCGGTAGTGCTCAAGTGACGACGGTCACTCGTTTTCTTCAGCAATTCTCAGAAACGCTTTAAGCCACCCTCAGGTGCCAGTCAGAAGCCGCTCAGCCGAGCCGCGCATTCTAGTAATCAATGAAGCCAATCCACTTCACTGATTCACCCAAAGGAGCTTTAAGCATGAAACGCACAATTCTTTCTGCCCTAACTGTCCTCGTTGCAACCGCCACTGTCACCCCTGTTGCTCAAGCATTTGAGCCAGCTGCGTCCTTGCAGAACAACCGCTTAGAGGCGCTTGATAGCCGCACGAAAAACACCGTTCACTCGCTGCGTACCGAACATCTCAACACGCAAACCAAAGCCATTGACAGTATTCAATCTGCTCGCCTGACTGAGCTGGATGCTCGCACCAAAGGCGCTGTTCACGAACTCCGCATTGAGCACCTGAACACTCAAACTAAAGCAGTTGGCGACCTGCAGTCAGCTCGGCTGGCAGAACTGGATGCTCGCACGAAGGATATCGACAACATCCAGTCAGCGCGTCTGACCGAACTGGATGCCCGCACCAAAGGCGCTGTCCACAGTCAGCGTTTAGAGCACTTAGACAGCCAAACCAAGGCTGTTGAGGAGCTGCAGTCCGCTCGGCTCGCAGAACTGGATACTCGCACGAAGGCTGACGTTCGTTAGTTTGATTGACCGTTCCCTCACACTCCCCATGCGCCTGCTATCATCAGCAGGCGTTTTTTATGAGACCGAGCTAGCCGGTACAGCCGACCTTTCGGTGTTGTCAATAAACCGGGCAAAATCACATACCTGAATACGCGTTTCTTCTGGTAGACAGGCAACCACTGCCGCGATTCGTTCTGGCAGAGGTACCCAGGACTTTGTTCTAGCACGCCATACCACTACAAACTGCTCCGGCTTCAGTGCTAGCTGAACAATCGTCTCACCGGCAGCGTTTGTAAATTCGACTTCGTATGTCTGATTTGAATGTAGGTCAACAACCGCCCCCCTTGTCCCAGGCTGAAGCATATACCCAGATGGAGTTACTAACAGCTCGACTATGTCAAACAGCTCAACCATTTGGCGACCTCACAGACAGCGTGACTAATCGGGCAACGTCTTTATTCATTTCGACGATCCAGCCTGTTCGGACAACTGCAGTCTGTTCGTTGATGCCCTGGATAGTGAGGTCAACTCGATACCGTTGACCGTGTTCATCTTGAGTGGTAGGTTCCGCTTCAGCGTCGAGTACTGCCAACCGTCTGGCTGTGAGCAAATGCTCATAGTTACTTCTCGTGTAGCCCAGCTGTCTTTCAAATACGATAGCTTTATCTTTGCCAACTGGATTGTCTGGGTTAAGGGCATAATCCGTTAGTTTGCGCGGGTCAATCTCAATACGACTGACAATCTTTCCCAGCTTCATATCGTTGCCTGTTGTTCACTGGAAGCACCTACTTTAAAGCGCCGTAGACGCCCCAAATAGCCATTGGACGCAGGTAGTGACAGGCACGAAAAGTCCCTAGGGCGGTAATGGCTTCGGGCGTGCGGAACTGGAGGCCATACCGATAAACCTGTTGGACAACGGCTTCGGTGATTTCCAAGGCACGTTCTGGATACCCCATCTGAGCTAAAAACGCTGCTAGGCCAAAGTTAATGCCGGTCCAGACTTCCAGCTGATGGGTGTCATCGGGATTTTGGGGTGAGCCGTCGGGGCGGACGCCATTGGCCGCACCAATCTTCATGCCCAGCTCTGCGGCACTGAAGTAGCCGCTTTGGGCACCTTCGAACTTTTGGTTCTGTGGGGCCGCGTGGGTAGAAACGTAGTGGTTGAATTTGACGAAGCAGGCATCGTAGATCGCGTTCAGGGCAGAATCGGCAAATTCAGGAGAAACAATATCTGGCAAGCCCAGCAGTCGGGCGAAGAACTGCCCGCAGAGCTGATCGGCCATCACCACGTCGCTACCGCTGCCGGTATCGAGCCGGTAGTAGCGACCGTTCCACAGCTTTTTGTGAAAGAGCTTGCGGCCCTGGTCGTACCAACGCTGGTACTGGGCACGGAGGACGGTGAGGTTGCCGGGAGCCTGATCGTGGGCTTCGAGCGCTTGAGCAATTGCGATCGCACTTCCCAACGCGGCTAGCCACAGCCCGCCGCAGTAGGCACTTACCCCCTGCAGCCGCCAATCATCAAAGGTCTGGTCCGGCGCACCGCCGTTCTCGGGTAGGCTGTCGCCGTCCTGGTCAAACTGTTTCAGATAGGCTAGCGTTTCGACCACCGCAGGCCAGCAATCAACGAGAAAATCCACATCGTCTGCCCCGGTCATCTGGTAGGCCCGGTAGACCTGAATGACAAAATCGCTGGGCAGATCCTTCCACTGGTTACAGTCCTGATAGCTGGTGTAGTTGGTCGCCTGCCAGGGATGCTCGTTGGGCGCACCCAGGTCGTGGGGGGTTGCGCCCTTTGCCTTACGAATGGCCCGGTGTGCGGTTTCACCAACAGTGTAGTAGTAGCCGATGATGCGCGTTTTCAAATCTTCCGCCGGAATGGCCCGAGCAAACGCGCGAATCACGGCCTTTTCTAGTTCAGGCCACAGCATCAGCGTGGCAAATCCGCCGTAGAGCCGCACATCCAGACTTTCGTACCAGCGGTAGTCCATGCACTCCAGTACGGCGAACTGACCGACCGGGTCACCGTCGCTGGCGGCACTCCATAGGGTGCCGCCGCTGGTCAGGTCATAGAGTTCGTTAAACAGCGCCATCTTGAACCAGTCCGGCAGGTCCGAGCGATTCAGGATCGGCTGCTGCCAGTCGATGATCTGCTGACGCCAGCTGGCGTAGTTTTGCAGCGCAGTTTGAGCAATGGCCGCCGCGTTTCGCCCCGAGCGTCCGAAGAAGTCGGTGTACCGCCGATAGGCTTGCTTCCCCGCGGCGAACTCTGTCACCGGCAGGTCCCAGCTCAGCGCGAAGGGAATTTCGCGCTGCTCGCCCGGTGCCAGGGTGAGCTTGATTGCGATCGCAACCCCAACTTGCTCTTCCATACCTGCGGAAGTTGTATCAGCAACGTTGGGCAACGTGCCCTGCGTTGAGAAGCCCTCCCACAGTTCGGCCCCATCTCCGGTCGGATTCCACCGAGTGTGATAGGTCGCCTCAAGCCCCGTCCCCGTTGGAGCAGCAAGGCAGAACTGCCCGTCGCCTTCGCCGGGTTCGCCTTGCCAATCGCTGTCCATGACGATTGCGATCGCATCCTCAAGCATCACCGACTGGTTAAAAGCCCCCTGACTCTGCCGCAAGCGAGGCACATAGTCATAAAACGGACTACCATCATCGCGCTGCTGCACTTCCGGCGACTTACTCGCATTGGTAAACCAACCCACCATGTTCTGCCAGCTCAGCAAAATGCTCACCGTTACCGGCGCATCCGTCGGGTTGTGCAATGTCCACACAAACACGGCAACCGGATAGCTGGCCTCCTGATAGCTGCCCGCCCAGATGGGCGAAAACTGCTCGCAGGTCAGCTGGGTTTTAAACGTGTCGCGATACTCGTACCAGCTTCGGGGGTAGAGCGCATGATAAGTCCCTGCGTTCGGCAGGTTAGATTCCGCAGAAACCGCCCCTAGCCTACCGGTCGTTCCTAAGGCGCGGGCAGTTTTAAAGCTGTCTGTCTGCTCGAAAACGGCGAACTGGCAGGCGGGGAAGACCTCAAACACGTGTTCGCCACCGTCCACATGCCACAGGTTAAAGTCCCCGCTGGGGGCACGACCGATACAGCCTGCACCGAAGCCACCAAGCGGTGCGCCGTGGCTTGGTCCGTCGTCGAGATTACTGGCGTAGCGGACGATATAGGGAGTTTCCCAGCCTTTGCCGATAGGCCAGGACCAAGCAACAACAGGAATCTTTGGGGCAGCGGCAGACATAAATTGGGTGGGTGAATTGACGAGGCATTTTGGCTCTCACCACTATCCATCGTCAAAGTTCCGCCGTCAAAGTGCAGACATGGTAAGCGATCTGAAGGGATGAAACCTGAGCGACTAGCACGACAACAACGACTCAGCCTACTTAACGAACCGCAGTAGCCCGTAGTCCCTTCGAATATCCAGTAAAGACGTCTCTAGCAGCGGCTCAAAGTCGAAGAACGGTAGAAGCTTCTCACGATGGCGGGTTTTGAACCAGATAGGAATCACCTCCAGCAGCACGCCAGGCAAAACACCCAAAACCGTTCTGTAAAGCCAAAAGACTCCTTTTTCTCTAATCAGGTCGGCATACATCACGTCTACCGCCGGAGAGTCTTTCATCGTCAGGTAACGCCGCAACGTGCATTCGCTTGTCCACCAGGCCAAGGGCAGCAGCTTTAACTCGTCATGCATGCCGGTATCTAATCCGTAGATGACATGCTCCACATCGTGGGCACGAAGGATCTTTGCAAAATCCGACGGCTGGGTCTCTGGCTGGGTAACGTGAGAGTTCAGCGCATAGTATTCTGCTAATCCTTCTCGAAGGGTTTGAGTGCTGTACTTGTCCATGTACCGAGGCTTTGACTCAATGTTCTTACTCTTCATGAGTTTCGATACGACACTGTATCGAAACTATAGCATCGATGGCTGACGACCCCAAAAAAGCACCCGGACGGCCCCGTAGCGCTGCCTCTCATCAGGCGATGCTGAGCGCAACATTGGCACTGCTTTCCGAAGTCGGGTTTGAGGCAATGAGCATAGATGCGATCGCCGCCCGCGCCAAGATTGGCAAAACCACTATCTACCGGCGCTACCGCAGCAAAGACGAGCTAGTTGCTGACGCTATTGAGAGCATGCGGGAAGAAGTCCTGATTCCCGATACAGGATCACTTTGGGACGATATTGACGCGATTATTGAGAATGCGGCCCAAATTACCTTCACCCCATTGGGTCGGCAGGCTGTTGCCATGATTCTCAGCAGCGCCTCTAGCAATGAGGCGTTCGCCCAGATTTATCGTGAAAAATATTTGGACCCTCGTCGCAATGCTTTCTCAACTGTGATTGAGCGGGCAAAAAGTAGAGGCGAAGTACCCTCAGAACTGGATGCAGGGCTAATTTTCGACACAATGAGCGGCATAATGCTCTACACGCTAATCTTTCCCTCGTCAGAATCCTGGTCTGCTCATGTTCGACGAGCTCTGACCCTATTACTCAAATGAGTACTCAAATGAGGAAATGGGCTGAGTCTGTAGTTACAGCAGGCTGTTGGCAGCAAACACCATTAGACCGAGACGAAAGAGATTCCAGCCGATAAAGGCAATCAGCAGTACAAAAACTATCGAGTTAACGACATCCTTTGAAGCTTTCATTACGGGGGCAGAGGAACGGCTACCACTCATCATAGCGATTTCGTCCCGGCCAGGTTGCTGGAACTAAGACTACGCAAGACAAAGAGCTGCCTTCAGAAAGAGGACAGCTCTACATAAAAGACGCTAATGTTCGAAGGCTTTGCTTTGGCCTGGTTTAGATCTAGTGAGGCGCACGCCCTAGACAGGCGCAAACCGCCGAAGACTTAAGCGTTGTCTTTGTCCAGGAAGGTTTGAATTTGACCCAGCGCAGCTCTGAAGATGTTGAAACCAGCCCAGCCAGCAGCCAGCGCGATCGGAGCGAGCACTGCCACAATCCGGAAATCAAGGTCCATTTCTGAGACTCCTAAAATCTATATACTTAAACTGCTGTCATAATTCTCTCATAATTTAGGTCACCTCGCCCAGCTTCATGCAACTTCCAGAATTAGACATAGAAACGATTAACCGCGTTATTGAGATGGCCTGGGAAGACCGCACCCCCTTTGAAGCTATCAAGATCCAGTACGGTCTACAGGAGAAGCAGGTGATTACGCTAATGCGCCGCTATATGAAGGCTTCGAGTTTCAGAATGTGGCGCAAGCGGGTAACGGGGCGTAAAACGAAGCACCTCAAGAAGCGCGGCTTTGAGGGCGGGCGATTCCGGTCCCAAAATCAGAAAGGTTCGTAGCGATGCCCTTTGCAGAACGGCCTATTGCCTTGGTTACTGGTGCAAGCAGCGGTATCGGCTACGCCATCGCCCATCGGCTCGCTGCAATGGGCTACGACCTAGCAATCTGCGCTCGCCGACAGGACCGGCTTGACGAGGCTAAAGCTCAGCTCATTCGTCAGGAGGTCAGCGTCTTAGCACAGCCCGTAGATTTGGCGCAGGAATCACAAATCCTCGATTTCTTTGCGGCGGTTGAGAAACGCTATGGACGTCTGAACGTGATGGTGAACAATGCAGGACTGGGTCACAAAGCGTCTCTGCTTGACGGCAGCACCGACGACTGGCGCAACATGCTAGAGGTTAACGTGCTAGCGCTGAGCATCTGCACCCGCGAAGCCATCCAACTGATGCAGCTAAACGATACAGCTGGGCATATCGTCCACATCAGCTCTATGTCAGGGCATCGCGTGCCAGGCATGAGCATGTACGCGGCGACAAAATTTGCAGTCCGAGCCCTGACTGAGGGTCTACGCAAGGAGCTGAGAGCGGCTGACAGCCCGATTCGCGTTTCTTCCATCAGCCCAGGCATCGTAGAGACCGAGTTTGCCCAGCAGTATCACCAAGATCCTGAACAGGCTAAGGCCGTTTACAACCAGTTCCCAGTACTGCAACCCACCGATATTGCCAACGCCGTTGCCTACGCCATCGAACAGCCCGACCACGTGCAGGTGCACGACATCCTGCTACGGCCCACTCAGCAGACAACCTGAGAACGGTACAGCAATCGCCCCAACTGCTCGTACTCGATTGCGTACTACGGATCACTCTACATTTAGGCAAAAGCGGTACGCGGCGGTCTAAGCAAAGTGGCCAGGGTCATAAGGCTTGAGCATCGGCGTTTCATTACAAGTTTTTATCGACAGGAAGTGTGCTCCTTGCGATACCCGATATGCTGGATGGCATTGTAAGGAACGCTTCTATCCATCATGACTCGCGATTTGTCTGACAGCGATCTGCCTTCAATTGACTCAACCGATTCAGCCCCGGCGATTCCTGACCTGGGCATCTTCACGATGTTGCGCCTAGGCGTTTTCAATATGGGCCTGGGGATTATGTCCCTACTGACCCTGGGGGTGTTGAACCGGGTGATGATTGACGAGCTGCGGGTACCGGCGCTGGTGGCGGCGGGTGCGATCGCAGTTCACCAGTTCATGGCACCCGCCCGTGTGTGGTTTGGGCAAATGTCCGACAGCCGCCCGCTGTTTGGCTATCACCGCAGCGGCTACATTTGGCTGGGCATCGTGTCGATGTGGATTACGGCCTTTTTAAGCGTGCAGATTATCTGGCAAGTCGGCGCGGCGATCGAGTCTGGGGGATGGGGACCGGTCGTGTATCCGTGGGTTGGGTTACTGGCTTGCTTGTTTGCCCTCTACGGCCTGGCGCTTTCCTCGACCTCAACCCCTTTCACGGCCCTACTAGTAGATGTGTCCGATGAAAAAACCCAGTCGAAGCTCATTGGGATCGGCTGGGGCATGCTGATGGTCGGCATCATCTTCGGCGTGATTATTGTTTCGGTCGTGCTGAAATCGCTCGATGATGCCCCATCACTTGACCAGATTCGTAGCTCGATCAACCGCTTATTCATGATTGCCCCAGCGATTGTCTGTGGGTTAGCGATCGTGAGTACCTACGGCATCGAGAAAAAATACTCTCGTCTGCAAGCCCGTTCGGCTGCTCGCAGGCAGGCCAACAACACCCTGACGCTGCCGAAAGCGATTAAGGTACTCACCGCCAGTCGCCAGACAGGTCTCTTTTTTGTCTTTTTGCTGGTGCTGAGCATTAGTCTTTTCGCCCAGGATGCGGTGCTGGAACCCTACGGCGGTCAGATTTTTGGCATGAAGATTTCGGAAACGACTCAGCTCAATGCCTTTTTTGGTCTGGGGACGCTGCTGGGGATTATCTTCACCGGCTTTCTACTTGGCCCCAAGCTGGGTAAAAAGCGCACGATTAAGGTGGGCTGCCTATGGGCGGCGTTTTGCCTGACGCTGCTGATTGTGGTGGGGCTGACGCGGGAGCCGGGTTTACTCAAAGGCGCGGTGTTTTGCTTTGGGCTAGCCTCTGGGGTACTGACAACCGGCTCGATTTTACTAATGCTGGACCTGACGGTGGCGGAGGTTGCGGGTACCTTTATTGGTGCGTGGGGCCTAGCCCAGGCAATGGCACGGGGCGGGGCCACATTCCTGGGAGGCGGTCTACTGTCACTCGGCAAGGGCATCATCGAGGGCGTGACTCAGGCACCTCTGGCAGAAGAGAATTCGCTACCGGCCTATGCGCTGGTATTTGGGGTGCAGGCGGTGGGGATGCTGGTTGCGATCGCACTGCTCAGCCGCGTCAATATTCGCGAGTTTCAGGTCAATGCTAAAGATGCGATTGCCGCCGCCCTCGAAAGCGACATGGATTAGCGCTTACGCCTCCCCATCCTGCAAACCTAGCGGCACCATCAGCGCTGCCAACCTGCTGCGCGGCTAGCTCTGCCCGTTGGCGCCCAGCTTCCCGCTCGGCCTCTATTGACTGCACGGCCCGGATTGCTGTGGACTGGTAGGCAGAGCCTGATTAGAGGCCCAAAGCGAAGGGCAGATGTAATACTCTCAAGATACGGCAGGTGAAAGGGGAGCAAGCAATGACGGATTGGCAGCGCATTCTCAATACGGCAGAGGCAGTAACGGCAAGGGTCGGAGCGCAGCTGCTAAAGGATTTTGGCAACACCACGGCGGAAGAGAAAGACGACGGCAGCCTGGTCACCCAGTCCGACAAATGGGCCGACAACGAGCTGCGGCGGCTGCTAAAGAAGGAGTTCCCCAGTTACGGGATTCTGAGCGAGGAAGGAACACACGTGTTCCCCCAGGAGGACTGGTGCTGGATTGTTGACCCCATTGACGGGACCACCAATTTCACTCGGGGTGTGCCGTTGTGGGGCGTATCGCTAGGACTGCTATACAAGGGTACGCCGGTTTTCGGCCATGTTTATATCCCACCTGTCGATCAGCGCTTTCATGGCTACTGGCTCGCAGACAGCGGCTTGGAAGGACCGTCGGGCGCATTCCTGGATCATCAGCCAATCCACACCTCTAACGCAGACCCTGCGGGCACACAGTTCTTTAGCCTGTGTGCCCGCAGCACAGCGGTGCTGCAGAAGCCCTTTCCCTGCAAGATTCGCATGCTCGGGGTCGCAACATATAACCTGCTCACAGTAGCAGCGGGCATTAGCCTGGGTGCAGTGGAGGCCACGCCAAAGATTTGGGATATCGCGGCAGTATGGGCAATTACCCAGGGGGCTGGAGCCGTCTGGACCCCCCTAAAGGGACCGATATTCCCGTTACAGACAGGGCAGGACTACGGGAAGCAGGCTTTCCCAACGCTGCTGAGCAGTCGACCAGCCCTAACCGAGCAGTTTCGACCTTTGGTAGAGGTTGTGGTTCGCTAACGGGTAACGTCAGGAAGTTAGCACAGGGGGCAATCTATTCGATTTCAACCACCAGATCGTAGGTGGCATTACCCCGCGTACCCATGACAATGACCTGATACGTGCCCATCTCAGGTAAGAAGATCTCAGCAAACTGCTGCTCAAGCTCGAGAATCAGGCCGCTAGGGCTGACGACGTGAAAGACCGCGTTGTCCTCCAGAGAACTGATGGTCAGGGTCATTTTTTGGCCGCCCTGAGCGCTCAATTCATACACGATCGCCTCTGCTCGAATGACCGCATCGCTGAGGGTCGTTCCAGTTTTACCCGCAGCAAACTGGACCGGAAGGGTCTTGACGTTGCTGGCGTTTGCAGTCAGGTCAGCGGCTTCCTGCCCGTTCGGTCCCGCAAAAGCAGTATCGACCGTGGCGCAGTCCTGCGCCTGCAAGGTGTTGCCCTCGATTCGTAGCTCAGCGGTACTGACGCCCCAGGTCTCTTGAGCGTTTTGCTTGTCGTACTCAATCCAGGTCGTGATGTCGAGGTTGAGGTTGCTGCCGTCGATGGTGCCGTCAAGCGCTTGCCGGTAGCTGGTGTAGTAACCTGCGGCCTCGTTAGCGATGGTGCCCTGAAAGTCGCCCGTGACCTGGTCATTTGCAGCCACGCTGATACGGGCATGGAGCGTGCTGACGTCGTCCTCACCGAAGTAGCAGTAGCGACCGGGGGCGAGGCTGGGCGGCGTAGCGGGCGACGGCGCGGCTATCTCTGGCGGGCTCACCGGCTCAGCGGCAGCCGCTGGGCTGTCAGCTTGGGTTGCAGGGGGCGCATTTCCAGCGGGGCTGTCTTCTAGACTGCCCGGATTGGTCGGCACAGGGGTGCTGTCGGCATCGGTCGAGCAGCTAACGACCCCCACAGCCAGGAGAATTGCGGTCAGCGACGCGGCGCATCTTGCGATCGCAAAGGGAAAACGTTGCATAAAACGGCTCTCATAAAGGTGGCTTGGTAGGCTTCCCGTCTAGGACCCCGTCTTCCTGACGGACGGTTGAAGAACTGGCTACAGCCGTGGACCAACTCAAGGTGACGGCAACTCGCGAAGAAACAACAGGGTATACAATCTGTTGAGATGTTTACAGCGTGGCTAAATGATCCTCAACGTTGGCGATCCTGCCCCTGACTTTAGCTTGCCCGACGCAGACGGTAACCTCATAAGCCTGTCAGATCTAAAAGGGCAGCGGGTGGTGCTGTACTTTTATCCCCGCGATAATACGCCAGGCTGCACCAAAGAAGCCTGTGCCTTTCGCGATAGCTACGAGCAGTATCAGGCGGCAGGCGCGGTCGTGCTGGGGGTCAGCACTGACAACGCCAAGTCCCATGCCAAATTTACCGCCAAACACAATCTGCCCTTTCCGCTCCTCATCGACGAAGATGGCAAAGTGGCCACTGCCTACGGCAGCTACGGTCTAAAAAAGATGTACGGCAAAGAGTACATGGGCATTAGCCGCAGTACCTATGTGATTGGGCCAGACGGCGTCCTGGAAAAAATTTATCTCAAAGTGAAGCCCGCCGAGCATCCGGCTGAAGTTCTCTCGGACATCCAGGCGCTGTCAGCTTAACGCTATGACGCAACTGTTTCGTCCCATTCGTACGCTGCTGGGCTTGCTGCTAAGGCGGCCGATTTTGGGCACCAGCATCATTCCGCTGATGCCCGACGGTCGGGTTGTGCTCATTCGACGGCGGGATACGGGGAAGTGGGGGCTACCCGGCGGCATCGTGGACTGGGGCGAGGATATCCCTCAAGCTGCGGCGCGTGAGCTGGCTGAGGAAACGGGACTGCGATTATTGGGGGTTGAGCGGCTGGTCGGCATTTACTCAGATACGGAGCGGGATCCTCGCTTTCATTCGGTCTGCGTAGCGCTGGCCGCTCAAGTGGACGGCACCTTTAGCATTCGAGATGTCGCCGAGGTATTGTCGGTGCAAGCGTTCAAAGTAGATGAGATCCCCCACGGCGATCTGGCCCACGATCATGACAAACAGCTACAGGACTACCTCAATGGAGCCACTGTTCTGGCCTAGGCAGGGCGCACAACCGATTCGTAACCTGCGGCGAAAGCTACCCCAGGGCCAAATCTTTTGGCAAGAAGTCGGGCGCGGCCAAACCCTTATATTTTTACACGGCACCTGGAGCGATAGCGGCCAGTGGCAGCCATTACTGAAAAAGCTGGGTCCGAGCTATCACTGTCTTGCACCTGATTTGATTGGCTTTGGTGAATCGGCCAGGCTCAAGCCTGCGGATTACGCCATCACGCTGCAGGTGGAGGCTTTGGGTGAGCTGCTGACAGCGCTACGAGTTGGACCGGTGTATCTGGTGGCCGAATCGTTGGGGGCCTGGGTGGCGGCGCGGTTTGCGCTGCAATATCCCGATCGCGTTAGGGGCTTGGTACTGATGTCGCCGGAAGGGGTGGCACTGGCAGGGCCAGACCGCTGGCGGACCTATCGGCGGGCGCTGAATCCGCTGGTAGGACTATGGTTACGGCTGTCGTGGCCGCTGGCAAAGGCGACGGGGCGAGAGCGGCAGTGGCTGAGGACGCGGCACCTGCGACGACAGCTATTGAAGCATCAGGCGGCCTGCAAGCTACTATTCAAACGAAAAAAAAGTGCGATCGCAGCCGAACAGCTCCAGCCCGAAGACCGCATTCAATCTCCCATCCTCCTCATCCAGGGCGAATCCGCCAGCCCTGACACCCAGGCCCTCAACCAGTCTTATGGGCCCCTCACCGCTGATCAACCCCAACAGGAAACAGTCCCCGGCTGCGATGACCTAGCAGAAACGCAGACCGAGGCAGTCGCAGCATCCATTACCGGCTTTATCGGCCAGTGGGCTAGTCAACGTGCGGCTTCGTCGGGCCAATGAAGTTCCCTTGTGAAGGGGGAAAATCCATCACCCGCCTGAGAACTTACGGACCAGCTAACTCTGTAAGCTCAATCCTAAAGGGCTCCTGAGCCGCCAAACAGGTTTGCATATCCGAACTTGCTAGCAGGTTCGGATAGTCTTGTACACCATCGTCTATAGGCACGTAGTTGACCAGACGGTTGGGTTCTCCCACTAGAACTAGGCCATTCGACTGGGGCAGTAGGACAATATCTGCCGCCGCCGTTGCATAAATGTTTAGCAGAGACGTTGGTACAACCGACGTAATGCCTTGGAAGAATTGGAAGTTAGCGGCTGCGTTGGCGGTCTCGCTTAGTTCGGTTTCGACGGCAATACGGCGTTGCTCGATTTCGGCTCGGGCCGCCTGACGAGCGTCGTTGACCTGCTCCTCTAGAGACTGATCCAGAGCGCCAGGATCGTTTCTGAAGCGCTCGATTTGCTCGGCCTGTTCGGCAGTGATCTGGCTATTTGCGATCGCACGGCTCAGCAAGGCATCATCTGCCAGCAGCGCCATCATCTGCTGTCGCTGCTCGCTCATCTGCTGCCGGAGGATCCGCTCTAGCTCGGCTTCTGCTGCCACAGCCTCCTGGCGAATCTGCTCAAGCGTCTGGTCGAGCGCAGCAGCCTGGCCCACACGATCGAAAAAGGTGGCCATGCAGACACGGTCATTGGCTTGTGCGAGCTGCACATAACGAAAGCCGTTACTGTACGTCCCCTCTAAAAGCTGGGTCGCTTCCGCGGCGCTCTCATTCTGGGCCACCGCAGCAACCGGCAGGCCAACGACCAGCAACCCAGCAAGAAGGACTGAAGGGATTGACATGAATCGGTATGCTGCGAATATTGGGGAACGGGCAGTTGAGTCGTTGGACCGGTTGAAGGCTGCCCATCCAAGTTCGGAAGCCAAAATCTAGAGGCCAAAATTTAGACATTGAAACGGAACAGCATCACGTCCCCTTCTTTGACGGTGTAGTCCTTACCCTCACTGCGGAGCAGACCCTTTTCCTTCGCAGCCGACATGGAGCCTGCTTCAACCAGGTCATCGTAGCCGATGGTTTCTGCCCGGATGAAGCCCCGCTCGAAGTCGGTATGAATGACGCCTGCGGCCTGGGGCGCGAGCATTCCGGCTACGATGGTCCAAGCGCGGGTCTCTTTAGGGCCGGTGGTGAAGTATGTCCGTAAACCCAACAGATCGTAGGTGGCCCGAATCAGCGACTTCAGGCCACCTTCTTCGACCCCGAGCGCTTCTAAAAAGTCGGTCCGCTCGTCGGGCGGTAGTTCTAGCAGTTCGGCCTCGACCTGGGCAGAAATCGTCACCACCTGGGCATGTTCCTTAGCGGCCAGCTCGCGCACCTGCTCGACCCAAGCGTTGCCCTCGGCCAGGTCATCTTCTGACACGTTGGCCGCGTAGATAATCGGCTTACGGGTGAGGAACCCAAGGGACTTAATCAGCAGTTCTTCTTCGGGCTCCAGCTCGGCCAGTCGGGCAGGCTTACCGTCTTCGAGTAACGGCAATACCTTCTCTAGCACCTCTACCTCAGCCTGGGCCTCTTTGTCCTTACGGGCCTGTTTGCGAACCCGCTCCAGCCGCTTCTCAATTTGCTCCAGGTCGGCCAGGGCCAGCTCCAGGTTGATTACCTCCGCATCACGAACGGGGTCAATCGAGCCCTCAACATGGATGATGTCCTCGTTCTCAAAGCAGCGCACCACGTGGACAATGGCGTCTACTTCGCGGATATTCGCCAAAAACTGGTTGCCCAGTCCCTCACCCTTGCTGGCCCCTTTAACCAGACCGGCAATGTCCACAAACTCTACGCGTGCGGGGACGGTCTCAGCGGAACTTGAGATTTCTGTCAGTACGGCCAGTCGAGCGTCAGGCACTGCGACGATGCCGACGTTGGGCTCGATCGTACAAAAGGGAAAGTTAGCGGCCTGGGCCTTAGCATTTTCGACCAGCGCGTTGAACAGCGTGGATTTACCAACGTTGGGCAGCCCGACGATTCCGGCTCTGAGCATAGTCCTCTTATGGGGTTCTGTAGATGGGCTAGATTTTTACGGCGCTAGACGATCGATCATATAACGTTACCCAACCGGATGGGACAACGCCACTGGCGCGGTCAACGCTAAACGCCCTGTACTTGCGTATCTAGATGAGAGTGATATGCTTTGGCTGCTGGGATGGAAGCAGGAATGTGGGAATAGCAATGGGACGATATCGATTTGCTGTGGGGGCCGTTAGCCGTACGCTGCTGGTTGCGATCGCACTTCTCATGCTCAATGGCTGTTTCCTACGGGCCAACCGCACCGACGACGGCGCAACGATCGAGTCCGTCACCACAGAGCCCCTATCCGGCGACCGGCAGCTGGTCGAAAACACCACTGAGCAACTGCGCATCACGATTCCCAACAGCTGGGAGACGGTGGACCTGCTGCGTCCCGATGCGGATATTTACGTGGCCGACGAGGACTCGGGACTGTACGTGATGGTGCTAGCCGACGATAAGGAAACGCTGGTGGGCGATTTTAGCCTGGAGGATAACTCGTCCCAGTACCGCCGGGTCCTAGCCCGTCAGCTGAGCGAACCGGTGCAGGACGCGACTAGCGTTACCTCCGTCAATGGTAAAGATGCCATTCAGTATGAAATCCGCGGTCAGGTCGACGGGGTCTCTGTCATCTATCTGCACACAACCGTCCGGGGCGACGAAAACTACTACCAGGTGGTGGGCTGGACCCGCGCTGACGATTTCGCTAACCGCCGTGAGGAGCTTCAGGAAGTGATTGCCAGCTTTAGAGGGGTGTAGTGCGGTAGGGTAAATAGGTCATTTTCGGGAGTTTGGGGATGCGGTACGCGCAGCGATGCCATTGGCTATCGCAACTGGGTCAAATAACACGCCGCGCTATCTGCGCCGTTTTGCTGATCGTCTCACTATTCGGACTCTGGCAGCCCAGCGCTCTGGCCAGTCGCGATGACGATCGCTACGACGGCAACATTTTTGCGCTTTACGCTGGTAACGGCTCCATCGTGCCCCCTCGAGTTGACTTTCCGACGTCACTCAAGCAGCAGCGCCCGATCATTCTGTTTTTCTACGTTGACGACAGCAGCGACTGCAAAGAATATTCCTCCGTCATCTCCCAGCTACAGGCCCCCTACGGACGCGTCGCTAACTTCGTCCCCATCGCGGCCGACTCAATCCCCGTTCAGGCCAGCTACGCCAAGCACGAAACCGGCTACTACTTCGAGGGTGCCGTTCCCCAAACGCTCGTTTTTGATCAGTCAGGTGAGCTGCGCTTCAATAAAACCGGCGCCATCACCTACGAAGAAATTGACGGCGTGATGAGAGAGATTTTCAACCTCTACCCCCGTACCGAGTCCGAAGCGCTCAAGCGTCGCCCGGTCAATGAGGTCAATACCGAGCTGGTGCCGCAGTAGCCGCTACAACCGGACGCTAGCGCTGACAGAGAATGAGAGCGAACCAGCGATGATCGTCCGTGAAGATCTTGCGGACGTTAAGCTGATGCTGTGCCAACTGCGCGGTCATGCTGTCTAGCTCAAACTTGCGAGAAATCTCGCTCAGCAGCCGCTCGCCGCGCTCAAAACTAATAGTCAGGTTCAAGGCTTTGAGGTGGGCCGACTGGGCTCTCTGGCTTTCGAGATAGATTTCAATCTGCCGATCGGCTTCGTTGTATCGTGCCACGTGCGTAAACTGATTCGGGTCAAAATTACCGCCAAATCTCCAGTTGAGGTGATTGAGCAGATTCAGGTTGAATGCTGCGGTGATGCCCTGGCTATCGTTGTAGGCCGCCTCTAGCGTCGCCGTATCTTTGTGCAGATCGACCCCGAGTAAAAAGTAATCGCCGGGCTGCAGGGCATCACTGATATGGGAGAGAAAGCGATCGCAGGCTGTCGGGTCTAAATTGCCAAGCGTACTGCCCAAAAATGCAATCATGCGAGTCGGCTGCTGAGCCGGCGGCAGCTGTGTCAGGGCCGGTTCGTAGGTACTCACCAGCCCATGAATCGACAGGGTAGGATACTCGCCCAACAGCTGCTGGGCACTGGCCTTGAGCATGTCGCCGCTGACGTCGACGGGTACGTAATGAAGCGGTAAGCCTGCCTGCTGGTAGGCATCGAACAGGTATCGCGTTTTAGTCGAACTGCCGCTGCCTAGCTCAACCAGTTCACAGCCTCCCGTAATGTGAGCAATCTGACTGCTGAACCGCTGCAAAATCGCGGTTTCAGTACGGGTGGGATAATACTCGGGCAAATCACAAATCAGCTCAAACAGCTCTGAGCCCCGCTGATCATAAAGGTACTTGGGCGGCAGCGACTTGGGTTGATGCGTTAGCCCCGCGACCACGTCATGCCCCTCCGCCGTTTCTATAGCCATCAAGTCATCCAACTGCAGACGGTCCTCGCCTGTTGGTGCGGTGGGGCGAGCCGGGGGAGTCGTCGTTGCCATGGGTAGATAGATGGGAGACCCAAGCGGGTCAAGAGCACTCTCTATGCTAGGGGATCGCGCCACACAGCTGAATTATCTAAGGGTTAAGCTTCGTTGAGAGGCCACCTAGAAAGGTCAGCCCTACGCATCTTGCGCGCAGCGAAACCCCATAAATAACTCGCGAACGTGGGGGTGGTACCAGTTGCGAAAGCTGTTGCGCAGTACCCAGGGACGGGTCGCCCAGCTGCCGCCTTTGAGGACGTCGTGCCGACCATCAAAATAGGTGTGGGAATAGCCCCTGTAGGGATAGGCAGAAAAGCCTGGGTAGCCCTTGAACGGGCTGCAGGTCCATTCCCACACGTTGCCCAACATGTCATAGCAACCGACCGGACTACAGTTTTCAGCGGCGCTCGCCACAGGAGCGGTATGACCGACTAAATGGTTGTAGTTACAACAAACGGCCTGGGGAGGTGAATGACCCCAGGGATAGCGATCGGTCTCGCCGGTCTCGGGCTGCCAGCCTGCGGCCTTTTCCCATTCCGCTTCTGTGGGCAAGCGCTTACCGACAAAGTGGGCATAGGCCTCGGCTTCGTAGCGGCTGACGCCTGAGACCGGATGATTTGGGCTGACCTGCGGGTGCCAGTAGAGGGGCGTTTTGACCTGAGACTGCTGGAGCCAATCCCAGCCTTGCTCACTCCACCATTGCCAAGTGCGGTAGCCCCCCGCCTCAATAAATTCTTGGTATTGTCCCCAGGTTACGGGGGTTTCATCGATCCAATAATCCGGCAGATAGACCGTCTGTTGGGGGCGCTCGTTGTCAATCGCATCGATACCTTCGTATCCCATCCGAAAATTGCCCGCTGGCACCCTAACCATGCGGGCAAGCCGTAGAGCTTCAATCTGGCGGGGGGGGAAGGGTAGAGGCGTCGGTTTTCCCTGGCGCTGATGCAGGGCCATGACCAGGGTCATGGTTTCGGAATGCTGACTTTCATGCTGTAGTAGCCAGCACCAGAGACGCAGTTGCTGATGTAGCACGTCAGCCGGGACGATTTCGAGGTAGCTGAGGGTGCGATCGCGAATCCGCGCTAGATAATCCACCAACGCTTCCCAGTCGGGTAGCTGCTGCCGCTGCGCCTTGGGTAAACCGTCTGCAGCAAACAGCTGCTGATAGTCAGGCAATGAACAGGGCCGCCCCTCGAGGTGCTCCAATACCCACAGTGACTCGGTATAGGCGATGTGGCCCAGGTGCCAGCCCACCGGGCTAAAGTCGGGGTGGGCCTGCTGGGTGAGTACTGCCGGGCTGAGCCCCGTCACCTGTAGGAGCGTATCCTGGCGGCAGGCCATCAGAGCCTGGACCAGCGCGCCCCGATGATCGTCCAGGTCTCGAACATCCATCGGCAGCGACAGCGCCGCCGACAGCGCTGTCGTGTTAGCTGAAGGAAAGAGCATACTTTACAGGGGCTAAATGATCAGAAGTTACGCTGATTAGATGATCGGCGGGGAAAGGCGTCCAGGTTGACTGATTCAAAGGCTCAGAAGCGAGCAGCATACTGTTGGGATAGGACGAGTCGTTCAGCAGCCAGTAGAAAGAAGGGGGAGTATTCGCAGTATCGAGCAGGGCCGCGACCAGACGTTGTCCCGTCCCGACAATCAGGGCAACCATCGCGCGGGTGCTGTGTTCCTGGGCCATCTGATTGACGATAGCCAGGGTCTGATCGACGGCTTCGGCCAGGTCAATACCGGGCTGGGTTTCAAGCTGATGAATCAGCAGGGCAAAGATGTGCTCCGAGTCTGTGGTGCCGTGAATGCTTTTGTAGGCCATGTCGCAAATGCGATCGCGAATAGGCCGGTACAGCGTTTCCCGAAAATTTTCGATAAACCCATTGTGGACAAACAGCAGATTGCCAAAACGAAACGGCTGGCAGTTGTTTAAATCGACCGGCTGACCAGGGGTCGCACTGCGGATATAAGCCATTAGCGACCGCGTCTGTACATAACGGCTTAAGTCTTCCAGGTTAGGATCGTTCCAGATGGGCAAAATATTGCGGTATCTGTAGGGCGGCTCATCGGTTTTGGCCGCCGACTGACCGTACCAGCCCACCCCAAACCCATCTGCGTTGAGCAAGGCGCCCTCCAGTTCCTGAGGTTTGTAGCTTTGCACCATCAGAGAATGGTCAGGCTGTAGCAGCAGCTTTTCAACGGGGACAGCCTCTCCCAGGTAAGCGAGCAATCGGCACATGCAGCTAAGGTCAGCGGTAAGCTTTCTTACTTTAGCTTGGTTTGAAATGACTGCTAGCCAGCGCCAGTAGCAACCAGCCTGCGATCAAAGCTACGCCACCGATGGGCGTAATTGCCCCCAGTATCTTGATACCCGACAGGCTCAGGGCGTAGAGACTGCCAGAGAAGATCAACACGCCCACGATAAATGCCCAGCCTGCATAAACGAGCCCCGTTACGTCGGGTCGTTGTACGAGCAACAGTGCAACCAGCAGCAGCACCAGGGCATGGTACATCTGGTAGCGGGTACCGAGCTCAAAGGTGCTAAGCGCTTTTTCGCTGAGCTGGTCCTTGAGGGCATGGGCACCAAAGGCCCCGCCTGCGACAGAAAGCATCCCGAGGAGAGCTGCGATCGCAATAAACATTCGCGCCATAGAGTCAAGCCGAAACACTCACCAAATCCTAGCAAGCCACGGTACCGTCCCCGGCGTACACCTATCCCAGCGATCCGAGGATGGGCTCAAAGCGACAGCTCGCCTAGCCGGGTAGAAAGTGATACACAATATCGCCTTTTTCCGTCACGCTAAAATTGGCCCCGAATAGCTTCGCCTGATCATCCAACCATTCCCGCGCTTGAGTAGCAGGCAGGTCCACCGCCATCGCAAACTGTAGCAGCGTAAATTTACCGTCGGTTTCCTTAATCAGCTGGTACAGTACATCGCGGCGGCGTTTGTCTTCGACGGCCTGCCTCGACTGCCCCATTCGCTTACTATCCTGCCTAGCCGACATCACCATCCAGCCGCCACCCGCTGCGGGGAAGGCTCCCACAATCAGACAAGATAGAAAGATGCTTCTGGGGTCCTCAGCATCTTCATCCACCAGCGCATAGAAGCCTGCCATCAGGGTAATGGACCCCACAAAGAGTAAAACGCCGCCAATGGTGTACTTCAAAAATCGCATAGCTGTGAGGTGCAATTGCCCAGACTAATCTTACTAAGCCCAGGCTGAGCCCGTTCTAACGTCTAGAACGGACTACAAAACACTTCACAGACTTTTCTGACGGGCTTTAACGAACGGCTTCTAGCAGCCGAGAGAAGTAGAACTGGGTGGCGGTAAATTCTTTGCGTTTGATCTGCCAGCCGTTAGCTTTCAGGGCGTCTATCACCTCGCGCTCGCTGTGCAGGTACGCTCGGGTGGCCTTGCTCGGACCGGGGAAAAATTCACCGATGCGCTTCAGCATCGTATAAAAGGGATTTTTGGGCGCAAAGCTGAGAATGACCCGATGCTCGGCCAGGCTGCTGAGGTGGTTAACCATTTCAGCGGCCTTGTCCTGGGGGTAGTGAATCAGCACATCCAGACAAATCACCGTATGGTAGCTGCCGTCCAGCGCCTCTAGATCTTTCGCTTCGAACGTCGGCATCTGCTCCGGCGTCAGCGCCTCAGCCGCCCGATCCTTGGCTTCGCCCACCATCTTTTCTGAAATGTCACAGGCCCATACCTTTGCGCCCAGCTTCGCCAGGGGAATCGACAAACTGCCGGTACCGCAGCCCGCATCGCAGACGGTCATCCCAGCCGCGTTCTTGTCGGCCTTGAACCAGTCCACCACGTAGTTCACCGTTTGCTGATGCCCCTCGCGGATGTCGCGCTGCACCTTATTGACATTGTCTTCGCTGCCGTAGATGCGCCGCCAGCGGTCAAACCCCTGGCTGTTGAAGTAGTCGCGCACAATGGCCTTGTCGTTAGTAGCGCTCGTCATGGGGATGCGGGTGTTGGATACGGTTGATCAGCCCGATCCTATTACGTTTTGCTCCCCGTAGGGAATTTTGGCTGCTCAGGTACGATGGCCGACTCAATCAAGTGGCTGGCTGATTTTGGAGACAACCGATGAAGCAAATCTCTATTGCAGCAGCAGCCGTGAGGTAAAAGCGCAGTATCTGAGCTAGCGGCTAGCGAATTGTTTTCTGCTGTCGTTTCAGTCTAACCAGGGCGGCGGCAATCGTACCTAGCCCAAGAATGACTCCCGGCTCAGGCACCGCAACGGCATTGAGAGGATTGTTAGGGTCGGTCAGATCATCCTGACCGGTTTCGACTTCGCGGTCGAAGCGGTCGGCACTGGCTTCGGCTTCAGCCAGCAGCTGGCGCTGACGGTCGTTGACCAGCACAAGCATCGAGGAGTAAGGGGTGACGATGCCAGTGCGCTTTGCGATCGCATGCACCCCATCCAGGTTCTCAACTACCGTCATATTCACCTCACGGCTTCGCTGCAAAATCGCCTGCCGTGCCGCTACCGTACGGAAGGCCTCATCACCGGCATCTACCACGCCCTCAACCGGCTCCACCGTCCAGCGGTAGCCGTCTAGCACATCCCCAGCCTCAGACGCGATGCGCTGCGCCGCTGCATCTACATTCGTCACCACACCCCCCTTGCTGTTCTGCAACGCCTGCAAAAGCTGGTCTTCGTAGGCAGCGGGAAGCTGGCTGCCCAGGTGTACCAACCACAGTGGAGCAGTCAGCTCAGGAACTTCGATTTCTGCATCGGCCAGTTCGTAGCTGCCCTCGTCCGTCATTAGCAGCACCGCGTCGTAGGATTTGCCTGCGGACTGCTGGGCAAACTGCTGGAGCATATCGGCGGGCTGCAGGCTGCCGTAGAAGACGGTTTCTCGGAATGCCTTCAGATGCTTGGGCGGTTTCGGTAGGTCACCGACGGCAGTGGTGAGGTAAAGGTCCAGCGTGTTGTGTTTTTGGAGGGCTTGGAGGAATGTGATCTCATCTTCCAATGCACCTATCTGACGCCCCATGCTGTAGGAGGTATCTAGCACCACAGCCAGGGTCTTATTCTTCAAGTTCGTCGATCGCCCACCCACAGGCTCAGCCGTTACCCGATAGCCTTCGGAAAAATCGACGGTATGGGTTTGAGCACGAACTTGTTTCTGTGCGGGAATCGAAGGCTCGAACCAATGGTCTTCATCAAACTCGGGCAGTGTAGCCGTTTCACGACCTTGATCGGTAAACCGCTGATAAGTTGTTTCCTCTGTCCAGAAAATGTTGCGTTTCTCAGTCAGCTGCGGCAGGGGCCAGCCACCGTTCGCTTGAGCAACTTGATAGTTCATCCAAAGTTGAAGCCCGCCTGGACTATCGAAGTCCGCCGCAGCAGGAATGGGGAACACGCGCAGGCGGTACTGACGGGGGCCGACCTGCTCCAACAAGGCGGGATCTTCGGCGACAGCATTGTTTGCTCGCTCAACCTCGCCGTTGTAAACCTGCTGAGCCGCCCCACGAGGCGAAACCACGAAAGGAAAACGCGACGTGGAACCGGAATCGGCTAACCAGAGGCCTGTGATGGTTGCGCTCTCGGGCAGGGCAAAGCTGTAGAAAATCTCCTGATCATCAAAAGTTGTGTTCTCGTAGCTTTCGTAAACTTCAACCTCTGCCCAGTCACCTTGTTCTTTAACCGTCACCGTCTGCTCAGCCAGGCGCACAATTTTTTGATCCTGATTCAGGGCACTGGCTTGGATACCGTCTCGGTTTGCAGTGGCCTGTAGAGCATTTCGCACGGCCTGCTGCTCACCCCGCTGAATCGGTGCATCGAAGAACTCGGCATAAAGTGTGGCAGCCTTATCTACATCACCGCTCCAGCCCTTATACAAAAAGGGCGACAGTATACCGTTGTGAATATTCTGAAAAAACTGCGCCCCAGACTTAGGCATGTTGAAGACGTAGCGATACCATTCGCGGAGCTGGTTACTCTCTTGCGCTGGACTGAGGTAACGGTAGCGAGAAAGGTAGGCGTTGAGCAGCCCTGCACGAATGGTATCTGACTGCTGGACAAGGGTCTGTCGCGCTACGGGCGTTTCTGGAACCGTTTCTAACAGATCAAAGGCTTTTGCTTGGGGCTGCCACTGCAGCAGGCCAAACAGTGCCAAACTCAGCACCAAAACAGTGCCTGTTGTTGCCCAACTCCGGTTTTGACCATGTTGTTTTCCAAAGGCAGACCGAATGCGGTGCCAGGAGCGTACATAGAAGTTCACCATGACGTAGGGCATGGAAACAAAAACCAGGCAGCTTCCGACGAACAGCAAAAACATCAAGAGCTCCCAGGGACGCTGAAGCATCCAGCCCAGATCCTGAAGCCAGTAGGCATCGAAGAAGAAGCTGTAACCCATCGCGCATAGCGCCGGGATGGTGTACAGCAGCAGCAGTGCCCCGGTGTAGAGTCCCGTCAGCAGCACCAGGTTATGTCCCACCATTTGCACCCAGGCCAAGGGACGACGGTAGGCGGCGTACCCGGCAAACGTTTCAATTGCAAAAATTGCGATCGCACCCAGCACCGTCAGCAGTACTTGAGCGCTGGCAGGCGTGGTTTCGCGAATCAAAAACAGCCGCAGCAGGCACAACCCAAACAGCGGCGCTTCTACCCCGTAAAACAGCCGCAGCAGCAGAATAGGATGCTTCCGCAATCGCCAGCCGCCCAGAACCGTGCAGATTACCGGCACCACCAAGATGCCAAGGATGCTGAGGATAAATGCGGGCGGAATCTCGCCCATGCGTGCCGCATCAAACATCTCCAGCCCAAACTCGGGCAATATCCACAGGTACACAACGCCGATAAAGGCCAGATTCCAAACCCAGAAAATAGCGTGGGAGAGTAGGTGAAGGGCGGTTTTCATTACGGGATTAGGGTTGCGATCTCGCAAGTGCTGACTGGTCAGTTCGCAGGTATCTCTGCCACTGTGATACAAGCCCAAACATCAGACTACGTAGGCAGCAAAGTTTCTTTTTGATAGCTTTACAATCCCTGTCCTGCAAGCCATACGGCCACACAAAAATCTGTTGTTTGTTCAGGACTGTTGGTCTAATTAGCGGATAGCTCAAGCTGTTAACTCAGGCCGTCGTTCCCCTGGCTTGCTGCTCCCGGTAGGCGGCATACACTGCGTTGACGTTGTACCAATTAAGGAAGATTCTGGCGACCTCTAGAGAGAGTTGCGGGCGGCCCGAGTCAATCAGCCACTGTAGCAGCGGCTTCATGGTTCGCTCGTTCAGCAGACCGCCCAGAGACAGTAGACCCCACAGTGCCCGGTGCAGCCAGGTCATCTGAATCATCATGCGCACGTCCAGGGTGGGGTGCTTTTTGTAGAACACCACACCCATTCTGGCCCGCTGCTTTTCCACGTCGATCAGGCGGGGCAGGTCGTCTAGTTTGAAGGGCGGGTGCCAGTGGTAGCCGACGGCTTCTGGGCATTTGACCATGACCAGACCATTATCTTTCAGCCGCACGCCCAGCTCCAGATCTTCCCAACCGTACTGGGTGAATTGGGGGTCGAAGAGGCCCACGTCAATCAGGTGGTGGGTTGCGATCGCAACATTCCCCGTCGCAAAAAACGCCTGAGAATAATCCGTTACCTTAAACGGCTCCGACGTCGGCTCCTCGAAGTTGCAGGTATTCACTACCCGCCCATAGGTAAACACCCGATCGTGCCCATTCTCGTCGTAGAACGTCTGTAGCGCATCCGCGTGGTGCTGTAAAAAACCGTCCAGAACTACCAGGTCACTGTCAATGAAGATTGTCGTATCTCCCTTCGCCTGCTGCACCCCATAGTTCCGGGCCATTGCCGCGCCCTCGTGGTTACGCTCGTGCAGCACAACGTGAGGGAACTCATCTGCACTGGCCTGCAGCCACTCCACCGTGCCATCGGTCGAGCCATCGTCCACCACCACGATTTCATAGCCCTTAACCGGCCCGTCAGAGCGCAGCACCTGCGCCTCCATCGCCCGCAGACACTTTTCCAGAATGGGTTTTCGGTTGTATGTAGGGATGACAACGCTAAAGAACACAGTTTCCACTCCTATCGGCCAATCCCCATCATAACGGGCCGAATGGGTAGTTTAATCGATGCCCCTGCCGGTCAATAGAAGCTGCAAATGTCAGAAATTTTCTACATCGGTCGGTAAAGGAGGGGGCAGGTTGACTGCAATAATGATTGCTTGTGACACACGATAAGGACTAGGTATTGCTATGGGTCGGGCTGAAAAAGTTGTACTAGCGTATTCGGGCGGCGTTGACACCACCGTCTGCATTCCGTACTTAATGCACGAGTTCGGCGTTAAAGAGGTGATTACCCTGGCGGCAGACCTGGGCCAGGGCGACGAGCTAGAGCCCATCCGTAAAAAGGCTCTGACCTCCGGCGCAAAAGAATCCTTGGTGGCTGACGCGACCCACGACTTCGTGATCAACTATGCATTTCCCGCCATCAAGGCCAACGCGCTCTACGAAAACCGCTACCCCCTTTCAACCGCGCTGGCCCGGCCACTCATCGCCAAGCTGCTGGTAGACGCGGCCGAGAAATATGGGGCCGACGCCGTGGCCCACGGTTGCACCGGCAAAGGTAACGACCAGGTCCGGTTCGACGTTTCGATTGCTGCCCTGAATCCAGACCTGAAGGTACTGGCCCCGGCCCGCGAGTGGGGGATGAGCCGCCCTGAAGCCATGGCCTATGGTGAAAAGTACGGCCTTTCCTTCCCGGTCAAGAAGTCTTCGCCCTACAGCATCGACCGCAACCTGCTAGGTCGCAGTATCGAAGCCGGTCCCCTAGAAGATCCGTGGAACGAGCCCCTGGAAGAGATTTACGTCATGACTAAGGGTATCGCTGATACTCCTGACCAGCCCGATTATGTGGAGATTAGCTTTGAAAAAGGCATTCCCGTCGCGCTGAACGGCGAGGCGCTAGGCCCCGTCGAGCTGATCACGCAGCTGAACGAAGTCGTGGGCAAGCACGGCTTTGGTCGTCTAGACATGCTCGAAAACCGTCTGGTCGGTATCAAATCCCGCGAAATCTATGAGACCCCGGCCCTGCTAGTCCTGATCGCAGCCCACCGCGACCTAGAAAGCCTGACGCTCACGGCAGACGTCACCCACTACAAGCGCGGTATCGAGCAAACCTACAGCGAAATGGTCTACAACGGCCTCTGGTACAGCCCGCTGAAGCAGGCCCTGGATGCCTTCATCGACCAGACGCAGGAGCGCGTAACTGGCGTGGTTCGCGTCAAGCTATTTAAGGGTCAGGCCACAGTTGTCGGACGGAAGTCCACCAACGCACTCTACACCGATGAGCTAGCGACCTATGGCGCAGACGACCAATTTGACCACAAAGCCGCAGAAGGCTTCATCTACGTTTGGGGGCTGCCGACTCGCGTTTGGTCTGAGAAAACGCGGGGCTAATAGTCAGTTTCCTTTTTCTTCACAAAGGATGAGTGGTTCGTTAACCACTCATCCTTATTTTTGGAGCTGTTGCATTAGCCAGTTAGCCGCCGCTGTGTTAGTTTCACTATCCAGCCTTATCAACGCTTGCTCGACCAGCTCAACTGAGATTCCGGCCAAAACGCTCGATTGCTCAACCGGCTCGTACTGTCTGGTGTCAGCCAGCATAAAAATAAACAGACGCTGACCGCGTACGTCAATGACCCAGTATTCAGGGATACCCAAACTGGCATAAAGCCGCTTTTGCTCATCCAAATCTAGGCTGAGGGAGGTGTCAGCAATCTCGCCCACTAAATCTGGCAGACGATGATGAGATAGATCGATTTTGCGACGCTCCCCCGGCTGCAGTTTGGGAATATTCTCGCCTTTGTACAACACCAAATCTGGTGCGCAGGCCTGTGTGTTGACTTTTTCAATTAGGCACCGACCGTAGGACTGAACCGATTCCTCGGGATACAGAAAAGCCCAAAATCCAAAGATAATTGTTATGAAGTCGCTGTAAGCAGCGTGATTCGGTCCTTCTTTGCCCATATCAAACCATAGCCATCCCTGATTGAAGGCAATCTTTTGCCAGCTGATGTCGTCGCTATCCCGAACGGCGACGTAGTCCTGCCAGGTAGCGTCATATCGCTGGATAGGAGAGCCTGACGGCTTTATTTCAAGTGAAGCGGTCATGGGCAAGCACCTGCAACCGTAGCGGTGTCCTCAACGGAGGAACGGATGCCATAATCATAGCGCTTGGGCTGAAGCATTCTGAGGGAGAAGGCATGGCACAGAAACGAGCACTGGTGACCGGGGGTAATCGCGGAATTGGGTTTGCGATCGCAAAAGCCCTCCTCGCCAAAGAGCATCAGGTCATTATCTCCGCCCGGTCCCTCGAAAGCGCTGAAAAAGCATCTACCCAGTTAAGCGATACCGTCATCCCCATCGAGTTAGACGTCACCTACGATGGCTCTATTCAGCAAGCGGTAAAGACCATACAAGCAGGCGGAGAGGCACTGGATATCCTGATCAACAACGCAGGCATCTATCCCGATGAGGGTGTCAACATCCTCACCATTCCACGCGATCTGTTATCGCTGACGCTCAACACCAACACCTTTGGCCCCATTCGTATGGTCCAAGCTTGCCTACCCCTATTGAAAAAATCTACAGACGCTCGCATTGTTAACGTCTCTAGCGGCTATGGTGAGATTTCCGGCCTGTCGGCAGACGTCCCGAGCTACTGCCTGTCAAAGCTGGCATTGAACGGGGCCACTATCATGCTGGCTGAAGCACTAGCAGGTGAGGGCATTGTGGTCAACTCAATCTGTCCCGGCTGGGTAAGAACAGATATGGGCGGTGAGTCTGCACCACGTTCTCCGGAAGAGGGGGCGGATACGGCGGTATGGCTAGCGACTGATGCTCCCCGAAGTGAGAGCGGCAAGTTCTGGCGCGATCGTAACGTTATTAGCTTCTAGAATCCCCTACGCGACTCCTACACGATGGGGCTAGTACGCTTCAGCCAGATATGAAGTAGGTCGTTTAGCCAGAGCATTTCTGAGGGCTTGAGTCCCAATTCTTTAGCTGTGAGGGTGTAGTTGAGCTGGCCGCTACGCGTGCGGTTACGCATCAAAAATACGTGAATCTGAGATTTATCAGGGCGCAGGTCAATATCGAAAATGTCCTGTCGGCGGGCATTGACAACATATTGCATGGACTGCAGCGGCGAGGTATAGCCCACCAGCAAAATGTCGGGCGCTAGCTGCACGTGAACGCGACGTTGGCACCGAGACATCAGGCTAGAGAGGCCACGCCAGGCGGCGAGCGTGTTAGCAACGGCCAGCAGCAGGCCAAAAAGGGTTGCGATCGCAACGATACTCCACCCGTAGGGCATGGCCAATGCCGCCGTTGCCATCTCGGCAACCACGACCAGTCCTGCGGCTGCAGCCGCCAGGCCAATCAGTCCCAAGGTGCTACTGCGGATAGTGGCCCACAACCCCCGGTCAAGCCCTTGAAAGCGCGCCGCAGGAATAATCACTTCCAAGGTTTCGGTCCCGGCTTCTAGCTGGACCTGAGTTCCTTGAGGTTTAAACGCTTCAAACAGCTGTCGTTGGTGCTTAACCTTTTGCGTAATGGCATGCCCCAGGGCAGTTGGGTTCAGCCGCCTGGAAAAGACTTTCTCAACGTTTTGCAGGACCTGACAGGCTTCATTCGTCGACTGAGGCCGTTTTTCTTGACGCGGTTCTGTCAGCCAGCGGAGCCAGTGCTTGAACGGTCGGCTGAAGTGACCAAGTTCTTGAGCAAACAGTACTTTAAGACCCCGGTGAGGCAGTTCGCTGGGGTGCTTGCCGGTCGCCAGGTGAATCAGGGTCATGCCCAGCGCGTAGAGGTCAGACGGGGCCGTCGCCTGGTCGCCGAGCTGCTCGGGCGGACGGTAGCCGTCGGTACCGGCAATGACCATTTGATTCGGATCAACCGTTGTTTGGGCCAGACCAAAATCAACCAGGTGAATCTGGCCTAGCTGCGCTCCTGAGGAAGGCGACAGCACCAGATTGCTGGGCTTGATATCGCGGTGAATAATGGCTGGATGATGCTGATGCAGGTACGCCAAAATTGTCAGTACCTGTTCAGCAATCTGCTTGAGTTCAGCTTCATTAAAGGTTCGCCCTAGCTGAATCTGGCTAAAGAGAGAATGGCCCTCAACGAAGCGTTGAACCAGCATCTGGCCGCGATGGGTGGCCGTACTCACTTCAAAATAGTCGGTAAAGGCTGGAATCGCAGGATGGTCAAGCCGTCTGAGCAGGCTGACCTCGCGCTCAAAGCGGTCTCGATCTGAGGGCTGCAGCGGATCGTCTTCGCAGAGATACTTGATGATGACCGGCGTTTGTTGCGCATGGTCGTAGCCCAGCAGCGTCCGTCTCCCAAGTCGAACGCCCAGGGTCTCTTTCAAAGTGTAGCGACCGTTTAACAGATGGGTGGTCTGGGGGCGAGAGAGGGAGTGGGTCATGGTGACGGTTCAGAAATCTCTACGTTCAGAGTTCCCAATCTCAGCCGGGGTTCGCAGCATAGTGATGGGTTCTGAGCCCGTTGCCCCAAAAAAGTTGCCTTAAAAAGTTGCCTTAAAAAGTTGTTTGTCCTGCCTGATTTGCACACTTGATTTAAATCAAGCGGAGCAGTGGGTTTGATTTAAATCAAGCTGATGCCATAGAGCCTGCGGTAGAGACGGCCATAGCATGGGAAGGAACCCTGGACACGGTTTACCCACGGAATGGAATCGCCCCATGGACATGCCCAAGTATCTGGATATTCGGCTCAACCTCACCTCAGAGCGGGCCCAGCAGCATCTACTCACTGGTCTGGATCAGTGGCTGCGGCTGGGGCTACTCTCCGATGCCCAGGCGCGACAGTTGGGCATTACGCTCAGCGAGCGCCTGCCGATCATCCGTCCAACGGCACCGCCCGCCCCCGTCCGTCCGGCTAAGCCAACGGTGCCGCATCCGGTCACGCGGGTCACACGAGCGTTCATTGCCGAGATGAGCGTGATCTGGCTCCTGTTTTTAGGCGTGTTTTTGGTCGTGGTGTCATCAGCGGTGCTGGCAGCTAGTCAATGGGCCGCATTTCCACCGTCGGCGCAATATGGAGTGCTGTTTGCCTACACGTTAGGATTTTGGGGCGCGCGTCAGTGGGCGGGTCGCCAAGAAAGGCTGCAAACAACGGCTCGTATGCTTGCGATCGCAACCCTGCTGCTCTTCCCAATCAATGCCTGGGTCATCGATACGCTGGGGCTGCTACGGCAGCCGATGGATCTAATCTTGGCCAGTTTAACCCTGCTAGGGTTGAGCTACATCACCTTCAAGCTACTGACAGACAAGACGCTGCGGGTCCCTTTCTTACTTCTAGGGTGGCTACACCTGGGCTGGACAGGTAACAGCGGCTGGCCGCTGCTGGCAACCTACATCGGTACGGTAGGGACAACGGCCTATCTGGCCTATCGTCACCGAGCCAGCGGACCCACAAGCACAGCACCCACCCACAAGACATCCCGAATCGTCGTCCTGCTGTCGCTGTTGGTTCTGCTGAGCAGGAGCTTATTGATCGCTCAAGTCCCCATCAGTCAGCTAGGGCTAGCTTTTGGACTGTGTGGTGCCTTGCTGGTGTGGTTGACCGGCGGGCGGTTGCTGACGGCAGCTGGCGGACTGCTGATGTTTATCGGTTGGGCAACCACAGTGGGTCACACCCCACCGTGGCAGGCACTCGGGGTGAGCGGGCTGGCCTTTGCCTTGCTGTGGAATCGGCTCAAGCAGCACAGGCGCAGGAGCGACTTGCTGGGGCTGATTGGGGTCGGTATACAGGCCTACTGGCTGCTGTGGTTTGTATTCCCCCAAGGCGTCCGAAGTAGCCTGCTGCAAGGGCTCTCCATGCTTTCACCCGAAATCGTTTTGGCGACGGACTGGGCTGGCATCGCCTTCTTACCTGCGGTAGCGGGCGTATTACTCTTAGTGGAACGTCTACGAACCTGGCAGCAACCAGCACTGGTCGATCTGTCAGAAGGGATCGCGCTCCTGTTGGGGCTGGGGCTAA
Organism: Cyanobacteria bacterium J06648_16; assembly: GCA_039817185.1. Classification (GTDB taxonomy): domain Bacteria; phylum Cyanobacteriota; class Cyanobacteriia; order Phormidesmidales; family Phormidesmidaceae; genus CAWUKV01. Next base: position 31,383 of record JBCBWI010000004.1, on the reverse strand, counting down.
CGCTGCTGAGCGTGGGTAACCCGCTCACGCTGGCAGTAAACCTGACCGGGTCTGCAGGGCTGCTGTTTTGGCAGCTGAGATCGCACCCCAGACTGCTGAATGTTGCTCACGGCGTCGGCGTCGTTGCGATCTCAGCTTGGATATACACCCTGACCCCTGACCTCAGCATTATCCGCTGGAGCTACGTGGGCCTGACCACACTAACGGTGGAATGGGGGCTCAGTTTAGGACTACGAAGCCAGCGCTGGCGGCGGAGTACGTGGTTGGTGGGCATTGCGATCGCAGCGGCGACCTACGTCGCCTTACTCTATGGCCACTTTGTTGAGTCGCCTACCGCACCCTTCTGGCCCTGGCTATGGGTACCCGTAGTACTGACGATTGTGGCTAACCATCCCCGTGCCCTACGGCCGCAGCAGGCCGTCGCGCTAACGATGGTGGCGCTGGTTTTGCATACGCCGTTTATGCTCCAGCCAGTCTGGACTGGTGACATTGGCTCGGTTCCGACCAGTTTTGCCCTGGGGACGTTATGTATGGCGCTCAGCAGCCGACAGTACCCCCGCGATCTGACTGCGCTATTTACCGTAGGGTCGGGGCTGGCAGCCCTGATCAGCGGCTGGATTTGGCTCACAGATAACTTTTCAAGTCAGATCCTGCTAGTTTGGGCGATAGAAATTGTCGGCCTTTGGACCGTTCAGCGCTGGTTAGGGACGCGCGAAGAAGCGATGGCACGGCTCTACAACCGAGCCCTGCAGGGCTGGAGCATTGTGTTGCTGGTGACGCTCTACGGTTACCTCAGCCTTACGGCTCTAGCCCTTTACGCTACGACGTCATCAGGAACACTGATTCGAGATGGCCTACTGGCAGCGGGCATTCCCCTGATCGGTTTAGGGTGGTCGCTAAAACAGCGATCAACCAACGGACGCTGGTATGGAACTGCCATCGGTGTAGAGCTGGTTACCGCATTCGTCATCCTCAACGTGGTGCCTCCTGAGAGCTCGGCCTATCCTCAGCTAGCGGTCGCAACCCTGACGCTGGGACTACTGACCCAGCTAGCGGGGGATGGGTGGACCCGTCGACGGCAGTTTCCCTACCGATCCAGCTGGCACGTAATTCCGATTGCCTACGCAGTAGGCGGATGGTGGATACACCGTGCGTTCGACCTGCCCCCCATCACCACCCTAGATTGGAACCTGACGGCTGACGCGGGTTTATATACCTGGGCGGCAGCGCTAGTTCTAATTGGCGTCGGTCGCAGGCAGGCACGCTGGCAAAGTATCAGCTATTTGGGTCTACTGGGCATCTCACTGGGGGCCTACGAGCTGCTGGTTTATCAGCTGCTGCAGGCCAGCGGCGGGCAACCGGGGGACGGGCTGACGCTGCTGGCGGGGCTAGCAGCGTTGATTGCGGGGTGCAATATCACCTTCGCTCGCTGGCTGCTGCCCTATTTGAGAATTTCTCCCCAAGGGCTGCGCACGGTGGCCCACCTGCACTGGCTGTTGGGTACGGTCCTGGCTATCGGGGCCGTACTAGCCAGACTCAGCTATCCCACAGGTCTGTTGCTATGGACCGCGATTTCGCTGCTGTTGGCCGGCTATGCCTTGGCAATGGGGAATCGGCGCTGGACGCCGACGCTCTTTAAACTGACCTACGAAAACTGGACGTGGTTCGGCTTAGTTGAGGCCCTCCTCGTGATCGCCTACACCCGGTTTGAGCTATTTCCCAATCTGGCCTTTTTACTCAACTGGGGCGGTGTGATTGCCTGCGTACTGGGGTTTGGCCTGTATCGCCTACCGTGGAGCCGTTGGGGATGGCCTGCGCATCCCTGGCAGTCGGTGGGGCTGGGGCTACCGCTACTGACGCTCAGCATTACGCTCAATCAAGTCAAAACCCAAAACCTGCTGTTGGTGGGCGCGTTCTATGCCTGGGTGGCCCAGCGGCTTGACCGCATTCGCCTTAGCTATCTGAGTGTGCTGCTGTTCAATTGGGCCATACTGCGGTTCCTGAGCGAGCAGGGCTGGCTGACGGCCCTCTGGCTAGGGACAGTAGCAGGGCTGTCGATTCTGTACATCGTCGAGGTAGAACCCCGCCTGCAGCCCACCTCGCTGCGCGACCAGCGGCACGCGCTGAGGCTCCTCGGCAGCGGCCTGATTGCGGCAACAGCACTCTATCAAACCGAGGTCTCTCAACCCATGCTGGCGTTTGCAGGGCTGGCCCTATTGATCGGTCTGGGGTTGATGGCGACTGGCATTACGCTGCAGGTCCGGGCCTATCTTTACGTTGGCACGGGACTATTTATGGCTCAAACGCTACGGATTCTGTGGCAGCTGGTCAGCACCGATGCGCTGTTGCTGTGGGCGATCGGTATCGTTCTGGGGCTGCTGTTTATCTGGGTGGCCGCCACCTTTGAATCGCGCCGCACCCAGGTGAGCGATCTGCTCTCCCAGTGGTCAGCCCAGTTGGAGACCTGGGCCTAGGCGGTCCACCAGTACCGCCTGATAATCGAAGCGGGCTTGAAACGCAATTTCTATCGCCTGCGATCGCTTCTGAGCAACGAGCCCTGTAAGGGGATTAAGTATTCCAATCAAGCCCTGGGGCTCGGAAAGCAAGGTAGTGCTTGTATTAACAGACACCTACTAATTTGCCTCGACCAGTCCAGCGCGCTCTGCCTGCAGGTAGTATTCACTCAGGTTAGCCCCGTCGATCAGGATTTCTTTGTAGGTGACGGTTCCCCGCACAGCAATTCGGTTGCCCGCTGCAAAGGCGCTCTCGACAACTGATCGATCAACCGCCACCCAAATACTGCCCGTATCGTCCTGCACCTGATAGAGTCGCCCATCAATCAAGGGCACGCTGCGGCGTACCTGTCCGACGATTTCTACGGTCTGACTGGCCTGACCCAGGGACTCAATCGAGGTGGTCTGCTTGCTAAACGGCAGGGATGGCAGCTGAATACCTTTATCTTGGGGCTGCTCGCTGGGCGGCGAAGTCGTCACCACATTAGGGGCCGTTTCTGTCATGGGGGCGCAGCCCAGGCTAGCACCCACCAGCCCAACGCCCAGGCTCATCTTTAGCAGGTGCGATATCCAGCGGCGGTAGCCGGTTTGAATCGGGGCGGTAAACGACATGGCAGGAAGAAGAAGAAACAGGAGCCTACTGGAGGTTACACAATCCATTGTGGACATGCTTCAGTAAGGGTCAACGGCTTTGGTAATCTTGATGACAGCCCGTTCCTGCATCTCCCCTCTATGGCCCAGCTTTTAGATGGCAAGTCCCTTGCCCAGTCAATCCAGGCGCAGCTTGCCGAGGATGTCACGCGGTGGCAGCCGCAACATGGCCGAGCACCCGGACTAGCAGTGGTCATGGTAGGCGACAACCCGGCCAGCGCCGCCTATGTACGGAACAAAGAAAAAGCCTGTCAGCGGGTGGGCATCGCCTCCTATGGTAAACACTTACCCGCCGATACAACCCAGGCTGAGCTAACCCAGCTGATTCATGCCCTCAATCAAGACGACCGGGTAGACGGCATCTTGATTCAACTGCCACTGCCCGATCATCTCGATGCGGTGGCACTCCTCAATCAGATTGACCCCGACAAAGACGCAGACGGGCTGCACCCAGTCAACCTGGGTCGGCTACTGCGAGGCGAGCCGGGATTGAGAAGCTGTACCCCCGCCGGGATGATGGAATTGCTCACCGCCTACGAAATTCCCATCTCGGGCAAACAGGCGATTGTATTGGGCCGCAGCATTTTGGTCGGCAAGCCGATGGCGATGCTGTTACTCGCAGCGAATGCGACGGTGACGATGGGGCATTCGCGATCGCAATCCCTACCCGAACTCACCCGCGCTGCCGATATCGTGGTCGCCGCCGTGGGTAAACCCGGCCTGATCACCCCTGATTGGGTTAAGCCGGGGGCTGTAGTCCTAGACGTGGGCATTAACCGCGTCACTGCCCCGGACGGCACATCAAAACTGGTTGGAGACGTTGATTTTGCAGCGGTTGAACCCCACGTCTCTGCCATTACGCCCGTGCCGGGTGGCGTTGGGCCGATGACCGTAGCGATGCTGCTGCGGAATACTGCCTTGAGCTACTGCCGCCGATTCAATATTGTGGAATAAGGAATAAACTTTGCCCACTTCCTCAATGCCCCAAACCGCCTGAAAATACGATGGTAATGACCGAGTCCCCCAGTACAGGCACCGACCAATTTGATTTCAAGGCCTACCTCACCCTACAGCGTGAGCGGGTTGAAGCCGCCCTCGATCGATCCCTAGCGGTGGTGTACCCCGAACAGATCTACGAGGCCATGCGCTATTCGCTGCTAGCCGGGGGTAAGCGGTTGCGGCCAATTCTATGCTTGGCAACCTGCCAGTTGGCAGGCGGCGAGCCCGATATGGCCATGCCAACGGCCTGCGCGCTGGAAATGGTGCACACCATGTCGCTGATCCACGATGACCTGCCCTCAATGGACGATGACGACTACCGGCGGGGCCGTCTGACCAATCACAAGGTTTACGGCGAGGACGTGGCGATTTTGGCCGGGGATGCGCTGCTGGCCTATGCCTTTGAGTTTATCGCGGCGCAAACGCCCGATCGGGTCCCCGCTGAGCGAACGCTGCGAGTGATTCAGCGACTGGGTCGGGCCGTCGGAGCGGCGGGCCTGGTCGGCGGTCAAATTGTCGATCTGGCCTCTGAGGGGCAGCCGGATGTCTCCCTCGACCAGCTCAACTTCATTCACATGCATAAGACGGCGGCCCTGCTAGAAGCCTCCGTCGTCTCGGGAGCGCTGCTGGCCGGCGCCAACGACGATACCCTGGCCCGACTGACGCGCTACGCCCAAAACATTGGTCTGGCCTTTCAAATTGTGGACGATGTGTTAGACATCACCTCAACTCAGGCCGAACTGGGTAAGTCTATTGGTAAGGACGAAGCTGCTCAGAAGGCGACCTATCCCAGTCTGTTAGGTCTGGAGGCCTCTCAGCAGCGGGCCGAACAACTGATCCAGTCTGCCAAGGCAGAGCTGACCGGCTTTGGCGCTGAGCGTCAGCCGCTGTTGGCGCTTGCCGATTACATCACCGCTCGGACCCACTAACGCGATGCAAAACATTAGCGATGTTTTCCAAAACCATATTCTGATTGTGTCTCTGGTTGCCTGCATCAGCGCTCAGCTGCTGAAGCTGATTATTGAGCTGATCTACCACGGCAAAATCAACTTCAGGGTGCTGTTCGAGACGGGCGGCATGCCCAGCTCTCATTCGGCCCTGGTGACGGCCCTGGCGATGGGGGTTGGTCAGACCCTGGGCTGGGCCAGCCCGGCCTTTGCGGTGACGTCGGTCTTTGCCGTGATTGTCATGTACGACGCGGCAGGGGTTCGGCAGGCAGCGGGCAAGCAGGCCAAGGTGCTCAACCAAATTGTCGATGAGCTATTCACCGAGCACGAACTCCAGGAAGACCGACTCAAAGAGCTGTTGGGCCACACCCCGGTACAGGTCATCGCGGGGTCAATGCTGGGGGTTGCGATCGCATTTCTGGCGGCCCCCACCTACTGACCATTAGCAAATGACGATTGGTGATGGGTTGGCTACTCAATCGCAACCGTTTCTACCAGGCGCACCACCTGCTGACTTTCGACCAAAACGGCATTCAGATCAGCGGCAGTCAGCTGCTGCAAAATAGCCGCAGCCGCCCCCGCATCGCTGGTGTAGCTGGCCAATAGATAGGGGCGCTGCCGATAGACCGCAAGCCCAACGGGCTGATTCAGGGTCGCTGCGGCTGCGGCGGCAATGGCGGGTTCGTTATCGTAATCGATCAGGACAGCATAGCCCGCGCCTAAGGCCTGGGGCTGATAGGCGAGTTCCTGTGGTGCCGGTTCGGTCGCAGCAGCGGGCTGGGCCACGAAGGTCTCAAACCCTTCAATATCTCTGAGGTAGAGCGCCCAGGAGTTCGCCGCTTCCAGGTTATCGAACCCACCTGCTCGGACTACCACATCATCAACGTACTGACAGACCAATACTGGATTGGCAGCGGGGATGACGGACGCAATCTGGTCTCGGTCGGCTTCGGTGCTGCCACGGGCCAGCAACAGGTACTCCCCCGCCGCTGGGGGCGGACAGGGTGGAAAGGCCTGGGCGACGACCGCTACTGGGATAGCGGCCACCCCTCCCAGCGTGGCCAAGCCTGCCAAAATTCCCCACGACTGCAGCGATGACGATCCGGACATGCGATTTTCCCAGCGAGTTAAGATGCTAGCGACGCCAACGGATCGGCGACGCCCGCTAGCGGTGCGGTAAACTCACCAATCGCCACATATTCTAAACGAAGCTTGAGCCAAGTGATAAAGCGTTTATCTGTTGAAACAACCGCAGCCGCCGGCTGAGGGCAGCTCGCCTTGACCTCAGCCAGACTGGGCGAGTCTAGAAAGGCCGGACTGAGAATAAACCAAAAATCAGGCGTCTTCTCCTGCTCCTGATAATGGCGCTGACGCTCCTTGATCACCTCTTCAAAGGGCTCTTCTTCGAGCAAAAAGCGCTGGCTGGCTAACGCGTAGTAATAAGTTGTCATCTCTGTCAGACGGGTCTAGTACCCGCCAATACTCGTATGAACGGGGGATGAATGGAACCGCACTGGGGTAGGTTGCGATCGCAACTTCCCCTACTGCGGCCTTAGCCTCATCTTCTCAGGCTTTAGCCATGTCTTGCCCCATCGAGTCTAGAGATGATCTGTAAATCCGCTGTATCAAGCGACCGCCCCTCTATCGGACGCTGCCGCTAGAAATCAACAGGACTCACAGGAACCTGCCCCAATTCCCGTTCTAGAATGAGGTCTTCTTCCGCCAGGGTCCCGTTGCTCGAACCCAAGTCGTCGCCGCCAAAGCGTGTGTCGGAGTCATTGATGACCGCACCCAGCAAGCGGACGTCTTCGTTCAACTCGAGGTCTTCTAAGGCCGTAGTTAGAATGGCCTTTTCCGTCACCCCAGGGCGAGTGACCAAAATCATGCCATCCGTTTGTCCCTCTAGCAGCAGGGCATCGTCGCAGCGGCTCAAAGAGGGCGTGTCTAACACGACCATGTCAAACCGTCCCTTAGCATCTTCCAAAAATCGCCGCATCTCACTCGATTCGAGAATGCCTGCAGCCTGACGCTGTGGGCCTGGACTAGCAGCAACGTAGAGATTCTCAACGAAGGGCACCATCTGCACGTTTTCACCAACCTGACCGCCATAGTATCGCAGCGGCTCAATTATGGCCTGCGAGTCGGTGTTTAACCCCAGATACTGAATCTTCGAAGGCGATCGTAGGTCAGCCTCAACCAAGAGCGTCCGCCGACCCGCTCGGGCCGCCGAAATCGCCAGGTTGTAAGCATTAATGCTCTTGCCCTCATTGTCACGGGTACTCGTAATCAACACGACCTTTGGACCCAGCGCACTGCTGTTATCTGCACCCACCAAACGCAGCTTACTCAAGAAGCGCTCGTAGCTTTCCTGATACTGGGAATCGGCCTGAACCAGAATAGGGGCCGCATTGGCTGGACGGACCCGGATCGGCGGAATCGCTGCTAGCACTGGAATATCCTGCTCCCGCAGAATCCCTTCCAGATCCTCGGATGTGCGCAGGGTACCGTCCAACATGTCGAGCAGGAAGATAATGCCGCCACCGACAGCCAGACCAATCAGACCCCCAGCCAGCAGCACCACGACCGGATTAGGCGTCTCAGGCTCTGCGGAGACCGTGGCTGGCGGGGTCACCAAGTCCAAACTACTGACGGTTTCGGCCTCGGCGGCTTCAGCGTCAACAATACGGGCCTGAATCTGGTCATACAGCGCTTTCTTCAGCGCGACGTCTTGAGCAAGCCGATCCCGCTCTAACTGCTTGTTAGGCAACACTGCATACTGCTGCGTCAGCTGCTGGGCGGTTTGCTGCAGCACCCGCTGCTGCTGAATAATGGCATCGCGCTGAGTCTCCAGCGCGACCAGCTGGTTCGCCAGCGCGGCACGGGCCGGATCCAGGCTACTGTCTCTACGCACCTGTCGGCCACTGGGAATCGCTTGTCCCTGGCCGCCCCCGTCAATCACCTCGTTTGCCCTAGACGAGAGCAAACCGTTGTAGGCGGACAAACTACGGAGCAGCTCCTGCACTGCCGGGTGATCTTCGCGGTAACCCGAATTGGCAAGCAGGTTGATCTGCGTCTCGGCATCGTAAATTTGCGCTCGCAGATTGGCAATGATGGGGTCAGCGCTGAGGGCGGACGCGGCATAGGCCTGCTCAGGCGTTAGCCCCAGCTGGTTCTGTAAGCTCCCCATCTGCGCTTCGATGCCCGCCAGCGTAATCAGGTTCTGCTGAAACTGCTGCTGACTACCAGTGATGCCACCCAGAACGGTGCCGTCTAGCGCCGCCTGAATAGCCGGTCCTTCTTGACGGTCGTAGGATTCAAGGGCCTGCTCGGCCAGTCTGAGCTCGCCCTCAATACTGGGCAGCCGCTCGTTCAGCGCATCAATAATGGATTGTAGCCGCGCCTTGTTAGTAGCTCGGCTCAGCTCAATCATGCCAGGAAACAGAATCGAGATAACGGTCTCCGTCGTCTCTGGATCGTCCCCGAAGTAGCGCACGGCAACCTGCTGTCCGCCATCATTGCCATCGACCTCGATCTGGGTGTCTGCTCGAATCTCGCTGGGCGTGAGGTTAATGCCCCGCTGGGCCAGCTGCGCCGAAACCTGATCGAGCAGGATGTCAGAGAGTAGTAGGTCTTCGTTGATAATGCCTTGGCCCTGCTGCTGAATTTCAGGTCCCGTAGCCGTGAAGGTCACCAGTGGGGCATTGTCTTGCAGGATCACCTCCGAATAAAACTGCTCTGGCGGTGGCGGCTGAAAAGCCACGACGCCAGACGCGCCCAAAATCGCTAGAAAGCTTGCTAAACCGGCCCACTTATAGCGATTAACCGCAAGCAAATATCGTTTTACAAAGGGGGAAACCATAGCGTTAAACGGGGGTCAGACGACTCTAATTGTGGATTAGCAGGCAACGGGCGGCTAGAGGGAGGACCGATGTGCGACCCGGATGAAAGCCAGCGTAGAGGGTTGGAGACAGGCCTTACACACAGGCTACCCGAGCAGTTTCTGAATCACAAATCCTTGTTAAGTCATAAATATTACGACGACGGCAGACCCGAATCGGGATCCGACTAGCAGGCAAGCCCAGACATCTAGTCAAAGAAGTCAGTGTCAAAAATGCCATCAAAGAACAGTAGGAAGCTCAGCACATCTTGGAAGGGCTGCGTCACCGTATTAAGTACATAGGTGATACGGGTCAGCAAATTGCGGCCCACGATGACGACGTCGTTGTCCTGCAGCTGGGGATTTTGGGTGGGGTCACCCATGAATGCCGCCTGGGCATCCAAGCTAAGCGCAACGGCTTCCCCCGTCTCCGGGTCAAAGCGGATGAGACCAACCGAGCCCAGATTAGCCTGATCCGGACTCACGCCGAGCTGGGTGACGGCGTCGATAAAGCTACTGCCATTGGCGATATTTAGCGCTCCTAGCGCACTTCCACGCTCGCCTCGCCGCCCACCAGTGCTCGCCGAATAGTTAATGAAGCGAATCGTAATTTCGGGCTGCGCCAGGGTTGAACGCGCAACCAGGTTACGGTCATAGTTCTCCAGGTCGCTGGGGTCTAACTGGTTGACAATCAGGACATCTCCATTCTCTAAGCGCAGATCAGGCAGCGCTCCGCCCTGCTTAAGCGGCGTAAACAAATCGACCGTCTCTTCGACGATGGAATTGCCAATCCGACGCTGAATCGTCAGGTTGCGTAAATCGGCAGTGGTGGTGGCCCCACCTGCTAACAGCAGTGCGGTCGAAACTCGCGCCTGAGGCAAGGGATAGAAACCAGGTCGCTCGACTTCACCGAGAATCGTCACCTCGACACCCCGCTGAGCAGTGAGCGCCAGCGTCACGTCTGGGGGCGCACTGGCCCGCGTGTATCCGGGCTGGACTTCGCGAATGACAACGTACTTGTTGTAAACCTGCCGCAGCGTGTTGGTCGCCTCTTCTAGGGTCTGGCCCTCAAGCGATAAAGCCCCTTCGATCGGCACAATTACGTTACCCGCAAAGTCAAGCGTGGCCTGAAAACTGAGGTCTGGAAAGCGCTGTACGCTCACAAACACAGCATCCCCCGGCCCCAAACGATACTCGTCAAAAACCGGTTCGATAGGGGCCGCAAAAACACCAGGCACCTCTGGATAGAGGGTCTCCGGCGGAACGTCAGGAAGAAGCTCAACGCTGGGTTCAGTTCCGGTCAACAGACCGTTACCGTCACGGGCAGTCGGCGGCGGTGGCGACTCTAGCGCATCGCTGGCGGGTGTGCCCGCAGGCGATGCGTCGTCTGGTGATGCTTCGCCCTCCATGGGCGGCAAGGGTTCTAACTGAGCCATAGCAGAACCGGCCAGTCCTACCAGACTCAGCAAACTCAACGAACCCGCAAGCAGGAAATACCTAGGCCGAGGCCGAGCTGGGGTAGAAAAAACCGACGCTGTTGACGCTAAAGCTGCACGAACCGATGACAGCTTGGCACGATAGCTGGGCATAGGAAATGTGTTTTAAGAATAGGTGTTTTGACTTAAGTGAATGAGTCACAATATGAAGTTAATAGCAGGGGCCAAGGATTGAACCTGACCAACGCCGTTACTACCTTTGAGATAAGCGATTGCGGTTGCCACACGTAAAATTTGGCAGCCGCCACACAAATCTCTTTGCCACTTTAACCGATAGCCTTTACAAACCGCAGCCCCTTGAAAGGACTTCAGCTGTTATTGAACTTTTAGTAAAGCTTTTGAGACAACCGAAAAAATACTCAGGATGCGGTATCCAATGGGTTGAAAAACTGTGCCTGTAGAGCGGCCTGCACGGTCTTCACCGCTGCTTCTATCCGAGGCTGCTGAGGGGCAATATCACTGAGCGGCGGCACCGGCAGCAGCAGGCTAACCGCGATCCAGGAGAGCCGTTCTCGATGTTTCCACTGAGATAGTTGGTCTCCCCAAAACCAGTGACTGGGAGAGGGATGGCCGCCCTGGGGCCAGGCATACCACTGTGCGATCGCAAAGGTTTGCTGGTCATTCCAGGCGCGTGCGAAGTCGACTCGAACAGGCGCACTCTCCACGTCTACCCGCAGACGCTGCTGCGAGTCAACGGTCCACCGTTGAGCACCCATCAGGTCGATCCACTCAACCTCAGGCTGTTCGCTGTCCGTCGCCTGCGGTCGCAGCAGCAGCAGCATCTGCTCGTCGAGCGCCGGGGGCCTCGGCTCGCCGACAGCACCCGCCGCGCTGGAAAACTGCTGCACTGACCATTGATCGCCGCCAAAGTCCGCCGTCTCGCTGAGAACTGTCTGCCAGTCAGGTAGGGTCATGCCCTCTTTACGGACAGATCGAAGCGCCTTGAGATGGGGCGACTCAGGCGGGTTCGACCAGGGCCAACCACCGGATAGGTAATCAGGCAGCGTCGTAATGGCAATAAACGTTGCCAGGATGCCAATGACGGCAAGGGCAATCCAATTTTTAGAGGATGGACGGGCCGTAGATGTCATCTGCTGAATTAGAACCTGCTAGCTTACAAAAGAGTGCGGAGAAGGCAGTCGGACCGGCAATCGAGGCGTCCCAGATTAAAAATCGACGGGTCGCTGTGGCCGTTGAGCCGGGGGTGCGAAGGTCTCAGGTACTGGGCTGAGATTCACCCGCTCAGGCACGAACCGTAGCAGCAGCTGTACCAGCACCACCAGGGAGCCCAGCATCGCAGCCGAGTACAGGTCGCCGCCCCAGCTTTCGTGCAGCCAATGAAAGGCGCTGTCCATCTGGTTGCCGTGGAAGAAGGTCAGAATCGTGTTGCGCAAAATGTTGCCAATGACGCTGACGGCAAGGATACCCACGAAGAAGATCCCCGTCCGCAGCTTCGAGAGATAGAGTCCGGTCCAGTAGGCCAAAATTAGCCCCATAAACAGGCTGGTAAAGAGCATTTTGAGTCCGGCGCAGTGGGGAGCCACCTCAACAAGTTGCTCGTTGACCGTGAGATAAATGTTACGAACCTGAACCTCAATGCCGAGCTGCTGGAGGATGAAAGCGGCAACGGTAGCGATAAACCGCTGCAGGGGCAAAATGTACGGCTCGATGAGATAGGGGAGCTGGGTTGGAGTAGAGAGCGTTACCAGCACTAGCGGGAACGCCTGTAGCCTCAGTCCCGGGAAGGCCTTAAAGATCAGGCACAGTGCCGCCAGCATGACCGGTAATGACAAATTCATCAGGTCGACGAGGCCACTGCTATACAGCAGCAGCGCACCGGCCAATAGAACACCGCCGGCGGGATGCATCCGGTTGGACAGCCCCTGCCAGCGCCCCCGCTCGCTCCATACCAGGTAGGCCGCAAACGGAATGCCCAGCAGCCCGTGACTAAAGTATTCGTGCTGAATACTAATGGACTTGTTCAGCCAGCCATCGACCCAATGCCACAGCAGCGGCGCATAGAGCACGATTAGCAGACCCAGGACAATCGCCTCAAGGGGAAGGGGCGCAGACTTTTGCGTCAGTTTGGGAGTCGTGGTCATGATTGCACAGAGGACGATAGGTAGGATAAGCGTTCGCTAAGCTGACGGCGTCAAATCCGCCGGGCGGGAACGGGTGACAAACTGTTGAATCACGTCAACAACCCGGTCAATCTGGTCGGTGGTCAGGCCGGGGTACATCGGCAAAGATAAAATTTCCTGGCTCAGTCGCTCGGCGACGGGAAACTCACCCAGCTGATACCCGAGTGATTGAAAGGCGGGTTGCAGGTGGCAGGGTACCGGGTAGTGAATGCCGGATTGGATGTCTTGACTGCTCAGTTCAAGCTGCAAAATGGTGCGATCAACGGGGCAATTGGGCAAAACCCGAATGACATAAAGATGATAGACGTGGCCCGCCCCACTCTGATTTTTCATCGGCACAATGCCGCAGTCTGCCAGCGGGGCCAGACGCTCATCGTAATAGGCGGCCAGCCGGTTGCGATCGCAGTTCCACTCTGCCAAGTGCGGCAGCTTGAGCCCCAACACGGCTGCCTGCATTGTATCGAGTCGGCTGTTGGTACCGCCGGGATCGGTATGAAAATACTTGCGAGTCGCCCCATAGTTACGCAAAGACCTTACCGTCTCGGCCACCAGCGGCTGGCACGTGGTCACCATGCCCCCATCTCCCATCGCCCCCAGATTCTTGCTGGGGTAAAAGCTAAAGGCAGCAGCCAAGCCCACGCTCCCGGCGCGCTGCCCGTCCCGCTCGGCCCCGTGGGCCTGGGCGGCGTCCTCAAACACCGCCAGGTTATGTCGCTGAACCAAAGACTGCAGTGCCGCTGGCGACACCATCTGACCGTAAAGATGCACAGGTAGTAGAGCGCGGGTTCGAGGGGTAATGGCGCGCTCGACAGCGGCCAGATCTATCAGCCCAGTATCGACCTCACAATCGACAAACACCGGCTTAGCCCCAATCCGCAGGACGCCGATCAGGGTGGCCACAAACGTATTGACAGGCAAGATCACCTCATCCTCGGGGCCAATGCCACAGGCCTGCAATCCCAGCCCGATGGCATCGGTGCCCGAGCCCACCCCAACGCCGTGAGTGGCCCCGCAGAAATGGGCAAAGGATTGCTCGAAATCGGCGACGGCCTGTCCCAGAATGTAATCACCTTTGTGCATGACGGACTGGACAGCCGCCATCATCTCGGCCTCGATCGGGCGGTGCTGAATCGACAGATCGACAAACGGGATGGACGAACTGGAAGGATAAGTCACAGATAAAGAAAAATTAAAAGATTTAGGAATAGGGCCCATCAACCAGCACTCGTCAAGATGAAACGCTGGTGGGAAAGTCGGCAGGCTCTGCTTTATTGTGGACAGCGACATCCCGGCTAGCACGGGGCCAACCATGAAATCTCGATGAATCTTGGCCAGCGGTCCAGGCTTGAACCGCTCTTTTCTTAATACGGATGCGGTGAGTGCGCGGATGTATTGCGGGGCTGATATAGAATGCGGTGGCAGACTGCACTGCTAGGGTGCCCGTCCTGTTTGGGCCGACCAACATTCGCTGGGGTTACTGACGTCTCTAAAAGCTATGGACTACCAAACAGCCTGTGAATTATTGACCAAGCATGCCAGTCCGACGGGGGCCGATACGTTTTTGGTCCGACTCCAAACCCGACAGCCGCCGGTACCCGGTCAGGTAACTTCGATTCTACTGGCGCTCAAGGTGGTCGCGGACTCCCTCAAACAGGAAGCGGTGCTTGACCGGGCCTTGGTCACCAGCCTGTTTGACCTGGCCTACGGCAGCCGCCAGTACTACGAGAGGGGCCGAGAATCGGGGGTGGATTGGCCGCCGCTGCTCGATGAGGATTTGGATCGAATTGCGATCGCAACTCGCCAAATCTTTGCCGGTTCAGGCCAGTAATTCTATAGTACATTTGAGCTTAGAGAGCCCCGCCGTCAACGCTCAACCGTTTGCTGCTCTAATGATCGATTTAGAAGGCCGAGTGCGACTGACGCTGACTGTTTGCCTGCTGCTACTGGTCACAGTTCTGCTGCTCCGGCTGCTGCTACCGTTGCTGCTGGTAGGCGGGTTGGTGAGCTTGGGGTACGGCCTGTGGCGACGGACAGACCGGACCCGACGGCAGCGCCAAATCGCCCTCAACCAAGTGTTTTATACCCTGCTTCAGGCTCAGCAAGGCCGCATCAGCGTGCTGGACTTTGCCATGCAGGCCCAGCTCTCCGGTCCCCAGGCCCGCACTTACCTTGATGCCCAGGCCCGTGCCTTTTCTGCCCGATTTGAGCCGACGCCTCAGGGCGACATTCTCTACATTTTTAGTCTGGGTCAGCTGTCCTACCTAAAATCCTAGTGGGGAGTCATCGCTGAGCGTCATCGCTGGCCTTCGCGCGACTCAGACCGTCTTGCTGGCCCTTACAACCCAGATCAATCAGATAAAGCCCACTGGCTCAAAACTTTAAGCCCGATGCCCTTTACAAAGGACGCGCCTTTACTGAGCATAGTAAAGGTTTCGAGCAGTCCTTAGGAGAGATGACCGTGGAACGCACTTTTATCATGATCAAGCCCGACGGCGTACAGCGTGGGCTGATTAGCAATATTATTGGCCGATTTGAAAGCAAGGGCTTCACGCTGGTAGGCCTCAAGCTGATGGCGGTGAGCCGCGAACTGGCCGAGAAGCATTACGACGTTCACCGCGAGCGGCCTTTCTTTAGCGGGCTGGTTGAGTTTATTACTTCTAGCCCGGTGGTAGCGATGGTGTGGGAAGGAGACGGCGTCGTGGCCTCTGCTCGTAAGCTGATCGGTTCCACGAACCCACTGGACGCAGACCCCGGCACAATTCGCGGCGACCTAGGTGTCACCATCGGTCGCAACATCATCCACGGGTCGGACGCCATCGAAACAGCCCGGACCGAGATCGGTCTGTGGTTCAGCGAAGACGAGATCGCCAGTTGGGAACCGGCAGCTAAGAGCTGGCTGTACGAATAGCGAGCTGCAGCCCTACGCCACCTCAGCAGTGGAGTCGGCCTCAGCAGTGCCATTGGCCATATCATTGGCCAATGGCACTTCTATCGTCAGACCTTCGGTAACCCCAGCCACGCCGGTATAGGCGACCGCAGGCTCCGACTCAGATGCAGCCACGGCGGACTCAGCGACGTCAGCTGCTGCCGGGCCCGTCCGTTTAGAGAACCCCCAGGCAAACACTAGGGCAATCAGCGTGACCATTGCCCACTGCGGCGGCACCCAGCTATCGTTGATCACCCTAGCCAGCAGCCGGATACCCACAAAGGCAACCGTGACAAAACCTGCGTCCTCTAACCGTTCGTATTCGTCAAGCCAGCGAATAAACAGCCCAGCCATGAATCGCAGCGAGATAACGCCAATCATGCCGCCAAGCAGTATAATCAGCACCTCATTCGATAGGGCAATAGCGGTGGTAACGCTATCTAACGAGAACGCCAGATCAGTCAGGGCAATGATTGGAATGGCTTGCCAGAGCGACTCAAATCGAGGGCCGTGGTGATGGTCGGTACCACCGCTCGTGCTGAAGTGTTGGTAGACCAGCCATAGCAAATACAGCGCGCCTGCGACTTCAAATTGCCAATACTTCAGGACCCAGGTTGCGGTCAAAATCAGCGCAACCCTCAGACCAAACGCCGCGACCAAGCCGACATTGAGCGCCTGCTTCTGGAGCCTCTCGGTGTTGAGCCCCTGGGCGATGGCGGCCAGTGCGATCGCATTATCAGCCGACAGCACCGCTTCGAGTGCAATCAGCACGGGCAGCAGTAAAAAAGTATCTGCGCCCCAATTCGGGGACCACTCCAATAATCGATCTAACATCGCGCTCCAGAACTGACAAAGCCTAAGTAAGCATTTTCTCGGTTGAGATCGAGCGATCCCAATTGCATCACCACACAGCTCTCTCCTTAGAATAGACCGGATAGAGAGTAAAGTGGCTGACAGTCAGCTAGACTGCTAGCGAATCGTTCTAACCTGACAACGCCGCCCGTGATCGCCACCTTGTTTCAGAAGTTTCGCCAAGCGACCGCATCCGGTCATCTGACTACGGAGTTACTGATGCTACACGACGGGGCATATATTGTCCGGGCGACAGTGGCCGATGCGAACGGGCCGATTGCCACCGCCATGGCCGTAGATACCAACTTGGACCAGGCGGAACAGCTGGCACAGCTCAAGGCACTGGCCCTACTGGGGTTTACCGACTCTCGCCGATCGAGCCCAGAGAACCCGGCCAATCAACCGCCTGCGGTCGCCCTAGCTGCTCCCGTCCCGCAACCAGAGATGACTCCCGCCGCGCCAGAGCATCCCATCGTTGCAACAGCCTCAACCTCGAATGAACGATTGCCAGATGAGCCTGCCTCACCGGCTGAGGCCCCCACCGCAGCCCTGTCAGCCGTCCCGCCAGTGGCCGATGATGAGCGGCCAACACCGAACCTGGACACCTCAGACGAAGCGGGCATGCCCATTGACGAGATTCCCGAAATCGAGCCGCCTGCAGAGACATTGGTTGAGGCCTTGTCGCCTGAGCTGCTGGCTAACTTTGACGCCGCCCCCACGGATTTGTCAGACATCATTGCCCAGACGGATGTCGAGATGCGACGCCTGGGCTGGACCAGCCAGCAGGGACGGGAGTATTTAGAAAAGACCTACCAGAAACGGTCCCGTCAGCAGCTCAGCGATGAGGAGCTGCTGGAGTTTTTGCTCTATCTTGAATCGCAGTCCATGCCTGGGGGCTAGCCTGACTCGACGCCTTACTCAACGACCGTGGGGCGACTACCAATGGCATGGCGATCAATCACCTGGTCAATCAGGCCGTACTCCATCGCCTCTTGGGGCGACATGAAGAAATCGCGCTCGGTGTCTTCGGCAATTTTCTCTAGGGGCTGACCGGTGTGATCGGCCAAAGCATGGTTGAGTCGGTCCTTGATGTAGAGGATTTCTTTGGCCTGAATCTCGATATCGGCGGCCTGACCCTGGGCCCCCCCCAGCGGCTGGTGGATCATGATGCGGGAGTTGGGCAGGCTCATGCGCTTGCCTTTTTTGCCCGCACTGAGCAGGAACGCGCCCATGCTCGCAGCCAGACCGACACAGATGGTGCAAACATCCGGCTTGATGTGGTTCATGGTGTCAAACACGCCCAAGCCATCATAAACTGAGCCGCCGGGCGAGTTGATATAGAGGTAAATATCTTTGTCGGGGTCCTCAGCCTCTAGGAACAGCATCTGCGCAACAATCAGGTTTGACGTTTCTGGAGTCACCTGCTGACCGAGAAACACGATGCGCTCACGCAAAAGGCGGGAATAAATGTCAAAGGCGCGTTCGCCACGGCCCGACTGCTCAATAACGGTAGGAATCATATTGCTGCTAGAGCCCAGTTAGTCTGCTCTACCGATTGTACAGAGTTGTCTGGACCCGTGGGGGAGTGAGGATAACCGGCCTGAGCAACAGACCGGGAGATCGCCACCGTGCTAGCCAAAGGGACGGATGAGCCGCTGCTGAATTGACCAGTCGAGCACTAATTGAGTGAGCGCAAACACCACAAAGCTCTCAACCAGCGGCAAGCCGTCAATCCAGGTCAGACCACCCTGCCAGCTCCCCTCTAGCTGGCTAAGCCCCCGTACCAGGGCAAAGGCACCGACAGCACCGCTCTTGAGGTGAGAGCGTACGTCCTGCCGAATGATGTATCGATAGGTCACGCCGAATAGGAAGCCGCAAAAGGTTGTAACGGCAACATCGAGTACCTGCGTTTCGCTGGGGCTGGCCCAGCCACTAGCGATTAGGGCTCCGTTCCAGGCCAGACTGGTGAGGCAGGCGGTGGCAGCTGCGATCGCACCGGCCTTAACCGACTCCATCCGTTCCTGGGGCGTAAAGGCGCTGGTCATTTGTCGAATTCTCTTCTGTCAGAGCTATCTTTAGCCTATGATAGAGAGGCTGGTTGAGAAAACTTTTCAAGACGTATGGATATTCTGACGCTGGGCTGGGTTGGTTTGCTGGCCTGCTTTACTTTCTCGATTTCGATGGTGATCTGGGGTCGCAACGGCTTCTAGAGCCCCCATAGCACCGCGATATTTCATTCGTGATTCGTCGATGGAAACTGCACTTGAGGCCAAGCTGCTAAGCATTTTGGCGATTACGGCCATAGCATTACTTGTGGTCGTAACCGGAGGCATCGTTTACCTGACAGCTGTTGAGTGGCGCGATCGCCGCCGCAAAAGCCGCGATCAGCTAGATAACCTGCCCCGTAAGCGCAAGATGGCCCAGACTAAGCCTGCGGCGAAGAAGAAGTAGCTCAGCAAGCCCGTAGTCCAGCAGGCCACCGTAAGGGGCAAAGCTCAGCATTCCCCCTTATCGTCAACTCGTTCAATTCGACAGTTTAGACCGAACCACTTTGGCACCCCTCCCAATGGCCGATGCTCAGAGGCCGACCGCCTTGTCAGCTCGTCAGCTGGCCTTTTTAACGCTGCGGTCGATCGAGAAAGGGGCGTTTGCCGATGTGGAGCTAGACCGGCGACTGCGAAAATCGGCCTTGTCTAAGCTCGATCGACGACTGGCGACGGAGTTAGTCTACGGCAGCGTGCGACGGCAGCGGACGCTAGATGCCCTGATCGATCAGCTCGGTAAGAAACCGGCTGCACAGCAGGCATTGGACCTGCGGCTGGCTTTACGATTAGGGCTATACCAACTCCGCTACCTCGATCAGGTGCCAGATCACGCAGTCGTCTCGACCACCGTAAACCTGGCCAAGCAAAACCGACTGGGCAAGCTCAGCGGCGTGGTTAACGGCATGCTGCGGCAGTACATTCGCCTATCAGACAATGGGCAAGACCCGCTGCAGCTGCCCTCGGATCCGGTACAGGCGCTGGCCATTGCCTATAGCTTTCCTGACTGGATCATCCAGAATTGGCAGGCGCTGCTGCCCGCTGACGAGGTTGAGGCACTGTGCGACTGGTTTAACCGTGCCCCGGTCATTGACCTGAGAGTTAATCGGCTGCGGGCGTCGGTCGATCGAGTAGAAACAGCCTTGAGCGAGGCGGGCATTGCGGTGGACCGGTTACTAGGGGTGCCCGACGCGCTACGGCTACGGGAGCATGTGGGCAACCTACGCCAGCTGCCAGGATACACCGAGGGTTGGTGGAGCGTGCAGGACAGCAGCGCCCAGCGCGTGAGCTACCTGGTCGATCCACAGCCTGGAGAACTCATTGTTGATGCCTGTGCCGCACCGGGAGGAAAGGCGGCCCATTTGGCAGAGCTAATGGGCGATCAGGGGGTCGTGCTGGCGTGCGATCGCACCCCGCAGAAAATTCGCAAGATTGAGCAAAATATTCAGCGACTGCAGCTCAAGTCGGTGCAGACCCGGCTAGGCGATAGTCGCAGCCAAGCAGATCTAGTGGGTAAGGCCGACCGGGTACTGCTAGACGTGCCCTGTTCTGGCCTGGGCACCCTGCACCGCCATGCCGACGCCCGCTGGCGTCAGACCCCTGAAACGGTAGCGGGTCTGGTCACGCTCCAGGCTGAGCTGCTAGAACAGGCCGCCACCTGGGTTAAACCGGGGGGTGTACTGGTCTATTCCACCTGTACCCTGCAGCCGGACGAAAACGAAAACCAGATTCACGCTTTTCTAGCGAGTCACCCTGATTGGCACATAGCGCCACCGGGCACCGGCTCGCCTTTGGCGAGTCTACCCCAGGATGAGACCGGCATCCGCGTCTGGCCACACCGGCAAGACAGTGATGGATTTTACATGGTTAGACTCAATAAAGCCGACTGAACTGGGGCAGCAGATGCGAGCGTGGACCCAACGCCGATCGCCTGTGCGACTGCTTATACTGGTGACTGCCTATACTGTAGAGATACAGCTTTTGGGATCCTCATGGCGAATCAGCAGCAAACCGGAAAGCCCGACGAAGGGACAGATGCGCCATTTGAGAGCAACCTGAGCCCCAACCCTGCAGCCCCAAGCCAGGGCAATGAGACCCACGAAATGGGCCGGTTCGACCAAACTGCGTACGATATTGCAGAACTACAGGAACGGCTGGTGACCCTGAGCGGGGTTGAACTGCGGCAGGTGCCGGTCCTCAAAGCAGGCGCACAGCTGAGGGCAGGGGCGATCTACATTAACCTTAATGATGCCAAACGCACAGAGTTTACCGGTACGGAAAATATGACCGTCGAACCCGGTGCGTACATCGTGCCCAAGGACAAGGTGAGCTACGACCTCTGGAACCGGCTGACCAATGTAGGCTAAGGCAAATGTAAGGCAAACACCGATTAGGACGGGCTAGCGACCGCCGTCTTAGCAGGTTCGGTCGGTTCGGCAGACGGAGCCCGCTGTACAGACGCCGGAGTTTGAGCAATAGCCGCCTCCGCAAAGCCTAGAAACAGCGGATGGGGCTGGTTAGGCCGCGACTGAAACTCGGGGTGGAACTGGTTGGCCACGAAAAAGGGATGGTCAGGCAGCTCAATAATCTCTACCAGCCGACCGTCAGGCGAGGTACCGCTGATAACGTAGCCGCTTTCGATGAACAGGTTACGGTAGGCGTTGTTGAACTCGTAACGGTGGCGGTGACGTTCGTAAATGACTTCTTTGCCATACAGACGATGGGCCAGGGTGTTGGGGTCAAGCCGACAGGGATACAGGCCCAGTCGCATGGTGCCGCCCAGGTCCACCACGTCGGCCTGCTCGGGTAGCAGATTGATGACGGGGTTCTCGGTCTCTGGGTCAATTTCAGAGCTGTTGGCGCGGTCCAGGGTGGCGACGTTTCTAGCCCATTCCACCACGGCACACTGCATGCCCAGGCACAGCCCGAGAAAAGGAATGCGGTTTGCTCGGACGTAGCGAATGGCCTGAATTTTGCCTTCGATCCCCCGACTGCCAAAGCCGCCGGGCACCACCACACCGTGAACACCGCTAAGGTGCGCTTCGGGGCCGTCGATTTCGATATCTTCTGAGCTGATCCAGCGGACCTTGAGATCGGCGTTGATTGCGATCGCAGCATGTCTGAGCGCCTCGACCACCGAGAGATAGGCATCATTAAGGCTGACGTACTTACCCACAATGGCAATATCGAGCACCTGGGTTGGACTGTACAGCCGGTCCACCAGGTCTGCCCACCCCGCCAGCTCCGGCGGGCGCTGATCCAGGTTCAGAAGTTCCAGCACCTGTTCAGCCAGGCCCTCTTTCTCCAGGCGCAGCGGCACTTCGTAAATGCTGGGCGCATCCGTACAGGGAATCACGCAGTTCACCGGGACGTTGCAAAAGTTCGAGACCTTTTCCTTGATGTTTTCTTCGATCGGCTTGGCCGAGCGGCAGACCAGTACGTCGGGCTGGATGCCGATCGACCGCAGCTCCTTGACCGAGTGCTGGGTAGGTTTGGTCTTCAGTTCGCCCGCCGCTGAAATCCAGGGGATCAGGGTGACGTGCATATAGATGGCATTGTTGCGGCCGACGTCCTGACGGAACTGGCGAATCGCTTCTAGAAAGGGCAGCCCCTCAATATCGCCAACCGTGCCGCCAATTTCGGTAATGACCACATCAGGGTTGCGATCGCGCGCCACCCGATGAATGCGCTCTTTAATTTCGTTCGTAATGTGAGGAATAACCTGTACGGTGCCGCCGTCGTAGTCGCCCCGCCGCTCCCGGTTGATCACCGACTGATAAATCGAGCCCGTGGTCACGCTGTTCAGCCGCGACATCGAGGTGTCGGTAAAGCGCTCGTAATGGCCCAGATCCAGATCCGTCTCGGCCCCGTCTTCGGTCACAAACACCTCGCCGTGCTGAAAGGGGCTCATGGTACCGGGGTCCACATTGATGTACGGATCCAGCTTTAGGATCGACACCGAGTAGTCCCTTGACTTGAGCAGACGCCCCAGGCTCGCGGCCACAATGCCCTTGCCAATGCTTGAAACTACGCCGCCAGTAACGAATACAAACTTAGTCATGACCCAGGGGAGCGCCCATACAACCTGTCAATTGTGCCACAAGGTTCTGGAGCAGGATTTTTCTTTTGAGAAAAGTAAGAGAGGCCCGGAGCCGTGAAGAAAACCTGCTACAACATTTGAATGGTTGAGCGGAATACAAGCATGAATAGACCCCGGTGGACATCTCTGGTAGTAGGCAGCGTTCTATCCGGAGGGTCGATGTTGATCAGTCAGGCAGCGCAGGGGCAGTCCCTAAACGTGGTCTATCCGCCGCTCGAACATCAGACGGTGTCGGATCGAATCTTTTTTATTGGCACGGCAGATGCCAGTGCGCCCGTCACCATCAACGGAGGGACGATTGACCAGCGCAGCCCGAGCGGTCACTTTGCCCCTACCCTGCCGCTAAGCCTGGGGGAAAATCGGTTTACTATTCGACATCAGGGCACGGCCCAGACGTTTACCGTCACGCGGCTGCCTCAAACGCCACCCCAACCCACGGGAACGACGTTTGCCGAGAACACGCTACTGCCCAACCGCAATCTGGCTCGATTACCGGGTGAGCTGGTGTGCTTTGAGGCCGTGGCACCCGCAGAATCGACGGTGTCGGTGCAGCTGTCCAATCAGCAGATTCCTTTACAGCCGGTGGCGACGGTCGATTTACCGCCAAACTACTCGGTGCTGACAGACCAGACGGCCCCCTTTGAGGCAGCGCCGACCTACGCGGGCTGCGCGACGTTTTCACAACCGGGTAGCTATGGGGTGCCGGCGTTCCAGCTGACGGTCGGGGGGGAAACGGTGAGTCAAGTCGGGGAGGGTGCGATCGCAATTCTCTCTCCAGCCGAATTCCAAAATGTCGAAGTCACCGCCGAGTCCGGCGTCGCCCGCACCGGCCCCAGCACCAACCATTCCCGACTGACGCCGCTCCCCCAGGGCACCCAGGCGACGATCACTGGCCGTGAGGGCGAATGGCTGCGCCTCGACTACGGCGGCTGGATTAAGGAAAGCGAAACCCGCATTTTTGACAGCCCCATCCCGAACCGCACCACCATTCGCGGCATCCGCTCTGAGCAGGGCGAAGACTGGACCGATGTGATTTTTCCCCTACAGACGCCGGTACCCGTCAGTATCCAGCAAGATGCCCAGAGCCTGACCCTGACGCTCTACAACACCACCGCCGAGACGGACACGATCTTCTTTTCCGAGAATCCCGTTATCGAGCGCATGGACTGGCAGCCGATTTTGCCGGATACCGCCGCGTATACATTTCACTACAAGACCGACCAGCAGTGGGGCTACCAGCTGCGTTACGAGGGGACCAATCTAATTCTCTCTTTGCGTCATAGTCCCCCTATCGGTGCTGAACTCCAGGGCACCAGAATTGTTCTCGATCCGGGGCATGGCGGCGATGAGCTAGGCGCGCGGGGACCCGACGGTACGCCGGAGAAAGTCGTGAATCTAATCGTTTCCCAACTGCTCAAGCAAGAACTCGAAGCCCGAGGGGCTCAGGTGTTGATGACGCGGGAGAGTGATGAATTTGTCTCACTTCGCGATCGCATGGACTTCATTGCCGATGCCGAGCCCACCCTGGCCCTCAGTATCCACTACAATGCCTTACCCGACAATGGCAACGCCATCGAGACCGCAGGCATCGGCGCGTTTTGGTATCATCCCCAGGCCCATGATCTAGCAGTGTTCTTACACAACTACCTGATAGATACGTTAGACCGCCCCGAATACGGTGTTTTTTGGAACAACCTGGCGCTAACGCGACCCAACGCCGCCCCTACAGTACTGCTGGAGCTAGGGTTTATGATTAATCCCTTTGAGTACGAATGGGTAAGCGACCCAATAGAGCAGCAAAAGTTAGCTACTGCCTTAGCAGATGGGGTTGAACAGTGGGTGGCTGCAAATCGCTAGGGGTTGTCGCTTACCCGTCAAGGCCGCGATAAAGAGCTGAGATCGCAAACTCTAATCCAATGCCCTCTAGCTTAATAGTCTGGTCGAAACCGAAGAATTGGGTTTCCCAGTCGCCTGTAGCGGTGCGGCGACGGCGCTCTACGTGCTGCTGATCTTGAGTAACAAGCAAATACTCCTCCAGCGACTCAATCTGTTTGTAGTCCTCAAATTTTTCTCCTCTATCAAACTCTTGAGTGCTAGAGGAGAGAACTTCAACAATTAGTTTGGGATAGCGCTTGATGTAGCGACTGTCACGGTCTCTTGAGTCACATGTAACAAAAGCATCTGGATAGTAATAGAGCTCATCTTGATAGCCTACCTTTACGTTGCCGGAATAAAATCGGCAGCCACTGTTGTCACCAAGATGGTCATCAATCAGTCTAAGAAAATTAAAAGCAATGCGGTCATGTCTATCCGTGCTACCGGCCATCGCGTAGACTAACCCACGGCGATACTCGTGTCGACACGGGCTCTGCTGTTCGATCGCCAAATATTCTCTGGCAGTAATGTAGTGTGGAACCGCAATCATCGGGACAACCGGAAGCGTCAACTGTAGGTAGGGCCTTGATAAAATCATCATAGCGGCTCTGGTACATCAGTATGACCAAGCGTCGAGTGCGACTGAGCCATGCTCCAGATCACGTATGATGAGCGACATATAAGATAACGCGCGGCTATGCCTATCTTCTATATTCCAGACTTCTACAACAACGACCTGTGGCAGCAGGCGATGACGCACAAATCCTACGCCAAAGAGCAGGAGCCGGTTGGTTTAGATAACGAGCGGCTGGAGTTTCTAGGGGATGCGATCCTGACCTTCTTAAGTGGTGACTATCTCTATCGCACCTATCCGGACCGACCGGAAGGAGAGCTGACGCCGCTACGAGCGGCGCTGGTAGACGCACAGCAATTTAGCGACTTTGCTAAGGAGCTGGGGCTACAGTCACACTTAAAGCTGAGTCTAGGGGCCGAAAACAGCGGCGGTCGGCAGAATGAACGGATACTCTCCAGCGCGTTTGAAGCGCTGATCGGGGCGTACTTTTTAGATCAAAACTCGATGCAGGTCGTCAGCGATTATGTGCTGCCCATGTTCGATACCGTCATTGAAGCGGTGGCCGATACCGCCCTCAGCCAAAATCACAAAAGTCGTCTGCAAGAGTGGGCCCTGGCCAAGGGCTGGCCTATTCCTGAATACGTGATTTTGAACGAGAAGGGGCCGGATCACGCCAAACAGTTTGTGGCTGAAGTCCGGATGCAGGGGAGAGCTTACGGGCGAGGGATAGGGCATCGCAAGCAAGAGGCTGAGAAGCAGGCAGCGGAGGCTGCCCTGTCCAAGGTACAGGCACTCTAAAGGGCAGTTTCGTCGCGCTCACCGGTCCGAATGCGGTAGACCGCATCGACGGGGCTGACAAAAATCTTGCCATCGCCAATTTCACCCGTGCGGGCAGCCTTGGCTAGCGCCTCGACAACGACATCGACTTTGTCATCGGCAACGACAATCTCAGTTTTGAGCTTGGGCAGAAAGTCGACCTGGTAGGGCTGCCCTCGGTAGCGCTGGGTTTGTCCTTTTTGTCGGCCAAAGCCTCGTACGTTATGAACGGTCATGCCAATGACGCCGATGTCGAGCAGG
The DNA here is from genome assembly GCA_039817185.1 of Cyanobacteria bacterium J06648_16. Classification (GTDB taxonomy): domain Bacteria; phylum Cyanobacteriota; class Cyanobacteriia; order Phormidesmidales; family Phormidesmidaceae; genus CAWUKV01. The sequence goes on along the minus strand of JBCBWI010000004.1, from coordinate 5,314 downwards.
CTTTTATTAACGGCGTCGAGGCGATGGTCACGGATGATAGCGGTAATCTTCTTCATATCGCGTTAGCCCAGACGAGAAGTGAGCAAGGCACCCACGACAGCAATGACCACCAGTACGGCGAGCATGAGTAGAACGGTCGAGTACATGCGCTGTTAGTGCCCCCAGGAAGATCGGTCGCTAAAACGGTGTCTTTTGCTACAGAATAGCCGGTTATGGCCCTCAAAAATCAGGGCTTTATGACTTTTTACGCGCACGACATCGCGACCGAAGCGCAGCTTAGAACACGATATCGCGTCATGGGGCTCCAAAATCGTCGGTCACAACCGTCCTGTTCCAACGTGGCAACGAGGCAAAAGCTCAAGGCGGCGGAGCAGGGCTATTGACTCAACCAGGCAATGGCTGCGCGGATCCAGTCTTCAGTATCGGCAGACTTGCTCAGGGTCGTGTTGCGCCCCACGGCCTGCAGTGCCTGGGTAATCTCGCGATTGGAGTAGCCCAGCGCCAGCAGGGTCATTTCGACGTCTTCTTGAACGACAGTGGCAGGACCGCCTGCGGGAGCGGTAATCAGGCCTGACTGCTGTCGCCACTCGGCTAGCTTGGTTTTGAGTTCGAGAATGACGCGCTCGGCGGTCTTTTTGCCGACGCCTGGCGCGCGGGCAAGAATGCGCGCGTTCTCAGAGACGACTGCCTGGACAAACTCGTTAAGCGAGAGCGTATCAAGCAGGCCCATACCCATTTGAGGCCCAATGCCGCTGACGCTGATGGCTAGCCGAAAGACGTCGCGCTCGGCCCGGGACTCAAAGCCGAAGAGGACGGACTGGTCTTCGCGGCTTTGCAGGTGGGTAAAAATCTGCACTGGCTCACCCAACGGCGGCAGGTGACTGAGGGCACGGCTGGTAATTTGCATCTCGTAGCCGACCTGATGCACGTCTAACGTAAGGATAACGCGACCATTCGTGAGCTTTTGGATGTCTACCAGGGTGCCTTTGAGGTAACCGATCATCGATTCGCGTCGCGGCGGCTGCGGCGGCTTTGGGGCCGCTCCTGGGGTGGGCGATCTTGCGGGCTGCGAGGCGGCTGCATGGGCTGGATGGGCTGACGCTGGGTGCCAATTTGCCTGGGATTGACCGCAGCAGTACCCGACGGGCCAGGGCGGTTGGGTATAGCGGGCCGGGTATTGCTGGCTTCAGCGTCGATGGCGGCCCGGCGGTCAGAAAGCTGCTGTCGTCCGTTACTCAGCACATTGAGCATTTCGCCAAACTGGCTTTCCATCCGCTGTAGCACCTGCTCAGCATAGGCGTCGGCGTCACGCTGGATATTTTCGCACTCGGCAATGGCGCGGGCGCGCATCTCTTCCCATTCTTGACGAGCCTGCTGCTGCAGCTGCTCTACTTCGTCGAGGGTCTGGTTGCGGAGGGCAGCGCATTCTTGCTCGGTCTGCAGCTGTAGCTGCTGGGCCTGCTGCTCGGCCTGCCGAATGATGGTCATGTCGTTGAGAATCGCGGCGGCCTGCTTTTCGGCAGTGGCGACGATCTCTTGGGCGTACTGCTCGGCCTCGGTGAGAATTTCGTCACGCTGCTTGAGCAGCTGCACTGACTGCTGGAAGGCGGGCGGCAGGTTTAAACGCACGTTGTCGAGCTGGTCGAGCAGCTCGTCTTCATTGATCATCGTGCGGCCCACCAGGGGCAGCCGGGGGCTATCGAGGACGATTTCTTCGATCTGGTTCAGGGCTTCTTGGATATCGAAGCGGCCGGGCGTACTGGCAGCCTCTTCGTAGAGGACGTCACCGGCATTGTCGGGTATATCTTGTGGCGGCATAGGCGCTTGACCGTTCCGCTGGGGAGCGTTTCGCTGAGGATCGTTTATGGGGGGGTCTTGCCGTAGCATGTTTCGATATCGCGCGCGACGTGTTCGGGCACAAGGTGAGTGATTGCTCCCCCAAACCTTGCAATCTCTTTTACCAGACTACTGCTTAAAAAGCCATACTCAGTAGAAGTCGCGAGGAAAACCGTCTCAATGTCGTCAGCCAGGGTTTTATTGGTGTGGGCCATCTGTAGCTCTTTTTCGAAGTCTGACAGGACGCGCAGACCGCGAATTAAAACTTTAGCCTGCTGCTGGTGGGCGTAGTTGACGGTGAGGCCGTCAAAGCTATCGACTTCGACGTTGGGCAGATGTGCGATCGCAACCCCAATCTGCCCCATCCGCTGCTCGACTGTAAAGAGGGGGTTCTTGCCTGGATTGCGCGAAATCACCACAATCACGCGCTCGTAGAGCTTGCTGCTGCGAGTAATGATGTCGAGATGGCCCAGGGTGATGGGGTCAAAGCTGCCCGGATAGATGGCAATCACGGTTTGCGCCAGAGGGGACGCAGGGATTATAAAGGAGCGCGCGAAGTAGGGAAAGCGACCTACCAGTCATCGACGCCGCCGTTGCCAGCAAACCAGTCCTGCAGACTGTGCTTAGGTTCAGCGACGTTAAATAGATGCAGGCCAAAATCTTGGGACAAATCTTCGCAGACTTTGATACCCCGGACGCTGTTGCCCTTGGCATCTAGCAGGGGCGAGAAGGTGCCAATGCCGAGCTTGCCGGGGACTGTCGCTAAAATGCCGCCGCCGACGCCGCTCTTAGCGGGAATACCCACCCGGTAGGCCCAGTTCCCTGAGGCATCGTACATGCCGCAGGTGAGCATGACGCTAATCACGTCCTGAACGTAGTGCTCGTCTAAGGCGCGCACCTGGGTAACCGGATTCACGCCGCCATTGGCCAGGGTGGCCGCCATCATGGCAATGTCTTTGGCATTGACCAAGATGGAGCACTGCTGAAAGTAGAGGTCTAGGGTTTCATCGACCCGTTCACTGATCATGCCAAAGTTCAGCATCAGGTAGGCAATGGCGCGATTGCGAAACCCAGTGGACTTCTCGGACATGAACACCGGCATGTAAATGTCGTGGCTGCGCCCGGTATAGCGCTCAAACATGTCTAGCATGCGCTTGAGTCGTTCGGTGCCGTCCTTGCCCTTGATCAAGTCGGTGGTTGCGATCGCACCCGCATTCACCATCGGGTTATAGGGCCGGTTCGTTTCCTCGTCCAGCACAATCGAGTTAAAGGCCTCGCCGGTTGGCTCATTGCTGACCTTACTCATCACGTAGTCACGCCCATGATCTTCGAGCGCCAGGCCGTAGGTCAGCGCCTTAGACATCGACTGAATCGTAAACAGCTGATCGCAGTCGCCCACGTCGTACACCTGCCCGTCGGTAGTGACAACGCAGATGCCAAACCAGTTGGGATTCGCTTCGGCCAGCTCTGGAATGTAGTCGGCCACCGCGCCCTCGCCTAGCCCACAATACTGCTCGTGCAGGTCACTGAGATAGTTTCTAAAGGGAGAGGTAATCGCCGTAATGGAATCGGCCAGCGATCGCAAGTCCCCGTTGACCGAACCAGAATCTACCGATCCAGAATCTGCTGACATCAAGCCTAATCCTCCCCAAGCTGCTGGGCGACCTTTCGAAATTCTTGACTGATCGGATGCTCTGGATACCGCACACAGAACACCCCTTCACTGGCGAGCTGCACGACCTCTTCAGACAGGGGAAACACACCCGCCACCGTTTCACCGTAGGTTTCTTCGACTTTTTGCTTAAGGGCTTCTGGGTTCAGGCGACTGTAGACCTTATTAATCGCCAGCAGCAGCTTACGGACCTTAAGCTGCTTAGCGACGTCCATGGTGACCGCCGTCCCCTGGTAGTCCTGCTTGTCGGGGCGCAGAATCAAAATCAGGACATGGGAGATCGCAATGGATAGAAACGTTTCCTTAGATAGGCCCGGATGGGTATCGATAAACAGGTAGTCTAGCTGGAGAGATTTAACCAGCTTACGAAACCCATCGTTCATTAGCCTGACATCATAGCCGTCCCGCAAAATCCGGGCGATGCTGTCAGCTTTGACGCTAGAGGGCACCAAATAAAGTTTTCCGCTCGCGTCCTCCGGCAGCCCGATATTGTGACCCACATCGTAAGCGGCCTCTTCTATTGGGATCTCGCCCCACAGATAGTTGTTGAGCGTTTGGGACGTTTGCTCGGGCTCTAGACAAAACAAGTTGTGAATACCAGGCGAGGGGACATCTGTATCGACAACGCCAACGCGCTTGCCCTGCTGGGCAACCGAGGCTGCTAGGTTCGCAGTAAAGTTAGACTTGCCGGTGCCACCCCGATACGAGTGAATCGATATGACTTTAGGCATCTGATAGGGCTAGAAAGTTAACACATCCTACCAGTACCCGAATGATTCCTCAATCGGGCAAAGTCTCACTCCTTTTGCTTCGGAGCAGCGTCAAAATCGTAAATTTTCTATGCTTGGTAGCTTCTGCTACAACAAAATTTTAGAAGGTGGCTATTCACCCTGACGTCAGGATTTGCCTCCTTGATGAGTGATTGACTTGAGCAGATGAACAAGATGAATTAAGCCCCATAAAAGCATCTCAGTCGTCTATTGACTTTCCATTTTTGGAAAGCTCGGCCATTCAGCTTCCAAAGCTGGAAAAGCGGATTTTGGTTTTTACTGTTCTCGGAAAGAGCTGCCATCGTCGCTGACACATACTGTTGTCAGATTCACCGATAAGGCTTCTACAGATGAAACTTTCTTTCCACGGCGCAACCTACACCTACGCTCCCAAAGCTGTTGAGACGATCGAAACGAACATTGAGTGTCGGTTTATGGGCAGTCGATCCAAGCTTCGCGTAGTCAAGCGTATGCCATCCGAACATGCCCGCCATAGCCTGAAGTATCGCGGCATTGGCTATCAGGCCTGAGCATCGCTGATTAGAACGAGTTTCTAGCCAAACTTTGTTCGCTGACAATCGCCTGTGCTAAACAAGCCGTCCCATCTTGTTCTCTCTATCTATAGCGCTATGTACTCCTCTGCATCTTTTTCTGACGCCGCTTACTCTGGAGAAAGCTACTACCAGTTAGAAGGCTTCACAACACCCACCGCGACTTATGTTGACGAGGTCGATACCCTGACGATGACCGACGTTTATGCTGAGACTACCCTACCATCGCAGGGTTCTTGGAAAGATGTGCTGGTAACCTTGACCCTGATGTTCGGGCTGGTGGGGGCCAGCAGCATTGCCCTAGGACTCGCCGCTAACCAGGCAACTATCATCACCCAGCAACTCGCTCGCTACGCGACCCAGCAGGCGCTCGAAAATGTTCAAACCCCAACTAGCTGGCGGTTTTAGCGCAATTGCTACAAAATCGTTGGGAGGCCAAATTATCTCATTGTATGAGAATATGTCCGCGCTAACTGGTAGCCAGG